>CAYWKU010000012.1:0-104502 GCA_964459325.1 uncultured bacterium | reverse complement strand
TTAAGCCCCTTGTCTCCTTCGTTTGAGAAACACGCTCATGCCCGAAACAGGCATACGCTGTCCAAATAAAAAACTTTCATTGGACAGGGTTGGTTCGGGGAACAAAAACCCGTATTATGTCCCCACGTATTCATGTCCCCACGTATTCGGAGTAAGTAGATAGTGTAAGACAAGGGGCTTAAAGCCCCTTGTTCAAGGTGCGCGGTTTGAAAAAAGAGGGGCGGCGTAGTATTTTGTTTCCAGCTTCCCATGCTTTTCTTCAGCGACAGCTTTCTGTTTATATTTCTCCCCGCCGTAGTGATAGTATTTTACGCTTTGAGCCGCCGCCGTTCGGGGCCTTTGCAGAAGTTATTGCTTCTGGGCGCCTCCGTGTTTTTTTACGGCTTCTGGTCTTTGCCTCACGTTCCCCTGCTTCTGGGCGCGAGCTTAATCGGCCTTCTGGCCATCAGGTGGATAGAGCGCCGTGCTCGGAAGCACCTCATGCCGGGGGTTTTCCCTTTACTTTTTGGTGTGGTCGGCAGCCTGGGGCTGTTGATGGTGTTCAAGTACGCGAGCTTCTGGATGGACGTTTTTTATCTTTTGAGCGGGGTGGATTTTTTCCGGCAGGTCGGGAAGGATGCGGAGTCCGTCGTGTTGCCGCTTGGCGTCAGCTTTTACACCCTGCAGGGCACGGCGGCGGTCATAGACCGCTGGCGGGCGGCCCGGAAGGGCGAGATAACTCAAAATACCCCCGCCCTGGATTTCTTTACTTTCATGACCTTTTTCCCGCAGCTTATAGCGGGGCCTATCGTCAGGTATGGGCAGATGATGCCGCAACTGGAGCATATCGGTTCCGGGGGGCGAAACGAAAATGCGGCGAGAGGGCTTACCATTTTCGCAGTGGGCCTTGCCAAGAAGGTGCTTATCGCCGATTACCTGGCTCCGGTGGCGGGAGCGCTTTTCGATTCTTCAGCTTCTCCCACCATGGCCGACGCGTTCCTGGGGTCGGTAGCGTACACGTTACAATTGTATTTCGATTTTTCGGGATACTCCGACATGGCGATAGGCTTGGGCGCCATGTTCGGCCTGGCAATACCCGTTAACTTTCTGTCGCCTTACAAGAGCGCTTCGTTTACCGAGTTCTGGCGGAAGTGGCACGTTACATTGAGCTTCTGGTTCCGTGACTATCTTTACATACCCCTCGGCGGTTCCAGGTGCGGCGGGTTCCGGCGGGTGATGAACGTTCTTGCCGTTACCGGGGTGGCCGGTTTGTGGCACGGCGCGAGCTGGACTTTCATCTTGTGGGGTATTTATCAGGGGGTTTTTGTGTTGTTGCACAGGCTCTGGAAGCGGGTGACCCGTTTGCTCAATATGCCGTCGCTCCCGAGGGTGCCGGCGGTGGGCTTGAACTTCATCTTGTTGGTGCTCGGATGGGTGCTTTTCAGGGCAACTTCCTTTGACAGGGCGGTGGATGTTTACAAGGGTTTGGCCGGTTTCGACGGGGGGCTGGAGCTGCTGGCGGGCTTTGATTTGTACAACTGGCTTTTGATGGGAGCGGGTATGATAATCATTTTACTGCTTCCGAATATTCATCACGTTGAAATACGTCCCGGCCGGCGTTGGGCGGTTATAACCGGGATTCTGCTGGCCGCTTCGATAAGCGGTCTGATGGCATACAGCCCGTTCATATACTTTCAGTTTTAATAATGAGCGCGAGCAAATTCATAAAAATATCACTTTTGTCGGCGGCCGGAATCCTCTTGCTTATGGCGGCCTTGAATCTGGCGGTAAATCCTTTTGCCGAGTTTAACTGGAGCCTGGTTCCCTCCATGAAGATTCCCGTTCGCAAGGCGAAAATAAGGGTAATAGAGCAAGCTCCGGAGAATCCGCCCGAGACGTTGCTTATGGGGAGCAGCCGGGTGCAGGAGCTCGACCCTCAAACCATAGTCCCCCGTGGTCGGGGGGTAAACCTGTCCATATACAGTCCCACAGTTGAGGATTTCTATGCCATGTGGAAATACTTCCTTAAGCTGAGCCCTACTCCCGACAATCTCTTGTTGGGGCTGGACGTGAGCATGTTCAAATCGGGGCCGATGCAAACGGCTTCCTTGTACTCCAATCCCGAGCTCCGGGAATTAATACCCTGGGGGCCCGGTCAGAAGCTACATTACGAATATTTGAGGTTTCGCAGGTTGTTCAGGTTGTATGTAGCGGTTAACTCGATAAACTCCTTACACAAGTTCCTTGCCGATAAACAGCCGTTGGTGAAGTTTGATTCGAGGGGAATGCCGTTTTTGCGCACGGATTCCTCTAAGTCTTCTCCGGAGAAGGACGAGTTTCAGGGTTCGCTTTCCAGGCCATCGGAAAAAGCTCTCGACAAGAGGCGTGAAAAGCGTAATGAGATGCTTTCGTGGTTCAGGCGGGTTAGATATAACGAGTTCGATGAGATAGGGGTTTTCAAAAAGCTATTGTTTGAAAACATGCTGGCCGAAGCCCGGCGGCTGAACGTCAAGACAATGGTGTTTATGACTCCCATGCACGCTGAAATGGTCGAGCTTACCGAGCGCAGCGTGCCTTTCGACGAATGGAGGGATTACGTCCGGGAGACCTCCGAAGAATATGACGCCATGTTTTTCGACCTGTCGGACGCCCGGGAGTTGTCGTATATACCGCAGTGGGCTTTCGTGGACAATGCTCACCTGTCCGGCCCCGCCGCGGCGCTTTTCAGCAGAAAGCTGGGCGAGATGTTTGCCACGGGTTCAATTGTTACTGACAGGAGCAATAAATAATGGACAAATGGAGGGTAGGCCCGACACTCTTGTCGGGCGGCCTCCGCATGGAGGCGGAGGATGCGGGACAGGAGGGTCCCGCCTACCATGGTGATATTGTCCATTATTTCTTGCTCCCACTAAAATGATGACCCTGGATTGACCGCTTATAAACCCATGGCTCAAAAGTAACACGCATCCGCTATGTGAGTTACGCTTTAAGTGATTGCGCGGCGCCGGCCATTCATACAACGATAGTTCTGTGCCCTGATTCTTATTACTTAACCACCATGTACTCGATGGCTCCCTCCAGGCGGAAGCTTTCGGTGTGGCCGTCGGGGTAAGTGACTGTGCCCTCGAAGTCGCCCTTGCTGCGGAAAAAGACCGGCCGGGTAAGAAACTTCTCCGCCATTTTTCTTATAAACATTGGCAGCTCGGAGAATATGTCCGTGAAGTCGAACAGCTCCCTGCATATGAATTTCCCGCGAAACTTATAACCCTGGTCGCTGGAATAAACTTTTATTACAGTAGGATATTCGTAAGGAATATCGGGCTTTTTGACGTACTCGGTCGGGATGAGCTTGTAATCCATGGTGGTAAGCACCCATTCTTCTCCGTGTGCGATTTGGAGTATGGGAATGCGTTTCGAGCCGAACTTTTCGTGGGAGACGCTTTCCAGCAGGCCGCAGAACCACCTGTCCTCCCTCGGGGTACCTTCGGGGCTGAAAGTGCGCCAGGCGTACAGGTAGGGATTCTGCTTGGTGAGGGGCAGGGTGCTCAGGCTGCGGTCGCTGTAGCCTTGGCCTTTTACGTCAAGGGTTTTCCCGCCCACTTTCATTGTTCCGGTAACGTCGGCCCATGGCGAGTTTACCAGGTAGTGGTTGAAGACATCCCTCTCCGGTGTCAGGAATGCCCAGCCGGTGCCCGGTTTCCACGGGTTGAGGACGTTTTTGAAGGTGAGGTCGCAGTATAAATCGTCGAAGTCGTAGCGCAGGTGATACTCCATGCCCTTGCCCTCGACCAGTACTTTATCTCCTTTCAAGTAAAGCTTGCCGGGCTTTTTTTCGATGACATCCCTTTTCATTTTGTGCTTGGCGAAATGCCTTGTTCCATCCGGCTCGGAAACCAGGGCGTATACTCCGTAGCCTTCGAGGGGACCGTAGTTCCATCCGAAATAGCTGGTCATGAGTATCCATCCGCCGTTGAAGTAGGACATGAAGTAGATGCCGTCGTTTTTGAAGTGAGGGTAGTCCTTGTCGGTGAAGGCCAAATCGCCCGGCTCGAAAGTGGCCTCCCCGGGGTGTTTCCAGTTATAGGGTTTGTCCCAGATGACTACTCCTTCCCCGTCCGGGGGTGTTGCCGCCAGCATGGCAACAGGCAGAGCGCACAAAAGAAGAATCTGTAAAAGCCTTGTTTTCGTCATCAACGTTTTCCCCCCTTTTCTCTTTTTAAAAATCGTAAGGTTTTGCGACGATAGCGCGCACTTTTATGTCGAAAAACTTATGAGACGGCATTGCCGAGACCACCGCCACGGTATCCGCCCCCCGTCCCGTTCCCGCCACGGTGACAACGTCCGCCGGGGCCGGCGCTAGCCCGGCATCGGCGGCCATGGCGGCAATTTCCACGCACACCTTAATGCCCTGGCCGAAGATGCGAAGCGTATTGGCCACCAGCTCCTCTTCGCTCCAGCCCACCTTGTTCTTGATGGCCTTTCCCAGCCCGCGCAGGACGTGGGTGCAGGTGAGAACGCTGTGCCCCGCCGCTTCCACCTCGGAGCGGATTTTCGGGTCGAACTCCTGCTTCCCCGGGTCGGAGAAGCCGGTGGAGTGAGTCACCACCACCAGGGACAGGCCGGAGTCCTTTGCCGCCGTCAGGGCCGCCCGGGCGGTGTCTCCCTTGGTGCTGGCCACTACCAGGTGGCCGATGTCGCGGTCAGTGGCCGCATTTACCGCAAGCCTCAGGGCTTCGTCCGTGTTTTTGCCACCGGCTTTCTCGAACATGATATCGTCCTCCTTCAGACAGATAAGCGTATCGGTTAATTTCCCACATTAAACAGTTTCCGTTACATCAATTGCCTTATGAGGGCGCAAGGCCTCGCGACCCTGCGGGTTACAGATAAAAAGCAATAACATATTTTTTCCCATTTATCAGCCCCGGCTGTCGAAGTGTCGCATCCGACGGGAAAAAGTTGGTCATGCCGGAGTTTTCCCCTATTGAATTCATTTCCGAATTGGCTTAAAATAGCAAAATCCTGTTGTTTGGGCTATAAGGAGAAAGGCGGAGTATATAATGAGTTTCTGGAAAGGTAAGAGAGTACTTGTGACGGGAGGCGCCGGATTCATCGGCTCCCACTTGGTGGAAGAGCTGGTAAAGGACGGCGCTAAGGTAAGGGTTGCGGACAATGTCGAGCGCGGCAGGATGGAGAACCTCGAGGCCGTCATGAAAAACATCGAGTTCATGAAACTCGATTTGCGCGACCCCGAAAACGCTCGTAAGGCCTGCAATCAGGTTGAGATGGTCTTCAACCTTGCCGCAAAAGTCACCGGCATCGAGTACAACCGCACTCACCAGGCGGACATGTTCGAAAACAACATGTTGCTCCAGCAGATACCGCTCAACGCAGCTCACAGCCAGGGGGCGCCGCGGTTTATACAGGTAAGCACAGCGTGCATATATCCTCACGACTCGAAGGTGCCCACGCCGGAGTCGGAAGGCGAGAGGGGTGAGCCGGAACCCACCAACGCCGGGTACGGCTGGGCCAAGCGGATAGGAGAAAAGCTGGCAACATGGTACTCCCGGGAGACCGACATGGAAATCGGCATCGTGAGGCCCTTCAACGCCTACGGCCCGCGGGATTATTACGATACCGCCACCAGCCACGTCATCCCGGCGCTCATCAAAAAGGTGATGGACGGCAACAACCCGGTGGAAGTGTGGGGCAGCGGCAACCAGAAGCGGGTTTTTGTGCACGCCAGGGACTTCGCCACGGGGCTAAAGCTGCTCGGTGAAAAGTACGTCGTCCCCGAGCCGGTAAACCTGGGCCACGACGACATGGTCAGCATAAAGGAACTGCTGGAGCTTATTCAGGAAATCACCGGCATCAAGAATCCGCCGTTTTTCAACACAGACATGCCGGAGGGATACCCGGAAAGGGCCGCCGACACTACGAAATTGAAGGAAGTCACCGGCGGCTTCGTGCCGGCCATCAGCCTGAGGGAAGGCGTAACCGAAATGGTGGAATGGTACCGGAACAACCCGGTTCCGGATTGATTCGGATATGCCCGGTATGCGCTGCCTTGTGACCGGTTGCGCCGGATTTATAGGCTCTCATCTGTCCGAAGCGCTTATCGAGCGCGGCCACGGCGTCCGGGGTATCGATTGCCTGACGGATTATTACTCGCCGAAAATCAAGGAAGCCAACCTCGACAAGCTGAGGGGTTCCCCGAATTTTGAGCTTTTCCGGGAAGATATAAACTCCTGCGACGTTGAGGCGCTGCTCGATGGCGTGGATGTGGTGTTTCACCTGGCGGCCCAGGCGGGGGTGAGGGCGAGTTGGGGCAGGAACTTCGATGTTTATATAGACAACAATATCCGCGCAACCCAGATTCTCCTCGAAGCCGCCCTCGAGACCCGGCCCCGGTTCGTTTTCGCTTCCAGCTCGAGCGTTTACGGAGATACAGACCGGATTCCGATGAATGAGTCCGACCCGACCCACCCCCGCAGCCCTTACGGGGTAACCAAGCTGGCGGCGGAAAACCTTTGCTCGCTCTATCACGCCAATTTTGGGCTTGAGACTGTAAGTCTTCGATATTTCACGGTTTATGGGCCGCGCCAGCGCCCGGACATGGCATTTCACCGGTTTCTGCTGTCGGCGATGGAAAACTCCCCCATGCCGCTTTACGGAGACGGCTCTCAAACCAGGGATTTTACCTACGTGGATGATATAGTGGGGGGAACAATCCTTGCCTCGGAAAAGGGGAGACCGGGCGCCGTCTATAATCTAGGTGGAGGAAACACGGTAAAAATCTCCGAAATTCTGGAACTTATAACGACAATAGTGGGAAGACCGCCTAACATTGAAAAAAAAGACTTGCAAGCTGGAGATGTTAAGTCTACACTCGCTGATACCCAAGCCGCTTCCCGTGAACTGGGTTGGCAGCCAAGGCATGAAATCCGGGAAGGGCTGCGGGCTGAAATGAAGTGGTTGGGGTCAGCTATTGAAATGGGAATTATCCAGAAGAGTTAAAAGGGCGCTGTCGACCCTGGATGCTCAGGGGCTGTTGGACGCTCTCGAGTATCCCGCGCTTGTCATCGACGGCGAAGGAACGGGCCTGCTTGCAAACGACGCGGCCAACAAGTTGTTGGGAGAACCACTGGGAAAACCGCCCGCCGAGTGGAATGTAAACCCCGAGACGGAATTAATCCCACTTTCGGAAGAGAATAGGACCTGGTCCGGCGCCGTAACCGCTTCCAATGGAAATTACACTCTTCGAACCACCCTGCTGGATGACAAATCAAACCTGCATTTGTGTATACTTACTCCTTCCTCTGCAGCAGGTGAAAGCGATTCCGAACGGGAGAAGCGTCTGCAGAAGACCATCGAAATCCGCACCCGGCTGCTGAGGGTGGCCGAGGAGAAGTATCGCCATCTTTATGAGCAATCCAGTTTTGGAATCGTACAACTGGACCCTAACGGAGACTGGATTAGCGCGAATCCCACCTTTCTCCGGATGGCCGGTATTACGACGGAACAAATGGCCGACACTCGGCTGGAGGACATGATATGGGAGGGGCAAAGGGAGCAGTACAGGGAAAAATTGACCGCCTGGCTCGACAACGGAGACCAGGAGCCACTGAAATGCCAATTGATTAGAGGCGATGACCGACCGCCGCTCCATATAAGCATCTGGGCGCAGCCGATGAAAAGCGAAGGCGAAACGACGGGGTTGCAGCTCAGCATAATGGACATTACCGAGGAGGCTCGCCGCCTGTTCGAGGCGGAGGCCGAAAAGGAGCGGGTGGCGGAATCAATGGAAAATATCATCCGCTCCATGCTGGACGCCCTGGTCGTCATGGCCCCGGACGGAAGGATTTCACAAGTAAATCAGGCCACGCTTGACCTTTTGGGCTACAAGGAGGACGAGCTTGTTAACAGGCCGGTGGGAACCCTTTTTGCCGGCGCCCCGGAAATGGTTTCGGAACAGACCAAGAAATTTGCGAAGTTGTTGAAGTCGCCCATTGCCCGGGAAATCGAGTCTTCATGGTACCGTAGCGATGGGTCGTTGGTTCCTATCAGCTTGAACACAAGCGTGATGAGGGATAAGGACGGCAAGCTGGCCGGCGTCGTGGGTGTGGCCAGGGACCAGAGCGAAAACAAGCTGCGGCTGAAACTCGAGGAGACGAACAAGCAACTGGAAGACACACTCGGCGAGCTCAAAGCTCTGGACGCGGCCAAGGACGATTTGATGAGCATGGTGGGGCATGAGCTTCGCGGGCCGCTGGCCGGCATCCGGGGGTATGCGGAGTTTCTTGCCGAGCCGAATATTCCCGAAGAGGACAGGGTGAAGTTCGCCGGAAAGATAGTTTCCGAAGTGGACAGGCTTACCCGTATGGTCACCGAAATACTCGACCTGGCGAAAATGGAAGCGGGTAAACTGCGTTTCTACATGGAGCCGGGGCCTATAAAAGAGGTAATAACCGACTGCGTGGAACGGGCTCGTACCGTGGCAAAAGCCAAAAATATTACCATAAACGAAGAATCCGAGGATTGCCCGCAGATAGTTTTCGACATCGACAGGATAAAGCAGGTGGTGGACAATATTCTTTCCAATGCAATCAAGTTCTCGCCGGAAGGGGGCAGGGTAGATGTTTACGCCTCCGACCACAAGCATTTCGTGAAAGTCAGAGTAACCGATTACGGCGCGGGCGTTCCGGATAAGGAAAAGGGCGCGGTGTTCGCCAAGTTCGAGCAGACCCCCGACGGCCGAAGGGCGATGGTAGGGTCGGGCCTGGGTATGCCCATCGCCAAGTCCATCATCGAGGAAGCTCACCGGGGCAGTATCTGGTTTGAAAGCGAGGGGGAAGGCAAGGGAACTACATTCTACTTTACCGTTCCCAAATCCCTCAAGCAATCCGATAAGGACTAAAGTTATAGAGGTTGTTGCAGAATTATGATTTTTCGTTTGGGATGCGTTGACCTTCATCGCGCCGAAAAAGAACCCCGAATGGACAAGGGGCTTCAGCCCCTTGAATTCCAAGGGGTTAAAACCCCTTGTCTGGAAAAGACATTCTCGGGGAGCTACAGAAAAAAGCCTTTTCTCCCCCTGAAGCCTGTTTTGCAACGGCCTCTCTGTCTGTGCATACGGCGTTCGGGTTTATCCGGCGCTTTCGGAATTATTATCGCCGGAGTTCTTTTTTAACCTGTCCAGGTTTTCCCATATAATATGGCGTGAATCCTTTTTTAAATACCACATGTAATCGAATGACGACTTCTTGAATTTATATATAATATAATTTTCCTTTATGTAAGGTTTTATAGTTTCGGGATTATGCCATAATGCTATTATGACGTCGGGCTTTTTCTTTTTTATGGAATATTCATAATCATATTTTGTGTGCCCGGGTATGAAGTAAATATATTTGCCTATGGTGTCGATGGTATGCGACCGCTGCCGCGCGATTTTTTTATCCACCTTGCCCAGCACATCTATCATGTATCTTTCGCTGAAGTATGCTACGGTGCCCAGCTCGGGCGTTGCAACTTCGGCGTATGCGGTGGTAACCTTTTTCAGAGCATAGCCCTTCAAAACAAGTTTTCTCGCGTAACTTTTCTGGGGAGCCGTCCGGTAGGGAAGCAGGACATTCAGCATGTTGCTATTTATGCTGAAGACCGATGCGACGATGACTATAGTGAATATAATTTTTAAAGAAGGAAGCTTTCCGCTTTCCTTTATTATATTATGCTCGCGCAACTCCGTGACAATGTATTCACAGACGTGATATAATAAATACGAGATTGTAATAAGATAAAGAGGCACGACGACAGATACAAAACGGTTAACGGGCACATACTCCTCCCAGACGTCTCCGCCCACATAAATGCTGTAGAGCGCCTCCATTATCACCACTATAAACAGTAAAATCATTTTCCTGTCCCGCTTGAATAAGAGAATGAAAAAGGGCGCCATCATCAGCAAAGCGTCGGTAGCGACGACGCTTTTAAGGAAAATGTAAAAACCCCTTGTAACCCTCTGCAGCAACGGATAGCCGGTCAATTTGAGGTAATAGGTGTTGGGCAGCAATTCTCCGAAATATATTAAGCGGAAAATCGTCTGAGAACCGATAAACAGAATCAATATGCCCGCGCCGGCGATGAAGTGAAATTTCCTGCGTTCTTTGTCGTACAAGAGGGAAAACAGAAATATGGCAATATACGGCACCACGAAGTCGGGACGGATTAACGTCCCCGCCGCCGCGATGACGAAAACGGGCGTCAATGGCTTATCACGAGCGTTGTAATCGATTGCAAGTAAGGCGCATAAGGTTACAAGCAGGGTCAAAGGGGCGACGGAATAGCCGGTAATGCTCCAGACATTAAGCGGGCAGAAGGTGGCGGTCAAAGCCACCGCTCCCAGAGCGATAAATTCGGAGCCACCCGAAACGCGAAGGGCCAGTTTTCGCACCAGAAACAGGTTAACGAAAAGTAGTAACAGAAATGTGACAATTACCGGCAGCGAGGTCTTGGAGAGAGGTAATGGAAACAAGTGAATTGCGGACATGAACAAAACCACCAGCGGGTTCGTGTACCCTTCGACCCTCGGCCCGCCCGGATTAAACACCAGGCCCTCGCCGTCGGCAAGGTTTTGGGCGTAGCGCATGGAAATCAACATGTCGTCGGCAATCACGAAATGCCTTTCACCCTCGGCCATAAAACTCAAATTGTACGCATATATTCCCGCGTATACCGCGAAATAAAGCAGCAGCAATATAAATACCCGGTGTTTTCTTATGAAGCTTTCCGTTTTCATATCACTACCGGAAACATCCGCCATTTTCGCCGCTCCCGCAGTCGATTTTGCCCGAGGGTATCCTGACAATATCGAACAGCGTGGCTATTAACTCGTCATCTTTCCCGGCCCGGTTAGGGTTGAGAAATTCCCACACGATTTTCTTGTTGGGCGTTACCTCGATTGCCCGGCCATAATCCGATTCGGTTATCAAGGTGTTACCGTTGGGAAGTCGCTGTACTGAGCCGTTAGTTTTTGAAAACAGCGTTCTGCCCTTTGTGCCCGTGAAACGCCACGAAATCTCCTGGTTGAGCGGATTAAACTCGATAACCTTCGATTTTCCGAAATTGCCCTGGTTGTCGAAAATGAGCAGGTTGCCGTCGGATAAAAGCACCGGCTCGTGTTGAAGCCTCCACATGCCCGTCATCGCCCAGGGTATAGTTTTACTCTCAATATCCATAACCGCAATGGTGTCTATTGTCCTGAAGGAAAGAAGAGCCATACCTTCCTTGAATATCGGATGCTTGTCGGGAACATCCTCAAGAAGTTGCAGGGTGTTCGTATGAAGCGGGTCTCTGACGTATCCGGGGAATACGAGTAACGAGGCATGTTTTGATTTGACCAGCGCGTCGAGTATGGATACCTTTTTTATGATTTTTCCGTCCGGGCTGAGAATGGTGACATGGTCTTCAAAAACCGGTTTTTTTAATGTCAAACGGGGATGAGTTTCAATCGACTCCCTGGTGAGGGTGTAAATGTCGCCGTTATCGGCAACGAAGATGTCGTGGTGAGCGTTGCAGTCATTTGCCCATATCAGGTTCGAGTCCTTGTCGAGCTTGATTATTCCGATGCCCTCGAAAATGGCCAACAGGTCACCGTTTTCGTACAGATGGGCCCTTCTCCAGAAGGTTTTATGCACATCGGGCTCAATCTTCTCCTTCCGCCCGGGCCATACCTTTTCATATTTCATGCCCCATTCGTGCAGAACATTACCGTTCATGTCCATGAGGTAAGCGGCCGGTTCGTGCCCGGAAACCCAGAGATTGAGACCCTTGTATACGGATTTTTCTTCGTAAAACGTTACACCTCCCCGCCCCTGCGCCTTTTTGTATCCCTTGAGGTACGGCAGCGAAGTAAGCTTTGTGTCGTAAGTATCCGGCGCCCCCCTCGCCCTGACCCTTCTCCATAGACCCTTTCTGTTCCGTTGGCTTTCTTCGGGAGCATTAGAGAGGATTTTTTTAACCGTACCCTCGTAAACGCGGTCCATGATTTGGAAAGGGAAAATCCTGTATCTTCCCACAGCGACGCCATAAGTAAAAGAAGCCGTTATAATAACTACCAGAAAAATTACAAAGATTGCGCTTCTTTTGTTTTTATTCATTTTCTATGTAGCGGAAAGCCCGTTTTGGAAAACAAATCTTCAGAAGTAGTAACTCAGACCCAGGTGGGCGTTTATAGTCTGCCAGCCGGAGCCTTTTTTATCCACCCTGATGCTTTCAATATATATGTCCCCTGCTTCGTTGGGAGAAAGCACCCACCTGCTCCTGATGTCCGTGAAAAATCCAATATTGGATGTGCGATACTCGAGACCTCCCCCGATGCCCCACATGAATATAAAAGCCTCATTCCACCAAGTGGTCGGGTAATTTTTGGCAAAATAACTGGACTGCACGTTGCCCTCTACCTCGCTGAGCCACTCGGCGCCTACCTCACCGCCAACGTACGGAACCAGGCCCTCGTCCGGCTCCGACGTAAACAGTGACCGGAAACCTATGTAAATGGGTACCGTAGTAAGGTCATCCAATTCGAGCGATATGCTGTTGTCCGCCGAGTCCTGGATGGAGCTTGAATCGCCCGGATAGACGGTGTATCCGGTGCCGAAAACGGTTTCCCAGTCCTCATCGATTCGCCGGCCGACTTCCAGCCCGAAACCGCGTCCGGTGGAAAACATCTCCCGGTTTTCCGGCGACCAGCTCCCCAGGTCTGAGTATATGGTGCCCGTAGTTCCGCCGCCCACGAAAGACGCTTCGCCCGAGATGCCCACTCGCCATTGTTTGAGGTCCTGGGCCTGGGAAACGCCCGGGCAAACAGCATAAATTAAAATTCCGACAATTACTGTAATAACGCCTATATGCCGCATGAGGAATTCTCCTTTTCACACTGAATTTTCCCATAATATACAGCCTGCAGGCGGATATGCAACAAATATTATTCCCGCCGGTCGCGAGAGATTCACCCTGCCATAAAAAAAGGGGCCGACAATTCGACCCCTTTCCGTTCTTCAGCTCAATTATCTGAAAAGTTTACGCAACCTTCTCCCAGATTGTGGCGTTTCCGTTGCCGAATGCGCCGCAGAGGGTGGCCAGTCCGTACTTTGCGTCCTTCATATCGTTTATCATGATGTTGTTGAGCGTTATCACGATGCGGGCGCCGGAATGGCCGAGCGGGTGGCCCAGAGCCAGAGCGCCGCCCCAGATGTTGACGTTGTCGAAGGGGGCGTTTTCGGCGATGCCCAGCTCCCTCAGGCAGGCCAGCGACTGGCTGGCAAAGGCCTCGTTGATTTCCCACACTCCGATGTCCTTCACGCTCAAACCCGTGCGTTCCAGCACTTTCCTGGTGGCGGGAACAGGCGCCATTCCCATCATCGTGGGGTCGAAGCCGCCCATAGCGCCGGCCTTGTACTTGATGTGATACTCAAGCCCCAGCTTGTCCGCCTTCTCCCGGCTCATCAGAATCGCGGCGCACGCGCCCGTGGTGAGGGGCGAACTGGTGGCGGCGGTAACAACGCCGTCTTCTTTGAACGCGGGCTTCATCGTAGCCATTTTCTCCATCGAAATATCCGCCCGAATCCACTGGTCGGAATCCACGGTGAAGACCGTCCCGTCCTCCTGCTCACCCTCGATGGGCACGATTTCCCGCTTGAACTTGCCGGCGTCGCGAGCTTCGCCCGCCCTTTTATGGCTGTAAAAGGCCATGTTTTCCATGTCCTCTCGGCTGATGTTGTACACCTGGGCCACCTTTTCGGCTGTGGAACCCATGGGGAGCTCGAACACGTTGTAACGCTCGCCGAGCTTAGGAGGCATTTCCATGTTGGCGCCCATCGGCACGTGCTGCATGTCCTCCACGCCGGCGGCTATATAAATGTCACCCTCGTCGCACATGATGGCCCGGGCCGCGTGCTCGATGGCGGACATACCGGAAGGGCACTGCTGACCAATGCCGTTGGAAGGCACGCTTTCGGGCAGCCCGGCGGCCAGCCACGCCAGGCGGGCGATATCGTTCTGCATCCCCGACTGATTGGCCGTGCCCACAAAGACGGCTTCCACGTCGTCCGGCTTTATCTTGCTCTCGTGCCGCTCGAACAGAGCTTCATAGACACTTATCAGCAGCTCATCAGGTCTCTTGTTGCGGAACCAGCCTTTCTGGGCGTGGGCCCTCGCGTTGGGGGTTCTCAAACCGTCGACAATGACGCATTCCTTCATTCCAGCCATTCAAAAACTCCTTTCTTTCAACTTTTTATTTTACCCAAATCAATGTTTTTATCGGGGAAGCGAAAGAATATATTAATATATGAAAACACTTTTTACAACAAGAAGATTTCATTTCTCAAACTAACGGTCGCCCCTACCCATGCCCCTGACCGCTTCGTTTCTTTCACTCCGTTTTTTGCCGTTCTTTTAACTTATTGAGGCTGTTGCAGAATTGCTTTTTCCGGAGCGCCCGGACGGGCAAAAGAGGGTTGTTTAAAATCAACAACTTACGAGATGCCGCCGAGCCATACGGCCTGTCAGGGACGGCGGCGTTCCGATTTTCCATTCTGCAACGGCCTCTTGTTGAATAATATGGGGGGATGTGGTATAAAATTAAACTCGGAGGAAGCTTGATGAGTTTTGATAAGTCCAGCGTCGAATATCGCTACGTTTTTGACATCGACAGGGGAATCCTGCACGACCTGGCAAGCCCGGACAACCCGAATAACGAAGGTTGTAACCTGGAAGCGATTGAAAACTGGGTTTGTTTCGACACCGAAAAAACCCCGGTAAAAGGCGCTGTAATAAAGAAACTTACATCCTCCAAGGAAGTTTTGGATATAGAGGTCAGGGAGCTGTGCTCTCATTGCATCCCCGCCGGCGATTCCTCCCTGCTTAATCTCCTGGAAGATTACTTTCTCACCCGCCATAAATGATTTTTTCCTCGGCTTTGCCCCGGCGCTACCGCCCTTACCCTGAGGCGCAATTTTTACAGGAGCTCCGGTTGAAAACGCTTGACATAACCTCGCTTTTCCGTTATTATACATGGTGTACATTATATGTACACTATGCATTACATTAGAGGCGCCGTGTCCGATGAAATCCAATAGGCCCAACTACTACTATCACCCCCTGCCCGGCAGCCGGAACCTGGTCACGAAACCGGCCGGCTCCCGCTCAAAGCTGGAAGCGCTGGAGGAAGCGGAAAGTGACGAGCGGATAGAGGCGGAATTCGAGGGCGAAGGGCTGATTAAAGAACCTGCGCCCCGAGCTATCCCTGCTGAAGCGCTTCGGGAAGACATGGAAGGCCTCGAGCCGCTGGGGCAGGCGACGTTTCTCCATTTATTGCTGCTTTCGGTGGGGCAGGGAGCGAATTGGTGCCGGGTGGGGATGAGCGAGCTTGGTCGGCGAACCGGCATGAGCCGCCGCAGGCTGCTGCGGGCGCTGTCGGAGCTGGCAGCGGCGGGAAAAATCAAACCTCTGGACAGGGACAAAAACGGCACTATGTATATAGTGTATAGTGTACATTTTTCGCAAGAAGGCCCCGGTCCTGAAAAAGTGGAGAAATCGGGGAAAGAGCCGACGGGGAAAAAGGCTACATTCAGGGAAAAACCAATAGAATCCCCCGTGAACGAGGAAGCATTTCCGGGCACGGAAAAGGTTGTAACCATCCGCCAGATTGCCGAGCGATTCTTTAAAATGGCCGGAAGAAAACCGGACGATGTAGAAATGGATGAAGCCGTCGGCCAGGTTACGTTCCTTCTCGAAGACGGATACACCCGCGAGGAAGCGATGAAAGCGGTAAAATACCTGGCTGAAAAGTTCGGAACAGAAGCCTCCATAAGCAAACTTCCTTACATGGTCAACGAGGCCCTCAACGCTTCCGAATAAGGGCGAATTTCAAAAACCCTGAACCGAGGCGATTGACTATGCCCGCCCTCGGGCGTAAAATAAAGCGTATCGAAATACCTTATAATTCCGGTGAGGAATAATCATGCGTATTAAAGTCGGACTTTTGCTCCTTCTGATGCTATTGCTGACCTCTCCCCTGGTTTTATCCGCCCCGGAAGGTCAGAAGGTGGGGGAGGTGTTTTTCGTCAGGGGAGATGCCTGGCTCATAAGAGACGGCGAAAAGGAAACAATTACCCCGGCCTCGCTGATTAAAGGCGGCGACATTATAAAGACGGGCGATTCGGCGAAAGTCTCCATGGGCCTGGAAAGCGGATACGTAATTGAAATAAAATCCCGTAGCGAGTTCATGTTCGATGAACCGGGCGCCGAAGCTGAAGAAATAACCTCCGGAATCATCAACGTCGGGGTGGTTTATATAAAGCATCGCTCCCGCGGAGCGAAAAAGAAGAAAAAAAGAAAGGACTATCACTACTTGCAAATTCAAACGCCCTCCGCCGTCGCAGGGGTCAGGGGCACGCAGTTTGCCGTTGCGGTAGCTCCCGATGGAAAGGGGTTGCTGGCGGTGGAAGACGGGCAAGTGGGCCTGTCAAAAGGAAACGGCGAAGAAATAAAGCTGAATATGAGGCAAAAAATAGAAATTCCCGGCGGGGAAGGAAAAATATCGGAAAAAGGGATAACCGATTACTTCCCCGAGCAGTACAGCGTGGAGCAATGGTTTGCAGCTGCCCGCGAAAGGGCGCTGAAAAACGTGGGGCCGGTGGCCCGTCGCCTGGTGGCTTCCGTAAAGGACAACATCATAAAATCCGAAAAGATTGCCGGCGAAATCCTGAAACTGGCCTCCGAAATTACCCGACAGGCGCGACTTGCCGAGAAAAACAGAATAAGGGGGCAGTCGGTTTTATATAAGCGGCATCAAGGGGAAGTGAGGAAGTTCTTACCGGTGCTCAGAGCAAAGGTGCGCCTCTTCATACGGCTTGACAATCGTATCCGATGGAGGGGCAGGATGCTGGGATGGCTGCTGGAGCAGGCCGCCGAACCGGATTCGCCCGCCCCTCCGGTCGCCAAAAAGCTGATAAAAAGGCACTACTCCACCTTCAAAAAGTTTGAAACTCGCCTGGAGGAGTTGCAGAAGAAAAGGCGAACAATTTTGAGGGAGAAAATCCCCGAGATGAAGCGGGCGGCAGGCCTGATTAGCCGTTAAATCCCCGGTGGGTGGTTTAAAGTTGCCAGCTCGAAGCCGGTCTTCAGGCAGCGGAAGAAAAAATCCCGCGCTATCCTCTCCGAACTCCGGGCCTGATATTTCCGTGGATACGGTAGGGCGATGGTTGGAAAAGGGAGCCTTTGTCTTTCTTTTTGTTTTGGCCGTAGTTACGCCTTTATTCTTCCTTGAAAGCACCAAAAGCAACTTCCTGATGCCCAAGCAGTGGCTCTGGGAGCCGGCGGCGGCCTTCGTGGCCCTCATCTGGGGCTTCAGCGTGCTTTTCCGGAAAAAATTGTCTCTTCCGCGCTCACGGGTTTATCTTTCCGCCCTGGTTTTTCTGATTATCCTTGCGCTTTCGTGGGTCTCGAGCACGGTTCCCTATCGTAGCGAGGTCGGGTTCGGAGCCATGGCGGGAGCGGCTCTGGGTGGACTTTTGGGCGCGGTGCTCGTGAATAACCGGCTCCGGGCTTTATCGCTCCTTGCAGCGGTATCTCTGGTGGGATGCTTCCAGGCGGTAATGGGTATTTCCCAGGTTTTGGGAATGGACCTACTTTTCAGCCTGGATTCCCGCGAAACCATCGGCATTCTGGGCAACTCCAACTACTTCGGCGCATTCCAGGGGCTTGTGTTGCCCGTTACTTTTTGCATGGGCGCGGCCGGCTGGAGGTTGGCCACGAAAAAAGCATCCCGGTGGGGTATTGTGGCGGCCACAACCCTTGCGTTTTTGCTGATAACCGTGAGCCTGGTTCTGAGCGAATGCCAGGGCGCCTACATCAGCACCGCTGTGGCCTTTTTGTTGCTGGGGATTGTCCGGCTTGTGCGCGAGCCGGGCCGGGCGGGGAAAATCATCCTTTGGATGTCGGCGGCAGGTGTTGTGCTGGTTGCCATAGCGGTAATAAGCGCATCGCTCGCGGGAAACGTTCCCCTGAAGAGGTTCGCTCACCTGGGTGACAGAGCTGTCGGGGGGAGGCTGCTTATGTGGGGAGCCTCCATGAATACCGTGAACACCTATCCACTGCTCGGAAGCGGCCTCGGAACATACCGCTACAATTATCTCGACGCGCTCCGACAAACCCTGGAACATAAGGATGTTTACAAAATAAGGCACATCATCCAGAACGTGGAGAAGCCCCATAACGCCTATGTGCAGTTCTGGAGCGAATCCGGCTCGCTGGGCTTGGCGGCTTTCATTGTATTAGTCGCTCTGTTTTTTATGGAAAGGGTCAAATACACGCGCAAGATACCGGATTCGCCCGATTTCTGGGTTCACGCGGGGGCGGTGGCGTCCTTGTTCGGGTTTTGCGCCCTGCTTTTCGTAAGCTCGGTGATGGAAATTTCACCACTGCGGGAATATTTCTGGCTTTTCATGGGTCTGGGACTGAGCACCGGGGGCATTGCCGGCGCGCCTTCAAACGCTTACGAAATTGATTTTTCCCGGGCGGCTCTGCCCAAACAAGCGATGGCGGCGCTTTTGCTTGTTCTTGTCCCCTCCGGATGGTTTCTGTACTCCTTCGACCGAAATGCGCGCCACTACAAGGGGTTTACCTTGTGGCAGGAGGGCATAACCGTCGCACGCGACGGCAAGCTGGACGCCGCCGTTGACCGATATGACCGGGCCCTGAAAATCATACCGCGCAACATGAAGCTTCTGTTCTATCGGGGAAGCGCAATCATCAAGCTGAGTGAAAACGTCGAAGATGAGAAACTGAAATCCAAGCTTCTAAAAGCGGGTGCCACCGACCTTTTCAAGGCAATGAAAGGCTATTCCGATGTAAACCTGTACTCAAACCTCGGAAAGGCGCTTCTCGACTTGGGTATGTACGAAGAAAGCGTTAATTATTATAAAATGACGGCCTCCACGGGACTGAATTACGTCGATTCTCACGTAAACCTCGGCCTTGCGCTTACCTATTCCGGAAAATATGACCGTGCGGTCAAGTCTTTTAAAAAAGCCCTCAAAGCCAAACCGGATTCGATAAGGGCCCGGTTCAACCTGGCCACCACCTTGATGAAGGCCGAGCGCTTCAAAGAAGCGGAGCGGCATTTCAGAAAGCTTATCGGGCAATTACCGAAAAACCCGGACGTGCTCAATAATCTCGGAATTGCGCTCATGGAGCAAGGAGCGGCCTCGGAGGCGGTGAAATACTACCGCCGCGCCCTGGAATTGGACCCCGAAAGCATCAGGGGGCACAACAACCTCGGGGTGGCACTCTACAAGCTGGGGAAAAAGGAGGAAGCGATTCGGCAATGGCGGCAGGTGCTCGAAATCGACCCCGAAAACACCGTGGCCCGCGACAACCTCAAAAAATACGCCGACAAGAGCCAGGTTGAGTAGTTCGCCGGCAACCTTAACCGATGCTCCCGATTTGCACAATTGCACAATTGGTTGGCAGCTGAAAAATCCCGGCTTAGCCCCGGATAAAAAGCCCTTGACATCCTTTGGGAAAAAAGGTAATTTAAACAATGCAGCACTGACTGGTCGCCCAATTAATAATGAGCGTGCAAAAAGCTGAAAATAAAACAAAAAGCATCGACCACGGCACTCGGGAAAAAATACTCGAGGCCGCCGACGGGCTCTTCGGGAAGGTCGGCTTCGACGCCGCCACCACTCGAGAAATAGCCGAAGCCTCCGGCGTGAACAAGGCGCTTATCCATTACCACTTCAAGAGCAAAAGCGCCCTTTTCGAGGCCGTGCTCGACCGCTACTACCGCCGCCTGAACGAAACCTTCCAGAGCGCCCTCAGCAGGGAAGGCTCCATGCGCCACAGGCTGGAGCAGTTAATTGACGCCTACGTGGATTTTCTGTCCGAAAACCGCAACTTCAGCCGTATCGTGCAGCGGGAAAGCTCCGGCGGAAAGCATATCGAACGGGTGCGCCAAAACCTGCTGCCCATGTTCCGGCTCGGCTCCCGAATGATAATGGCCGCTTACCCGAAAACAAGCTCCGGCGACATGGCGGCGCACCAGCTTATCGTAAGCTTTTACGGCATGATAGTCAGCTACTTCACCTACAGCCCGGTGCTGGAGCACCTGATAGATAAAAACCCGCTCGCAAAAGAGGAAATCGAGGCAAGAAAACGGCATCTGGCAAAGATGCTGGAAATCGTTCTTAATGAAATAGGCCGGAACGGTCAGGACTTCACATCAGACAAGGGGTTTTAACCCCTTGTTTTCAACGGTCCCCCCAACTCAAGGGGCTAAAACCCCTTGTCCGGAATTAAGGGAGTATGCCCATGGCGGAAGAAGCGGTTAAATTTCAGCAGTCGGACTCATTCCCGCCGGCTTCCGAGCGTATAGTCCGGATGCGGCGTCGGTATCAGACCGGCCCGGCTTACATCTCCATCGAGCGCGCCCGCTACTACACCGAAAGCTGGCGACAGACCGAAGGAAAAGACATGCCGCTGGCGGTGCGGGTGAGCAAGGCGATGAACAACGTCTACGAAAACATGACCCACCACCTCGACCCCGACGACCGCATCGCGGGATACTGGACCGAGTATTTCATGGGCGTGCCCGTGGACATCGAGCGGGGGGTTTTCAACCCGGTGCTCGAAGCCGAGTTGAACAAGACCTCCATGCTCAAGTTTCGTGCCAAAACCCTGGTTAAAGCGTTGAGCTATATCGTCAGGAAGGGTAAGCTGGGCGAGTTCGTGAAAAACCAGAAGCTCGCCCGCCAATCGGGGACGCCGCCGCTTAACATGACCCTCAAAACCATGTCCGAGCGCAGGATTAATCAGTATCAGATTGCGAAGGAAAACGAGCGCTACCTTCTGAAAAAGCTTCTCCCTTACTGGAAGGGAAAATCGCTGGTGGACCGCCTCGAGCGGGAAATGCTGGACGCCGGTCTCCTGTCGAAGGACATGTACGACTTCGTCCTGGCCGTTCCGGGCAACACCTCCCGCCAGGTGATGATGATAAGCACTTGCGCCACCATAGCCACTTACCTGGCCCACGTGATACTGGATTACGACAAGGTGCTCGCCACCGGCCTTCTGGCGATGAAGGACGAGGTATCGTCGAAGCTGAATGAGCCGGGACTGTCCGAAGACGAGGAGAGCTACCTCAAGTCCGTCGAGCTTGCCCTCGAAGGGGTGATGATATACTCACGCAGGCTGGCGGAGCGCATCGAGGCCGAAATAGGCCGGGTGGGCAACACGCCCCGGGGCAGGGAGCTTCAGGAAATGCTTACCGTCTGCCGGAAGGTCCCCTTCCAGCCGGCGGATACCTTCCGGGAGGCCGTGCAGTCGGTATGGACGGTGAAGACGGCGGTGGAGCTGGCTCACCCGGTTTACTTAAGCTGCTTCGGCAGGCTCGACCGGAACCTTTATCCCTATTACAAAAGCGACATCGAGGCGGGTAACATTACGCCCGACGAAGCGCGGGAACTGCTGGAAGAACTGCTTCTGAAGATAATGTCCCAGAACGTGCGGCTGGAGTCGAACATATTGAGCAACTTTTACCATCGCTTCCTCGGCTCGTCGCCGGTCACCCTGGGCGGCATAACCCCCGACGGCGAAGACGCCACCAACGAGCTTACCTACCTGTTCGTCGAAGCCGCGCACAACTCAAAGGCCATCACCAACGTCTCGGTCCGCGTTCACGACAAGACCCCGGACGAGCTGCTGCACAAGGTGGCCGAATGCCTCCGGGAGGGCACTTCCAGCTTCTCGTTGTTTGCCGACGACATCAATATCGAAGCCATGCGCAGGCGGGGCTTTTCGGAGCGGGACGCGCGCGATTACGCCGTCATGGGCTGCGTGGAAACCACCTGCCCGGGCAAGACGGGCAGCATGAGCGCCAACGCCCTGCAGCTCAGCCAGCTACTCGATATAACCCTGCGGAACGGCGACTCGAAAATACTGGCGGGAACCATCGAAGGCGACGGGCTCAGGACGGGCGACCCCGATTCGTTCGCGAGCTTCGACGAGTTTCTGGAAGCGCTCATGCAGCAGGCGCGGTTTTTCATCAAGAAAATAGTCGACGGCTCCAACCTGCGGGATAAGCTTTTTGAACAACACCGACCCTCGCCTGTAATATCGGCGTTCATAGACGGCTGCCTGGAAAACAAAAAGGACATCACCGCCGGCGGCGCTACCTACGACCTGGCGGGAATCAGCTTCATCAACTCCATCGCCAACATGACCGATTCGCTGTACGTGATAAAGAAACTCGTCTTCGAAGAAAAAAGGATTACATTCAAGCAACTGCTGGAGGCGGTCGATAACAACTTCTCCGGTTATGAGGATATTCACCGGCGGATAGAAAACCTCAAAGGAAAATGGGGTAACGGCGACGCGGAGGTGGACGCGCTGGCTCACGACGTGATGAAAGAAATGTTCGGCGAAACTTACAAGTACACGGCCCACCGGGGCGGGCCGTTCGTGGTATACGTGATAAGCATGATTACTCACACCATAGACGGGCGGCTGTCCATCGCCACTCCCGACGGCAGGCCCGCCGCAAAGCCGTACGCCGCAAGCTGCAACCCCTACAACGTGGAAAAGGCCGGGCCTACCGCTTCCATGCGGTCGGTGGCGGCCCTGCCTTTCGAGGACGTCATGGGATGCGCCGTCAACTTCAAGTTCCACCCCACCGGCATCGGCGAAAACCGCGAGGCTCGCGACAAATGGATATCCCTCATCCGGACTTACTTCAAACTCGGCGGTGCCCAGATACAGCCCACGGTGGTAAGCTCGCAAATGCTGCGGGAAGCGCAGAATAACCCCGAAGATTACCGCGACCTTATAGTGAAAGTAGGCGGATACAGCACTTACTTCGTCGAGCTGGGCTCCGAAATCCAGGAGGAGATAATCGCCCGCACCGAACACGGGCGGTAGGCTGCCGATGAAAGGGGTGGCGTTCGACATCCAGAGCTACGCCATTTACGACGGTCCCGGGATACGCACGTGCGTGTACCTCAAAGGTTGCCCGTTGCGGTGCAGGTGGTGCCACAACCCGGAATCGCAAAACCCCCGGCCGGAGATGGCTTATGTTAAGAATAAGTGCCGCCTGTGCGGCACTTGCGTCGAGGTCTGCCCCAACGGCGCGCTCGCGATTGCGGATGAGCAGGTGGTAAGGGACTACAGTAAGTGCACGGTCTGCGGCGAATGCGCCGCCAATTGCCCCACCGGCGCCATGGAAAAGGTGGGTTACGAGGTCGAGCCGGAGGATATATTGAGGCGGGTGGAGCCCGACCGGCCCTTCTTCGAAGCTTCCGGGGGCGGGGTGACCATATCCGGCGGCGAGCCGGCTTACCGGAAGGATTTCCTCCTCAAGCTGCTCGGTTTGCTCAAAAGTTCCGGTCTGCACGCGGCCATAGAAACCTGCGGCTACTTTTCCGGGGAGTTTCTGGAAAAGATTGCCGGGCCCGCCGACGTTTTTCTCTTCGATATCAAGCACATAGACCCGGAAAAGCACAGGGAGTTCACCGGCGCGGATAACAATCGTATACTGGAAAATTTCAGAGCCATTGTAAAAGGATACGGCCCGGACAAGGTGATTCCGCGGGTGGCGCTGATACCCGGTTTTAACGAAGACGATTCGGCGATTGAAGGGATTATTTCGTTTTTGACCGCTGCGGGGTATAATGGCCCCGTCCATCTTTTGCCGTATCACCGGTGGGCTCGGGATAAGTATGAAAAGCTGGGTAGAATCCGCGAGTTCCACAACGTGGGAAATATTTCGGGGGACAGGCTGGACAAAATTGCCCGGAAGTTCGAAAACGCGGGCCTGGAGCCGCAATTAAATGGTTAATGAGTCAACATGAAATCCGGAGGCCGGACATTCCTGTCCGGCAAGGGACAGTGATTAGGAGTTGGAATTGAAAGTTTTTGTAACCGGGGCCGACGGGCTCCTTGGAAGTAACTTGGTGAGAGGGCTTTTGAGCCGCGACTTCGAGGTCAAAACGTTCGTCCATCCGGCGAGCGTCTCCCCCACCCTCGACGGACTGCCTGTAGAAAAGGAAACCGGCGACCTGACAGGGGACGCGGGAGAGCTTGCCTGGCTGATGGAGGGTTGCGACGCCGTTTTTCACTGCGCAGCCATCACCGACCAGTTTGCCGAGACCGGTTTCGTGTGGAGCGTGAATTACGACGGCGCCCGCAACGTGCTGGAGGCTTGCGAAAAGGCCAAGGTGGGCCGGTTGGTTTTCGTCGGCTCCGCCTCCTGCTTCCGGCCCGGTACGCCCGAGGCTCCGGGCGATGAAACCGGCGGCTTTCCCGACGCTTATCGCGGCGAGGCTTACGCGGAATCCAAGCACGCGGCAATGAAGCTTGTCAGGGAGCGCGTGGGTGGAGGCAAAATCGAGGCGGTGATTGTTGCGCCCACGTTCATGATAGGGCCTTACGATTACCGCCCCAGCTCCGGGGAGCTTATCCGGCAGTTCATAACCAGGGGCCTGAAGATAGCCAGCCCCGGCGGCCGGAATTTCGCTCACGTCAATGATGTTGTGACGGCGATGATAAACGCGCTGAATTCCGGCAAAAACGGTGAAACTTACATTGCGGGCGGGCAAAACTACACCTACATGGAGTTTTTCTCCATGGTGGCAAGCATAGCGCAGATGCCGCCGCCGAAAGTGGTGTTGCCGAAGGCGGCGGTACTAGCCGGGGGCGTTATGGGGTCGGTCTACGAAAAAATCACGCGAAAACGGCCACTTATAAATTATCGGATGGCACGGCTGGCGCTGGTAAGGGCGTTTTACACTCCCGCAAAGGCGGTGGAGGAGCTTAACATGCCACAGACGCCAATCGAGCGGGCCATCGAGGATAACATCGCGAGCCTGAAGGAATACGGACATATCGGGTGAGGTCAAGATGAGTGATTTTAAAGACAAAACGGCGTTGATAACCGGCGCCAGCCGGGGGGTGGGTTTTGCCACCGCGAGGGCGCTGGCGAGAAAGGGCGCGAAGGTGGTAATTACGGCCCGGGGTGAAAGACGGCTCGAAGACTCCCGAAAAAAGCTCGAAGACGAAGGCGCTTCGGTAATTTCGGTCATCGGCGACGTGGGAGAATGGGGCGACGCTCAAAAAATGGTGGCCGCCGCCAAGGAAAACTTCGGGCGGCTGGACATCCTGGTCAATAACGCCGGAGTTTCGATGAGGGGGCACTTTACCGAGCTGACACAAGAGGTTTGCTCAAATGTTGTGCAAACAAATCTGCTCGGATGCATCAACCTTACAAAGGCGGGAATAGAGCACATTATCGAATCGAAGGGGAGCGTGGTTTTCATATCCAGCATCGCCGGACTGTTCGGGCTTCCGGGGGCCAGCATATATTGCGCGACCAAGATGGCGCTCACCGGGCTGGCCGAATCGCTGCGGCTGGAGCTTATACCTCGGGGCGTTCATGTCGGAGTGGTTTACCTGGGCTTTACCGAGCACGACCCGGAGAAGAGAATACTGGCCGCCGACGGCAGCCCCGTCCCGCCGGACAGGCCCGCTCATCACACCCAGGATTACGCGGCGGGGTTGATTATGAAGATGCTGGAGAAAAGGAAGCGGCGCCTGATAATGACCCCGGCCGGAAAAATCGGCTGGGCGGTTAACAGGTTGTCCCCCACCATAGTGGAAAGGGCCGTTTTGTGGGCTCAGTCGAGCCAAATGAAGATGTTCAAAAAGTTTTCATGATATGCCATAGGAGGTTCGGATGAGTTTCGTAAAAACGAAGGAAGAGCTTGACGAATATTTCGGCCTGGGCGAAAGGAAGTTTATAGACGCGCAAATGCTGGGCGTAATGTTCGAGACCCGGGAGGATATAGTAAAGCGCCTTCTGCCGCCGCCGCTGGAGCAGGCCGACAACCCCGGCGGGATGATGTTCATCGCCGAGTATCCGAAGACCAACCTGGGAAAGGGTTACCGGGAAGCCGCCATTTTCCTGAACTGCAAATACAAGGGTGAAGCCGGGAATTACTGCCTTTCCATGCCCATAGACAACGAGACGCGAATGCACAACGGCCGCGATGTCTTCGGCCTGCCCAAGAAGCTCGCCGATATTCACCTGGAAAGAAACGGGAATAAGGTTAGCGGGTCCGTGACAAGGCACGGCGTAACCTTTGTGGAGATAAAGGCGGAGCTGACCGGCTCCATGCCCCAAATGCCCCCGCCCGGCCCCGGCTTTACCTTCAAGGCGATGCCGCGGGTGGATTTGCAGCCGGGCTTCGACGGGCCGGTCAAGTTGTGCAGGCAACAGACGGACGTGGAGATGAAAAGCCTGGAAATCGGCTCGGCCGAGGTAAACTTCGCCGAATCCGAAACCGACCCGTGGGCGGAAGTGGCTATCGAAAAAATCACCGTGGCCTATTACCTGGTGGCCGACAACACCATGAGGCCGGGCAAGGTAGTGGAAGAAGTGGACCCGGACGCCTTTCTGCCGTATTACTTTAAAATGACCGATATGTATTCCAAGTGATGTGGAGTTGTGGTCGAAAGTTGGTTTTCCGGGTAAAAACAGGGCCTTCACACCATGGCCGTTTACGGGGGTTTTATGAAAACCGGGTTGTTACTTTGGAAGTCGCGATACACATTTTCCGGTGGGAGAGACCTTTGGTCTCGACAGCGGTCGCGACCCCCGGCTGTAGCCTTACGGTCGCGACCGGGAGGTCGCTCCCACGTCCTATGAACCGCCTTCCGGTCAAGGTGTGCTATTCTTGAGAGGGAATCGGGGTTATTGAAATGGTTGATTTCAAGTTGACGGAGACACAGGGCCACATTATAGACACCGCTCGCGATTTCGGCAGGGAAGTGCTGCGTCCGGCGGAAGTCGAGCTGGACAGGCTGGCGAACCCGGACGATGTCTTCAAAAGCGAGACCTTTTGGAAAGCCATGGCGGGCGCTTACGAGCTGGGCTTTCCCAAAATGGCCATTCCCGAGAGGTTCGGCGGCCTCGGTCTTGACCCCCAGACTACGGGGATGGTATGGGAGGAACTGGCGTACTGGGGAGTGGGGTTTGCATCCAGCCTCATTACGGCCTCCATCGTGCCGCAGCTTGTCGTTTTTCTGGCGCCGGAAGAAAAGGAGTTGGTGGATAAGTACGTAACCCCGTTCTGTGAGGATGACAAAGCGGAAATGGTAACGGCCTGGTGCAGCTCCGAGCCGGAGGTGGGTTCCGACGGCAAAAACTACTTCGACCCCAACGTTCGTCATCATACGAAAGCGGTAAAAAAGAGAGACCGCTACATCCTCAACGGGACCAAGTCCGATTTCGTATCCAACGGCGGTATAGCGAGCGTGTACATTGTTTTCGCCTGCGTGGACTCGTCCATGGGATTGAGAGGTTCGGGGACTTTCGTGGTTCCCGCTGACTCACCCGGCCTCTCCCTGGGCAGGAACCTCGACAAAACGGGGCTTCGCCTGCTCAACCAGGCTTCGGTTTGCCTGGAAGACGTGGAAGTGCCTGAAAATTATATGATTTTCCCGCCGGGGGAGATGTACCCCATGTTGCACAACGCAATAATTACGGTGGGCAACCTGGGGGTGGGGTACCTGGCGGTGGGGCTTATGCGGGCGGCGTTCGACGACGCGCTGGCTCACGCGAAGCAGCGGGTGCAATGGGGCAAGCCCATATACGAGCATCAAATGGTGGGGCGGAAGCTCTTCGAGGCTCAACGGGCCGTCGAGTCGGCTCAGGCGCTTTTGTGGAAGGGCAGTTGGTTTAGTGCCCAGAACTTCCCCGGCGACCTGAAAACTTCTTTGACCGCCAAGGTTTACGCCACCGAGGAGGCGGTGCGGCATACGGCCGAGATGGTGCAGATTTTCGCGGGATACGGCATATCGAAGGAGTACCCGGTGGAAAAATACGCCCGAGATGCGCACCTGTTGAGGATAATGGACGGCACTAACGAAACGCTGATTAAAAAGGTGACGGAGCTGCTTTAAGCGGCTATTTTTTGGCGCCCTCCGGCGTGGCGGATGCAAGATTCTGTACCCACCGCCGACAGTTAGATTGACGGAGAAAGTTAACATATTGGTCACTTGACTATCGCCGCTTTCTCCATTAAGATTTTTATTACCTCTGGATTTTAACGTTTTATGGGGATAATTTGATGGTTAAAATTCTCCTGGCAGACGATATGGCGAATTTTCTTGACCTGGAGATAAGTTTTCTGCGAAGAACCGATTGCACAATAATCACCGCGGAAAACGGTATCGAAGCCTTAAAAAGGGCGAGGGAAGAGAAGCCGGACATCATCCTGCTCGATGTTGAAATGCCGAAAATGACCGGCATAGAAGCGTGTCGGCATCTCAAAAACGACCCAACCCTCAAGGCTATACCCGTAGTTATGGTGACGGCCACCGACAGATACGACGAATGCCGGAAGGCCGGTTGCGACGATTTCTGGAAAAAACCCATAAAGGAAGAAGGTTTTCTCAAAGGCGTCAAAAAGCATGTGGATATAGCGGAGCGAGAAACCAAGCGCGTAAGCATCGGTCTGGAAGTAAGCTATGAAATCGAAGGACGGGTCATAAACGCCTTCACCAAGGACATTTCCGAGCAGGGGATGTTCATAATAACCAGGGATACCCTCCCCATGGGCAGCGATATCGACCTGGCATTTACTTTGCCCGAATCCCGGGAAAGGCTCGAAGTTACCGGAAAGGTGGTCAGGGAGCTGAAGGACCAGCAGGACGGGCATTTCGTGGGGGGAATGGGAATAAGCTTCCGGGCTCTGGACGATAAAACTGCCACGGCCATTCGCGATTTCGTGCAGTCCAGCTTTTCAGTATAACCGCGGACTGCGCGACGCCGGATAATTCTCTATTCGATAACCTTTGGAACAACGATGAAGTCTGCGTCCGCCCCGGGCGCCTGGCCGGTTACTCTATCGGCCCCGATGCCCGGGCGTGCCTCGTCCTCCCGCCAGGCGGTGTTCAGGGGGATGGGGTGGCTGGTGGGTTCTATTCCCGAAGTATCCAGCTCGTTGAGCTTTTCCATGTACTCCAGGATGGAGTTGAGTTGGTCGGTAAAGTGCTCGATTTCGTCTTCGGAAAACTCGAGGCGTGCCAGCTCGGCCACGTGCCGGACTTCCCGGGTGGAAATTTTACTCATGCAATTATCTTTACCATATAAACCGGGGCTTTTCAATCTTTCCAAAATTCCCCGATAAACGAAACTGAGCTGTTACGCCGGGTGGCCCACCCATCGGTGAGGGGTGGGTTTACAGGATAAAATCAGCCCGGGCCGGCTTTTTATTGAACCCGTTCACTCCGTTCACCTATCCACCTGTCGGTGGATGGGCCACCCGCGAGGTGATATTCAATATCAAGCATTTTCGTGCGCCACGGGCCACCCTGCGGTCAAGGATGTGCTACCCCCGGAAGGAACCTATGCGGTTTCTTAAACTTTACCAGATGCCCGTCTGGGCCACCTCTTCCTTGTCCCGCAGCCTTCTCAGCGCTCCCAGACCTATTTCCACGTGCTCTCTGCTGTGTTCCCGGAAAAGTTTTCTGGAGGTCTCCGGTGTTTTGACGCCTTCGGGCTCGAGGGGCTTGTCGCTGATGAGCATCAACGCGCCCACCGGCACCTGCCGGGCATATCCCACGGTGAAGAGAGTGGCGCACTCCATGTCTATGGTTTGTACCTTCTCCTCCAAGAGCCGGGCCCTGAACACTTCATCGAACTCCCAGAAGCGGTAGTTGGTGGAGTGAATTACCCCTATGTGGTAGCCGAGCTCGCGCGATTCCAGCTCGTGAGCCACCCGCCTTTGCAGCGGGAAATTGGTCAGGCTCGGCGCCTGTGGCGGCAGATAATGGGAACTGGTGCCTTCGCCACGGATGGCGGCTATGGGGAGGAAATAGTCTCCTACGTTATGATAATCCCGAAGCCCGCCGCATAACCCGAGCATTATTACCGCTTCGGGCTTGATAAAATGGAGAAGGTCGATTATCAGGGCCGCCGTGGGGGAGCCTACTCCGTAGTTTATCATCGAGACGTCCTCTTCCGGCCAGTGAGCCGCCTGCATGGCGTTGCCGTGAGAGACGTTGACGCCGCAACATACCCGGAAGGCTTCCATGTAAAGCTCGAAATTGGTAAGCAGGATATAAGAGCGGAACTTGTCGGCTTCGCTGCCGGTGTACCTTTCCAGGGTGCCTATTCCGGCGCGCCTGCGGGCCTGGTCATCCCCGGGGGTGGGTTGTTTTTTCATCGAATCCCTCTTCGTCTTTTTTCAATCAGGGCGAGCTCTTTCGCTTGCGCTTGCTTCCCTTCGGGGGTTTGGGGGGCTTTGAACCCGGAGTCGCCTTCCGCATGGTTACGTGCGAGGCTTTCTTCTGGCCGCCGGCGGTAGATTTTTTTTCCTTTTGCTTTCCCGGCCCTTTAGATTTTTCCTTTTTGCCGGAGGGTTTTGACGAGGAGGGCTTTTTCTTTTCCGAAACCGGTTCCGCTTCCACCGACGGCAGGTCGAAATCCTTATCCTCCGGCAGCTTATATTTCCTGAACTCCTTTTGAGGAGCTTTTTCTTTCGGCTCTTTCGGCTTGGATTTTTTAGCGGGCGGTTTTGACGGCTTCGCCGGGGTTTTCCCTCCGGGTGAAATATTACGGAGCAGCCCGGCGGCATCGCCCATATCCTCCGGTGAATCCAAACTCTCCAACACCTTGTTTATTTGCGCTTTTTGTAAATGTCTACCCGCTTCGTTTTTGAACTTTTCGTTCACCCTTCTTGCCGTATCTTCCCACGGCTGCCCGGGAGCGCCCAGGGGAATATCCTGCCGGGCGGAATATTCCTTGTAGTCCGCGGTTTTGATTGTAACTTCCGCAGCGAAGGGCATTTTGAAGCGCGAAAAGTCGCAATCGGCAAGGTCCGGGAGGCCTCTTCTGCGGGAGGTTCCGGCACCGAGCATCCGCTTGTATGCGCCTGAGGCCATTTTGCCGAAAAACTCCTTGCCACGACTCCCGGCACTTTTTCGCATTTCGAGCCAGTCTTTAAGCCCCAGCGAAATATCTCCGCCGAAATGTTCCGCCGCGCGCTTGCGGGCCCTTATGAGGTTGGTTACTCCCACCGCGTCAACCACTCGACCCAAATCGAGCACCTCGCTCAAGGCTTCCGTTACTCCGATGGTCATCTCCCAGTCGTGCTCGAGATTAACCCGGCGGCAAACCGACAGGATGTCTTCCCGGTGAAGCTGCAGCCATTCGGGGTCAAGATTTTCCACCCCGAGGCTCCCGGTAAGCAGCATAACGGCCACGTTGGCCGGAATGCTGAAGTTTATGGCAATCGGGTTGAGCGAGCCTTTTCCCACGCTGTCTTCGCTCATCCCGTTCATAGCGATGGTCAACAGGCCGGCTTTTACCGTTATTTCGCGAACTTCCCCGGCGTCCAGGTCCCGCCCGTTTTTTGCTCGGAATTTCTCCATGAGCGAGCGCATAGCGTCCACGGTGGTGTCGATATATGCGCAGCCGGGTACGAGCTTGTAGGCGAGCGACGAGGTCACCCAGCTTTTGCCCCATCCCGATAACATAAACTCCATGGGTGCATACGAAAATTGAGACAGGAAACCGCGCGGATTCTCGATTATGTCCAACGGGCCGGTGAAACCCTCTCGAGCAAGCATGGCGGCCTTCAAACCCGCTTCGGAAGTCAGGGCGGCGCTCAATATCTTGGTGTCCGGTCCCATGAAGCCGGGAGTCAGCGCGTAGTTGGGCTGGTAGAAGCCGATGGCTATGGCGCTGGCGATGCCGTCGGCGTCCAGCCCCATCAGCCGTGCTGCTATGGCTGCGGTTTCGGCGATGTGGATATGCGTCCACATCTGGCCGTTGTGCGGGCCGAGAAGGGCGGACGCCCCCAGCCTGCCGCCTATCTCGTTGCCGATTACCTGGGCGGCCAGCGCATCCCGCATGCTTTTTTCCTCCGACGCCGCCACCAGCAGGCTTGCGAAAACCGCCGAGTGGCCGGTGTGGCCCATGAAAAGGTAATCGTCGTAGTCGTGGGCCATGGACAGGGCCGTGTTGGCGAAAAGTGCCGACTGGAGGGAAAGCTTGTCCCCCGTGGCAATAACCGGCATATCGCCGCCGGGGTCGGATTTTTTAAGCGCTTCCAGGACTTTGCGCGATGCAGGGCTTACCGCTCCCGCGTGTGCTGCGGCGGCCATGTTCAGTAGCTGGTAACGCGCCCTTTGAAGCACGGTGGAGGGTATATTTTCGTACTTTAACGAATGCGCCCACTCGGTTATTTGTTGAATGCGGGTCGACATTTTCGGCGAAACTTCCTTTCGGTTTTTCGTGAAAATTCGGGGTTTATATTAAGCGTTTCAAGAGCCTTTCTTGCGTGAACGGGAACCGGTCGAGCGCTTCGCGGTCGTCGAAGTGGATTTCTTTTTGCCCTGACCTCTTCGGGATTTTTTCCCGGCGAACCCGGTAACCGCGTAGGTGCCACTGCGGGGGTCGGTATCCAGCGCCACCAGCCCTTCCTTTTCGGCTGCCTCCAGAAAATCGCTGAAGGCGCGGTAGCCGTAGTAGCCTTCGTTGAAGCTGGGCTTTTTGCGCTTCATGGTGTCCTTTACCATGCTGGAGTGGATATTTTCCTTACCCTCTCTCATCAGCGCCGCCACCGTGTCCACCAGCAGCCTGAAGGCCTTGCGCTTCTTGGGCGGAAGCTTCTCGATGGCCTCGGCGGCCGGTTTCGGGACAGTTACGGGGGCCAGGTCTTCGTAATAGATAAACTCGTCGCAGTTGTCCCGCAACAGGTCGGAAGTGCTTTCTTCCATACCCATGCCGATGACGTGCCTGCCGTTTTCTTTAAGCTTTCCCACCAGGGGTGAAAAATCGCTGTCGCCCGAGACTATGACGAAGGTGTTCACGTGCGGCTTCGAATAACTCAGGTCCATGGCGTCCACCACCAGTCGGATGTCGGCGGAGTTTTTGCCGGTCATTGCCCGCCGGGGGATTTCGATAAGCTCGATGCCGGCTTCGTGAAGCTCCCTGACGTAATCGGAGTAGGATTTCCAGTCGGCGTAAGCCCGCTTGACGATTATTTTTCCCTTTTCGACCAGGCGGTCAAGCACCCGCTGGATGTCGAACTTCTCCCTTTTACCCTTGAATCCCAGGGCGATATTTTCAAAGTCTATATAGACCGCCAGGCCTTTTTCTTCGTTTTCAGCAGACATGTATTACTACGAGGAAGCCAGAGCTCCGCCTATCACGGCCCCGGCTATAAGCGCTACTTCCAGGATAGCGAGGTATACGAAGACGAAAGCGCCCGCAATAACGCCCAAAAAGGGCAGCCCCACCAGGGTAATGAGCGCAAACACCGCTACGCCCGTAATCACCATCGGCAGAAGAGCGGCTTTGACGGCGCTCGGCACGTCGCCGGCCATCCTGCCTCCCACGTAACCGGCAGTCAGGGGGCCGAAGCCCGGCAGCCAGAACAGAAGGATGCTGATGATTATCATCCAGACGGCGGGGGCCAGTATTCGCGGCTGTTTTTCCAAATTATCACCCCCCAAGAAAATGCAATTTCACGATAAAAAACCGGGCTGTTAACCCGGCTTCAACCCTTCTTTTTCGTTTCGGCTTCGGGTATATCCCGGGATATTATCTTCCCCGCCGCAACTTCCCTCAAGGAATTGATGACTTCCTTGTTCCTGGGTCTTTCGAGCAAAGTCTTCTGACCGGCGAGAAGCTGCTTGGCCCGCTGGGAAGCAAGAATCACCAGCGCAAACCTGTTGGGCAGCGCATCGAGGCAATCTTCTACGGTAACTCGCGCCATTTATCGGCACCCCTTTCTAACTACTGAATATTCTTAGTTATTCGAGATTAACATAAAGCGCGGCTTTTGCAACCGTGAAGAATCGTTGCGTAAGGGGAAACGTTTGGTATTTATTCTTTCATCGAATCTAGTTTTTGTTTTATGAGGGCGTTGAGGGCTTTGGGGTCGGCGCGGCCGCCGGTGGCTTTCATCACCTGTCCCACGAAGAAGCCGATGATTTTTTCCTTGCCCTTGAGGTACTGCTCGACCTCTTTGGGATTGTTCCTGATGACCTCGTCCACGTGCGACTCCAGGTCTTCGACCGGCTTCAACCCCTCCCTCTCCACGATGGTCTCCGGGGCGTCGCCGGTTTCCCACATTTTTTCGAACACGGTCTTGGCGATTTTTCCGGTGATTTTACCTTCGTCCACCATGGCCACCATTGCAGCCAGGTTGCGGGGTGATACGGGGCTGCGGCGCATGTCGCCGTCCAGCGATTTCAGCTCGCGCATCAGCTCGCTCATAATCCAGTTGCTTACCGATTTGGGGTTGTTGTGGCGCTCCAGCGCCTCTTCGAAGTAATCGGCCAGGTTTTTGTCCGAGCATATAACCCCGGCGTCGTAATCGGGTATGCCGTATTCTTCCACGAACCGCTTTTTCCGCGCCGTGGGAAGCTCGGGCAGCGAGCCTCTTATCCTTTCGACCCAGGCATCATCCACCATAACCGGCAGCAGGTCCGGCTCGGGGAAGTACCGGTAGTCGTGAGCCTCCTCCTTGCCGCGCATGGAATGAGTCACCCCGGCGTCGGAATCCCACAGCCGCGTCTCCTGCACCACCTGCCCGCCGCCGGAAATAACCGCAATCTGCCGGTCGATTTCGTAAGCCAGCGCCCGCTCGACGAACCGGAAGCTGTTCATGTTTTTCACCTCGGCCTTGACGCCCAGCTTCTCGGTTCCGACCGGCCTGAGGCTGACGTTGGCGTCGCAGCGCAGGCTGCCTTCTTCCATATTGCCGTCGCATATTTCGAGGTACAGCAGCACGTCCCGCAGCGACCTCAGAAAAGTCGCCGCTTCGGCGGGGGAGCGCATGTCGGGACCGGAGACTATCTCGATGAGCGGCACACCGCAGCGGTTGAAATCCACAAAGGATTTGCCGCCCTTGCCGTGCACCAGCTTGCCCGCGTCCTCCTCCATGTGGATGCGGACGATGCCGACGGTCTTTTCCGCGCCGTCCACTTCGATTTTAAGCCGCCCATCCTCGGCCAGCGGCTCCTCGTACTGGCTAATCTGGTACGCCTTGGGCAAATCGGGGTAGAAGTAGTTCTTCCGGGCGAAAATGCTGCGAGCGTTGACGCTACAATCGGTGGCAAGGGCCATCTTCAGGGCGTACTCGACGGCCTTCCGGTTGAGCACCGGCAACACGCCGGGCATCCCGGTGCACACCGGGCAGGCGTTGTGGTTGGGCGCTTTGCCGAAGCTGGTCGAGCAGCCGCAGAATATCTTCGAGTCGGTCAAAAGCTGCGCGTGTATCTCCAGCCCTATTACCGCTTCGTAATCCATCTTCAGGCCTTCATTTTAACCGATGGATAGCTTTTATCACACCTCGGGGTAAATCCACTCCCAATAGCTATCCAACTGCTTTTCGTTGTTTCCGAAATTCTTTTAATAACTTAATAACAGTCTGAAAATGGTAGGCGCGGCCCCGGCTGTAGCCCTGCGGGCGAGGCACTCCTGCCGCGCGTTCCGTCTATCGCCCGACAGGAGTGTCGGGCCTGCCATGCGTCCAGTGTGGGCCATGCCCGGACGGGCAGGCTCCGTAAGGTGTAACCCGGCGGTGGCCGAAAGCGTTGGCTCTTCAACGGGACAAGGTATATATATAACCCACAGATTACGCTGCACACACTAAAAGCGTGTGTTACCTCCCGGCTTGTTATCATGACCGTCTGGCTTCTTCTCCCGCCGCTTGTTTATTATCTCCACCGCGATGTCGGTTATCACGAAACCCAGCGCTGCGCCCACCATGCCCGTGGCCCACGGGCCTGATGTCATGGCTCACCCGCCGGAAAAGCAGGTAAAGAAGTGGCCGTAAAGCGCACCCGCCCCCGCTCCGACGCCGAGTCCGACGAGCTTTATCCACCCGTAAGGGTTTTTATCGGGCATCCGGGCCGTCGTTTTCTTCGGGACGCCTGTCACGGGCGTCGCATGAAACGGACATTCAGGTGGGCACGCCCGCTTTCGGCAGTATCCACAGTTGAAGCGCCAGCCACGCCGCCACCACCCCGGCAATTATCAGAAATTCCATGTTATATTCCGTCCTTTCCGTGATTCGAGAGCCTTTTCATTGCCGTCTGTTAGATGCTTGCGACGGGCCGATAGATTCCCGAACGAACCGTTTCGGAGTGCGCTGGCTTGACAGCGCTTTTACCCGTCGTGGCTTGACACGGCTTTATCAAATATCCGGCGAGTCAAGTCTCGCTCAAGAAAAGCGGCGTCAAGCCGCCGCACTCCACATAAGATTAAAAAAGGGCGGAGCCGCCAAAAGCCCCGCCCTTGTTAACGTTCAAAGTCGGCTTAGCGTCAGTAAGCGCCGCCGCAGCCCGCCAGCTCGTTGCCGGGCGACATGCACATCCACGGGTCCTCCACCATCTGACACTCCGGGTCTTCTATCCAGTCGGTAAGGGTATCCCCGTCGTTGTCCACCCCGTCGTCGCAGGGGTATTGCGCGTGGGTTTCCACACTGCTCCAGGGATTTATGCATCCCCAATCGTTCATATCAATGTATCCGTCGCCGTCGTTGTCGATGCCGTCGTCGCAGACAAGCGAGCTTGAGGTTTCAGTGGTATCCGACGGGCTGGCGCAACCGGGGTCATCCGGATAATCGGTATATCCGTCGCCGTCGTTGTCGATGCCATCATCGCAAACTAGGGAGCTGGAAGTTTCGGTGGTGTCGGAGGGGTCGGAGCAGCCGGGGTCGAAGCTGTCCAGGTATCCGTCGCCGTCGTTGTCTATGCCGTCGTCGCATATTTCATCGGCAATTCTTTCCGTGCTTCCGGAGGAACAACCGACGTCCTCTCCGTCGGTGTATGTGTCGCCATCATCATCATCATTGTTTGAACACTGGCCCAATTTAGTCGCTTCAAGGTCGTAAATGTCGGTACAGTCCGGGTCGTTGGGATAATCCGCCAGTGTGTCCCCGTCGTTGTCCACGTCGTCGTCGCATATCAGTCCCCGGGTTCCGGAGGTGTCCCTTTCGCTGGTGTCGTCGGCCGACAGGCAGCCGGGGTCGTTCGGCCAGTCGGTGTACGTGTCGCCGTCGTCGTCGAGACCGTTGTCGCAGACCAGCGAGCTTGAGGTTTCAGTGGAATCCGCCGGGCCGGCGCAGCCGGGGTCGACCATGTCCACCAAAGTGTCGCCGTCGTTATCATTTCCGTCGTCGCAGGCCACTGACCAGTTTTCCTCGTCCCAGTCCCATATCCCGTCGCAGCCGGGGTCGTTCATGTCTATGAGGCCGTCCCCGTCGTCGTCGAGGCCGTTGTTGCACATGGTGGGGTTCACCAGAATATCGGCGTTGACGGTGAGCTCCAGGTCGGTATTGTAGGGGGCGGTTACGGAGACCGGGGTATAAGAGTAATAAGGAGTGGCTTCGGCGTCTAAGTAATAGGAGTACTCGAAGCCTTCCTTAGTGACCTCCACCGAGTAGTCGTTACTCAAAAGTCCCTCCACCTTGAAGCTGCCGTCGGATGCGCCGTCGCCCCATGCAGTGGGATAGGGTGAGTTCAACCCCCACGCTTCCACTTGCACGTACGGCAATGGCTGCCCGTTTCCTCCCACGGCGGGGCCCCAGCTTATGACGTCGCCGGTAATGCTGCCTCCTTCATCAAGGTAAAAGTCCAGAACCTGAGGGTCGTAAGTGCCGTCGGGCGGGCCGACAAATATGGAGTCGGCGGCGTTGATGTCGTAGGAATCGGGGTAGTATTCGTTGACATAGGAGTCGTGATAGGCGCTGACTTTGTACTCCCCTGTGGGGAGCCTGATAGCGTATTCACCGCACTCGGCGTCGGTATCAGCGATAACCTGGTATTCGATTCCCGTCTCCCATTCGTCTATTATCACCCAGGCTTCTTCGAGGATACTTCCGGTGGCTTCCTCTCTGATGGTGCCGCTGATAACGGCGCTGGCGTCCGAGTCGTTGACGGTGAAGTCGGCGCCCGTGACAGTGCCCGGGCCGCTGATGTCATAAACCAGTTGACCCTCGAAAGTGCTGGTGTAGCCCATCCTCATCAGGTTGTCGCTTTCTTCCGGCTCCAGATACCAGGTGCCGTCGTTTACCGGCACGGTGTAATTGCCGGCGGCGTCGGTACTTCCCTCCACGTCATATCCGGCGTCGCTGTCGGCAAAAACCGTAACCCCGCCGACGGGCGCTCCTGTGCTTGCAGCGTTTACGGTGAATGTTCCGGTTATGTGTGCGGTGGGACTCTCGATAGTTAAATCCTGAACGTACGACGGGCCGCCGATTGAAGCCTGCACGTATCCTTCCAACGCCAAAACATCATTTTCACCCAAATCCTTCGCGTGCAGACCTACCCAGTAGTCATAACCGGTTTTTATCGGCAGGTAGTAATAGCCTTCGGGGTCAACGGTGGAGACGGAGTACATCTCCTCCTCTTCCCATTCACCAGACTCGGGAGCGGTGCCTATGCGCATTCCCGCCGGGGCGTCGGCGCCGGAGACCGTGCCGGATATGTACCCGTCGGCTTTTACGAAAGTGGCGGGGATGCCGGTTATGCTGGAGGATACGTGACAGAATGTCCCGCCTCCCTCTTCCTCATTCAGCATATAACCGTGTTCCACCATGGGAGTGGGCCAAACATTAGCCCACCACGACTGGCCCGATACTATCTCGAAGGAAAAAGCCCCCGAAGCGTCCGAGAAATCGCCCGCCACGTAACCGAGTTCCGCGAACGGTTCAATTGAAACCATCACCGCCATTACGCCGGGGATGGGCTCGCCGGAAATCTCATCAGTGAAGGTTCCCGAGATAACGGTGCCGTCGGAAGAAGACAAGGTCACCGTGTAGGGCGGCGTAAGTGCCGCCATGTCCACCTTCGAGTGAAGGTTGCGGTCCCACACGTAACCGTCTTTGAATGCAAGCAGGTCGGCTTTGTTTTCAGTATGCCTGGAATACATGACAAAGTTTCCGCTATCGTCGGTCCATGACCATTCCGAAGGATGCCCATCGGTCCCATGCATGAGCGCCACCAGCGCCCCCGGCAGCGGATTGCTGCCGCCGTCTATTACCGTGCCGGAGAGGTAGGTGGCCTTCGCCGCCGGGGTGATGGTAAAGGCGTTTTCGGCAACATTGGCGTTGGTCAGGTCGGTGGCCTTGAGTATATAACTGCCCGCGGCATGGGGCGGGTCGTAATACGGCAAGGAGGTGGTTATGCTTCCGTCGGTAGCCAGGTCTTCATCGTAAGGCACTCGGGGATAGGCGTCCATCCCTTGTCCGTCTGTAACCTCGAATATTTTTACCGCCGGTTCGCTCGCATCGGCGGTTCCGTTGCCGTTATCGTCGTGGATGACTTCCAGCCGCACCTTGTCCCCCGCCGCCGGGAGGGCCACGTTAACGCTCAACCCGAGCTGAGCTTCGGTTGAAAACGAGGAGCTCCCCAGGCTTACCCCGAACGGCCCCACCGTCACCGTGGCGGTGGCGGGGGTGGTGCCTGCAGTGTCGGTAACTTCGACCTCGTCGGAGCAGTTGGCGCTCGAGCCGGAGTTGTACGTGGCGTACTGGTTTATGGTACCCGAGGGGCTGAGGGTCGAGCCGGAGCATCCCTGGGTTGTTATGCTCCACGAGTAACCCATCCCGTTGCCGCCGGAGGCGCTAAGGGTAAGGTCCTGCCCCGGGCCTATCGAAGGGTTCGCCGGGGATATAACCAGCGCCGGCCAGGTAACGGTAATGCTGGCTCCCGCTATGTGAGTACAACTGTCCTCGACTATTACGCTATCAGTTACGCTGGCCACTGTGGAGGGAGGAGAGCCGGCGGTGTATAAATACGATGTAGAGCTGGCACGAGTAAGTCCGGCGCCGGAATTGTTGGTGGTGAAATCAATAGTACGTGGTGGTATACCTCCGTCGGCGGTCAGCGTGAGAGTGCCTCCCGCCTCGACGGTTGCGCTTTGGGGAGAAAGACTCAGCGGAGTGGCCCCGGTCAGGTCCAAGTCCACGGTAGTGCTCCCGGCGACTGTTCCGGGAGGTATGTTTACCGAAGCCGAGCCGGTGGCGCCGGTGATTGGGTCGCGGGCGGCTATCGTGAAATCCAACCCTTGCGGTATGTCGTAGATGGTATAACTGGAGCTGGCGGACACCGAAAAGTCCGGGGTAGCCAAATTGAACAACGGAGACTTGAACCTCGCCATAATAGAATCGCCATCACGGCAGGGTTCAAGTGGCATCAGGCTGCCGGTGATATCGTCACGTATCTGGCCGCTGATGGAATCCCCGAGAACGTGCGTGATATCTATGTTCAGGGTGACCGGGTCGCCGGTCAGGTCGACAGTCCTTTCCGCTTTTGGTGTTGATGGCTTATATAGATAACCCGGGAAGACGTTGGAACTGGCGGGCGTGTATACTTCCAGGGCCATCGGTGTAAAGAGCCGGGCCTTGCCGGAGGGAACGTCCATTGTGAGGACTCCCGAGGCGCTGCTCACCTCGGTCGGGGTGAAGTTGTAAACTTCCGGGGCGGCCAGGTCCGGCGCGGTGACTTTCACCGCAACCGCCACAATCGGATGGTCCTCCGAGTCTATTTTCCCCGAGTCGCCGGCTTTGGCCGAGCCGCCGGAGCCGGGCTGGGAGATTTTCAGGCTCACCTGAGTGTGTCCCGGTGTGCTTTCGTCGGCGCAGCCGGATATTGCCAGAGCAACCACCATGAGCGCCGCCGTTATTACTAATGTGACGACTTTCGCTTTATAAAAAGAACCTTTCATTTCATGACCCTCCTTGCCGGTCTGCCAATTCACATTATGTCTCATTGACCGTGCCCTTATTGTATGGTGAGGTTAAGAATTACCTGGGTGAAGGGCGGCGGTTCCTGGTCTATGAGGTCTTCGGGGTCGGTAACCGTGCCGCTGTCTTCAAGTATAATTTTCGGCGGCTCGCCCTCTTCGCCGGGCTCGACGGAAATGGTGACGTCCTCGCCGGGGGTTTCCACCACCACCACCCGACGGGGCGAAGCGCCCTTGACCTGCGCCCTTCTCTTGAGCTGTGCGATTTCGGCGTCCGGCACCTTAAAGGGCGAGGTGGGGGCGTTCATCCCGGCGACCACGGTGCCCATGCCCGGGCTTAAGGTTATTGTCTCGCCGGGGTTGTTGGGGTTGACCACGGTGACCGTCCCGTCGACCGATACTACGCGCGTCTGGCCGGTGTTGGGGTTGTATTCGAAAATCAGCGTGGTGCCCCTGACCCCTGCCACGGCGCTGGGTGTGGAGAAGCGGATATCCTTCCTCGCCGCTCTTCGTGGCACTCGCGCTCTGCCCCGGCCATAAACCAGGTCATAGTTGGCGGAAACCTGCCTGCTCCTGCGGTTGTGCCGATAGCTGCGGATTCTCATCTTGCTGTTCGGCCCCAGGCTGAGGACGCTGGAGTCGCTCATCAGGATTTTGACCTTGGCGTTACTCCCGGTTTCCACCAGGTCGGCTTGCATAACCCTTGTGCCCACCTGAGTGGGGAACGTTTTGTCGCCCCTCTGTACCTTAACGTCTCCGGTAACCCGGGTAATTTTCCCCACGGCGCTCGCCGCTTCGGCCCGGCTGCTGAGCATTCCGAGCATAAATATCACGGCCATTGTCGCCAGGGCCATGGTTCTAATAGCGGTTTTCATCGAAACACCTCCGGTTTGCGCGGTTGATTGTATTTTCATCATATCGTTAAATACCTTCCTTCGCCTTAAAACCTCAGCACAAGCCCGCCGCCGACGATGGTGCGGTCATATGTCAGCGAGTCCACGTTGGAGTCGTTATCCCTGTAGTTTACGCCCGCCGTGGCCTCCAACGGCCCCCATATCGGCCTGTTGACCATGAATTCCACCAGGTAGATGTCATCCTCCCTGTCCTGGACGTCGTCGTTGAAATGGTCTTCAAACGCGTATTTGAATCCCAGGCGGGTTTTGAACTTGAGGGGCAGCGCTGCGCCGAAGGTAATTTTTCCCCACGGCCTGCGGATGTCATACTCCGGGTCCTCGGCATCCTCTACGTCGTATCCCGCGAGGCAGGTTATTGAGGCCTTGTTGTTGAAGAAGACCCAATCCAGTCTCCCGAAGCCGGAGTGAGCGGTGTTGTCGCGGTCCGGCTGGTTTTCGTCGAAATCTTCCATGTTAAACTGATAACCTAAGGATGTGGCGAAGTTTCTCGTCCAGAATATCCGATATGAGGGGATTACCCAGTGGTTCATGCTGAACATCTCCGTATCGGTACCCAGAAACGCGGCTCCGAAGCGATAATCCAGCCCGATGGAAGTATTTTTGTTCATCATCTTCTGCTTCCGTGATATACCTACCGAGGGTGAATGGTTCTGGAGGTTGTACATGTCTATATCCGAGTGGAAGCTCTGATAGAACGAATAAGCGCCCTTGAAAGTCCACGGCTTGGCCTTTGTGTATTTGTAGAAGGCATTCAGGGTCACCACCCCGCGCGAATCCTCTTCGTCGCTTATCTCCTCGTCCTCGATAACCAGCGGGAACTGCGCCTGGTCACTGGCGGCGACCACGTTATCGTCGTACTGGTACAGCAGGCTGAGGGTAACCCCCCAGTTTTTGGGCTTTTTCTCCCGCTGAGATATAACCTCCAGATACCGGGAGGCGGAGTTTCTTACTTTCATGGGCGGTTGGAGTTCCAGCACCTTTTGGAAGTCGCTTTCAGCGCCCGACGTATCCCCCATCCGGTACCGGGCCACGCCCTGGTAGTATGTGGCGCTGGCAGCCAGTTCTGAATCGAGCTCCCTGGCCCTGTCGAAACTGGGTAGACACTCCTTGTAATTTTTCCGGCTAAACAGCAGGTACCCCAGGCTGAAGTGTGCCTGGGCATTGTCCGGGTGGTTGCTTATTTCCCGCCTGTAAGCCTCCTCGGCCTCCTGCAACCTGCCGAGTTCCTGATAGACTTGCCCGAGGTCGAGATGAAGGTCCTCGGCGTCGGGTTTAATCTCCCGGGCTTTCTGCAAGGCGCCGAGAGCTTCCCGGGGCTGGCCCAGTTTGAGGAGCGTAACTCCCCGGTAGTGCTGAGCTTCCGCGTTTTCGGGGTCGGCTTTCGCGGCGGCGGTGAACTTGGTCAGCGCGGCGGCCCAATCGCCTTCCTCGAAGGCCGAAATGCCCTCTTCCATTTCGATTTCGCCGTCGGTTTCCTGTGCCGCGACGGGCGCTACGCTTACAAACATAAGCAGAAATACCCCTAATACGGTCAAAACAAAAGCGCTTTTTTTGTGCATAAAAAAACCTCCATGACACACGCATAACGGGAAATTCAAATTTCCCGCCAGTCTGGTTTTTGGGGAAGGGGGTCGGTCTATGGAGAGTCAGGCACAGAGTATACGTTTAAAAATCGAACCCGGGTTTCCAGGTGGCCAGGTCGGCGGATGTCGACCTGAGCCGTCGGGACAGCGCGTAGGCGAGGGCCTTATAGACCTTTGCTGCGATAACCTCGTCGCCCTCGAGCACTTCGATGAATTTTTCCCGGGGAATAACAAGCAAAACCACCCGGCCGTCGGCGCTGACCTTGGCGCTGGTAGGCTGCCCCTCCAGGAGGCTCATTTCCCCGAAATGTTCCCCCGCTTCCAACGTTACCAGGGTGGAGCGAACTTCATCTTCCTGTTTACTTACCTCTACCTGCCCCTCCTTGACTACGTAAAGAGCGTCTCCTTCCACTCCTTCATCTAAAATTACTTCACCTGATTGGTATTCTTTTTCATCGGCGACATCGGAGAATTTCTTGAGCCGGGATTCGTCCAACCCTTCAAAAAGGCTTATTCCCTTCAGTATTTCCACTTCGGACGACACCCAAATTTCTCCTCGCATCATCATACACTAAGTATGGACGGAAGTCAAGACCCGGAATTGTATGAAATGCTACTCAGTGTTACCATAATGCATGATTACGAGGAGACTAAATAGTGGTTGACTATGCATACTGTCCGAAATGTAACAAGGACGTGGAGCTTGTGGAAGTGTCCCTCGGCACCAGGGGCGCGGAAAGCGTTATTCGCTGCACCGAATGCGGCTACACCATCTCTCATAAATCCGAAGAAACGGAAGAGGAGGTCAAGCGGCAAGCGCCCCCCTCGGCGCACGTCGTTATCGTCGGCTATACGGCGGTAAACGCCGATTTACTCACGGCGGCCATTGTACGCAAGGGTTTCGCCGAAGAAGTTTCCACCTGCAATAACGGCGAGGAGTACCTGGTTAACATAATCAAGCTGCTGCGCGATAAAAATCCGCCAAAGTTAATAATCACCGAGGTGAAAATGCCCATACTCAACGGCATCAACGCCTCCCTCTGCCTGAGAAGTATAGAAAACGGCATGGGCAGGGCAAAAATACCCATCCTCTTTTTCAGCCAGAAAGAGCTGGATGACCAGTTCGAGCGCGCCGTCAAATTTCTCACACCGGCCCGGTACGTACCGCTCCCGAAGGAGCTCGACACGGAAGCCTTCCGGCAGCGGGCGGAGAAAATGCTGGATTTATTGATGAAGGAGCAATGGTAAACCCACTTTCATCCGGTTGCCCCGCTCCCGATTGAATCCTACCATGTTTCACAATGACCGATGAAAACGACAAGTCGGACCGGGGCGCCAGCGACGAAGTAACGCCGGAAATCGTCGCATATGCGGTCGGGGAAGAGCGGGATGCGGACAAAATCCGGCCCGCGAGCAGGTTCGCCCGCTACATGCTGGGCGCCCGCGACAGGATAAACAAGTTCATCGAAGCACGGGCCATCAGGAAGGGCATGGACCCCGGGCCGGTCAAGGCGGCCATGTGGGAGCTTTTGCTGCTGCTGCCCCGCCTGCTCAAGCTTACCCTCGCCCTCCTGGCGGACAAGAGAGTGCCGCTGGGCCTTCGATTAAAATGCGGCCTGGCGCTGGCTTACGTGGTAAGCCCCATCGACCTTTTGAGCGAAGCCGCTCTCGGCCCGGTGGGAATGCTGGACGACCTCGCGATATTACTAATCGTGCTGGACGTGATGCTGAATGAAGTCGACCCCGAGGTTATCCGTGACCACTGGCACGGCTCGGAGGACATCCTGAAAATGATAGGCTCCGGGGTGGGCGTTACCCGCCTTTTCATACCCGACCCATTATACAAAAAGATTGTCGGCTTCTTCAGGGGAAGCAGAACATGACCGAAGATGAAGACCTGGGCAGCTACCGCATGAGGACCGGCGCTTGGGTGGGGCTGATGCCGGCGGTGCTTGCGTTGGCTTCGGTTGTTTATCTTTACCTCGAAGCGGACCCGCCGCTGTCTTACAAATCGGGGATGGCGCTGGTCGTGGCGGCGGTTAGCGTTGCCTTTTTCGCGGTGGCGGTGTGGGCGTTTTCGTACATCGTCATCAAGGACGCCCACTCGCTCGGATTAGTGCTTACCGCGATAATCGCCTCGGCGGGCGGGGCCATGTTCCAGGCGGTCTGGGCGCCGCAAGTGTTTGATTCTTTTATGGAATCCAGCCGCTCACCCGTCAGCGTGGGGCTTGTTCTCGCCGTTATTTCGGGCCTCCTGGCCGCCCTGGTGGGCGTGCTGCAGATGGAGGAAGTAAAGGGCCGGGGCATCGGATGCCTGTGCATGATAGGGGTGATAATCCTCGGGATTTTAGTGTATTTTATTACTTAATCTTTTTTGCAAGCTTTTCAATCTTATGGCGCCCACCGCTTGATGTAAATCTCCAAATTGCCGGACGTATTATCATGCCACGCAATCACAGGATTATTGGAAGAGTTAAGATAGAGAGCATCCTCGTAAGAGAATGAGCCCGCGCTTGTGCTGGATATTCCACCATCAGAAGCCGAACCAGCGCCTACTTCGACCCACGAACTACCATACCAGCGTTAACTCTCCCGAAAAAAATAACACAAAAGTCGTTTTTTCTCTTTTTCCCTATTGCTTCCGCAAAAAGCCGCGATACCCTTTAAGTCATGACGCGGACGATATATAAATGGATTCAGGGACAAAGCGGCAAAATAGGCTCACGTGAGTCCTGTTTATTCATATTTCCGTCCGCTTTGGAAACCGGGCGGGTTTGCCGCGATACCGGGGCCCGGAGAGTTTATGAGGGTTTTGGATATATAAGATAATAATGAGGAGTAAGGGCGCCGCTGCTGCCGGCGATTTTCGGGCGAGGTCATTCCGGATGAGCGGCGAAAATCCCTCCGACAACGACCCCCTTCCTCCCCCCTAACCGGAGCCGTGGAGGCTCCCCGGACATCCACGAATGGGGGATGGAAAACATGGTAAGCATAGCAGATTCATTGCTGCATTTCCTGGCGATACTCAACCCGTTCGCCCTGTGCCTTTACCTGGCGGTGGTCATGGAAGATTTGAACTCCCGGGATTTCATCCGGGTGTTCTTCCTGTCTTCCCTCATATCTCTGCTGGTGTTCTGGCTGTTCGTGCTAACCGGCAACGCCCTTCTGGTCAAGGTGCTAAACGTGAGCCCCGCGGCGTTGAAAATCTTCGGCGGAATTATATTTTTCGCGGTGGGTTATAACTACGCCACCAAGGGTTACCGCGCCGTGACCTCGTTGCGGGGAAGCCTGGACGAGCTGCCTTCGGCCATAGCCCTGCCGTACATGATAGGCGCGGCCACCATAACCCAGTCCATAATCCTCGGGGACACTCAGGGCACCTACCGGGCCATGCTTATAGTACTTGCGGGGGTAGCAATAAGCTTCGGCCTTGTAATCGGTTTCAAGTTTTTCCGGGACAGGATGAGCGGGCCTAAGGAGAGGGTTTTCGACCGGTACGTCAACATATTCTCCCGTATCAACGGCCTCATCATCGGCGCCATATCCACCGAGATGATAGTCGAGGGGATGCACCACCTGTGGATGAACTCGGGGACATGAGCCACCCGGCGACATAAACCCGGGAGGACGGGTTATAGTGTGCTTCCCCGATTAAGAGGATTTGACGGGCCCTCATATAATGCTAAATTCATAAAATAAGAGGTGGTATTATGAAGATAAAGGTTATTGTCCACGAAGCTGAAGAAGGCGGCTATTGGGCGGAAGTGCCTTCTATCCCCGGCTGCGCCACTCAAGGCGATACTTTCGATGAATTACTCACCAACCTTTACGAGGCCGTGGAAGGGTGTCTCTCAGTCGATATCAAGGATGTAAAACTCGGTGATAAAGACAAGGTTGTGGAGATAGCCGTTTGAAGGCTGTCTCCGGGAAAAAATTCGCCAAGTTACTGGAAAAGAAAGGCTGGGTTCTCCGCCGCATAATAAGTGGAAGTCACCATATTTACACAAAATATTTACACAAAAGAAGGCAGTCCGGTGAGAATATCGGTACCAATACACGGTAATAGGGTAATGAAGCTGGGATTACAAAAACATTTAATGAAAATTGCTGAAATTGATGAAAGCGAGTTGTAAAGTATTTACAACCTCCCGGAAAACGCCTGCTCGTCTTCTCTGATTTAAGGCTCCACTCCCTCGCCTTGCGCTCCCGCCCCGCTTATGCAAAAATGAATACTTTGAAAACCACACGACAAGAGGCGATTGAGTAAATGGAGCAACCCGAAACGGTGGAGGGCCTGGAGCGCACGTGTTACTGCGGCGAAGTCAGGCCGGAGCATCTCGGAGGCGAAATAATCCTGTTCGGATGGGTGCACCGCTCCCGCGACCACGGGGGCGTTATATTCGTTGACCTGAGGGACCGCGAGGGCATTGTCCAGGTCAAGTTCGACCCCTCGAACGACGCCGACCTTCACGCCAGGGCCGATAAGCTGCGCCCCGAGTGGGTCATAGCCGTGGTGGGCAGGGTCGAGCGCCGCCCCAAGGGCATGGAAAACCCGAAGCTGCCCACCGGCGAGGTGGAGGTGGTGGCGAGCGAGTTGCGCATACTGGCCGAAAGCAAGCCGCCGCAGTTTCAAATCGAGGACGACACCGACGCCGGAGAAGCGGCGCGGCTGACCTACCGCTACATAGACTTGCGCCGCCCGGTGATGCTCGAAAGGCTGCGAGCCCGCAATCGCATCACTTCGGCGGTCAGGAATTATTTCGACTCGCTGGGTTTCGTGGACGTGGAAACGCCGTTCCTTACCCGCAGCACGCCCGAAGGGGCGCGGGATTATCTCGTGCCCAGCCGCCGCAACCCCGGCAAATTCTTCGCGCTGCCCCAGAGCCCTCAGCTTTTCAAGCAGATACTCATGATTTCCGGCCTCGACCGCTACTACCAGATAGTCCGGTGCATGCGCGACGAGGATTTGCGCGAAGACCGGCAGCCGGAATTTACCCAGATTGACGTGGAGATGAGCTTCGTCACCCCGGAGAAGATAATGGACATCATGGAGGGTATGCTGGCGAAGTGTTTTGAAGCCGTTGGTCTCGAGCCGCCGGAAACGCCCTTCCCCCGGCTGACTTATAAAGAGGCCATAGACTCCTACGGCGTGGACAACCCCGACGTGCGCTACGGCCTCGAGCACCGCGTGGTCACAGACCTTTTCACCGAAAGCGAGTTCAGCGTATTCCGCGACGTGGCATCGAAGGGCGGCCTGATAAAGGCCGTCAACGCCAAAGGCGCCGGTTCGTTCAGCCGTAAGGAGATTGACGATTTGACCTCGCAGGTGGGCGAGCTTGGCCTGAAGGGGCTGGCCTACATCAAGGTCAATCCCGGCGAATGGCAAAGCCCCATCGTCAAGTTTTTCGGAGAAAAGGAAAAACAGGGCCTGGCCGAAAGGCTCGGCGCCGAGCCGGGCGACCTGGTGCTCTTCGGCGCCGACCCCGACCCGCGCGTGGTGAACCGCGCCCTGGGTTGGCTGCGCAAAAAGCTGGCCGAAAAGCTCGGCCTGATAGACGAAAACGAGAAGAAGCCGGTGTGGATAGTCGAGTTCCCGATGTTCGAATACGACACCGACGAGCGCCGGTGGACGGCCCTGCATCACCCCTTTACCAGCCCCCGCCCCGAGGACGTGGACAAGCTCGAGTCCGACCCCGGCGCTGCGATGTCCCAGGCTTACGACGTGGTACTAAACGGCCACGAAATAGGCGGCGGCTCCATACGTATCAACACCCCCCAACTCCAGGGTCGCGTGTTCAGGGCGCTGGGCATCGATGAGAAGGAGGCCCGGGAGAGGTTCGGGTTTCTGTTGGACGCCCTCGAGCAGGGCGCGCCGCCTCACGGCGGAATAGCCTTCGGACTTGACCGGCTGGTCATGATACTTGCCGGCGCAAGCAGCCTGCGGGAAGTGATAGCGTTTCCGAAGACCCAGAAGCCGCAGTGCCTGCTTACCGGAGCGCCCACCGGGGTGGACCCGAAACAACTGGTGGAACTGCACCTGCGCTCGACCGCCGGCCCGGAGGGCGAGTCAGGCTGAGCGCCCGGTTAACCGGAAAACCGATATGACGATAATTATAACGGCAGCTTATGTAATTTTCCTGCCCATTCTGTGGGTGAGCGTTATACGGCTGATATGGGAAAGACGCCGCCTGCCGAAAGCCGATGAGGTTCACTTTGCCCACACTTCCGACGGATACAGGCTGGCGCTTCACCGGTATCGCCCTGAAAGAATAAGGAAGGGCCGGGAGCCGGTGATACTCTGCCACGGCCTGGGCGCCAACCATTACAGCCTCGACCCTGCACATTATCCCAGCATCGCGAAATACCTGGCCGGTGAGGGCTTCGATGTGTACGCGCTCGACCTCAGAGGGCGGGGGTTGAGCAGCAGGCCCGGCGCGAAATGGGGCAGGCCGCTGGACTGGGGGTGGAGTTTCGACGATTACGTGGCCAAGGACCTTCCCGCCGCAATAAAGTACGTCCGGAACCTTACCGGAGCCGAAAGCGTCAACTGGATAGGTCACAGCATGGGGGGAATGGCGGCTTACGCCTATTTGCAGGAACACCTCGACGGGGGCGGCATGAAATCGGCCACTGCAATCGCCGGCCCAGGCGTTTTCGAAAAAGGCACCATCTGGGCGCCGGTGATGAAAGCGGGGCCGCTTTTATTGAAGCCGAAGCGTATTCCCAGCCGCGACGCCGCCCGACTGGCTGCGCCGCTGGCGTGGTTGTTGCCCGCGCGCCGGTTCGGGATGAGCATGTGGTTTTTCCCGTGGCTGGCGGTCAACTGCGTGGAGAACATATCGTCGCCGGTGCTGGCGCAGTTTCATCAATGGGTGAGAGACAAGACTTTCTGCAATAAGGACGGCTCGAAAGTTTATTGTAATGGACTCGGCGAAATCAAGGCGCCGATGCTTACGATGGTGGGGAAGGGGGACCTTATCGCGAACCCGGGCAACATGAAGAGGGTGGCGGAAATGATGCCCGAACCGCGCCACAAGCACGTATACTTCTCAAAAAAGGGCGGGGCGATGGAAAATTACGACCACCTGAGCATCGTCATGGGTAAAAACGCGCCCCGGGAAGTGTATCCCGTAATAGCCGACTGGCTCAGAAAACATTCAGCGAAGTGAATTTATCATGGCCCGCGATTTCGTATTTTCACCCGGAAGCAAATATTCATGCATCAACTGCGGCAGGTGCTGCTCCAACTGGAGCATAAGCGTAGACGATAAGACGGCCGAAAAGCTGCAAAAATACGATTGGGGCGAGCAGTACCCCGACATGAAGGAAGCCGGCCTCATGGTCAGGCGCAAATCCGCCGTCGAGGGCACTTCGTGGTACATGCGCCTGCGACGGGACAAGGCCTGCGTCTTCCGGGACCCGAAGGGCTACTGCCGCATACATTCCGACCTCGGCTACGACGCCAAGCCCATGACCTGCAAGCGGTTTCCGCTGCACCTGGTAAAAGGCAAGCGGGCGGTCTACGCCCGGCTCAGCTACTACTGCCCCGCCGTAGTCAGGGGCGAAGGGCAATCGCTGGGGGCGCAACGGCGGTGGATGGAGCTGTGCCTGCGCGGGAAAACGGCGCACACCCTGCCCGAGGAAGTGTACTGGGCGGAAGGGCTGAAAATGTCCAACTCCGACGCGGTGGAGCTGGAGCAGAGGCTGCTGGAGATAATCCGGCTCGAAGACCGGCCGCTGGTCGACAGGCTGGCGCTGGGAGGGGCGTTCACCGAGGCCGCGGCGACTTACGTCGAGGAGAACGAAAAAAACTCCGCCGGGTACATGAAGGAGATGGTTCGGCTGGATTATCAGCCGCTGGAGGAAGAGTTGAACAAAAGGCCCGAATCGCCCGCCAAGGGGCGGCTGGCCGTCGGGCTGTTCCTGCTCCAGGATTCCCGCCCGACCGCGACCGGGCGACTTCTGCATTTCCCGGCCATCGTAAAATACCTGCTCCATTCCGGAAGCGTAAAGTCTCACATACTGGGTATAAAATCCGGCTTTCGAAAGGCCGGGAAGGTGACTTTCGAGCCGCCGGACGACGATATGCGCGAGCTGCTGAAAAGCTTCTACGAGCACAAAATAATCGGAAAGAGGCTTTACGAAGGAGACATGCCGGTCATAGGAATGTGGGCGCTCTTCTGCGCGGCTTACCGGATAGTCGACCTGATGGCTCGGGTAAGGGCCGCATCGGAAGATCGCGAAAAGACCTCGATTGAGGACGTACAGGAAGCGCTGGGGCTGGCGGACCTCTTGGTGGTGGAACACACCCTCCTTCTGCAAATGGACACCACCCGCCGGATGATATACTCCGTCCTCAGCCAGCCGGGCATGTACAAGAACGTGCTTGCCCCGATTTAACACCTCCCATAGTATCCGGCCGTAGACCTTTAGCACGGTATTTGCCGAAAAAGCGAATTCCGAGATAATAATTTGCCCAACTCTTGACCTGAGCCGAATTTAAGTCAATCATACTGTTGTCCTATGTAAGCCCGGAGAGTTTTTTATGAGAAGGCGATTTTTAAACGCCTGCATTGACCATCCATTCATCGTTCTTGTTGTGACGATTGCAGTTACTGTCTTTTTCGCCATACCCATCCCCGATGTTGATTTCAGCGCCGGCTCCGAAACACTTATCTCCCCCAACGACCCCGACCGGGTCTATTTGGAAAAAATCAACGATATTTTCGGCGACGACCAGATAAGCGTCATCTGCCTTATCGCGGAAGACGGCATCTACCGGGAAGAAATCTTCCGCAAAATCGAAGATATGACCCGCGAGCTCAAGGAAGTTGACGGCATCCGCGACGTGGTCGGCATTACCAATATCCGCAACATACGCGGTAAAAAGGAGACCGTCGAGCTCGACGGGGAGAGGATGGAAGTCAATCGCCTGTACAAGGGCGAGCTTGTTACCGAAATACCGGATACACCCGGCGAGTGGGAAACCCTCAAAAAGCGAATCCGGGACAATCCACTGTATATGAAGAATATCGTCAGCCCGGACGGGATGGCTACCGGGATTAACGTCTTTCTCGAAGATTTGACCGAAGCCCAGCTTTACGAGAAGGACATCGTGGGCCACATAAACAGGATAATCGAAGCCCACTCCGGGGCGGGAGTGGACATAAGCGTCACCGGCATTCCTCAAACCAAGGTTCTTACCTCCCAATACATGAAACGGGACCTGAAGGAGTTCATCCCTTACACTATCCTCCTCATCGCGTGTGTTCTTTACGTAAGTTTCAAACGAGGCCGCCGAATAAACGCGCCTTTGGCGTTTGTGGTTGGAGTTGTGGTGGTGGGTCTCACCGTTCAGTCGGCGTGGAATGTCACGGTACCCTTCGAGCGGGCACTGCTGGCGGTGGCGGCATTGGTGCTGTTCCTGGCTTACTTCGACGGCCGGGCCATACTTCTGCCCCTGATTGCGGTGGTGCTGGCGGTAACGTGGACGGTGGGCTTTATGGGGCGCCTCGATATCGAGTTCAGCCTGGTCAATACCGTCCTGCCGAGCCTGCTCATCGCCATCGGCATAGCTTACGTCATTCACGTGGTGAGCGAATATTACCACGAGCGCCCGGAGGGGGAGGAGCCGGAAAACGCTCTCAGAAACGCCGTGTATCACATAAGCCTGCCCGTTGCCGTTACCGCATTTACCACCATGATAGGTTTCGCCTCGCTGACCATCAGCGATGTTCCCGCCATCCGGGACATGGGTTTTCTGGCGGTTTTCGGGGTCTTCTGCGCAGCACTGCTCAGCCTGGCGTTCGTGCCGGCCATGATTTCCCTCATCGAGCGCGGCCCTTCCAAGCGGTTACCGGGCCAAACTCAGGCGGTGGGCCAGTGGCTGGCGCCGCTTCTGAGGCGTCTGGGTGATTGGAATCTCAAACGGGCTCCTTTTATTCTCGTGGTCACCGCCCTCTTGGCGATAGACCTTATTCCACATATCCCCACCATCGAGGTGAACACGGACTTTCTGAGCTATTTCGGCGAGGAAGCCCCCATAATAAAGGCCAAAAACAAGCTCACGAAGCACCTGGCGGGCAGCGCGCCGTTTTTCGTGGTGGTGGACGGCCATTATCCCCGCGCTTTCGAAAATCCGCGTATGATGCACAAGCTGGAGGAGTTCGAGGACTTCATAACCGCTCAGAGGGGGGTGGATACCACCATCTCCACCGCCGATTACGTTAAGCTTACCAACCGCGCCACTTACGGAAACGACCAGGATTATTACAAGATTCCCGACACCCGCCAGGGGGTGGGGTCGCTGTTGGAATCGCTCTCCAGCGCCCCGGAAATCCTGGAGCCTTACCTTAACGAAGAGCGCTCTATCGCCAACATACTCGTTCGCACCCGCATAGTGGGGAGCAAAGACACGCTGGAGCTGGCCGATAAGGTGCACAGTTGGGCCGAGAGTAACTTCCCGGAAGCTTCCGTCCGGATGACCGGCACCCTGTATCTGTTGAACAAGAGCGCCAACAAGGTCAGCCGGGGGCAGGTGGAGTCCATCGCGCTGGCGGTGTTTGTCATATTGCTGGTGATGAGCCTGTTGTTTGTAAGCTTTAAGTTCGGGCTTTTGAGCATGGTGCCCAACATTCTGCCGATTGTGGTGCTTTTCGGCGCCATGGGGCTTTTCGACATTCCGCTCGACCTTTCCACCAGCATTATAGCCAGCATCGTCATCGGCATAGCGGTGGACGACACCATCCATTTCCTGGCCCAATTCAACCACAACGTCAACACCGTATACGACGAGCACGAAGCGGTGAGGGCCACTATGGCCACCACGGGCCGCCCCATAACCTTCACCACCGCCACTCTGTGCATGGGTTTCCTGGTGGTCAGTTTCTCCAACTTCCAGCCCATCTTCCACTTCGGCCTGCTTACGGCGTTTATGTTGTTCGTATGCCTGGCGACGGACTTGATAACTCTGCCTGCCATATTGCGCTTCGTGAGGATAATCACCTTGTGGGACCTCCTGGGGGTAAAGCTGGGCAAGGACCCGAAAAAAACCATCAAGATATTCCAGGGCCTTTCCAACCGGCAGGCACGCATCGCGGCGCTCATAGGAAGGTTCAAATCATACGGGAAAAAAGAAAAAATCATCACCGAAGGCGAAGCCGGCGACGAGATGTACGTGGTGGTCAACGGCAAGGTGGAAATATATTCCGGTGACGAGGAGGACCGGATGAGCATTGCAATACTCGGCCCGGGGGACAACTTCGGCGAAATGGCGCTGGTAAGGCACGGGCTACGCTCAGCCAGCGCCGAGGCGCTCGACGATACCGAGCTGCTTATACTCGACGAAAAGAGCCTGCGGCGCATCCAGCGGCGCTACCCCCGAATCGCCGCCGCAATATACCTTAACCTCACCCGCATCCTGAGCGACCGCCTACAGATAACCACCGTCACCGCCATGCTCAAGGGCAGGTAAAAAGAACGCAAAAGTTCTTTTAAATTCCGTAGCTTGACGACTTTGCGGCTTTGCGTGAGATTTCAACAGTTGATAGCCCACACAACTTGCTTGTGTGGGTGAGCGAAGCTCACGGGAGACAATTCCCCCCTGCGCCTTCGGCGCCGGGCTTTTGCCGACGCTTTAAGCCCGGCTACCCGCTCAAATTCAACCGTTTGGCCCCGACCTGCCCGTCCGGGTGTTACATGTCAGGGTTGCGCGAGGAACAAGAAACCCGGCCCCGAAGTTCAGGAACCACTGCACAAATGTAAGCCGCAGGCGTTATTTCTTGCCCCTGTCCGCCGGAAAGCGGGGTTCGGACCCGGGTATATGACGTGCGGGCCACCTTGTGAATGCAGATAGTTCAGAGCCGTTTTCCGGTATTTTCGCTACTGCCACACAACATCCGCCGGTTCAAGTCTGTCTGTTCCGAAGGAGCCGTCTCCGAGTTGGCCGTAATTGTTATCTCCCCAGCATTTCACTCCCCCCGCGTCCGTAAGGGCGCAGGTATGCCGCCATCCCGCGGCAATGGCCGATGCGCCACCCGGAAGCCCGGATACATCGGTCGGTATGCAGCGGTTCTTCCCGGAAGCGCCGTCTCCGAGTTGGCCGTCCTCGTTCTTTCCCCAGCATTTGACTGCACCGGCTTTCATCATGACACAAGTGTGTTGTTTTCCCGCTACAATACCCACTACCCTGCCCGAAACGCCGGAAACTTTCTCAGGTAAAAGGTGGTCTGTTTCCGAAGCGCAGTCGCCGAGCTGACCGTAGTTGTTGCTTCCCCAGCATTTAACCTTGCCCGAGTCCGTAACGGCGCAGGTGTGTTGCCATCCCGCGGTAATTGCCTTGACACCTCTCGAAAGGCCCGATACTTCAGTCGGGACAGTACAGCAGTGTATCTTCCCGTCCATCAAATCCTCGCAAGTTTCCCCGCAATTTTGTCCGTTCCCGAGTTGGCCATGGTCGTTTCTGCCCCAGCATTTAACCCCTCCATCATCCGTCAAGGCACAGGTGTGGAATTTTCCGGCGGAAACGGCCACTACTCCGCCGGACAATCCCGACACGGACACCGGTGTTTTTCTCTTCGTTGAGGCGCCGTCGCCCAGCCGCCCGTCACTGTTGTATCCCCAGCACTTCACACCGCCGGCGACCGTAAGGGCGCAGGTATGTTGCCGTCCCGCGGTAATCGCCTTTACGCCGCTCGACAGGCCTGATACGTCCGCAGGTGTAAGGCGTTTCGACCTCGATGAGCCGATGCCGAGCTGGGCGAAACCGTTGTCCCCCCAGCATTTTACTGCTCCCGAAAGGGTCAGGGCGCAGGTGTGGCAAGCTCCCGCAGCTATTGCCGATATACCATCCGACAGTCCGGACACATCCGCCGGCTTGAGGCTGGTTGTCCCCCATTCGCCGTTTCCGAGCTGGCCATCGCTGTTCCATCCCCAGCATTTGGCCGCGTCTGCGTTCGTCAGTGCGCAGGTGTGATTGCCGCCGGCGGTGACAGCACGTAAGCTCTCCGCCGTTCCGGTCGGGCCTGAGCACTCGGGGTCATCGGGCCAGTCTATGAAAGTATCGTTATCGTCATCAATTCCGTTTAAGCATTTATAGGGAGGCTTAACTGCGCTATCGACGGGGTCTCCACTATAAACAACCTCGTGAAGGTTGGTAACTCCGTCCGAGTCGTAGTCCATCCTTTTGTCGAAAAAGGAGATGTTGACGTTGGTGTTTTGTTCTGCAACCACTTCAGCGGAAGTGGAGCTTTCAAGAAGTTTCAGGTCGGTTTCAAAATCGGTCGAGTAATATGTAACGGTAAAGGCGTTACTGCCCGCGGGCACGTTGTCGACCCGGCAGGTGGCTGAGTTGTCGGCGTACACGCTGCATGGATAAATGTTAAAATCGGAAATCTGCGCTCTTACCTCCAACTCCGGGATGGGGTCGTGCTGCATTATCTCAGATGGGGAGGTTTTTATCGTTACTGAGCCGGGTGACGAGCCTCCCCCCGCCGAGCGACCATCCAGAAAACATTTAAGCGCCGGCAGGACGGCGATAATCATAATTACCGTGGCGCCGCATAAAATTCTCTTTTTCATCTCAAAGCCTTCCTGATTTTCGACTATACGTATCCGTAACAAAATTACAAGGGGCGCAAATCATTGCCTTTCCTGTCCTGTTCCGGTTCCATAATTATTTCACCACGCTTGTATGGAAAGTCGCTATAGCCGGCCTGTGATTAAATTATCCCCGAAGGGTTAACTCATCATTTTTATACAAGCTCCGATTTTGGTATTGACAACCTTGTTCCGGTATGGTAACTATAACAATGAATGAGCATTCATTCATAATGCGGTTCAATGCAGTCATATAATTTGAGGAATTGGCAATAACGCGAAAAAAACGAAAGGAGCCGGCATGATATCTTTTGAGCTTGATGATGAAGTGAAGGAGCTTCAGGAAACGGCCCGGAAATTCGCCGAGAACGAGATAAGGCCGAAGGCCCGGGATGCTGAAGTGGAGGGAAAGGCCCCGGAGGAGTTGATGAAAAAGTACTTCGACCTCGGGGTAAGCATGATTGACTACCCCGAAGAGGTCGGCGGCATGGCATGTCCCGTATTCTGGAACGCAGTAATGCAGGAGGAAATCGGCTACGGCGACGCCCCGATGGCTTCTACCCTGGGAGGGCCGGGACACGCGGGAGGGGCGGTGCTGGCGTTCGGAAACGACGAGCAGAAGCAACGGCTGCTGGCGCCTTTCGCAGAGGAGGGCGCTCACTCGAAACGCGGTGCCATAGCTCTAATGGAAGAAGACAAAGGGCAGGAATTTTACGAGATGAGCGTCACCGCCAAAAAGAAGGGTGATGGCTGGGAGCTCAACGGCAAAAAATCATTCGTACTCGGCGGCTCCGACCCTGACCTGCTTATAGTCTTCGCCCGCGCCGAGGATGGCGAAAAATGGGACGGGGTGAAAGCGTTTGCCGTCGAAAAGGGAACTTCCGGGCTGGTAGCCGGAGACCGGAAACGCACCATGGGCTACAACGTCCTCGATATCGCCGACATCACACTGGACGAATGCACGGTGCCCGCCGCCAATATGCTCGACGGCGAACCCGACACCGCCAAGGGCCTGATAAAGATGCTCGACCGCATTAAGGTGGTCGAAGCCGCCCGGCTGGTCGGGATGAGCCGGGCCGCCACCGACTACGCGGTCAATTACTCGCAGGAGCGGCAGGCCTTCGGAAAGCCCATCGGCCATTTCCAGGCGCTGGCATTCCTGATGTCGGACATGACCATCAAGGCCAACGCCGCCCGGTGGGCGGTATGGCGAGCGGCGGCGGCTATTGACGAGGAACTCGAAAACGCCCACCAGATAGTGGCCCAGGCCATGGCGCAGGTTAACGATACAGCCCTTTTCAACACCAACAACGCCGTCCAGATACTCGGCGGGCACGGGTTCATCCAGGACCATCCCGTGGAAAAATGGATGCGGGACGCAAGGACCGCCACCATACTCTTCGGGCCGATGAACCTGCAATATCCCATCATAACCCGCGGCGAATTTACCGCCGAGCAGTCGGCTTAAGGGAAGGAGGCCGAAAATGGTAGAGCTTGAGATGACCAAGGAGCAAAAACAGATAAAGGACATGCTACACAACGTGGCGGCGAACGTCTTCCGGCCTTATGCCCGGGAAGCCGACCGCCTTCACAGGCCGCCCGATGAATTTCTGGAGAAGGCCAAACCGCTGGCCGGCATGATGGGCGGCGCTATGGGTAGCGGCAAGAAGAAGAAAAAGGAAAAGAAGGAAGAAGGTGGTGAGGAGAAAAAGAAGCAGCCCACCCAGCGCAACCGCATGTCGGTCATCGGCTCCGAGGAACTGGCATGGGGCGACCCGGCGCTTATGCTGCAAATACCCGGCCCCGGCCTGGGAGGCCCGCCGGTGTCCATAACCGGAACTCCCGACCAGCAGGAGCGGTTCCTGGGGATTTTCAACTCCGACGAGGCCAAGTTCGGAGCGTACGCGCTTACCGAGCCCGGCGCGGGCACCGACGTGAGCGCCATCAGCACTTCCGCCAAGAAGGACGGCGATTATTACATCCTCAACGGTACCAAGTGCTTCATTACCAACGGCGCCAAGGCCGAGTGGAACGTGGTCTTCGCCACCGTGGACAAATCCCAGGGACGCGCCGGTCATCGGGCGTTTGTGGTCTGGCACGACAACCCCGGCTTCCGCGTGGGAAAAATCGAGGAAAAACTGGGGCTTAGAGCCAGCGAGACCGCGGAGCTGATACTGGAGGATTGCAAGGTCCACAAGGACGACCTCTTGGGCGGCGAGGAACACTACGAAGCGAAATCCTCCGGCGGGTTCAAGACCGCCATGGCCACCTTCGACTCCACCCGCCCGATGGTGGCCGCCATGGCCGTCGGCATCGGCCGCGCGACGTATGAGCAAGCGCTGGAGTGGGCGAAAGAGAGGTACGACTTCCGCCGCCCCATACCCCGGTACAGGCATCTGCTGGACAAGCTGGCGGACATGAAGCGGCGCATAGACGCCGCCCGGCTGCTATGCTGGCACGCCGCATGGATGGCCGACATGGGTATTCCCAACGCCAAGGAAGCCTCCATCTGCAAGGCCTATGCGGGCGAGGAAATGACCAAGGTCTGCTACGAAGCGGTGGAAATCATGGGCGCAGACGGTATCAGCGAAGACTACCTGGCGGAAAAATGGTTCCGCGACATCAAGGTGTACGACATATTTGAAGGCACCGGGCAGGCTCAGAGAATCGTCATATCCAAGCGCATAATCGAGGGGATAAAGGGCTTCTAATAAGCGCGATTTTACAGTGCTGACGCTAAAAAAACGGCCGGGGGTGCGATACCCCGGCCTTTTTATTACTTTAATGACGATGTTTACTCTTGAATGAGGAGATTGTTATGATGAAGTTTCGCTTGTTTATTATTGCCTCCCTCGTCGGGGTTGCCGCCGCCGCTTTCGCTGCGGGGAAACCATCAACCTGCCCGCTGGTCATGGCACATCGCGGGGGGCTTGTCGAGGCCGACGAGAACACCATGAAAGCCTACAACATCGCCATCGACCGGGGCGCGGACATAATCGAGTGCGACCCGAAGCTCACCTCCGACGGCAAATGGATTATCATGCACGACGAAACCGTCGACCGCACCACTATCGGCACCGGCAAAGTGTCCGGGCTGCCCTTCGATTACTTCCGACTGATACGCACCGAGGGCGGGGAGAAGATTCCCACCCTCCGGGAAGTCCTCGAGCTGGGCAGGCGGCGCGGGGTGACGGTCTTCCTCGACATGCACATACCGCCGCCGGACATCGGGGATTTCATGAAAATCGTGGACAACCACGGGATGACCGACAGGGTCATCGTCAACACCTGGATAAAACCCTTCCAGAAGGAACTGAACCGCCTCCGGCCCGACGTTACCACCTGCTTCCCCTACCCCAAGCCGTCCCCCCGCCTGAAGACGCTCAAAAAAATGGGCGTGGACATAGTGGGCACGCTGCCGGTCTTCGCCACCAAGTGCATGATAAAAAGGTCGCACCGGCTGGGGATGAAAGTGGTCACCATGCCGCTCAACAAGAAGAAAAAGATAATCAAGTACACCAATAAAGGCCTTGACATCGTCCAGACCGACAACCCGCGCCTTACCGAAGAGGTCTTCGGCAAGTGCGCCCCGCAGCTGTCTCTGCGCCTGCTCCCCGCGATGTATTAGCTGGGGCATTTCTCGTTAAGCGGCACGGGTGGGTCACTTTGCGAAATGTTCACGCAAAGCCGCCAGGGCGCGAAGACACAAAAATTATAATCAACTTTGCGTTCTTTGCGTCTTTGCGCGGGTGGCACGGACAGTATTGTCCGTGCCTGCCTCTAAGGCGTAAGCCGGTGGTCCTCGTAAGAGGACAAGAGGGTTAATTTTATTGTTTCGGGAAGAGACGGGTAACCGATAGAAACAGATACATAGGGAAAAATTTTCTTGTTGCTAACGCAACCCGGACGTATAACGTCCGGGCCACCCCATACTCTAGGAAAGTGAGCGCCACAGCGCCCCTACAATCATTTTTTCCTTTTCTTCGCGCAGTTTTTGCACGGCGAGCCGCCCGTTCTTATGCCCGGTATCGGCCCCAGGCCGAAGATGCCGGTGACGCTTTTGCGGGGTACCATCATGCACGCCTCAGTAAGCTCGAGGCCTATTTCGGAAGGGTCAAGACACGAAAAAATCTCCCGCTGCGCCGGAAGCGGCCAGTCGCCGTAGCCGGGGCTGAACCGGGGCGTCAGGTGCAGCTTTCGCCGGTGAGCGTCCTTCTGGACCGAACGGTGAACGTAGTCCACCGCGCCATCCGCGGCCTCCCCGGCCGCTGCGTCCAGTATCATCCCTTCAGTCGGTTTCGATTTCATCAGGTCGGTGGCTTCCATCTCGGCGTCCGAGCCGACGGTCGCCGCAAACAGCACCGCTTCTCGGCAATTGCGCAACATCCGCGACACCTGGCGCGATTTGACCTCGAAGCCGCATTCCAACTCCACCCGGTCGTCCGTGTGCCCGGCGATTTTATCTATAAAATACATAGCTTGCGGCACGGCCAATGCGCGGGCCCGGGCCACCGCCTTATCGAAAACGCTCTCCACCTCTTTGCCCATATCGGTACCCGGCTTGTGGCCGATATGCCTTTTTACCGCACGCAGGTTTATTTCTATGGGGAAGTTGCGGATGACGTGGATTTTCGGGTTGGAGCTCACGGACGTAACCTCCTGATGCATAAGTCATTTATGCCCGGCGGGTTTTGTTTTTGCCGTGGAAATACGGAGCCAGCGCCGGATAAAGCTCCCGGAAGCGGGAATAGGCTTCCCGGTAGCGCTTGTAGTCGGCTTGTACGGGCCGGACTTCATCCTTTACCCGTAAAGTGCCGGCGGCGGCGCTTTTGACGTCCGGCCACGCGCCCGTTCCAACTCCGGCCAGGAGCGCCGCGCCCATGGCCGGGCCCTGGTCCACTTCGAGGCGCTTGAGCTTTTTCTCCATGACCCCCGCTATGATGGAGCACCACAGTTCGCTCTTGGCGCCGCCCCCGGATACGTAAATGTCCCGGAATGCCGTTCCGGCGTCCCTCATAAGCCCGGCACAGTCCTTTATTCCAAAAGCCACCCCTTCCATCACGGCGCGGGAGAAGTGGGTCATGTCGTGAGACAACGCTATCCCGACGAAAGCTCCCCGGGCCGAGGGGTCGTTATGCGGCGTTCTTTCCCCGCCCGGGTATGGCAGGAAGACCAACCCCTCGCTACCGGCGGGCGCCCGCTCCGCCAGCCGGTTGATTTCGTCGTAGTCGAGCTTTTTGTTTTTGCCGAACCTCAAGGCGTTGCGGAACCATTGCATGCTCCCGCCCGCCGACAGCATCACCCCCATGGTGTGCCACATGCCGGGGGATGCGTGGCAGAACGAGTGCACGGTGGTTCCCGTGGGGGAAGGCGGCTTGCTGACGGGAGAAAAAACCACGCCACTGGTGCCAAGGCTGATTGTAACCTCGCCCCTTTTGACGATGCCGTTGCCCACCGCTCCCGCGGCTTGGTCGCCGCCACCGCCGACTACCGGAGTGCCCTTCGCCAGCCCGAAGATACGGGCGCCTTCGGCGGAAACCGACCCGGTAATTTCGGGAGACTCGAAAACGGCGGGCAGCCAATCTTCGGGTAGTTTGAGCGCCTTCAATACCCGGCGCGACCATCGCCGTTTCGGCACGTTCAACAGCAGCATTCCGGATGCGTCGCTCACTTCGGTGGCGAAAGCGCCGGTCATGAGGTAGCGGATGTAATCCTTGGGCACCATGACTTTGGCCAACCGCCGGTAAGCGGCGGCTTCGTGGTTGGCCAGCCACAGGATTTTAGGCGCGGTAAAGCCGGGAAGGGCGATATTGAGGGTTTTTTCGAGCAGACTCTTTTTGCCCACCCGGCGGGTAAGCTCGGCGCATTCGGTTTCCGTGCGGCCGTCGCACCACAATATGGCAGGGCGGATTACCCTGTCGTCCTTATCCAGGAACACCGACGAGTGCATCTGCCCTGTGAGGCCAACCGCCAGTATATCCTTTTTGGACAATCCGGCTTTTTTGAGGGCGCCGCGAACGGCTTTCCCCACGCCTTTGACCCAGTCGGCCGGATTCTGCTCGGCCCACGCCGGTTTCGGGGTGTACATGGGATATTCCGAGAAGGCATCGGCGGCCGGCGAGCCGTTCGAATCCCGGATGATAAGGGCGCGGGCGGAGGTGGTGCCCACGTCTATGCCCATCAGATATCCCAAAAGTCCCCCTTCTCCGACTTTCCGTACTGGCTGATTACCTTGAATACGATAAAGTACTGATATTCAAGCAGTTTATAATCGGCGTCCGGCTCCATCTGCATGCTTTCCAGCATGTCGGATACCTCGTCCTTCTTGCGCTTCAATTTCTTTTTCGGACCGCGCTTTGCGTCTTTTTTCCAGTCTATCACTACCAGCACCCCGCCGGTTTTCATTCCCCGGCGGAGGTTGTCGAAGAAGGAGTAAGGCAGGTCCAGGTAAGCCATTGCGTTTACAACGAAGGCGAAGTCGGCTTTTCCGTAAGGTGTTCCGGGCGCTTCGGGCCGGGAATCTATCAGCCGGACGTTATCGAGACCCGACTCTTCCACGCGCCGGCGGAGTCTTTCCATTATCTTTTCGTTGTGCTCGGAAGCGTAAACGACCCCCTCCGGCCCCACGGCTTCCGACAGGTAGGGCAGAAAATATCCCGCCCCGGCCCACGGAACGGCTACGACATCGCCCTTGCCCACGCCGGCGGCTTCGATGACCTCCTCCGGCTTCTGCCTCGCGTCGCGGGAAGAAGCCAGTTGCGCCGCGAAAAACTCATCCACGCTCACCCCCTCCAGCCGGGTGTCCGAGCGCAGGCCGACCTTTGGAGTAAGCCTCGGGCAGGCCATAATGATAAAGGAGAGCGTCAACGTACCGATTATTGAAAATAGAGCCGTTCGTTTCACTTTTTACCCTTTCCCTTCGACTTCTTTTTTTGACCGCCGTCTTTGGAGTGCTCTGCCTTTTTCCTGCGAGTGATTTTGTTGATGAAGTTTTTGTCCAGCCCCAGCGCTTTGAAGACTTCGGTGTAAGCTCCCACGGCGTCGCTTTTGTTCCGGGCAGCTTTGAGCGATTTAGTGTCGATTTTTTCGGCAACTTCCCATACAAACTCCCACTGCAATATGCTCCGCTCGACGGCCTTGACCTGGTCTTCGGTATACGGGAACAGGTCGAACCCCACCCGTTCGCCGTTTGCGCCGTAGTCCCCCATTTGCAGCTCCTTGGCCAGCGCCAGTGTTTCCATGAAGCACATGGCCGCCACCATGTTGTCGTCGTCGAACGAGCCCCAGCCGGAGTTGCCGTGATGATGTCCCATGAGGCCTTCGCTCATGAGCAGGCCCGCATATTCGGCCAGCGGCTCGCCGTTCATCACCAAGTGCTGCCAGTCCATGTTTATCTTTACGTGAGAGACGTCGAAGCCCCGGTCTTTCATCTTGTGTATGAGGAAAAGCGCCATGCCTATATCGCGCATGAGAATCCTCATGGCCGGCTCGGAGTTCTTGTGCTCCAAAAACAGGGTGACGCCCTTCGAGGCGCAATGGTCGGCGCATTGGCCCATGGCTTCTATGAGCCAGTTCCATGACCGGGCCGCATCCAACTGGAAGGGGTAGTTATAACCTTCGCCCCCCGGCCATATAATGAAGTTTGCCCCCAGCTTTGCCGCCAGGTCGATGCCCTTTTTGGCTATTTTGATGCTTTCGGCGCGTAGCGCCGGCCTGGGGTTGATAAAGCTGCCGAGGGCGTAGCGCGGGTTGTTGAACAATCCGAGCGCCAGGCAGTAGATGTCCACGTTTTTTCCGCAGGCCCTCTTTATTTTCGGATAGTTATCCTCGTCGATTTCACCCGGATAGTGAAATTCCAGCCCGTCGAGCAGGTCCCCGAGGCCGTTGACCGCCCTGCGTGTCCAGGTGACGCTGTCCTCGGTTTTACGCTCCGGGTGGTAGCCTCCCGGCATGAAGCGGGTGGCGTTGGGGCCGAAGCCCCATATTCCGACGCTGTTTTTCAGCTTTCTTACGGCGCACATGATTGACCTCCCTCGTTTTCTCAGGCAAATAACCTTCCCGCCCGCAGCATAGCCTTGATTCGCCACGGAAGCGGCTCCAGGATAATATGTCCCTTCTTTCGGGCTTCGGCAAGCGCCGGGAGAGGCTTTCTTTCCAACAGAACCCGGGCAAGCGCATCGAGCCGGCAGAAAATTCCGACCGACGGCTTCCGGAAATTTCTTTCCACGGAGGAGGTTATCTTCTTGTGGTCCTTTTTCCAGGAGCTTATCTTCAACCCACCGGCTTCGAGGGCGTCGTGGGTGGTGATAAGGTCGATGTCCGTATCGGTAACGCCCACTATCAGCGAAGCCCATAACTTATCCCCGTCGAAAATGTAAAGCAGGAGGGTGCTGTTAGATGGAACGGCGTACCGGAATCCCCTCTGAATCACATCGAAGTTGACGTGCCTGAGCTTGCGGCGCGGATATATGAACACGTCCCGGCCCAGCCGGCTTACAAAGGTGTTGTATATTTCGATTAACTGGCCGACGTAATCGCCTTCGAGGTCGATTTTGTTCTGGTAGGCGGCGAAACCGCGCGCCAGGGCGTCCCGATGGGCGGCGATGACCCTGTCCGCGCCCTCCCGGCGGGCCACTTCGGCCAGGTTGTCCGGCCCGGCCCAGCGGAAGCCGTCGAGGACAGAGCCCTTTTCGGTATGAACCGCCTTCAGAACCCGGTCGCCCTCATATATGACGAACAGCCTCGACCTTCGTTTATGCTCTCCGGGCGGCATGCCCGCAAGACGGCGCAGGTTGTTTTTGTCGGCCAGGCTGAGCAGGTTGACCCACCCCTCGGCGTCGATGTCCTGAATGAGGGTGTTCGGGTGAATCATGTGCTCACCTCCATCATGCGGACGGTATAGGGCGGGATTTTCAAATCGAGTTCGCCTTCAGCGTTCGTGATTTCGCCACTCCATAAGTCTTCGAACTTTTTCTTGCCCTCAAAGTTGACTTTCCCGCTACGCTCTTCCCCGGTGGGGTTGGCGGCGAACAGCACTCCGCCGCCGTTGCGCTTATGAAACCTCGTCTCCAGCTTATCATCCGAGATGCGGTAGCTGAGCGTTATACCCGCCTGAGCCGCCAGCGCTTCGGCGGCGCTTTTGCGAGTTTCCTTTTCCTCCGGCAACTGCGGAATAAGCACAATCGCGCCTTTTCCGACCCTGTATATCCGGGCTTCATCGAAGCCTTCGAGCGGCTCGGGCTCTGGGGTTACGGCTTCCGCCAGAATGGAACAATCGTCCATTTTTTCATCCAAATCGGGTATTTTCGGTCCCATGACCAGCGTCCCGCCGGATTTTGCGTAGTCCAATAGCCGTTGCATTTCCCATTCGGCCATGAACTCGAAGGTGGGAACAATCTGGAGCGGGTATTTTTTCATACTTTCCGCGTCCGTTGATGTATCGCCCACCTCGAAGGGTAACTTCGCGCGCTCCAGCGTACGATACCACCGGTTAAACCACTTATCCGCTTCTATTTGAACGGGTTTTTCAAAACCGAAAGTTTGCTCGCTGCATTCGAACTCCGGCCCCGCCCCCACGGCCCGGAAGACGAGCGTAGTCATCGGCTCCAGGATGGTCGAGGCGTTCTCCAGCCTTTGATATGAACGTGGTCGGGTGAGAAGAATATCGGCGCCCGGGTCGAGGTCGAGGTAATCCATTTTTTTCAGCACTTCGTTCATTTGGGTGTAAAAATCGTACCGCCCGGTGCGGACTCTGCCGTCCCTTGCAATCGGCGCCCCGTACCATCTCTCCCGCTCGACCAGCATGTAATAGCTGACCGCCCGGATGCCGTGCATGAATATCGCCTTGGTGGCGAACTGTTGGTCTTCTTTGCTCAATGGCGGGTTCCACAGCCATCCCCCCGAGCCGAACTCGGGGATGAACGACAACCGGCTCTGAGCCCGCGCGGCCAGGCAGCCGTACTTGAGGCCGCGATAATCGCGACGGGTGGGGTACATGTCAAAGCCCTGGATGTCTATTTCCCTCTCGGTGTCGGCAATGTTGAAGGGGGAAATTACCTGCGGCGTCGGGTAGTTATGAGTCACCGGGATGCCGTTTACGCCCCTATCGGCCAACATATCCTTTATTCTTTTCAGGCCGTAAATCAGGTAGTACTCCTTGTAAGCCACCCAGTCCATGTAGAAAGGCAGGTCTTCCTTGCGGGCGGCCGCAAAGCGGCGGGGAGGCTCGACCTCCCCGAAGCCTGAGTAATTCGACCGGTAAGCCCGATTAAGCTCGCCAATGTCATTGTAAAGCGATTGCAAATACTCGCGGTATAATTTTATCGAGCCTTCGGAATAATCCAGGTCGTAAGCGTTGGTTCTGAAGAAGAAGCTGTTCTCGTTGTCGGCCTGCACGGCCACCACCGCGCCCTCGGGATACAGGTGCTTTTCGATTATCGGGCAGACGTTATCGAACCACGTCCCCACTTCCCGGTAAAATTTCTCGCCGGCGTAGCTCGGCACCGGGAAAGACTTGAAGGGAGCCGGTAATATCACCGGCGAACCCTGAGCGCTTACGGCCCGGCATTCGGGGTCCAAAAGCACCCTCTTCGGATACCCGAAGTAAGTCAGCTCGGAATTGATATGCGGCCCGGGCCTGACCATCACCCACATGCCGCGGTCTCTGCAAAGGGTCAGGAAGGCGTCGAGGTCTTTGTTCCTGTCCCTTTTGCCGAAGTCGAAGCCGCCCCGGGAGGTTTCGTGCACGCTCCACGGCACGTATGTTTCAATCATCCCGAACCCCATCTGTGCCACTTTGTCAAGGATGTCGGCCCACAATCTGCGCTCGATGCGCCAGTAATGCATGGCGCCCAGGATGAGCGGAATTTCGGTTTGTCCCGCCTTCAGCCCTTTTTCAGTAACTTTCACGGTCATGCAATAACACTCTCTTTACAAGCTCTTAAAATTAGTACTATATAGCTATTCCTTATGCAATGAAACCTTGGAGAGCCTGCGTTTTTTACACAAATCGAAACCTCACCGCCGGCGTTTCGGTTCTTGTGTTATATTTGTATTTTCACTATGATAGAAGCTCAAGGAGGGGAAAAGTATGAGCGATGACGTCTACTATCAGTTGCGGGACTTTCTGGACAAAATGCCCAACGGGTTTCCGTCCACGCCGGAGGGTACGGAGATAAAAATCCTCAAGAAGATGTTCGCGCCCGAGGAGGCGCGGATTACCATGGCGCTGCAGCCCATGCCCGAAAAACCCTCCGCCATCGCCGAAAGGCTGGGCATGGACGAGGCTGAAGTGGCGGAGAAGTTGGAGGAAATGGCCAAAAAGGGTTGCATCTATCGAGTCCGCGCCGGGGATGACGTCCTTTACATGGCTATACAGTTCGTGGTGGGCATCTACGAGTTTCACCTGAACAGTATTGACCGGGAGCTGGCGGAACTTATGGAGGAGTACATGCCGCACCTTGCTCAAATATGGGCGGTGGCTCCCACCAAGCAACTCCGGGTCGTGCCGGTAGGCTCGGCGCTGGACGCCACCCCCGCCGTGGCCACTTACAACAAAATCAGGGATATGGTGGCGGGGCAGGAACATATTTCCGTCGCCCCTTGTATATGCCGCAAGGAACAAAAGCTCATGGGCTACGAATGCGACCGGCCCTACGAAGCATGTCTCCAGTTCGGCATGGCGGCTCAATATTACGTGGAAAACGGAATGGGTAGAGCCATAAGCGTCGACGAATGCATGAAAATTCTGGACAAGGCGGAAGAAGAAGCGCTGGTGCTGTCGCCCAATAACGCCAAGGAGCTGCTCAACATCTGCTGCTGTTGTAGTTGCTGCTGCGGTGTGCTGCGAATGCTCCGCCAATACCCGCGCCCGGCGGAGCAGGTGCAGGCGACCTACCAGGCGAAGATAGACCCGGAGGTCTGCTCGGTGTGCGGCACGTGCCTGGAAAGGTGCCAGATTGACGCCATCGTCGAGGGAGAGGAATACAACGAAGTCGACCTCGAACGGTGCATCGGCTGCGGGCTGTGTGTATCCGGTTGCCCGGAGGAGGCTATCAGCATGGCGCTTCGGGAAGATATACCCGAGCCTCCGGATAACATAGTGGAAACCATGATGAAAATTGCGCAGGAAAGGAGCGGCAACACCTGATTCTCAGGTTCCCCGCCAACGGCAACACGTCGTCTCGTGATTGCAAATTTTTAACCGTCCCGATATGATGAACGAAATGTAAACGGGGGTATCGAGATGAAAATAGAATCCATCGACGCCTGGCTGGCTCACCATCCACTGCCGGAAGCTTTTTATCCGTCATGGATACCCGGCTATCCGCAAACCCGCAACTCCTGCCTCATCGTCAGGGTGCGCACGGACGAGGGGATAGACGGGTGGGCCGCCGGGGTCGGGTTCCTGGATGAAGCTAAAGGCATCCCGTCGGTATTGAGGCCCTTCCTGATGGGCAGGGACCCTTTTCAGGTGGAAAATTTCGTGCAGATAGCCCGTTCGGGATACTTCCTGGGGTATAAGCTCTGGTTCGTGGAAGTCGCGCTGTGGGACATTATCGGAAAAGCCGCCGGATTGCCGGTATACAAACTCCTCGGCGGCGGGGAGGGGAAGATAGCCGCCTACGCGAGCTGCGGGGAAATACGACAGCCCGAAAAGCGCGCCGAAGACGCGCTGAAGCTCAAGGAGGCCGGATACAAAGCGCTCAAACTGCGCATTCGCAGCCATGACATGCAAACCGACCTCGACCAGGTGGAGAAGGTTCGCGAAGCGGTGGGGGACGATATGGAAATCATGGTGGACGCCAACCAGGGCTGGCCCATCCACGGCTTCGCCGACTACCCCCGATGGACGCTTAAGCGGGCGATGGATACTTGCGTAGCGCTCGAAGAGTTGGGCGTCCGGTGGGTTGAAGAGCCGCTTTTCAAGCACGACTACGACGGCTACGCCACTCTGCGCCAGTCCACCACACTGCCCATCGCCGGGGGCGAGTTCAATACCGACCTGCACGAGTTCCGGGACCTCATGGCAAAGGGTTGCCTGGATATTGTGCAGCCGGACGTGACGCTATCCGGCGGTATACTCATGGGCAAGAAAATCGCCGGAATATCGGAGGCTTATAACCTCCGGTTCAGCCCCCACACGTGGACCAACGGCCTTGGGTTGGCCGCAAACCTGCAACTGATAGCCGCCACGCCCAATTGCCCGTACTGCGAGTTTCCTTACGAGGAGCCGGCGTGGATTCCCGAGCACCGGGATTTCATGCTGACGGAGCCGATACTGCCCGACGCGGAAGGTTACATCACGGCGCCCGATAAGCCGGGGCTGGGAGTGGAGGTAAACCCGGAGGCCGTCGAGAAGGTTTCGGAGAAGCTGTAAAGGCGAGCAACAATCCCGCAGCGCCGGTTGTCCAACTGGTCAAAAATTAAACGATTGCAATCCAAAACATAACAATTCCGTTGACTTTCAAGCGCTAAAGGAGTAAAATAGTTAAGATAGGAGGCGATGAAGAGGTCTCTGAGGCAATTATTGACTCGAGGTAATTTCCTGGCTGGGCCAGTTGTTATTCTTATCGTCATCGGCTGCATGGCGCCGTTTCCGAAGGATGTAAGGGAAAAAGCGGACCGCAAGTTGAGGTTTTCCGCTTACAGGGACAACCCGGAATCATACAAAGGAAAAACCGTGGTAGTGGTGGGCGAAGTTATAACCACCAGGCCGCTGAAAGACCGCACCGAGGTGGAAATCCTCCACAGGCCCATGGATTTCACTTGGAGACCCAAAGATGAGGGGTCGGATGGAAGGTATATCGTGGTAATAAATGAATTTTTGGACCCGGCCGTATGGAAGCAGGGCCGCGAGGTTACGTTCATTGCCGGAATCACGGGTTCCCGGGAAGGTAAAATAGGCGAGCGGCGGTACAATTATCCGGTTTTGAAGGCCCTTGATTGGATGCTTTGGAAACCCGTTCCGGGAGATTATTACTACCGGCGCTATTACGACCCCTTCCGGGACCCCTTTTACCCAAGGCCTCTTTATCCGCCCTGGTACTACCGGCCGGGTGATACTTATTCAAGGAGCGCCTGTTTGCAATGACGCAGAAACTCAGACTGGGAGAGGCCTTAATTGAGGCGGGATACATAGATGAAATGCAGCTCCAGAGCGCTCTGGGGCAGCAGAAGCAATGGGGCGGCAGACTGGGGAAAGCCCTGTTGGACCTCGGCTTTGTAGACGAAGCCACGCTTATCAAGTTTTTGAGCGAGCGCTTGAAGTATCCCGCTATAGACCTTTCCCGCTCCAAAATATCGGAAACGGCTTTCGAAGCGCTGCCGAAACGGGTTGCCGAAAAATACATGGCCGTACCCATTCTCATAAAGGAAACGCCCGGCAAGAAAACGCTCGCCCTTGCAATGGCCGACCCCACCGACCTGACAGCGCTGGACGAGATAGAGTTCGTCACCAATTACAAGCTGGAGCCGTACGTGGCCCTGGAGTCCTCCATACGGAAAGTCCTGGGTAACTACGGCCAGGTTGAAAAGACACCGCAGGAGGACGCCGCCGTGGTGCTGGACGAGAGTGCCTCCGGCCCGGCGGAGTTTGTGCAGGGCGACATGGACATGGTGGACGAGGTGCGCAAGGCATACGAGGCGAGCCACAGTTCCGCTGAAAACGCGCCGGAGGCCGTTGAAATTCCGTCCGGAAGCGCCCGGGAAAGGTCGAGCGTAGACCTGGGACCGGCCTTTACCGCGGACAGTGAGCCACCGGACGTTAATTTTGACCAGCCCGTCGAGGGGGATGAGGAGTACATCTCCGAGCCGGAGGAAGATGATTCCCCCCTCGAAATGATTTCGGATGACAGCGTCGGGGATGCGGAAGAAGTGGAGGAGGCGGACGTGGTGGAAGACCTCGAGCCCGTCGAGGAACCGAAGTCGGCTCAAAAGCCCGAAGCCGCCGGTGACCCGTATCAGTTCGACCCCACCGTGGAACAGCCCGGGGAAGAGGAGCCGGAAGCCGCCGAGTCGGTCGAGGAGGCAGAGGAGGTGGCCGACGAAGCGGAAACGGCGGAGGAAGCGGATGCCGTGCCGGTTCCCGATACGCCGGAAGCCCCGGACAGTGAAGAAGTGACCGAAGCCGAATCTGTAGAAGAGCCGGAACCGGAGGAGGCCGAAGTAGCCGAGGACCATGCCGGACAGGAAGACCAGGCTCCCTGGGAGGTGGTGGAAGCGCAGGAGGCTATGGTTGGAGAAGCCGAGGAGGTGTCCGAGGTTGATGAAATCCCCGGGGAAGCGGCAATCGCGCCCGAAGCTCCGCCCGAAGAAACCGCTCTCACAGACCGGGAGGAAGAAGATTTGTATCGTAAGCTGGAAAGCTGCGAGCAACAACTGGAAGAGCTGCGCGGCGAAATAAGGCGCCTCTCCGGCAAAATGGTGGGACTGGTAAGCCTGTTCATCCTCCACCGGGAAGGCAAGCTGTCCAAGGAAGAATTCCTCCAGGAACTGCGGGAATTGTAATTTTTTACCGGCTAAAGATGTTTTTTTAGGTCATCTTTTATGTAGTAGGCCTTGCCCAGTTTCTCCAAATACTCTATAACTTCATGACCAAACTTTCGCCAATCTATTTTCTTAGCTTCCTGCCGATAGTTAAGCGGGCCAATTTTAAACAGGTCAACAAATTCATGAGTTTTCTTGATAATTTTCATGGCTTCGTCCGGGTTAATCACCGGTTCCAAGCTGACCCATGTGGGAATTCCAAACTTTTTCGCTTTTTTGATGGCCTTGATTCGGTCATCAGGGAAGGCAGCTTTAGGTTCCCATGCCCGGGAAAGATTTTCTGTTAAAAAGGTCATAGTTGTAGCAAAAGCATCTTTAGAGGATAAAAGTTCAAAATCCCTGGCGGCACGCATCCCACCCTTTGTTAAAATTTGAACCCCGTAGTTGCATTCGTGAAGTATTTTAATTGCCTTACGTGTCAACTTGCAGGTTTCTTCAATAGGCTGATACGGATCACTGGTAAAGGAAAGCAAAACATGGCACCCATTTCCTTGATTTTCTTCCTGTTTCCGGCAGTCCTTTTCTAATTGATTAAGTATTTCGTATCTCGGCTTTGCTTTGGAATGAAATTCATCTCTGTGTCTCTTGAGAACCAAAGGCACATAACAGTATAAACACCCATGTTCACACCCACTGTAAAGGTTTGCAGCCAATGGTGCATATTCGCGTGCACGCCCTCTAGGTTCATAGATGACAGCCATAGTTTCTCTTCCTTGTGTTTACTATTTGCCTCTTGTGTGCTTGTTTATAATGTTTTCCATTATTTCCTTGCCTGTTTCATTATGACCGGCAAAAATAAGGGCGTATAATGGAGCATTTTTAGTATTGGTCATGTATAAAGGTGTGCTTACAAATTTGAAAATTTTTTGCAAACGTTTTTTATATGCTGTCACCAAGTTTTTCCAATGCTTGTTTAAATAGGTTAAGTCCGCCTCTTCAGTCAAATTGAGTGTATACTGTACTGAAGTTATTTCGTTCCTCCATTCACTATCACCCATGATGTCATGCATTCGGTTTATGTTATCTTCTTGCGGATTAGATACTCCCATAGTTCGATTATAAGCCATTATTGAAAAATTGACGAATACCTCAAGAGCCCCCGTTTCCGATATATTTTTAATTGTTTCCATTTTTACGTGTAGTCCATAAGGATCCAGGAATACAAAACCACGTTCATAATATTCATATCTTATTCTAGGAACAATAAATTTTATCAAAGCGTTGTTACAATCATCTTGGATGATTTCGATATCACGGTCGGAATACTCCTCTCTTAGCTTTTTTAATTTTTCAACTCTCTTTGAGTCTTTTTCAATAAAGGTGTATGATGTAAATGGATATTTGAGGCTTAATGCTATGCGAGGCGAGCCTTTGATAAGCCGTTGATCTTCTTTGGAGATGTGTCGTCCAGTGGCTGCAAAAGCGTCTATATAGTGATATCCTTTAAAGTTCTGATTTTTAAATATTTTTGTATAGGCATTCAGATACTTTTCGAGTATATTTAGCTTATCCTCAGTCCATTTTCCAACTTCATCCATTATTTTCCCTCTCTTGTAAGCACCGTTATTTGTTGACTTATGATACAACATATTGTTTGCAATTTGCCACAAAGAAATTGAATAAAAATAAAATCCTGAATAGATATTTGCTTTTGTCGTCTTTTTTGATAACGTAAGCTGGATAGGAGTCGATACAATCCTCTCTGGAATGAAAGACAACCGGTTTTCCCGCGCCGCGGCCGGCGGAAGCCTTGACTTCTACCACGAGCTGACCACTTACCTCATGGTGGCCTGCGGCTACGGCGCCCTTTTCGCCACGGGGGAAATGGGCCTCGTCCCCGCGGTCATTTCCACAATGGGGTTGATTGTCAGCCTTTTTCTTTTGCCCGGAGGAAAACTCGCCGGCTCCCGGTTGTGGAACGCGCTGGTGGTGGCCGCGCTCGCGTGGGGATTTTTCGAGTGGTTTTACACCGAAGGCGGATTCGTAAAAGCGGTGGTGCATTTTCTGGCTTACGTGCAGATAATCCGCCTGCTCAGTCGTCGCACCAACCGTGACACCTTCTGGGTGTTCGTGCTGAGCTTTCTGCAAATGGCCGCCAGCGCCATCTTGACCATATCCATGAGCTTTTTCGTGTTCCTGCTGGCATACACACTCACCGCCACGTCGGCCCTGATGGTGTTTACCCTGAAACGCGAATCGGCATCCGCCTCGTTTCGCGAGAAAAGGAAGATACTTACCCCCTCCTTCCTGGGAACCTCGACCGCGGTGGGGTTGTTCGCATTCTCTTGTGGCATAGTAATCTTTTTCGCCATTCCACGGCTGGGTAGCGGTTTCTTCGGCCTGCAAGGTTTGAGAACCGAGAAAGTGACCGGCCTGGGTGAAGACGTAAACATGGGCGACGTGGGGCGCATCAAAATGGACAACTCCACGGTCATGAGAGTAAAAATCGCGGGCGAAGAGCAACCCCGGGAGTCCGTTTACTGGCGCGGGAGAGCGCTTAACCATTTCGACGGCAAAAGATGGACGGCCCGACCCGGTTATAGCGCCCGGATATACTCGAACCCGGAAGGGGTTTACAGCCTCTCCGACAGGTCCCGATTGGGGGGAGTGGAACAGCGGATATACCTGGAGCCAACCGACAGCGACGTGTTGCTTGCCGCCGACCGGCCGGTTGCGTTTTCTTTCAGAGCTTCGGACGAAGGCACGGAAGACTTCAGGCGGCGGTTTTTGGGAGCCTTGAAATATCACGACACCGGCTATTGGACAATGCCGCTGCTGAATTATATAAACGAAAGGTTTACTTATGTGGCGTGGAGCCGTCTTTCGAGACCCGACCCGCAGGCCCTGGAGGAGGCCGGGGGGCAGGCGCCCTACGCCGTCCGCGAATACTACCTGCAGCTTCCGCCGCTGCCCGGCGAAGTGCGCGAGTTGGCCGAAGACATAACCTCGGGGGCGGATAACACATATGAAAAAGCCCACGCGGTTGGTAACTACCTGATAAATCCCGATAATTTCTCCTACAGCCTCGTGCCGCCTTCAGCCAAGCCCGAGAATCCGGTCAGCGAGTTCCTGTTCGAGCGAAAGAAGGGCTGGTGCGAGCATTTCGCCACCGCCATGGCCGTTCTCTTGAGAGCCGTGGACGTGCCCACCCGGATGGTAACCGGTTATCAGCGGGGCGAGTGGAACGAGGTGGACAATTTCTACCGCGTGCGGCAAAGCGACGCTCATTCGTGGGTCGAGGTGTACTTCCCGCAATACGGGTGGGTGCGTTTCGACCCCACCCCCGTCGTCAGCATTACTTACCGGGAGTCCGAGGGCGTTTTCGGCACGCTCGGGCAGCTCGTGGACGCGCTGCGATACCGTTGGAACCGGTACTTCGTGGATTACAGCTTCTCCGACCAGGCCCGGCTTACGTTGAATGCCGGGAGCCGTGGAAAGGAGATAGGCGGGGCGTTTTATAGCGAGGTAAAGAAGCTTGCCCGGACCGTCACCCGGAACATCCCCCTCAGCACGGTGGTGACCGTTATATTGCTTGCGGCAGTAGTTTTCGGGGTTTGGTGGTTGAAGAGCAGGGTGCGCATACCCGGCAGGAAAAAACCGGCCCGGCCCTCGAAATCGGGCAATGAAATGAGAAAAATCTACCTGAAAACCTTAAAGCGCATGCACAGGCGCGGCCTGGGCAGGGAACCTTCCCAGACACCGGCCGAACACGCCCGCTGGGTGGTCGAAAACGCAGACGAACGCCTGCGGGACATAGAACAAATCGCCGAAACATTCTCCAAATGCCGCTACGGCGAAGAGCCGCCCACGGCGGAAGAAATCCGGCACGCGAAAGAAAGTTACAGGCGGCTGAATTCGGCGCTTAAAAAGAAGGCTTCCTGAATGTTATCTGGCGATTACATGGTCGAAAAGTACGGCTCCCGCAGCCGGGCGGCCCTGCTTTTTGTAAAAAGCTTTCTCGATGAACGCCCCGCCGTTTCGGAAGACATATTCAAAACGCGCCGACTCAAAAAACACCCTCTCCTCGAAAAACTGGCCCGAGAAGGCTATGCCCCGTGTGCGGAAGCTTACCGCGCGGCGGTTGACGCATATATGAAAGACCTTGCCGAGCTTGTAACCGACTGGGCGCTCGGCAAAAAGCCGTCTACCGGAAAAGAGCACAGAAATGACCCGCACATCGAAATCATGCTCGAACCGTTGGAAGAAATATCCTCGCCGGAACCCGTCGAGGCGGACATTTTCAAACCGCTTTACCTCGACCTGGCGCCGGCACGGCTCAGGCACGAAAAGGGCGAATATTACACGCCGGACGAAGTAGCCGACCGGGCGCTGGACATGGCGGGCTACGACGGGAACCCGCAAGCGAAACTGCTCGACCCCGCCTGCGGCTCGGGGACTTTTCTGATAAGGGCGGCGGGGCGTTTGAAAATGAAATGCAAGGAGGCGGGGTTGAGTCCGAGCGACACGCTGGAGAAGATAGCCGAAAACATCGCCGGAATAGACAGTTACAGCTCAGCGTCGAGAATGGCCCGCGCCAACCTCACACTCGCCGTCATCGACCTGTTAAAAGCGAAAAAGACTATACCGAAATTCAACCTCCACGAAGCCGACAGCATCATTCCCGACGAATCCTTAACCATACCCGACGATTTTTACTTATTTTTCGACTACTTGGCGGGGAATCCGCCGTGGGTTAACTGGGAAAGCATAAACGAAAGTTACCGCCTCAAAACGAGAGCCTTGTGGGATTACCACGGCCTTTTCCCTCACTCCGGCCTCGATACCGTGCTCGGTCACTCCAAAAAGGACCTGAGCATGCTGATGACTTATTGTGCAACGGAGAATTTTCTGAAGCCCGGCGGAGTGTTATCATTCGTCATAACCCGTTCCGTGGTAAAAAGCACCGGCAGCGGCCAGGGCTTCCGGCGATTTACGCTCGGCGACGGCACGCCGGTAAAACCCCTCGGCGTGGAGGATGTAACCGAGCTCAAGCCCTTCGGAACCTCCGGCGCCCCGGCGGTTATAATGGCGTTGAAAAAAGGAGAAAAGGCCCGCTATCCGGTAAGTTACAGCGCATGGAGAGCAAGAAAGGGCCGGAAATCCCGCACCAAAGCCCCGACCCTGCTTAAATTGGCCGCCGAGCCGGTGGATGCATTCGACCCCACCTCCGCCTGGATAACCGCCCCCCGCAAGGCCCTCGGCTCGCTACGCAAAATTTTCGGTCCCTCGGACTACACCGCCTACGCCGGGATATACTCCGGCGGCGCCAACGGGGTCTACTGGCTGAAGGTGCTGGAGGAAGAGTCGGACGGGCTGGTGAAGGTGGAAAACGTGCCGGAGGCGGGCAAGGCGGAGGTAAACCGCGTAACAACCCGGCTGGAAGCTGCCCTGCTTTACCCGCTGGTTCGGTCGGGAGAAATTGGTCGGTGGAAATCCGAATCGGAGCTGGCGGTGCTGGCGGTTCAGGACCCGGCCAAGCGGTGCGGGATTGACGAGGCGACCCTTCAATCCGAATACCCGCGCACATACGAGTATTTGAAACGTTTCGATGAGTTGCTCCGCCGACGGGCGGCGTGGAAGCGGTTCTTTACTGCGAAACGGGACGGGCATATCGTGGAAAAAGCGCCCTTTTATTCCATGTTCGCCGCGGGCGCTTACACCTTCGCTCCATTCAAAGCGGCATGGCCCCGGATGGCTTCCGACCTCAAGGCCGCAGTGTTGGAGGCTCATGACTCAAAACCCCTCCTCCCCCAGGAAACCATAACCTTCGTTCCTTGCTCGTCCCGCGATGAGGCCCATTACATCTGCGGGCTGGTCAACTCCACCCCGGTCAACTACGCCGCCCGGGCTTATTCCCAGGTCGGGGGCAAGGGATTCGCGTCGCCCCACATCCTGAGGTACATACGTGTACCCGCTTACGAGCCGGCCAACCCGTTGCACAAAAAAATAGCAGGATTGAGCGCCAAAGCTCACGCCAAACCGCCTGAAGCCGGGCGATTGCAGGAGGAGCTTGACCGGCACACCGCATCGGCCCTGGGGGTGGAATTGAAAGGCTTTCGGGAATGATTTTGCAAGTTGGGATTTTGCGGTTGATTTTTTCCTTTGTCCTTTCTATTTTTCCAGCTATGCGCTTACAGAATGCTTTAGCCTGAGGGGGAGGTCTCGCCATGGACGATGAGCCGGGTATTTCCTTATCCGAGTTGAAGGAAAAAATCCGCGAGGTGGCCGACGGGGTGGGGGTGCGCGAGCTGCCTCTGGAGGATGAGTTTCTGGAGGAGTTTTGCGAGCTTACGGGGCACGATTATTCGCACTACCTCGAAAGGAACCAAATCCCGACCGGCTTTTTCATGACCTTCACCTCGCCGATAGTTACTCAGGTCTTCCTGTCGTTCTTTTTAAAACACCCCAAGTTGATAAAAGGGGTCATTCACACCGGCTCGAAGGTTGAAATAAGCTCCCCGCTCCGATTGGACAAAAGACCCTACAGCGAAAAACTGGAGGTAAGGGAAATCGTGGAGAAGTCCGGAGCAAAGGGCAAATATCTGGCGGTGGATTTCCAGGTAATCCTGATGGACTCATCGGGCCAAAAAGCCGCCTCCGACCTCCATCAATTCTTCCTGAGGATTTAGACGATGAGCGCCGGCGCCGGGAAAAACTACGACGAGATAAAAGTGGGCGAAGAGCTGCCTCAACTGAAGCTGAAAATGGACGAGGAGACCTACTTCAGATACAACAAGCTCGTAGGCGAAATAAATCCGCTCCACTTCGATAAAGACTTCGCCCAAAGGCTGGGATTCGAGGACATCGTCGTCGCGGGCGTTTATACATTTTCGTTCATACCGAAAATGGTGGAAGAATACATCGGGGATAACGGCAGGGTTAGCAACATCGATATAAAATACCACAAGCCGGTCTATATAAACGAAACGATAGTTCAAAAAGCTGCGGTCATTAAAAAGGAAGAGGGAGACGCCGGGAAATCGGCCCGAATCGAGGTAAAAGTAAGCGATTCGAAGGGAAAAGTACTCACCGAAGCCGTCCTCTCGGTAATGTTCACATAATCCGGCAGGACGGCGGCAAAACCATACCACTTTACAAACGACGGCCTCAGAAGTAATATGTAATCGGGGAGTTATGCCATGGCCGAGGCCATTGTACAGGTTATTTTTCAGGACCGCATTATCGAGACGGCGAAGCTGGAGAAGGACGTTACCGCCGTCGGTCGCCTGTCCGACAACGACGTGGTTATAAACAACCTCGGCATCAGCCGCTATCATTGCCGGCTCGTCCGGGAAGAAGATAAGTTCTACATCGAAGACCTCGACAGCGCCAACGGCACCCTGGTCAACGGCGTACGTGTAACCCGCGCTCCCATATACTCCGGTGACGAAATACAACTCGGAAAGTTCAAGCTGGTGTTCCAGGTAACCGAGAAGGGCGTCGCGGGCTTTTTCAAGTCCGAGGAGGAAAGCAGGCCCGACCTGTGGTCGGGCGACCGGACTATCGTCACGGGAGTTAATGCTCCCAAACCGCCGGAAGCCGACCCCCAGGCCGACACCCCTTCCCCCACACAAGAAATGGAAGCTGAAAAACCGGCTTCCCCGCCCGAAGAGACGCCTCCGGCGCAAGAAGAAGCTCCCGCCCCTCCCCAGGGCCACACTGTTGAACAGTTCATAGCCGAGCTGGAGGGCAAGGACTGCGGCCTGAAAGTCGCCTTCGAGGAAAAAGTGCTCACCGTTAAGGGGCTGGACGATAAGGACGTGGTCATCGGCCGCGACTCGAACAACGACGTCGTCATCGACAACCTCGCCGTCAGCCGCAAACACGCAAAAATAACCTACGCCTCCGGGCAGTACATGGCGGAAGACCTGGACAGCGCCAACGGTATACGCATAAACGGGATAACCGTCAAACGCAGCCCCCTGTATCCCGGCGACGAGATAATGGTGGGCAAGCACGTTATCGTGTTCGACACCGCCGACCGGCTGAAAGCGGCGCTTTCGGGCGAGGAGCTGGCACGACCGGCGCAGGGCTCGCCTTGGCATACTTCGACTATGGCCGTGGCGCCCCCGCCTCCGGAGGAGCTGGAGGAAGAAGAACCCGCCCCCCAAAAACCCGAGGAAATCTCGCCACTGGACGGAAAATACGCCGTCACCGTGGAGCTGGACGGGCGCGAGGTGGGGACTTATTCGCTGACAAAGAAGGTCACCTGCCTGGGCCGACTGGCGGAAAACGACATCGTTATAGACAACATCGGAGTCAGCCGCCTCCACGCCAAAATACTCGTCGAGGAAAACGGACAGGTATACGTCGAAGACCAGGGCAGCGCCAACGGAATAAAGGTAAACGGTCTGCCGCTCCAGCGAAGCCCGCTTTATCCCGGCGACGAGGTGCGGATACTCAAGCACAAACTGCGCTTCGGGCTTTCCCACAAGGCCGGACCTTCGCAGGAGGCCACGGGCGGTAAAATGTCCACCGAGCACTGGCAAATGGACTCCACCTTCATGATGAGCGAGGAGGAGCACAAACGGAAACTCAAGGAATGGCTCCAAAAGGCCGATGAAAAGAAGGCCGAGAGGGATAAGGAAAGGGAAACTAAACCCCCCGAGCCGGCGGAGCCGGTGACCGAAAAAGAAGAGACAATCGAGGAGAAGGAGCCCGAGGCCCCGGCCGGGCCGCTATTCAGGGCTTCTTTCACCGCCGATGAGCCTACCCCGCCGCCGGTGTCTCCCGGCCCGCCACGCCCCCGGTTGACTGCCTCCGACGGGTCGGAGGTGAAAATAGGCGGTGTGAGGTTCGTGGTGGGAAAATCTGCAGAGGCCGATTACCGGGTAAGTGCCGCCTGGCCGAAGAAACCGATGGCGGTGATTACGCGCGAGGAAGGCGGCTGGAAAATAACCGACCGGGGAAGATGGGCAAAGCCGAAAGTCAACGACAACCCCACAAAATCGGCCACCCTGGCGGACGGCGACCGCATTACGGTGGGCGATACGACCCTCACGTTCGAAAATCCTTCCGAATAACCTTCCATAACCCTTTTTAATTTGTTGCGGCTTGAGAGGCACGCCCCGATTTGTTACCATGTTAGGCGGTGGAGAGGTCGGTTGAAAACAATCTGCCCGTATCCGAAACCCCTTTGAACAATCGCGAGCTGAGGGAAGCCCGGAACCGGTGGCTGCAGGAGTTGAAAGTGCCGCTCAAAAACGAGCGGCTTTTCGAGCTTGAAATGACGTTGAAAGCCCTCGACCGGTTCTGCAACGTCCGCAACCATCCCATCAGTGATTCCGACAACGTCTTCGACCGGGACTTTAAAAACGAAGTCCACGTGCTCCGCGACCTGCTCAGCCGCACTATATCCCTGGTCAAGAGCCTGTTGCCGAAAGATAAAACCAGCGCGTTCCACTTCCGCAGATACGTCGAAAACAGGCTGATAAGCGACCGGGCGCGGATGGAGGTCATGGAAATGAGCCTCCGGCAAAACTCGCCGGAGCAAAGCCTTTACGTGCTGGAGTCGGGCCTAACCTCATTCCGGCAAATGACCACTCCCATGTTGCAAACGAAAAAGGTGTCCTACGAGTCGTTCTTTCACCTCGGACAACTGGTCAGCCGTGAAATCGCCTGGAACACCTTCTTCAATCCCTTCGAGGTCGGGGAGTTCAGCCCCGTTCACGACCGCATAAGAAACTCGGAAATACAGAGGATTGTCCAGGAGAAAATCCCGGCCTCGGTCCGCAAGGACGTAAGTATAGTTTTCCTCATAGCCTTCCGGCTGCTGCATTACCTGCAATACGCCCGGGAGGAAACGGACGATAAATGGTCCATGCTGCGCAACCTGCCGGTCTTCGTGCTGGTAAGAAGCGAAATCAACTGGCTGCTCGACTACCTCGAACACGACTTGCCCGGAATACTTAAGGAAAGGTTGCCCTCGGATGAAGCGGAAGAGCTGTCGGGGGCGCTGGACAGCCTGGCGTTTCAGATGCAGATGGAATCGAGGAAGGTTTACCAGGTGGAGCTGTTGGACGCCGCCACCGACAGCGACCTCAACCGCGTCCGTACCGGCATGGCCCGCGGCAAGGGGGTGCTGGTGGAGATGTTCCGGCAATTGGTGGTGCAGTTGGGCACGGCGCTCGATAAGTCGGTCGAAGGCCGGGAGATTTTCCGCGACTTCATCAGCCGCCGCGAGTTTTCGCTCAAGCTCAGAAAAGACATCTGGATATTCCACAAAGTGGTTGAAAATCTGGATACCGCCATCAGCCAGAACATCGAGAAAGGCAACATAAAACCCATCCTGGAAGCGCTGAGGAGCCTGAGGAATTACGTCTATTACTTCCAGAACATGTCCTTCCAGATGGTCAGGCTTACCGACCGGGAAGCGTTCGAGGACTTCTTCGAGACGATAGACTCCTTCAACACCGAAAAAATAAGCCAGGGCGAGCATCTGGAGGAGCTACAGAAAGTGGTCAGGGCGTTCTGCATATTCCTCGAAACCACCCTCGAAAACGTCTCCAACCGCAGCGAGCTGCGCGATTCACCCTTCGGCGCCAAGGAAGGCGAACAAATCCTCGAACAGTTCCTGCGATAGCCCGCGATACCGGTTTCGCTTTAAAATGTAGTATTGTATATTAATTTCCAGGGGGATCGAGAAATGGCAAAATATAGCGCGAATTTTTTACGGCGAGAAAAATGGTGGGTCGCATGGAGCGATGACGTGCCGGGAGCCCTTACTCAGGGAAAAACTCTCGAGGAAGCCCGCGAAAATTTAATAGACGCAATCAAGTTGATGCTTGAACCTGTCGATTTAAGCTCGGTGCCCGAAGAGCGGGCCGAGCTTGTCCGGGAAGTAGTGGAGATTTGAAAAGAAAAGAATTACTCCGGCATTTGAAGGATTATGGTTGCGTCCAAATTCGCGAGGGCGCCAAACATTCCCGCTGGATAAATCCGGCAGATAAAGAAAAGCAAAGCACAATTCCCCGACACGCCGAAATTGACGACTTCCTTGCAAAGGCGAAGGGAAGTGAACAGGTTAATTTCAAGCCCGGCTTGAGGTTATTTTCGTAAACCCACCCATCAAAGATGGGTGGGCCACCCGGCCCGACATGGTAGGCGCGGCATTCTTGCCGCGCATTTCCTGAAGAGCCCGACGAGAGCGTCGGGCCTACCATAAGATAATTTGGGGATATACGGATTTTTGAGTGTGGCGGATTTTAAGTACTTGCCCTCTTGGCAATTTTACAGCACCCTAGTTTCAGGACTTTAAGCCGGCGATTGCATGAAGTTTTATCCACCGTGGCTGAAAACTCTTCACAATGAACTGGAAAAAGCTCCCGGGGCGAGGCTGAAGGAGCTTCGAGGGGCCAGTGCGCCCTTTGTGTTGTCCCTGCTGGCTCAAACCCGACCCGTGGCCTTCATTATAAACGACCCCGGCAAAACGTTCACCGCCGCCGAAGAAATATCCGCCTGGACGGGAGCGGGCAGGGTTTTCTCCATACCGCCCCGCAGCGGCCCTCTCCTGCCGTGGCCCCATTCCGAAGACGCCGACCGTCCCGAGCGATACCGGGCGCTGGCCGCTGCCCGTGAGTCGGAGGGCCCGGAAAATCCCGTTTTTGTGATACCCCCGGCAACGCTGCTGCAGAAAATCGGCGGAAAAGTGGCGGTGAGCGTGGAAGTTGCCCTGGATACGGCCATCGACAGGGAAGACCTCATCGCCCGGCTCATAGACTGCGGCTACCAGGGCGCGGTTACCGCTTACGAACCGGGCGAGTTCGCCGTACGGGGCGGAATCGTGGACGTCTACCCCCCGGATACCGAACCTGTCCGAATCGAGCTGGAGGAGGATACGGTCGCCGGGCTGAGGACTTACGACCCCGCCTCGCAAAGGTCGGTGGGGGCTGTGGACAGCGTAACCTTCCACCCCATGGCGGAAGTGCCGCTGGACGATGACACCAGGAATATGGCTGCATCGCGGATTGAGGAGGCCTTCCACGACGAAAGGGCGCGGGCCGTGGCGGAAAGCATACGAGAAGGCACGGCCACGACGGACGAGATGGCCCGCTACCTGCCCTTCTTCTGGGAAAAGCCCCAATCCATACTCGACCTCTTGCCGCCGGAGACGGTGGCGGTCTTCGAGGAGGGCGGCAACCTGGCGGGCGTCGTCGAATCAACGTGGGAAAAACTGGACCGCGAGCATCACACTCACCCCGAAAGGGAGCGGCTGCCCCGACCGGAAGTGTCTTACATGGCCGGAAAGGAATTGGAGAAAATACTGGACGGACTGACCCGGGTGGAGCTTGGCGGGCCGGGTATCCCCGGCCGGGAGGACTGGCCGGTTATCGCCGCAAGCGCCATGGACAACGCCGAGATACGCGAGGAAATCAGGCAGTCGCTCAGGTTTTCCGAGGAGTCCGCCTCGGAGCGGCACGGGGCGCTGGAGCCGCTGCTCAAAAGGGTGGAAAACTGGCGAAACTTGGGCTGGCGGGTAATACTTTGCAGCCCCGACGGGGTCAGCGGGGTGAGGTTCGAGTCGTTGCTGAGAGAGTACGGCTTGGAGATAAGGGCTTCCACCGCCCCCGAAGGCCTGATCGAGGCGGCCCCCGAGCCGGGAAAAATGGCGCTCATGATAGCGCCCCTCTCCGGCGGCTTCCGGATGCCTCCGGCAGGGCTGGCGGTTATCACCGAGGAGGAAATCTTCGGCCCCCGCACCCGGAGGTATCGCCCGGCCCCCGAAAGGCCGCCGGACAGGCTGGAGGATTTGCGCACGGACGACATGGTGGTGCACGTAGACCACGGCATCGGAAAATTCAAAGGCGTCGTAAAGCTCCCGGCAGGGGGGATGCAGACCGATTGCGCCAAAATCGAGTACGCGGACGCCGCCAACCTGTACCTGCCCGTCCACCGGATGAACCTCATAGAGCCTTACACCGCCGACACCGATTCGTCCCCCGCACCGGACAGGCTCGGAAGCGGCGCATGGGCCAAATCCAAAGCGCGAGCCAAAAAGGCGGCAGAGAAAGTGGCCAGGGAGCTGGTCGAGCTTTATGCTTCCCGTAAGGTATATGAGGGCCACGCTTTTCACGCTCCCGACGCCACTTTCAGGGAGTTCGAGGCCACTTTTCCTTACGAAGAAACTCCCGACCAGGCCCGAGCTATTGCTGAAGTGATAAACGACATGACCTCCCCCAAACCCATGGACCGCCTGATATGCGGCGACGTTGGTTACGGCAAGACCGAAGTGGCGTTGCGGGCCGCGTTTCTGGCGGCGATGGAGGCAAAGCAGGTGGCCTTCCTGGTACCCACCACCCTTCTGGCCCACCAGCATTACCGCACCTTTCGGCAGAGGCTGGAGCCTTATCCGCTTCGGGTGGAAATGGTATCCCGCCTGCGCTCGACCACTCAAAACAAGCGCGTGCTGGCCGAGGTGCAGGAGGGGAAGGTGGACATCGTCATCGGCACCCACCGGCTGCTCCAGAAGGACGTCTTTTTCCGCGACCTGGGGCTGTTGATAATCGACGAGGAGCACCGCTTCGGTGTAAAACACAAGGAAAAGATAAAGGGAATGAAACAACTGGTGGATGTGCTTACCCTTACCGCCACCCCCATCCCGCGCACGTTGCAGATGGCTTTCCTGGAAATATGGGACATGACGGTTATAGATACCCCCCCGCCGGACAGGTTGTCCGTAAGGACACGTGTGGCGCCCTTCGAGGATGAAGTGGTGCGGGACGCCATAAGGAGGGAGATGAGCCGCAGGGGGCAGGTGTTTTTCGTGGCGCCCAGGGTGCAGGGCATAGAAAGGATGGAGAGCTACATCAAGAGGCTGACGCCCGAAGCAAAGGTAGGGGTGGCTCACGGCCAAATGAACGAGCGTGAGCTGGAGGCGGCGATGATGGATTTTATCGAGGGCAAAACCGACATACTGGTGTGCACCTCGATTATAGAAAGCGGCATAGACATTCCACAGGCCAACACTATCATCATAAGCCGGGCGCATAACTTCGGCCTGGCCACCCTGTATCAGCTACGGGGACGGGTGGGTCGTTCCCGCGAGCGGGCTTACGCTCACCTGCTGGTGCCGGGCAAACTTCTGGTCAGCCGCAAGGCCCGCGAGAGGCTCAAGGCGCTGGAGGAGTTCAGCGAGCTCGGCAGCGGGTACCGGGTGGCACAGCTCGACCTGAAAATAAGGGGCGCCGGAAACATCCTGGGCGAGGTCCAGACCGGCCACATCCACCGGGTTGGATACGAAATGTACCTGGAACTGCTGCAAAAGGCCGTCAGGGAATTGCAGGGCGAAGAAGTGGCCGAGGAGGTAGAGCCGGAAATCCACCTGCCGGTCTCGGCTTACCTGCCCGAGGAGTACGTGCCCGACCCGCAGGACAGGGTAATGCTGTACAGGCGAATATCGCGGACGAAATCGGAGGAAGAGCTGCTCGACCTCAAGGGGGAGCTGCTGGACAGGTTCGGCCCCGTGCCGCCGCCCGCCGAAAATCTACTTGGCGTCATCTCGCTGAAAAACATGCTGCGCTCGGCGCGGGTATGCGAGCTTAAAAAGGAAGGACGCCCCCTTAAATTAACTTTCAGCCACCTGGCTCAGGTGATGCCGGAAAACGTGGTGGAGCTCGTCAACTCTCAGCCGGCAAAATACAAGCTGGCCTCGGAAAATCAAATCGTGTTCGTTCCGGAAGAGAACAATATTCACTCGATTATTTACGAAATATCAGAGATATTGAAACGGGTTACCGCCGATGGTACCATAAGTGATTTAAGCCTGATAAACGGCGCCGCAGCCGGTCGTTCACAGGCACAATAGCGCCGGAGGGCAATTATGAGAATTCTCAGGGTTACCGGGATAGCGCTTTTATCGTTATTTATAATCGCCTTTGCCTCCTTTTGCTCGGATGAAGAGACCCGGCAGGCAAAAACCGACCAGCCGGTGCTGGCACGGGTAAATAAGCGGGCCATAACCCCGGTGGATTTCTGGATTACCCGCCAGTTGCTTTACTTTCCCTCCGAAAGGGCGCACTACAGCACCCCGGAGGGTAAAAAAGCGCTCCTCAAACACATGGTGGGAATGGAGTTGTTTTACCAGGAAGGCGTGCGGCAGGGATTGGAGAAAGACCCGAAAATCAAGGAGGCTGTTGAAAATTTCAAGAGATACCTGATTTACCACACAATGATTACCCGGAACATAACTCCCGAAAGCATGGAGGATTATTTTCAAAGGAATTTTTATCACGTGGCCGTCATAAAGCTGAGCAACCCCGAGGATGCTTCCGAGGCCGATTTGAACGAAATTGAAGCACAAGCGGAAAAAATTCTGGAAAAACTCAAAGGTGGCGCCGATTTCGCCGAGCTTGCCGAAAAATATTCCGACTTGCCCAGCGCGGATAACGGCGGAGACCCGGGCATTATAGGCTACACCGGCGAATGGCCCTCCGGTGTGCTGCAGGCAGCGGCGTCGCTGCAAGAGGTCGGCGATATTTCCCGGGTGGTAAAAGCCGAAGACGGTTTTTACATACTGAAACTACTCGAACCGCACGGCCAAATGGAACTGTCCGGGCTTACCAACAGGATACAGGAGCTTATCTACAACACCATGATACGAGAAAACTACAAAAACTTCGTCACCCAGTTGCAGGCCATAGCGGATATCGAGTTCAACCCCGAGAACCTCGAATATGTGGAACCCGGAAAAATGGGAAAACAGGAGAAAAAGGAAATCGCAGTGCCCACAATTCCTCCTCCGGGAGTGCCCGAAGTAAAAGAAGCAGCGGAAGCAAGCGAAAAATAGTAAAAAACGCCTTTGTATTACAAGGAAGAGGACCATGCGGTCAAAAATGTTAACGGTCATACTGGTGACGGCGGCTATACTGGTTAATGCGCCCGCTTACGCCGAGCCTCCCGGCGAACTGGTGGACAGAGTCGTCGCTGTCGTTGGCGGGGAGGTAATCACACTGAGTGAGCTCGAGGAAGCCGCCGCGGCTTCGCCCGAGGCGCCACGGGATAAGCTTTTGGAGCAGCTTATCGAGGAAAAGCTCATCGAGATGAAAGCCCGCGAGCAGGGGGTGTCGGTGTCCGATAGCGAAGTGGAAGCCGCCATGGAAAGGCACATCGCCCAGATGGACGTAAGCAAAGAAAATTTCGAGCAAATGATTGCTCAAAAGGGAATTTCCGTCGAGGAATACCGGAATAGAATCCGCACCGAGCTGATGAAAGTCAAGTTCGTCAAAGGAAATGTACAGGGCGAAATAGAAATCAGCGAAGAGGAAATGCTCAACTTTTACCGGCGCCATCCCGAAGAATTCAAATCAACACAGGAAGTCAGACTGGCACGGATTTTTCTCCCGTTTACCGAGACGGCTTCCGCCCAAAAGCGGGAAAAAGTCGTCGAGCGTGCGCGAAATATAAAAAGCCGCGTACAGGCCGGAGAAAGCTTCGAAAAACTGGCCCGGGAATATTCAAAAGGCTCCAACGCCTCCGAAGGCGGCTCGCTGGGATGGGTAAACCCGGACTACCTGAGACCGGATTTCAAAAATGCGGTGTCGAACCTGCCTCCGGGAGGCGTTTCGGAAGTAATCATACTGGATAACGGTTGCCACCTTCTTTATGCAAAGGATAAACGGGAAGCCCGGGTCAAGCCCTTCGAGGAGGTCAGGGGCCGGATACAACAGCAACTGTACTCGCGAAAAATCGGCGAGGAACTGGACAAGCTTGTCGGTGAAATGAAACAACAAGTGCCCATCGAACGGAAATTATAAGCGAAAATTCGTTTCCCAAATAAAAAACAAGGAGATGCAATGACATTTAGCCCGGTTCGCCTGGCAGTCTCGATGGGAGACCCTTGCGGGGTAGGCCCGGAAATTATTGCCGAAGCGTTACAGCTTGTCGACAGCAACCTGGAAGTGGTTGTGCACGGCGACCCGGGGGTTATGGATAAAGCGGCTGCGATTCTGAAGCGTCAGCGAAGAATCGAAAGTCCCCGCTTTCAGGGGGCCGAAGTGGTGGCGGTCACCGAATTCAACCCCGCCGATGTCTCCTTCGGAAAGCCCTCGGCCACAAGCGGCGAAGCCGCTTACAAGTACATTATATCGGCCCTGCAATCGGTGCTGGACGGAAAAGCCGACGCGCTTGTCACCGCGCCCATCGGAAAACGATGGCTGATGGAAGCCGGCTACGAATGGCCCGGTCATACCGAGCTGTTGGCGGAGAAAACCGGCGCCGACCGGTTCGCAATGATGCTGGCGGCGCCCACCCTGAGAGTGGCGCCGCTGACCATTCATATGCCGCTGGCCTGGGTGCCCGACTTCATAGAGTACGAACACTTGATAGAAACCTTTAAGCTCGTGAATGAATCTCTAAAAAAATACTTCGGAATAGAGGCCCCCTGCATCGCCTGCTCCGGGCTGAATCCTCACGCCGGGGAAGAAGGAAAATTGGGCTTCGAGGAGATAGACATAATAAAACCCGCCGTGAAGAGGGCAAGGAAGAGCAGATTAAACGTTACCGGGCCGCTGCCGGCGGATACCATGTTCTCCATGCGGGGCGAATATGATGTTTTCGTGTGCATGTATCACGACCAGGCCCTTATTCCCATAAAGACGCTGCATCCGTTCGAGGCGGTGAACATAACACTGGGGCTGCCCGTAATCCGCACCAGCCCCGACCACGGCACGGCTTACGAACTGGCGGGACAGGCAATCGCCGACCCCACCAGCATGAAGGCGGCCATGGAAACCGCCGCAAGGATGTTTATTCAATCAACAAATTCAACGCAGGTAAAACCTCTAAGGAAATACTGAATGACAAAGGAAGAAATTTACATACGAGGCGCCCGGCAACACAACCTGAAGGACATAAAAGTCCGGATACCCCGGGACCAACTGGTGGTAATCACCGGCGTTTCCGGCTCCGGAAAAACCAGCCTCGCCTTCGACACCATATACGCCGAAGGACAAAGGCGATACGTGGAAAGCCTTTCGGCCTATGCCCGGCAGTTCCTGGAGCTGATGTCCAAGCCGGACGTGGATTTTATCGAAGGATTGAGCCCGGCCATCAGCATCGAGCAGAAAGCGCTCAGCCACAACCCCCGCTCCACCGTGGGAACGGTTACCGAGATTTACGATTACCTCAGGCTCCTGTTCGCAAGGGTCGGACACCCTCATTGCTACAAGTGCGGCCGGGAAATATCCACCCAGACCGTGCAGCAGATGGTGGACCGGCTCATGGAGCTGGAGGAAGGCGCCCGGCTGATAGTGCTGGCGCCCATCGTGCGCGAGCGCAAGGGGGAATATCGCAGGGAGATGGAAGAAATGCGCCGCTCTGGATTCGTTCGGGTGCGGATTGATGGCGAAGTGCGCGAGCTGGAAGAGGAAATCAACCTGGATAAAAGGCGCAAGCACACTATCGAGCTGTTCGTTGACCGGCTGGTACAGAAAGGGGAAAAGGTAAAACCCCGGCTGGCCGACAGCCTGGAGACCGGCCTCAAACTCGCCGACGGCATCGTAAAGGTGGAGGCGGCGGGCAAAAAGGCCAATTCCGTCCCGGAACAATCGTTCCTTTTCAGCGAGCGGTTTGCCTGCCCCGAGTGCGGGGTAAGCTACCCGGAGATAAGTCCCCGGTTTTTCAGCTTTAATAACCCTTACGGCGCGTGTCAGAGTTGCGCGGGGTTGGGCACGAAGATGTACTTCGACCCCGAGCTTATCGTGCCCAACGAGAGCCTCAGCATCCGGGAAGGCGCCATCGCGCCGTGGGAAAAACGAACCTCGATGATTTACCACCAGACCCTGCAATCGCTGGCTAAACACTACAAGTTCGACCTGAACTCCCCGTGGAAAAAGCTCCCCGCAAAGGCCAAAAAGGTGCTGTTGTACGGCTCCGGCGAGGAAGAAATCCGCTTCGTCTACGAAGGGCGCGGAAAGTACACCTACACCCGCCCCTTCGAGGGCGTAATACCCCATCTCGACAGGCGCTACCACGAAACCGACAGCGAATACATACAGGAGGACCTCGAGCGGTACATGAACATCCGCCCCTGCCCTTCCTGCAACGGCGACCGGTTGCGGGTGGAAAGCCTGCACGTTAAGGTGGGCGGGCTGAACATCGCCGAAGTTACAAATAAAAGCATCACCGAAACAAAGAAATTCTTCGACAACCTCGAGCTCAGCGAGCGGGAAACCGAAATCGCACGCCGCATACTCAAGGAAATCAACGAAAGGCTGACCTTTCTCAAGAACGTGGGGCTGTACTACCTTACCCTCGACCGCCCCAGCGGCACCCTGGCGGGCGGAGAAGGACAACGCATCCGGCTGGCCACCCAGATAGGCTCCGGGCTGATGGGAGTTCTGTACATACTGGACGAGCCCACCGTCGGCCTCCATCAGCGGGACAACAAGCGCCTGCGGGATACCCTGTACCGTCTTCGGGACCTGGGCAACACCATCCTCGTTGTCGAGCACGATGCGGACACCATTCGGGCCTCCGACCACGTGATTGACATGGGCCCCGGCGCCGGGGAGACAGGCGGGGAAATCGTGGCTCAGGGCAAACCCGATGAAATCATCAACCACCCCGACAGCCTGACCGGCGCATACTTAAGCGGCCGCATGGAGATACCCCTGCCCGAAAGGCGCACGGAAAATCGCGGAAAAATCACCCTCATGGGAGCCAAAGAACACAACCTGAAAAACATCAACGTGGACTTTCCCCTGGGAAAATTCATCTGCGTCACCGGAGTTTCCGGCTCCGGAAAATCCACCCTGCTCGTGGACACCCTGTACACCGGCCTGAAACAAAGGGTGCTCAAATCCAAACAACGCGCCGGAAAATTGCGCAAAATCTCGGGCTGGGAAGCGGTCGATAAGGTGGTGGACATAGACCAGAGCCCCATCGGCAGGACACCCCGCTCCAACCCCGCTACCTACACCGGCGTTTTCACCCCCGTCCGCGACCTGTTCGCCAAGCTGCCGGCCAGCAAAATGCGGGGTTACGCTCCCGGAAGGTTCAGCTTCAACGTCAAGGGCGGAAGGTGCGAGGCCTGCGACGGCGAGGGGTTGATAAAAATCGAAATGCACTTCCTGCCGGACGTTTTCGTTAAATGCGACGTCTGCAAGGGAAGGCGCTACAATCGGGAGACCCTCGAGGTTACCTACCGGGGCAAAAACATCGCGGACGTGCTGGACATGACCGTGGACGAGGCGCTGGAGTTCCTCCGGAACATACCCGTCATCCGCTCGAAACTGGGAACCTTGCGCGACGTGGGGCTGGGCTACATCAAGCTGGGCCAGAGCGCCACCACCCTGTCGGGCGGTGAAGCGCAGCGGATAAAACTATCCCGCGAACTCGGCCGCCGGGCCACCGGAAGCACGTTCTACATACTGGACGAGCCCACCACCGGGCTGCACTTCCACGACGTCCGCAACCTGCTCACCGTCCTGCAGAGGCTGGTCGACAACGGCAACACCGTGGCCATCATCGAGCACAACCTCGAGGTCATAAAAAGCGCCGACTACATCATCGACCTGGGCCCCGAGGGCGGCGAAGACGGGGGCCGGGTGATAGCAACCGGAACCCCGGAAGAGGTGGCGGACAATACCGACTCCTACACCGGCGAGTACCTGCGAAAAGTTTTGGGCACGGATAAGGACACCCGCAAGGCCGCATCGAACTGATAACTTCGCTCTTACTATCGAGGTAACTCCGAAAAAACAAAAACATAGGCCGGACTCTCGGGCATTGAAGCCGGCAGGGTAACTCGAAGGTTCTCTCCCGCTTGCGACCACTTTAGCGGCTTATCACAACCGAGCAGTTTTATTTCCGTGCCCGCTTTGGTTTCGAGCCCGATTATTTCGACTGTCGAATCGAGAGGTTTGCGCATCAGGACCGCGTAGAGATTTCCCCGCTTTTGGGTGAACCTGACGCCCGTTCCGTCCGTTGTCTCGCCTTCCGCCCTTTTCCAAGGCCTCGTGCCGTAAATTGCCTCGCCGTTGATTTTCAGCCACTCGCCTATGCCTTTCAGGCATTCAAGCTGCTCCTCAGGAATGGAGCCGTCCGCCCGGGGCCCGACGTTAAGGAGCAGATTGCCGTTCTTGCTGACTACGTCCACCAGGTATCTTATGGCCTTTGGCGCATCCATGTGGTGTTTTTCGGTTTCCATCCGGTTATAACCGAAGGAATGCCCGACGCCCCGGGTACTTTCCCATTTTTTCCGTTTTATCTCGGTTATTTGTGCGTATTCCGGAGTGGTAAAATCGGCGTGGGGAGGCTCCGGGGAAGGCGGGGCCCCTCCGGCCATCCGGTTACCTACCCAGTTTATTATCGGCCGTAGCGGCCATGACATCATGGTTTTGCGCCCGTGTTTGGGGAATTTCGACCACCGGTCATTGACTGCCCCCTCCCCAAGACAGTTGTAGTAATACGCGAACAACTCGAAGGGGTCACCGTCGGGCGGGTAGCAGATGTCGTTCCACAGTATGGAGGGCGCGTACCTGTCTATCAATTCTTTGAAATGGGATGCAACATACTCTGTATACTCCCGGGACACCGGGCCGTTGGTCAGGTAGCTCGCCGCATCGGTGATGGGTACTGTCCGGAATGTCCAGTCCAGTCCGCCGGAATAATAAAACCCCATCCGCATGTCCTCGGCCCTGACCGCTTTCGTCAGCTCTCCCACCGCGTCCCGGTCGGCACAATAATCTTTGTAGAACGGGTTCCGGCGCTCACTGGGCCACAGCAGAAACCCGTCATGGTGCTTGGTCACCATCACTACGTAACGTGCGCCCGCTTCCCGGAAAATTCCGGCCCATTTATTCGGGTCCCATTTCTCCATTTTCTCGTTAAAAATGGGAGCGAAATCGAAGTAAGAAAAATCTTCGCCGTATTTTTCCAGGTGATATTGCCGGGTGGGGCTCCCCTCGATTTTCATTGTGTTCAGATACCACTCGGCGTATGGGTTGTGTTTCAGCTGCCCCTCGACACCTTCTTCTTCGGCTATTTCCCAAATTGTTCTGTCCGAAACAGGTGCGTAGCCGGGCACGCTGAAAAGTGACCAGTGAATGAAAATCCCGAACTTGGCGTCGTGATACCACCCGGGGGTCTGGTGTTTGCGGACGGATTTTTTATCCGGCTCGTATCTCATGGACTCCGCCGCCGCGAAAGAGGCGACAAACAGTGTTATCAAAAACGCCGATACCACAAAGCCAATCCAATAAGTTTTCATATTGTAATCCCCCAACAAACAACCATGTAAATGCGACTATAATAAGCCATGCCGGTTTTTTCGGTCAACAGCGGATTTTTTTGCCCGGATATTTTTCATGGCGGCCTTCGGGAACCGAAAGTGGGTCTTCATGCCAGGCGATGGGAAACTTTCCCGACAAGCTCGTCCAGGTTGGTCCGCGTCACGGCGCTTATGGGAACGACTTCGAGACCCAGCTCGCGGAATTCGTCCGCAATGCCCTCCACCAGCTCGGAATCGGGGGCCAGGTCGATTTTGGTAAGTACAACTGTCTCGGGCTTATCCTCGATGCCCATGCCGTAGCCGGTAAGCTCGTTGCGTATCGTCCGGTAGCTTTCGAGCGGGTCGGTTGCTGTAACATCCACCAGGTGAAGCAGCAGCCGGGTGCGCTCGATATGCTTCAAAAAAGCCAGCCCCAGCCCCTTTCCCAGGTGAGCGCCTTCTATCAGGCCGGGCATGTCGGCCACCACGAAGCTGGAATATTCGCCGCTTTTCACCACCCCCAGGTTCGGCGCTAAAGTGGTGAAGGGATAGTCGGCTATGCGAGGCCGGGCGGCGCTGACGGCGGATATAAGCGTGCTCTTGCCCGCGTTGGGCAACCCCACCAGCCCCACGTCCGCCAGCAGCTTCAGCGACAGCCGGACGGTTCTTTCTTCGCCCTCCGAGCCGGGTTGAGCTTTACGGGGAGCCCGGTCGGTGGGGGTAGCGTAGCGGGCGTTGCCCTTGCCGCCCTTGCCTCCACTCACGGCGGTCAGTTTCTGGTCATGCGCGGTAAGGTCGCCCAGCACTTCCCCCGTTTCGGCGTCGGAAATTATGGTTCCGGGCGGAACGGGTATTACCAGGTCGTCGCCGCTGGCCCCGGTCTGCTTTTTGCCCCTGCCGTGTTCGCCCCTTGGGGCGCGATAAATTTTCCTGTAGGTGTAATCGAGCAGCGTATGCCTGCCGGGTTCCACCGTGAAAACCACGCTTCCGCCGTCGCCGCCGTCGCCGCCGTCGGGGCCGCCTTTCGGCACGTATTTTTCACGCCGGAAGCTTACGCACCCGTCGCCGCCGTCCCCCGCTTTGAGGGTTATTTTCACCTCGTCGACGAACTTCATGGCAAATAAAAAGCCGGGCTTTGGGCAACCCGGCGCTGTGGATGATTAAACTGTGGGAGTTTTCAATTCAGGCCTTAGCCTCGAGCTCCTCCCGGGGAATAACGTGCGCAACCCGGCGTTTGCCGGTCATCTTGTACTGAACCACGCCGTCCTTTTTGGCGAAAAGGGTGTAATCGCGACCCATGCCCACGTTGAGGCCGGGGTGTATTTTGGTGCCCAGTTGCCTTATCAGGATGCTGCCGGCCTTGACGTTGTGCCCGGCGTAGCGCTTTACTCCCCTTCGCTGCCCGTTTGAATCTCTGCCGTTGCGTGAGCTTCCGCCCGCTTTTTTGTGAGACATCTTTTATTCCTCCTCTCCCGAGGCTTCTTCTTTTTTCGGTTGGGCTTTCTTTTTACCGGAACCCGTATCTATGGACTCGATGGCCACGCCGGTAAAATACTGGCGATGGCCCTGCTTTTTACGATAGTGTTTACGCTTCTTCTGTTTGAAGACGATAATTTTCCTGCCCCGGTCCTGCTGGATGATTTTCCCTTTGACCTTAGCGTCCTTCACGTTGGGTTTACCGACGACCGGCTCGCCTTCGCCACCCACCATGAGCACGTCGTCGAACTCTATCTGTTGCCCGACGTCGCCGGCCAGTTTCTCCACCCTGACAACGTCGCCGGGGTTTACCCTGTATTGTTTTCCGCCTGTTCTTATTACCGCATACATTTGCAAATACCTCTGTCGTTTACATTGAGAGTATACTAAGTTAAGAAGTTTCGCGAATGTGTCAAGGCGGGGCCGTTTCTGCCGGGTTTCATTCCGAAATTCCCGTGTGAAAAACGGGCCGCTTCACACCCTGACCGCAGGGCTGCTTATCCGGGAATATCGGGTCTTATTCCCCGGTTTCGCCTATGCGTTCTTCGAAGGCCTTTTTCCTGTCCTTCGGCCACCTTATGCAGTACGAGGTCTTCCCGCTCATCACCCGGTTCATGCAGAAGCTGCAAGTGGGCTCGCATTCGTTTATCGGCTCGTCAACCTCCCCGGCGGCTTTTCCGGGCCATTGGGGGTCGGCCAGCAGGATACGGGCCAGCCCCACAAGGTCGGCCTTGCCCGAAGATATGATTTCTTCAGCAAAATCGGGATGTTGGATGCGACCGGCGGTTATCACGGCAGCCTTCGGTACTTCCTTCTTGATGGCTTCCGCGTACCCTGTCATGTAACCGGGCTTTTTGGATTCCTCCATCTTGTCCGGGAGGAAAAACGACTCGTAAGTGCCCGCCATCACTGACAAATACGCCACCTTCCGCTTCTCGAGCCCGGCGGCGTAAACTTTTGCCTCCTCGAGACCGAAACCGTCCGGGAGCCATTCGTCAGCGAGAAAGCGGTATCCGACGGGGAAATTCTCTCCGACAGCGTCCTTTACGGCATCCACCACCATCAGCGGAAACTTCATTCTCCCTTCCCGTGAGCCGCCGAACTCGTCGTTTCTCTTGTTGGTATGGGGACTTAAGAACTGCACCAGGAGATAACCGGTGCCGCCGTGAAGCTCGACGCCGTCGAACCCGGCTTCCTTTACCCGGCGAGCGCCTTCGGCGAAGGCTTCGACTATGCGGTGGATTTCATCGGGCGTCATTTCCTTCACCACCGCGTTGTCGGTCTCCATCGGCGAGGGTCCCCATTTTTCCTGCGGAAACGCAAACTTGCCGGCGTGGTTCAATTGAAGGATAGCTCGTGCGCCGCCTTTTTTGACCGCATCGGCAATTTTTCGCATCCCGGGGATATAATCGTCGGAATCGGTTCTCAACGTGAAAGGCGACCCCATCCCGGCGGGGTCGACGGCGGCGTTTTCCACCACTATCATTGCCGCGCCGCCGGCCCCCATTTCCCGGTAATGGTCGAGCATCACCTCGGAGGGGGCGCCGTCGGAATTTGCCATGCTCAAAAACAGCGGCGCCATGGTGATGCGGTTGGCGAGCTTCAGGCCGTCGATTTTGAATTCGGAGAACAGGTTCGGATATTTACTCATCGGTCGGCCCCCTTTCCCGGCTCTTTCTTCTTTGCTTCGTGAGCCGCCCGGAGGATTTTATCCAGCCGCGAGCGGCCGTCGGGGGTCATGGACTGCCGTATTTCGTTGTCGGTATAATTTTCCTTCAGCCACTCCGCCACGTCGAATTTCGCCCCCCAGCATTCCAGTATCCGGTGGCAGGGAAGCTTATTATTGACCGTGCGGCAGTATTTGAACGGCACCGGCCCTCCCAGCGGCGGGCAGCGGCGGGATTTGTCGTCGTGCTCGTCAATCATAACCGCTCTCCTTTATCAAAATATAACACAAAAGCCCCGAAGGCGGCACGTTGACGCTCATCTGCTATACGCTAAACTTACTGGCGGTAGCAAAGATCAGTGTACCATTTCCTGATTTGTGGGAGCGAGCTCCGGATAGCGATTGGCAAAAGTACCATATCGAGAGCAAAGCTCTCTCCCACTCCACGAAGCAAAACCTCGAAGAGGAGCGGAAACAACGATGAAACTGCCGGTTTCTCTGGTAAAACACCGGGATGATAGCTCGGTTCGCGAAGTGATTAAAGCCGCCGACGGATTCAGCAACCTCAAACCGGGCCACCGGGTGCTCATAAAGCCCAACCTGGTGGGTTGGGACAACCAGGGCCCTTACCCGCCGTGGGGAGTGCTGACCACCGCCCGAGTCATGGACGGCCTGTGCGCGGCACTCAAGGACTTCGGCGTCGGCGGCATCGAAATCGGTGAGGCTTCAATCGAGTGCAAACCCATCGGCTCGGGCACAAGTACCATCTACGAAAACCTGGGATGGAAAAAACTCGAAGAAAAATACGGCGCAAAGCTGGTTGATTTCAACGAAGGAGAGTTCGACGAAGTAGAGTTGGAACCCGGCCACAAACTCAAAGTTACCTCCCGCGTCCGCGATTGCGACTTCTTCATTAACGTCCCGGTGCTCAAAACTCACGGCGAGACGAAAGTAACCCTCGGCATGAAAAACCTTAAGGGATTGTTGCACAAGCGCTCGAAAAGCCACTGTCACCACGCCGAAGACATGCTGGAGCGGTTCATCGTCAGGCTCGCCGAAGAGTACCCGCCGTCGCTTACCCTGATAGACGGGATTTACGCGCTGGAGAAGGGGCCGCTTCATTTCGGTATCGCCCATCGCTTCAACCTTTTAATAGCCTCGACCGACACTTACGCGGCGGATTTATTGGGCGCTTACGTTCTCGGGTACAATGCCGGTGACATTAAGCACATCGGCGAATATGCCGCCCGGCATGAGCGGGAAAAAAAGATAAGCGAACTCAATGTGCGGGGAGATATTTCCCCCGATGACGCCCGGCACGAGCTGCCCTGGGACTGGCCGTGGCTGGAGGACAATTCCGGCCCGCCGGCTTTCGCCAAGAAAGGCCTCAAGGGCCTGAAGCTGTACAAGTACGACGCCACACTGTGCACCGGCTGCTCGTACATGTTCAACCCGCTAATGCTGACACTAATGTCGAGCGAGAAGAAGGAGTTCGATGATTACGAGATACTGTCCGGCCAGATAATGGAGCCTTCGGGGCAAGCTTCCAAGACCTTCCTTCTCGGAAAATGCCAGGTGGATAAGAACCTCGAGCATTCCAACGGAAAAGAAATCATACCCATTCGCGGCTGCCCGCCGTCTCTGGACAGAATCGAGAAGGTGCTCACCGACAACGGCGTGCCGGTAAGCCGGGGCGAGTATGCGGGCTATCGGCAGTACGTGATGAACCGTTACCTGAAAAAGCCTGAAATCTTCCCGCCCGAAGATTACTACATGGACGTGGTATCCGATGAGACCAGGGGGAAAAAGTAAGGGTCAAATCGGCCCCCTGGAGTTTTAAACGTGCGATAATACCGCGTGGGTATTGACGATACCTAACCGGGTACCGGCAGGTGAAATAACAGGACGTATGCGAACGAATAAATCAACCGGTTGACACCGCCCGTTTGTCTCCATTTCACCGAAGGTAGATGCCTATTGAAGTCGCCTCATGAGGCTATTTTTCAACTCGTCGCCGTTTTCGATGCTTGTGTGGATGATGTGCTTCGGAAGTGAGGGGTCGTCGGAGAGGACGAAGGCGTACCCCTTCCGTCCGAACTTTTTCATCTTTACCGCGCTCTCGACGCTTTCCCCCGCGTATTTCGAGTCCAGCGCCATGGCTGCCGGTATGACACCGTGCAGGAACATGCCGTCCATGCCGATTAACCTTCCCGCCGTCCTTCCGACCCACATGACAGGCTCCAGCTCCCGGGCCACGAAATCCGACAGTGGCGTGCCGGCGCGTTTGAGCTCCTTGTAATCCTTAACGGTCAGCGACAGGTCGTTCATTACTTCGTTGGGGTAAATGGGGAAGTCGCCGCCGTGTTCGAGGACGTAGCGGGTGGCTTTCGCGTCGGTGTTTACGTTCATGTCCGGCACTCCGAGCAGTGATATGAGGTAGAGGTCGGTGGTTTCTCCCAGCGCTCGGTTGAATTCGCCTGTGCCTAAGTGAAGCTTGCGCCAGTAGCGCGGCAGGTCGGGTTCGAGCATCAACGCCGTGGCGATGTTGGTGAGCGGCCCGGTGGCTATAATCTCCACCTTCCCCGGGTTTGCCATGACCGTATCCACGATGAACCGCGCGGCGGGGGTTTCTTTACCCAGGTCTTCGGGGCCTTGAGCGCCTTTGTAGACGGGAACCTCATCCCTTCCCAGCTTCGACAATATGTTCCGGGCGGCGTCGTAACACACGTCGGTGGTCGAGCAGCCCATCATGACGGTGGCGCCGAGCAATTTCGCGCCCGGCTCTCGCAGGGTGTAGATAAGCTCCAGGCCGCCGTCGGGGTCGCATACTTTGAACCACGGCCGGATGTAAGTGCCCTTCTCACGGCATCCTTTGCGGTTCATGCCCACGTCGTCGTCAATGATGATAAGCCGCTCCGGTGTCTCGTGAGAGTTATCCGCCGAATGGGCGAAGGGCGCGAGAATGAATAAGAGTAAAAGGGTCGCTTTGATGAAAGCCGATGAGTGGCCGCTCATTGCAGGCCCAGCAGCTCCTTGACCGCTTCGATGTCCGCTTTGACGGTGGTGGTATCGGACGGGATGCGGTTTATGGCGCTGTCGGGGTCCTTGAGGCCGTGGCCGGTTATTGTGAAGACCACCGTCTGGCCGTCATTGATAAGCTCCGACCTTTTGAAGGCCCCCGCTATGCCGGCGGCGCTGGCGGGTTCGCAGAAAAGCCCCTCCGCGGAAGCCAGGAACCGGTATGCTTCGGCTATCTCGTCGTCGGTTACCATGTCTATTACCCCTTCCGACTCGTCGCGGGCGGCTTCCGCCCGTTTCCAGCTTGCGGGGTTGCCGATGCGGATGGCGGTGGCGAAAGTTTCCGGGTTTTGTACCGGTTCCCCTCGCACGATAGGCGCCGCGCCTTCTGCCTGGAAGCCGCACATCCTGGGCCGGAAGTTGATTACTTCATCCTTGAAATACTCGGTATATCCCAGCCAGTAGGCGGTAATGTTTCCCGCGTTGCCCACCGGCATGAAGTGGACGTCCGGGGCTTTGCCCAGAACGTCGCAGATTTCAAAACCGGCGGTTTTCTGACCTTCTATGCGGTAGGGGTTTAGCGAGTTGACCATTGTGATGGGATAGTTTTCGCTTATTTCCTTGACTATGTTCAGCGCTTCGTCGAAGTTGCCCTCGACCTGTATAACTTTCGCTCCCACGGCCATCGCCTGGCAGAGCTTGCCTTTCGCAATTTTCCCCTCGGGTATTAGCACCAGTGCATCCAGGCCCGCGCGGGCGGCGTAAGCGGCGGCGCTGGCGCTGGTGTTGCCCGTGCTTGCGCATATAACGGCCTTGCTGCCTTCCTCGATGGCGCGGGATACGGCGACTGTCATGCCCCGGTCTTTGAACGAGCCGGTGGGGTTGGCGCCCTCGAATTTCAGATAAACCTCCACCTTTTTCCCCAGCTTTTCGGCCAGACGGGGCGCGGGTATCAGCGGCGTGCCGCCTTCGAGAAGTGTCACCACCGCCTTCTCGTCGGATATAGGCAGCCTGTGCCTGTACTCGTTGACCACTCCGCGCCACTGTTTGCTTATCATTTCTCTATCCTCAGGTAAGCCGTTTTGCCTCTGGCAATACGCAACCTGTCTATTTTCTTGACCGCCGCCATCAGGTCCTTTTCCAGCGCCTCGTGGGTTAGCAGAAATATGGGCACCGCCCCGTCCACCTTCCGGTCCTTCTGAAGCACCTGTGCGATGCTGATGCGATGTTCGCCTAGTATACCCGATATTCGGGAAAGCACACCCGGTTGGTCAAGCACCTTGCAGCGCAGGTAGTATTCCCCCCTGCGTTCCTTTATATCGCGGAGCGGAATTTTCCGGAAGCTCTCCTCCGGCCACGCCCTCATGGGCGCCCGCTGGGGCAGGCTGTCTGCGGCCAGGTCCCGCGCTATCTCGACCACGTCGGCCACCACCGCCCCGGCGGTGGGCATCATGCCCGCTCCGCGGCCCACCAGCATGGACTGGCCCATCGGCTCACCCTGCATATAAACCGCGTTGAGCACTCCTTCGATGCCCGCGAGTACGTGGTCTTCGGGGATGAGGGTGGGATGCACCCGCGCCTCAATCCCTTCATCGTTGCCGCGGGCGATGGCCAGCAGTTTAATCCGGTAGCCGAATTCCTTTGCAAAGGCCATATCCAACGGGGTGATTTCGGTGATGCCTTCCTTGTAAATGCCTGAGAACTTCACCGGGGTGCCGAAAGCCAGCATTACCAGCAGCGCCAGCTTATGAGCGGCGTCGGCGCCGTCTATGTCGAAGGTAGGGTCGGCTTCGGCGTAACCCAGCTCTTTGGCCTTTTCGAGGGAGCTCGAGAAATCGGCGCCGTGCTTTGTCATTTCGGTGAGTATGTAGTTCGAGGTGCCGTTGATGATAGCGTATATTTCGCCCAACCGGGTGGCCACGAAGGCCTCCCGCAGGCTCCTGATGATGGGTATGGCCCCGCCAACGGCGGCTTCGAAGGCGATGCCGACGCCATTCTTTCTCGCAATGCTGAAAAGCTCTTCGCCGTGAGTGGCTAAAAGGGCCTTGTTGGCGGTTACCACGTGCTTGCCCGCCCGCAGGGACTTTCGCACCATGTCGCGGGCGACGGTTTTTCCGCCGATGAGCTCTATCACTATCGGTATGTCCGGGTCTTCGATAACTTTCGAGGCGTCGGTGGTGAATACGCCTTTCGGCAACTTGACGCCTTTCCTTTTGCCGGGTTTTACGTCCGCCACCCGGGCCAGTTTCAGCTTCGCGCCCACCCGGCGGGAGATTAGCTCGGAGTCGTTTACCAGAATCCGGGCCACGCCGGCGCCAATGGTCCCGAATCCCAGAAGGCCTACTTTTATTTCATCCATGATTTTCTTTCGATTCAATAATTTTTAAGGAACTTTTTGATTCCGCGCACTGCCTGCTTTATGCGATGCGGGTTTTCGACGAGCGCAAATCGCACATACCCTTCGCCTTCGTATCCGAAACCCACGCCCGGGCTTACGGCTACCTTGGCTTCCTTGAGCATGAGCTTTGAAAACTCGAGCGAGCCCATCTCCTGAAATTCCTCCGGCATCTTCGCCCAAACGAACATGGTGGAAGCGGGTTTCTCGACTTCCCAACCGGCTCGCGCCAGCCCGTCGCACAAAGCGTCGCGCCTCTGCCTGTATGTTTCGGCCACCTCACTGGTGGCCTCCCGCGCTTCCCTCAGCCCCACCGCGGCTGCTATTTGTATAGGCTGGAATATTCCGTAGTCGAGGTAGCTCTTTATGCGGGCCAGGGCGTGAATCATCTGTTGATTGCCCAGGCAGAACCCCACTCGCCACCCGGGCATACTGAAACCCTTGCTCATGCTGTAAAACTCGACTCCCACGTCCTTTGCCCCGGGCACTTCCAAAAAGCTGGGCGCTTCGTATCCGTCGTAGCACAGGTCGGCGTAGGCCAAATCGTGTATGACCATGAGGTTGTGCTCTTTGGCGAAGTCGACCATCTTCTTGAAGAAATCCAGCGTGGTGACCCGGGTGGTCGGGTTGTGGGGGTAGTTCAGTATTATCATTTTCGGCCTGGGCCAGGTGCTTCTCACAGCGCGGTACAGCCGGTCTATAAACTCGTCGTCGTTATCGCCCATGGGTATGTTCATCAAATCGCCCATGGCGATGATGACGCCGTATGCGTGAATCGGGTAAGCCGGGCTGGGCACGAACACCACGTCCCCCGGGCCTACGGCGGCCAGGAGCAGGTGGCTCAACCCCTCCTTGGCGCCTATAGTGACGATGGCTTCGGAATCGGGGTCAAGGTCTACCTCGAAGCGCTGCTGGTACATTTCGCAGACGGCTTTCCGGAGACCGGTGATGCCGCGCGAGGCGCTGTATCGGTGGTTGTTGGCCTTTTCGGCGGCCTCCTTGAGCTTGTCCACGATAACCTGCGGCGTGGCCAGGTCGGGGTTGCCCATGCCCAGGTCTATAATGTCCTCCCCGGCGCGGCGCGCCTTAATCATCAAGTCCACGACCGTGGCGAAAACGTAAGGAGGCAGCCTTTTGATGCGATAGAATTCTTCTTCCATGATGTACACCGCTTCGGTTTTTCAGGATAAGTTACTAAGTTCCTTTAACAACACCTTTATGTCAAGGGGAGATGCTGCGGATGGGGTGGGACCAAGATTCCCGCTTAACGAATTGGCAATGCTTTTTAGGGAAGATTTTTGGTTGA
>CAYWKU010000011.1:0-115604 GCA_964459325.1 uncultured bacterium | reverse complement strand
GTTGTCAAAGAACTCCTTCTTTCTTTTGGAAAAAAGAAAGAAGCAAAGAAAACCTACCTTGCGCCTTCGGCGCGAAGTTTGGCTTCTACTTTTTGTTTCCGAAATTCCTACAAACCACCATGCGGAAATTAAAACATGGCAGGCCCGACACTCTTGTCGGGCATACGGAACAACACCGTGGAACGCGCGGCAGGAGTGCCGCGCCTACCATGGCAAAAAAACATACCCCCCTATACTTCGAAAAAAAGTCAACCTTTTTGGCGGAAACCCGCGCCGTTGCTGAAGATGCGGGACGTGGCACGGGAAGCGTTATATGTGGCACGCCCTCACGGACTTATTCGGGGCATTCGGAGTCCATCAGGGTCAGGTCGTCGCGGTGGATGGCTTCGTTGTCGATTTTGTAGCCCAGCGTTTCTTCTATTTTATTGCTGTGAAGGCCGATGATTTTGGCCATTTCGTCGCTGGAATAGATAACCAGACCTCTCGCGAACTCTTTTCCGTCGGCTCCGGCCACGGAAACTGCTTCGCCGCGCTGAAACTTTCCCTTTATCTCCAATATCCCCTTTGGCAGGAGGCTTTTTCCCTTTTTGATGACCGCTTTTCTGGCCCCGTCGTCCACCACCAGCGTTCCGCGAGGCTTATGTGCCCATGCAATCCAGTGTTTTCGCTTGGAGACCCTTTCTCCGCTCGGCAGGAACAGGGTGCCGACCTTTTCGCCGCCGAGAATTTTCTCCAATATTCCGGGCTTTTGCCCGCAAGCTATTACCGTGGGGATGCCCATCGCGCCGGCCATGCGTGCGGCTTCCAGCTTGGTGCCCATTCCGCCGATGCCAACCGAACTTCCGGGCCCGCCCGAGAGGGCCGTTATTTCGGAGTCGATTTTTTCAACGGTGTCGATTACTTCCCCATCCTTCATCAGCCCCTCCACCACCGTTAAAATAATCAACAGGTCTGCGCCCACCAGCGAAGCCACCTGGGCCGAGAGGGTGTCGTTGTCCCCGACCCTGATTTCTTCGCTGGCTATGACGTCGTTTTCGTTAACAACGGGTACCGTTCCGAGTTCGGTAAGCAGGTTCAGTGTCCTGCGGGCGTTGATGTAGCGCCTGCGGTCTTCGAGGTCTTCGTGGGTCAGCAGCACCTGCGCCACCACGCGGCCGTAGGGTTTGAACGCCTGCTCGTAGTGCTGCATGAGCTGAGGTTGCCCGAGCGCTGCCCAAGCCTGTTTTTCGGTGACTTTTTCGGGCAAGGCTCCCCTTCCCAGGCGCATGGCTCCCGCCGCCATGGCGCCGGAGCTGACGATGAGCACGTCCTTTTTGTCGGCAAGTAGGGAATCAATCTGACGGGCGATAAGCTCGAACACGATGAAGTCCAGAAACCTTCCTTCGCCCTCGATTTCGCGGGTGAGGAGCGCACTTCCCACTTTCACCACTATTTTGCGGGCTTTTCCGAGCGCTTTTTTTCTGTCGGTTTTGTTTCCCATGGCCTAACCTTTAAGTCAGTAAGATAATAGGGGATTTCGATTTTACCAAGGGCGGCTGCCTTTTTGCCCCCGATGAGCGTTGACGGGGTGGGGGCCATTGTATATCTTAACCCCATGCGGCGGGATGCCTCCCGCCATTAATTTAACCCGGATTTCAATCAAGCGGGCGGTTAGACAAGGGGCTTAAGCCCCTTGTCGCAGCATAAACCTTCCACTTCAATCGCGACAAATTCGGGTTCAGGGAGCCACATGGTAGATATAGCCCTGAAAATTCTTTTGTATGCGCCACCGGTGTTGATGAGCATCATTCTGCACGAGGTAAGCCACGGCTACGTCGCCTACAGGATGGGCGACCCCACCGCCAAGATGGCGGGGAGGCTTACCCTCAACCCCATCAAGCATATAGACCCGGTGGGCACCATTATTCTTCCGGCAATCCTGCTTATAGTGAGCAAGGGCCAGTTGGCTTTCGGGTGGGCCAAGCCGGTGCCGATTAACCCGACCCGCACCCGCGACCCCAAGAAGACGATGGGCATAACCGCCGCGGCGGGCCCTGTAACCAACCTGCTCCTGGCCCTGTTTTGCGTGCTGGTGCTCAAGATGCTGCCCCTGTATTCGCTGAATCCGGTGGATGCGGGAGCGTATACGCCGCTGGCTCACATGATGTTCGGGGGGTTGATAATCAACGTGGTGCTGGGGATTTTCAACCTGATACCGGTGCCGCCGCTGGACGGGGGCAGGGTGATGACCTGGATTCTGCCCGACGACCTTGCCGAAAAATACGCCCGAATAGAGCCATACGGGTTGATAATCATTTTCGGGCTGTTGATAATAAACCCCGGCAACATCCTCGGAAGGGTTATATACGGGGTGTTGCGTCTGTTTCTCATCTTTTTATGACGGAGGTCGAGACCCGAGCGAAATGGCTGAAAAAAAACGGGTACTCAGCGGCAACAGGCCATCCGGAAAGCTGCACCTGGGGCACCTTTTCGGAGCGCTGGACAACTGGGTAAAGCTGCAGGAAAATTATCATTGCTTTTACTTCGTGGCCGACTGGCACGCCCTGACCACCGAGTACCACGATACGGACAAGATACGGGAAAGCACCCTCGACATGGTGGCCGACTGGCTGGCGGTGGGGCTGGACCCCGAGCGCAGCGTGATATTTGTCCAATCGTCGATAATCGAGCACGCCGAGCTGAACCTTTACTTCTCCATGTTCACCCGCATAGCCCGGCTGGAAAGGGTGCCAAGCTACAAGGAGACTCAGCAGGAAACCGGGAGGAAAGACCTGGACACTATCGGCTTCCTCAGCTATCCACTCCTGCAATCGGCGGACATATTGATGTACCGGGCCAATTTCGTGCCCGTGGGCGTTGACCAGATGCCTCACGTCGAACTGACCCGGGAGACGGCGAGGAAGTTCAACGAGTTGTACGGTGAAGTTTTCGAGGAGCCGGAGGGTCTTTTGACCACCGCTCCCCGGGTGCCCGGGGTGGACGGGCGGAAGATGAGCAAGTCCTACGACAACGCCATCTACCTTTCCGACCCTCCCGGCGTGGTGGAGAAGAAGATACTGCCCATGAAAACCGACTGGCGGCGCCAGAAACGCTCCGACCCGGGAGTTCCCGAGGAATGCCCCGTGTTCGACCTGCACAGGATTTTCAGCCCCCAGGAGACTATCGACTGGGCGAAGGAAGGTTGCAGCACCGCCGGCATCGGCTGTATAGAATGCAAGCGTGCTTTATTGCCGAAGGTTCACGAAGCGCTTGCGCCCATTCAGGAGCGGCGGGCGGAGATAGATAAAAGGCCGGAGTACGTGGCGGAAGTGCTGAAAGCCGGCAACGACGCCGCAAGGGAATACTCCGGAAAGACAATGGGCATGGTGCGCAAAGCGATGAAATTCCAGGTGCTTTAACGGGGTAATGGTGGAAGAGAGCGAATCCTACCGGGTCAGGCTGGAGGTCTTCGAGGGGCCGATGGACCTCCTGTTGCATCTCATCAGGAAGAACGAGATTGACATATACGACATCCCGATAGCCCTTATTACGAAGCAGTATCTCGAATACCTGGAGCTGATGAAGATGATGAACCTGGACATAGCGGGCGAGTTTCTGACCGTTGCCTCCGAGCTTATGTATATCAAGAGCCGGACGCTTCTGCCGAAGCCCGAGCCGGAAGAGGAGGAAGAGGAAGGCCCCGACCCGAGGAATGAGCTTGTCCGGCGGCTGCTGGAATACCAGCAGTACAAAGAAGCCGCCGAAAAGCTCAGGGAGTACCCTCTGCTGGGCAGGGATGTGTTCACCCGGAGAGCTTCCTCGACCGACTGGGTGGAGGTTTCGGGGGACGAGCTGGCGCCGGTCAGCCTCTTCTCGATGGTGGACGCCTTCCAGAAGATGCTGGAGAGGGTCGGCCCGGACGAAGTGGAGGTAATGATAGACAGAATCAGCGTCAGGGAGCGCATTGTGCAGCTTATAGATAAACTGAAGGGGGTCAAAAGTATCACGTTCGAGGAGATTTTCGAGGGCGATAAGACCCGCAGCCGGCTTATAGTAACCTTCCTGGCCATACTGGAAATGGTCAGGCTGGCGGTGATGAAGGTTCACCAGGGAGAGGAAGGCGGGGTAATACGGCTGTTTCCCGTGGGCGACATAGAAGAGGCTTCGCCCGAAAAGTTCGTCAAGGACGATTACATCTGAGGTAAATCATGGACCGAAGCGATTTGAAGAGGATATTGGAGAGCCTGATTTTCGTGAGCGAGGAGCCCGTCACGGTCAAGAAGCTGGCCGATTTGACCGGAATATCGGATAAGGGGGAAATCAGGGAAGCGCTGGCTGAGCTGGAGCGGGACCTCATCGAGCAGGAGAGGGGGATAATAATTGCGGAGGTCGCCGGGGGATACCAGTTTCGCACCCCGCCCGAGACGGCGAAGTACGTCTCCAAGATGTTCGAAGGCAGACCTCAGAAGCTTACCAAGGCCGCTCTGGAAACCATGGCCATCATAGCGTACAAGCAGCCGATAGTACGGGGGGAAATCGAAAAAATCAGGGGCGTCGATTCGGGAGGAGTGCTGAAAACGCTTCTGGAGCGCGAGCTTATCCGCATCGTGGGGCGGCAGGACGCTCCCGGCAGGCCCGCGCTCTACGGAACCACCGACAAGTTTCTGGAATTTTTCGGACTCAAGAGCCTTTCCGAAATGCCCGACCTGAGGGAACTCAGGGACCTGGGAGATGCATCCGAAGAAAACATCGAGGACGAAGCGCCCGGTAGGGAGGAGCAGGAGGAGCCTCAGGAGGAAGCTTCGGAAGATGAAAGCACGCCCGCCGATGATGAATCCGAGCATCGGGAAACGGAAGCTGAGGAGGGCGAAACGGAAAGCTCCGAAAATAGCGAGTCTCCCGAAGAAGAGCTTGGGGAAGATGTCACTTATGAAGAGGAACACCCCGACGAAGAGGAACCGCGGGAGTCCGATGAAGACACCTCTACCCCGACGACCTGATTATGTGTGCCGCCAAGCCGCATAAACCCCGGAACTCCGGAAATACCATAAGATTGCAGAAGTTTCTTGCCGAAGCCGGCGTAACCAGCCGCCGGAAGGCGGAGGATATTATCCGGGAGGGCAGAGTGCGCGTTAACGGGGAACCGGTGACCGAGTTGGGGGCGCAGGTTGACCCCGAGCGCGACAAGGTGACGCTCGACGGAAATCGCGTCCGCCCGAAGCCTTATAAGTACATCATCCTGCACAAGCCGCCGAGGGTGGTTTCCACCCGGGAAGATGAAAAGAACAGGCCGAAAGTGGTGGATATGGTGCCGGACCTGGGGGTGCGATTGTATCCGGTGGGCAGGCTCGATTTCGACGCTTCCGGCCTGGTGCTCCTTACGAACGACGGTGACGTCGCCGCCGCGATGACTCACCCGTCGTATCATACGCACCGGACTTACCTGGTCAAGGTCAAAGGCCGCCCGGACAAAGCGGCTTTGGAGAAGCTGCGCAAGGGTGTTGTGCTGGACGACGGCAAAAAGACCCAGCCCGCGAAGGTGGCGCCGGTCAGGGTAAGAAAGGGGGGCAAGACGCCTTCATCCAATACGTGGCTGAAGTTTACCCTGGAAGAGGGCCGCTACCGCCAGATAAAGCGAATGTGCAAGGCCGTGCGGCATCCGGCGCTGAAGATAGAAAGGGTGCGGATGGGGCCGATTAAACTGGGCGATTTGCCGACGGGCAAATGGCGCTACGCCACCCGCGAGGAGACGCAGGCCCTCAAGCAGCTGGCGAAGAAGGTTCACCTGAAAAACGATAGAAAATAGTTTTTGTGAGGCCGTTGCAAAACAGGCTTCAGGGGTTGAAAAGGCTTTTTTTCTGTAGCTCCCCGGGAATGTCTTTTCCAGACAAGGGGTTTTAACCCCTTGAAATTCAAGGGGCTGAAGCCCCTTGTCCATTCGGGGTTCTTTTTCGGCGCGATGAAGGTCAACACATCCCAAACGAAAAATCATAATTCTGCAACGGCCTCTTTTGTAGTGATTAATATCCCATGAAATCTTTTTCGGTAAGCCCGTTATCGGTCATCCATTTTTTGAAGGTGTTGTTGGCGCCGGTGAGGAAGGCGTCCAGCGGCATCAGTTCCCGCGCCACTTCGTCCTGCAAGTTTTTGGAGATTTTTCCTTTCTCGACGGCTTCGGCCCCGGCCTTTCGGGCGGCTTCGTAGACCGCGTTCACTTTTTCCGGCATCAGCTGCTCCCCGTAGGGCAGAAACTCGCCGTGCGGCCTCAAAAGCGCCCCCGCAAGCTCCATTTTTCCGTGACGGGCTATGGCTTTGAAGTGAATCATCATCTCGTCGAAGTTGTCGAGTTCGTGAAAGCCACAGTTGGATACCACGACCATTTTTTTCATCTTGTGGCCGTGCCTGAACGGATGGGTACAATGGCCGTCCTGCAGCTCGATGAAGGGAAGCGCAAGCGGCATAATTCTGTCCAGCAAAAGCTTCATCTTGGCGTTCATTCCGAAGACGTAAAGGGGCGTGGCGTAAACGGCCATGTCCGAAGTGCGAATTTTTTCGAGAATTTGTGCCGCATCGTCCTTCTGGCAGCAGACGCCGGGGGTTTTCAGCCAGCAATTGAAGCAGCCGAGGCAGGGCTTTAGCTTTTTGTCGTGGAGGTAGACCAGCTCCACCTCGGCGCCGGCCTCCCGGGCGCCGTTCAAAAACGGCCCGAGTATGCGGTCGGTGTTTGATTTTTCCTTGCGGGGACTCGAGTTTACGGCGAATATTTTCATGGTGCTTTCCTCACGTAAAAGTTTGTGTTTAAGAGAAGATAAGGTCAAAATGCAGAAAAATTCAGTAAGCAGTTTTTAGATTCTTAAGACCTTCTCTGTATTCTTTCTCTTCCAGATTGCTCTGTATTCCATATTCAGAAAGTATATCTATCATCTCACTTATTGATACACCGGCGAGGTATGAAGCCCGGCCAAGCGAAGCCTCTCCTCGTTTATATTCCTCGATTGCGAGAAAAACTCTTCCCCTGTCTATCAGTTCTCTTATTGCGCTTGACAGGTCTTCCTTCTCTTCTTTAGCTAGATTTTTAACGAAATTGTAATCGTCTTGCTCTATTCTAACGCTCATCGTTTTGTAAGGCATGGCTCTAATTCTCCTGTTCAGCCTTTAAGCTTCTTTTAGCCTTTCTGATAATATCCTCATTATACCTGCCATATTTAATAAGAGCATTTAATGAAGATTCCGCTTTTTCCCGGTCAATTTTTCCGTTTTCACTCAAGTATACCAATATTGCAATGGCGGATGTGAATTTGAGCTTGAGAAGTTTGCATGCCTTTATCGCGTTTCTGTCGTCAGTAGCGACAATGTCGGCATTTTTTTCGATAGCCAAAACCAAGGCTTCAGCTTCACCACTGGAAATGCGAAAATCTTGCATCAGTCTGGTACGCAATCTTGTGTTAGTGATTTTAACGACTTTTATCCTTTTCTCTTCTATTCGTTTTTTTATAAGTTGCGCATCAAAGCTCTTTTTACTGGTGCACGACTCTTTTTCCACTTGGTCCGGTATCAAAATTTTTCTTTTATAATCGGAAAGAAATTCATCAATAAGGTCCGCCTTGGCCAGAAGTATTAGAGTAGAAGAATCGAAAACCAGCATGATTACAATTTATTATAATGGTAGTATGGCCAACTGTCAAGTTTAAAACATTATTGTTCCTTGAGGAACGTGTTATCCCGGCTACTCATATGGCCTTTTGATTTTAAAGGCTGTTTCGATAAATTTTACAGCTCCAGCTCGTCGGATATTCCTTTCATGGAATTCAGGGCAAGCTCCAGAAACTCGTCCAGGCTCATTCCCGTCTGTTCGATGGCGCTTATGCGCTCCCGGTCGGCTCCAGCGGCGAAGCGCTTGTCTTTGAAGCGCTTTTTGAGGCTTTTGAGCTTTACCGGCTCCAGTTTCTTTTCCGGACGGATGAGCGCTGCGGCGGTGACAAGCCCCGTGACCGGGTCGGCGGCGTAGATGCATTGGTTTATCAGGCAGTCCCGCTCGCACTTGGCCGCATGGGCCATTACGGCGTTGATTATCGTATCGTCGAAGCCTTTTTCGCGGAGCATTTCGGCGCTAAGGCGCCCGTGGCGGTCGGGGTCGTCGCGTGTTTGTTCGTAGTCTATGTCGTGGAGCAGTCCGGCCATCCCCCACACATCTTCGTCCTCGCCGAAGTGCTTTGCCAGCCCCCGCATGACGGCCTCCACCGCCAGCACGTGTTTTCTCATGGCGTCGTCGGTAAGGTGCTCCCATACCCAGCTTTTTGCTTCGTCGCGGTTCATAAAGGCCTCCCTGAAAGGCTATTTGATAAGCTCGTGTTCCACTATTGCCGACTTTCCCGGCCCGAAGTTGCCCCTGAACTTGATAACCGGTTTGGAAGGTTGTTCCCCGAACCACAATGTGAAATGGGGAATCAGCGGTTTTATCAGGAACTCAAGCCCTTTCCATCGTCCAAGGACTTCATCCATATCCATGCCGAGCGATACCCTGTAAGTATCGAACGTTCCGGCGGGAACTGTTATGGTTTCACGGGTCTCGACGTTAACGATGATGCGATTCAGCTGCTCGTTCTGGGGTGACCAGCTATGGTAGCTCCATTGTCCGTTTTCTTCGAGGTCGAACCCCCTGATTGCGAGCGACGCCGTCATGAAGTGCACCAGGTCGTCCGGGGATTCCTTTTCGCTGAACCAGGGCCTGCCGCTCCGTTGTTCGAGGATTTTCCCGGAGGGTGATTTCGTCACCATATCGTAGCTGTCGAACACGAGATTACGGTGCGCCCTGAATTTGAAGTTCCACTCCCTTGCGTGTCCGCCGACTTTCTTTTCCTTTCTCGTCTCGACAAGATAAAGTTCGCCGTTTTCCCTTTTCCAATCTGTTTTCACGGTATAAGATTTTATAAGCTCGCCGGTGCGCATGAAGAACGCCCTGTCCCGCTCCGCCATTCCCTCCCGTGAGACCTTGTATTCACTCGTTTCTCCGCCCCTTACCGGAGGTATTTTAAGGGTCTGCGGGCGGGATGTGGAAGGCGCCAGGAGTATTAAGGCTGCGCTTGCCGCGAGGATTTGCCGGAGAAACTTGTTCATTTGTTATTCACGCTCCAGTTCTTTCAGAGCTTCCTTAGCAAGGCGCGAGTCGGGGTAGATTTCAAGCGCTTGTTGCCAGTAGCTTTTTGCCAGTTCACTTTTTGCGCTAAGCATTGCCGTTTTCCCCAGGAAAAAGTAGGCAAATGCGGTATATTCCGGGCTGGAATCCAGGTGCACGCATGCCCAGAACTCCTTTCTTGCCTGTACTATTCTCCCCATCTTATATAAGGTTATACCATAATACAAACGGACGGCTCCGTTCAACGGGTCTTCTTCGAGCACCTGGTTGAATTTCTCCAGCGCTTGTCGATACTTATCAAGCCTGAGCAAAAAATACCCTTCGTGCTGAGTCAGCAGTATGGCGTCCGGGTAGCGGCGGTGGAGGTCGCGGGTTAGCTCCAGGCCCTTTTCCCATTTTCCCTCGTCTTTATAAAGGTATAATTCGGCCAGGTCGGCCAGCGGGCGGGCGAAAAGCCCCTTTCGGGCCAGTTCCAACTCCCGCAGGCCCCTTTCTTTGCCCTCTGAAAAAAGAGGCAGCCATTCGTATTGCGCTGATAGTACGCCGCGATAATAATGATAGGTCCCGTATCCGAGGTAGACGTCTTTTAAATCGGGATCGGTCTGCCTGGTTTTGGATAATCCCCTCAATGCCAGAATTCCCACCGTGAAGGCGGTCCGGTAATTGTGCGCGCGTGCCTGGTGAAGGCCGTAAATGCCGTAACTTCCGCCCATTATAAGATAGTCGTAAGCGTAAAATTCCCGCCTTTTCGAAACCTCTTCCGCTTGCTCTTTAAGCTGGTTCCACCTTCTGTAGTACTCCTCGTTCAATGACCAGTTGTGCAGCTCCAACATCCGCGCCTGGGGCGCCAGCATGGCCGCGAATCGCCACACCAACAGGTCCGGATAGCGTTTCCGGGCACGCTCGCAGGCTGTGAGGGTCTCTTCATATTTGCAATTTAAAAGAAGGTCCCTGACGTGTATTATTTCCTTGATGACTTCGGGCTTTCTGTAAGGGCTTTGCTCACCCTCTATTTCAGCTTGGGCAAAAAAAGGGATTAACACGAATATAAAGCCTGCAATCAAAAATGTAGTTGCGGCAAATCGTGGCATCTTATGAGTCACCATTCTCGAATGATACCGGCGAGTTACGCTTTGCGCAATCAATTCAACTTGACACCGACGTGCTCCGAGTTCACCATTTATTCAAGTAAAGGAGCGGTATGATGAGAATAAAGGGAGTCGCTGTATTCGTTATTGTGTCGATGCTGCTCGCGCCTTATGCTCTTTCCCGGGAGCAAGAGCAGGGCGGCTCGGGCTCGAATCAACTGTGCGACCGCGCATCGAAAAAACTCACCCTTCTTCTAAATGAAGAGAAAGAAACAGATTTGGATGAAGCCGCCGGATTTTTCCGAAAGGCGATAGAAACAAAATCCGATTGCGTGCCGGCTCTGATAGGCTATGGTTGGGCTGTCAACAAGTCAGAAAGCTTTTCAATTTCCAGGAAAGATTATTACGCCTCCTTTGAGTACCTTGCCAGGGTCTTCGTGCTGGAGCCGGAAAATGCCACGGCGTTGTGGGTAATGGCCGACCTTCAACGCCATTTTAACCGCTACGACAGGGCGCTGCCACTGGCGCAGAAGGCCGTTGAGCTGGCGCCCGATGACCCGTGGGCTCATTACGTGCTCGGCAGCGCATTGATGAGTCAAGATATGGAAAAGGCTGTCGAGGAGTTTGATAAGGCCCTGGAGCTTAAACCCCGGTGGAATATGGTAAGGTTAAACCTGGCGGCCGCCTGTATCGGCGCCGGAAAGAACAAACGAGCGTTGAAACTCCTCAATGCTTATCTGGATAACAACCCCGACGACCTCAAAGCTCTTACCAACCGGGCCCTGGTCTATCGGAATTTGGGGGATACGGATAAGGCTATGGCCGATTATAAGGCGGTGCTGAAAAATGACCCCCGCTATGGCAGCGCCCTGGTGGGAAAAGCCAATGTACACATGACGAAGAAGGAATATTCGGAGGCCATTAAATTATACAAGCTGGCGCTGGTAAATATGCCGAAAGACCCCGGAGTGTGGATAGCTCTTGGAGAAGCCCAGGCAATGGCGGGGGATACCGAAGATGCCATAAGCTCGTTTAAAAAAGCGGATAAAATTCTTGGCGGAGATGAAGGAATTAAAAAACTCATCGAAAGTCTCGAAGAAAAGCGTTCCAAATGAGCCGTTATCACGGTAACAAGCCCGAACAAATAAAAAACTTTTCACCGGACGAACTGGCCCACCGGCTTACAGAGTGGGGGCTTGAACGCTTCCGGTTTACCCAGCTGATGGGTTGGCTTTACGATAAAAACGTCACCGAATGGGAAAACATGACCAACCTGGGAAAATCATTGAGAAGCGAGCTTGCCCAAATTTTTCAACTCGGCGTGCTTGAGCCTTCCGACGAACAGGTTTCCGTGGACGGCGCCAGGAAATTTCTGTTCGAGCTGGATGATATGGAGAAGGTCGAAAGTGTCTTCATCCCCGACGGAAAACGGCGGACACTGTGTATTTCCACCCAGGTCGGATGCTCGATGGGGTGTAAATTCTGCCGCACCGCCACTCTGGGTTTCAAAAGAAACCTTGAAACCTGGGAAGTAATGGAACAGCTTCTGGCCGTCAGGCGCAGTCTTCCTCGGGATGAGGCTCCAACCAACGTGGTGTTTATGGGGATGGGCGAGCCCCTGCTTAATTACGAAAATGTCGCCCGGGCAGTAAGGCTTATGACCGCCGATAAGGGCGTAAACTTGAGCCGCCGGCATGTTACCATTTCCACCGTCGGCATTCCCGATAAAATCAGGATGCTCGGCGTCGAAAAAGTTCCCGCTTCGCCGGCGATAAGTCTTAACGCTCCGGACGACGAAACCCGCTCCGCGATAATGCCCGTAAACCGCAAGTATCCCCTGAGGGACTTATTTAAGGCGTTGCGCAAATATCCGTTGCTCCGGCGAAGGCGGATTACTTTCGAGTACGTCATGCTTGAGGGCATAAACGATAGCGAAAGCCAGGCGCGGAACCTGGTGAAGTTATTGAAAGGGATACCCTCGAAGGTCAACCTGATACCCTTTAATCCGTTTCCCGGTTGTGATTACCAACCCACTTCCATGACCGATATCGAGCGCTTTCAGGCCCTGCTCAGGGGGCAGGGGGTGAGCGCTTTCATACGCCTGAGTCGCGGTTCCGACATAATGGCTGCATGCGGTCAACTGGCGGCGAAAAATGATTTTCATTCAGTATCGGCGACTTGACGAGTTACCTTCATTCTTTTATATAAATGCCTGAAAAGGTAAGGCTATGCGTATCTGTTTGTTGAGCTACCGTGGAAACATGTACTGTGGTGGGCAGGGGATTTACCTGTACTACCTTTCCCGCGCCCTGGCCGAACTCGGCCACGAAGTACACGTGCTGGTCGGCCCGCCCATGCCGCTGGATATGCCGTGGGCCCACGTTCACGAGATAGAAAATCAGAATTTCTTCATGGTGCATAAGGGTTGGTTGCCCAAGGATAACCCCATGGCCATGTGGCGGCCCTGGAACCTGTTCGAGTTTGCGATGACCCGCTTCGGGTTTTTCCCGGAGATGTTTGCGTACAGCTTCCGGGCTTTCAGGAAGGTTGCCCAATTGATTCGGGAAAACGGCCCCTTTGACGTGATACACGACAATCAATGTCTCGGATACGGCCTGCTGGCCATGAAAGGCTTCGGTTGCCCGGTTTTGAGCACCGTGCACCATCCGCTGGCTATAGACCGCAAGGAAAGCGTCTGGCAGACCAAGGGGCTGAAGGCCAAGGCCAAGCGGGTTATTTATTACCCGCCAATCATGCAGAACATCGTTACCCGCCGTCTTGACCGTGTGGTTACCGTCAGCCGCCTGAGCGCCGAGGCCATCACGGAAGCCTATGGGGTGCCGACGGACGAAATCCGGGTGGTCCATAATGGTGTGGACGTAAACCTCTTCCGCCCTTCGGACAACGGCAGGCCGAACCTCGGTAAAAAGCTCATTTTCGTGGGAAATACCGAAGACCGGAAAAAGGGCATATTGTATCTTTTGAGGGCAATGACAAAGCTGCCGGAGGATGTAACGCTTACCTGCGTCAACGGCGGAGCTCCACGGCATCTCTACGCCCAGGAGTTGGTGGATGAGCTGGGAATAGCCGACCGGGTGGAGTTCACCGGGCGGCTGCCGGTGGATGAGGTGGCGAAAAAATACCGCGAGAGCGATATCGCGGTGGTTCCGAGCCTGTTCGAAGGATTCGGACTGCCGGCCGCGGAGGCCATGGCGTCGGGTTTGCCGGTGGTGAGCACCGACGGCGGCGCATTGCCGGAAGTGGTGGGCACGGACGGCGCCTCGTCGATAATGGTGCCCTCCCGCTCCAGCAACGCCATAGCCAACGCCGTCATGGGACTCGTTAACGATAAGGAAAAACGGGAAAGAATGGCGAAAGCCGCCCGGCGGCGGGCTTTGGAGAAATTTACCTGGAAAAAGGCCGCTCAGGATATAGTGGACATATATGAAGACGAGATAGAGCGCAAAAAGGAAAAGTTGTATATCAAGCCTCGTTCCGGTTGGGTTAAGTCCGGCTAGCCTCTTCCGGGTGGTTCAAGGGAAATACTATCATAAACTTGGCGCCGTTGCCCGGCCGGGAGCGAACGCCCAACCGCGCCCCCATTCCCTCGATAATCCTCGAACATATCGCCAGCCCGAGGCCGGTGCCCTCGCCGGGTTCCTTGGTGGTGAAAAAGGGGTCAAAGAGCCTGCTCAGATTATCGGACGATATTCCTTCTCCCGTGTCTCTTACCCAAATCTCCAGGACTTGCGCTCCCGGGGGGAGAGGTTTGGTAAGGTAGCCCGAAAAGTATGATTCGGAAGCGGCCGGAGGTTGCCATTTTTTTGTAGCCGCGCCGACTTCCATTTCCCCGCCCTTTGGCATGCTGTCTGCGGCGTTGAATGAAAGGTTAACCAGCACCTGTATCAACTGGTTCCGGTCGGCGGTTATCGAAGGCAATCCCGCCTCGACGTTTCGCTTTATGGTTACATTCTTGAAGCGCTTCTGGCCGGTTATGAGGGTAAGCAGCGAGGAGATGGTATCCTCAACGTCCACCGATGCTATTTCCGGTTTTGTGGGGCGGCTGTAATCAAGCAGCTCGCGGATGATGACGTTTATACGGGCGATTTCCCGCTCGCTTTTTTCAACGTAATCCAGGATTTTATCGGGTTTTGACGTGTTTTTCTTTGCCAGCTCCAGGTAGCCTAAAACCGCGCTCAACGGGTTTCCTATCTCATGGGCTATGCCTTGAGCCAACCGGCCCACGGTGGCCAGTTTTTCCGAGTGTAACAACTCGGCGCGGGTCCGTTCCAGGTCCTCATTTACTTCCCGCAATATTCGTACGTTTTCCTCCAGCTGGCGCCGATTGGTCTGAATTCTATGAGCCATTTCATTGAATGCTTGCGCCAGCTCGGCGATTTCCCTGCCACCTTCTACTCCTACTCTCCTGTCAAGATTCCCCGACGCATATTCCTCGGTGGCCCGGTTAAGTTCATCAATGGGGCCTATTACCGTACGGCTCAACAGGTAAGCTCCGAATCCGACTGCCAGAAGCGTGCTGGCTACGATGAATCCGATAAGGATGCCCTGGGTGGTTCTGATATTTCTGTTCAGTCTTTCCATGCCGAACCGCGCTTTTATGCCTCCCCGGATTTTTCCGTCAATGATTATGGGGATGCTCACCGCGAGTTCCCTTATTCCGCTGGAGAAGAATCCGAACCCCCTTTTGCGGCGAGTGGTGACCATCTCCCGGCCTCCCATGGCCCGCCTCAGGTCCGGTTCACCCCCTCCCAGCGTGACCGGCCCGCCCTCCGGCAGTCGAAGCACCACGTGGCCCTTGCTGTCCACCACCACCGCGCTTTCCAGCTCGAGTTGTGAAATAAGCTCTCGCAGGATGACACTGAGCTCCAGCTCGGCAGCCGGTGATAATGTTTTCTGCCGGGCGAAAATCCTGGACACGCCCGCCTGAAGCGACTTCATGGTGTCCTGCGCCCGTCTTACTTCCACGCGGGTAAGGTTGGTCGAGGTAATTCTGAACACTATCAGGAAGGTTAGAATTATTGCCAATAGCATCACCGTGGCCATGTAGGCCACGACAGTAAATTTCAACCCTCTCGGAGAGTTGGGCAACAGCTTATCCAGCACTCTATTTCGGCCTGCATCGTTCATTGGTCAAACAGGAACCTCGTCCACCAGGGCTCCACAAAAATATAAACGACCGTTCCGAGAGCCAGGAAGGCGCCGAAAGGCAACTGCGCCCGGTATCCTTTTCGTTGCACAATTATCAGTATTCCCCCCGCCAGCAGGCCCGCGCCCGTCGAGAAAAGGAACACCAGTGGCAGCGAGTACCATCCCAGGAAAGCTCCTATGGCTCCAACCAGCTTGACGTCGCCCAGCCCCATGCCTTCTATGCCGGTCAATAACATGTGCGCCTTGCGGATTATAGCGAATATTCCCGCCCCGGCGGCGGCTCCGATTACCGCTTCCAGGGGAAACACGCCACCCGGGATAAATGAGAAGCCGATTCCAAGTACCACTCCCCCGAGGCTGATTTCGTCGGGTATCAGCAGGTGTTCCGCGTCTATTATCGCAGTTGCTATCATCATCAGCGCCAAAAGCGCTCTCGTGGCAGCTTGGATTTCTATCCCCCTGAAGGCGAAAATGGCCACCAGCAGCGCCGCGGTTAAAAACTCGATTGCCGGGTATCGTAATGATATCCTTGCGTTGCAATGGCGGCATTTTCCTCGGAGAAAGATGAAACTCGCCAGTGGAATGTTGTCGTGCCACGAAATAAGGGTGTTACAATGGGGGCAAGTCGAGCGGGGTTTGATGATGGAGCTTTCCCGGGGCCACCTCCATATCACAACGTTGAGGAAACTTCCCAGGCACAGTCCCAGACCGCCCAGAAAAACCCAGAAAATCCAGTAATAAGCATCGTGCATAGTTATCATACTAATCCATGCCCGACGCGCGGGCAAACCGAGGCTCAATTTTTGACCCGGATTTTCTGTGAAAAGCGGGAGTTTTTCGCACCCTGAACGCTCCCGGCGACATCCTCGAAATCGGGATAACTCCGAAAGTGCAAAAGATGCCACACCTTGCTTTCGTTCCAAAAGCCACCCTGCGTTCAGGATGCGCTACCCTTTTGGGGGAGGTGAGGCCTTTTTGCCCGGGATTTCCGGTTTAAAAAAGGGGCGACACTGTGCGCCCCGTTTTATCCTCTATCTCACTGGAATTTAAGGGCAAAACTATTTTTCTGTAATCTCCTGTAAAAAGCCGGTAACCCCGGATGAGCCGTACAGCGGTATCTGCAGCGTAACTTCACAACTGCCGTCGTCATGTTTTTTTCTTTTGATGAGTTTTGCGCCCCGGACGAATCCTCTGAGCCTGGTAGTTATCTTGCCGGAGGTATCAATGTCGCGCACCGATTTATCTTTTGCCACTTCGAGACTTAATATGGTGTCAAGCAGGTCGCGATAGGCCACGTTTCTGGCCGCCCGGCAAGCCATTGTAGAAGCCTGCCCGGAAGGCATGTCGGGATTGGGTTTACCGAGTCCGGTTTCCGTTACCAGTCCCTTTTCATAATCAACACCGTCGAGAGGGCTGCGATATAAAAGAAAACCGTTCAGGGATTTCGTGGCCCCTTCGGATGAGACAGCCACGTTTTTTATGGCGTTTTCCGCGTAGCCGGGAGCGCTGAACTCCATGTCGTACAGACCGGGGTTAACCTCGGGAAACTTGAATTTACCGGCAGCAGCCTGTACCTGCGCGATGACTTCCTTACCGTCCAGCAGCTTGACCTCCGCATCATCCGGATAAACCGTGCCCACGACGGAGGCGGCTTCCATCTCCACCCCGGCGGGCGGCTTCATCTCACCGGTGGCCACTGTAGCGGCGGAAACCTCCGCTGAGGGGCCTTCAACCGTCGAAGGAGGGGCCAAAGCTCCGACCGGCAGCTCGATATCCGGGGCTTTTGTGGTTTTCCCCGAGGAAGCCTGAACGTTATAGTTGAAGTCAAGGACTCCCGTAGGCGTTCTAAGACGCAAATCGTATCCGCCGGCCTCCTCCAGCTCGATGGAGTACTCCCCCGTACGGGGGTTCACCTTTGCGGTTTTGGTCGCCTCTCCTCCTGAAATGGCTGAGACTTTCAGGCCTTTCATGACGGGCGCCGGCTGCCTCTGACTGACCACCCGGCCCTCGATGACCGCGGGTTCCGCCGGGGTGGGCGGTTTTCCAGAGTCCTTGCAGGAGCTTGTGAAAAATAAGAATGTGCACACTAAAGCTATGACAAGCAGCGAGGGCAAAAAAAAGTTAAATGTGCCGGTTGTACGCTCCATAATCCGAATCCTCCGTTATAAAAAAAGCCGGGCTGCCGTAAAACAACCCGGCTTGTTTCTTTACTCCATCTTGTCCCGTTCTCGATTCCAGTCTTCCCAGTCGTCGGTCTCCTCTTCCGAGAATTTTTCGGGCTCATGGACTTTACCGTCTGCCGTAACGGTAACGCTCATCATCGAAGCCGCTATTTTGAGCCATTCTTCCTCGGTTACCTCCTTGGGACCTTCGACTTCCTCGGCCTTTCCCCACTGCTCAAGCATGGATTCCTGGTCCGGTTTTTCTTCTTTGAGATACCTTTGAGCGTAATCTGCCCACGTGGCCACCCATACCTTTCCCTCGAAGCATTTCACCCGGGTGGCGCCGTCCGGCATGAGGATGGTATTGAAGGATGTTCCCCGAATCCCTGCGACCGCTCCCGAGGTGCGAATGATAAATTTCTCGTTGAGGCTGCGGGAGGGCCTTGCGCGGGTGTATACCTTCCCGGCCATCAGGCGCGCCCGGTAGTTCCGCGTCTTTTTCTCAAAGCGAGCCTCGGAGAGGTATAGTGTGCTGTTTGATGCCAGCCTTATTTTCGAGCCGTCGGGCATGGTGATTTCTATTCGGGACCCGGAGCCGGTTTTAACGTAATAACCGGCTTCCACATACCTGTTTTTGTACAACCTCGCCCACGGGCCCTGTTTTTTCTGGCTTTTGTAGGCCTTGCCGCTCAGGTAGGTTATTTTGGCCGAATTGGCGCCGGCCCAGGCGGTGAAACTTGTCAGAGTCAGGCCGAGGATTAGCACCGTTGCGACGGCGGCCAGTATTTTGTTCGATTTCATAGCCGGCTCCTTTCTTCAAAGAGTATATTTCAGCCGATACGCAAATAATCCATCATCTTGCGGATGATAAGGAGCGCGTCGGCGCCGCTCACCGGCTCCGTAGGATAGAACTTCCCTTCCATGTTCTGAGGCGTAAGGCCGCGACTGGTCATCACTACGGCCGCGTTGTATGCCCAATGGCCGGTTCTCATGTCATGGAATTTGCTCTGGCTTTCGCCCACGTACTTGCTCGAGAGGCCGGGTTCGTTGAGAACTTTTATCAGCACGTCTTCCAGCATGACGGCATATTCGGCGCGGGTGATGGGCTTGTCAGGGTGAAATTTGCCGCTTGAATCGGCTTCCAGGCCGCGGATGCCGAGCTTTATGACTTCCCTCATGTCGGTTCCGAGCGGGTGGTTGCCGATGTCGGTGGGCATGGTGGGCGCGTCGCCGGCGGAAGATTCGCCCGGCGTCTTGAACTCGGGCGTTTCCCACGTTTTAATACCGCGTTTCCTCCACAGTTCCGGCAGATGCATCTCCTCGACGAAGAGGGCCGCAACATCGGCCTTGGTTATTTTTTCCACCAGGGCGATTTTTTTGCCCACGATACTTCCGGGACTGGCGCGGACTATCTTCTGGGCCTTTTTCCATTTGTTGTCTGCAAAATCACGGTAACTTCCGTTGAGCTCGATAACTTTTTTGAACATGTTTTCGGCGCTTCTCCACTTGTAAGCCCTCATGTAGGCATCGCCCATGTTCAGGTAGAGCAGTTCGTAGCGGGGATTTATTTTCTCACCTTTCTCGAGGGCCTCTTCGCATTCTTCCAGCCAGTCATCGTTTTTCAATATCGAGTGGTACTTTATGACGTTGGCGAAGTAATCCAGCTTTTTGTCGTTATCGTCGTCAACGTTTTTCCAGGCCTGCTTGCGCATCTGTTTGGCTTTTTCTTCGTCGCCCTTGTGGGCGTAGTACACGGCTTCGCCGATGAGGGCGGGCGAGTAATCCGGGTCCAGTCCCAGGGCAAGCTGGTATTCCTTGTGGGCGCCTTCCCAGTCGTCATTCTGCATAATCAGCCTGTGAGCCGTCCTGACGTGGTGGCCGGGGGTATCCATTTCACCTCGTGCCTGGCGGGTTTCCTGCTTCGGGCATCCCAGGATGAAGGCCGCTATGAAAGCCGCCGACAGTACGTATGCCATATAACGTTTCATTGTTAGCTCCTCCTTGTTTTAGTTGGGAAAACGGCGGGGTGGTCGTATGAAAAATAATCGGCGCTCGCGGGAGCTTACCACCCTTATCCGTACAGGCTCCTCTCGGGTTAACCTAAAGGACTATAATTACTTTGCATTCCTTCAGGAATCCCCAGTCGATGCTGTCATCCTCGAGCTTTTTCGCGTCCTCGTTGCTGATAACGATGTTCGCCTTCTTGGAGCCGGAGGCCTCCACCGCCTGTAGTACCAGCGGATTGTCGGCCACTCTGGGGTTTTCCCTGGCCTGGTCAACGTTCTTGGCGTAACCGACCACGCCCTGCTCCACCGCGTAATCGCGGCTAACGTAGGATGTGCCGTAGAGTTCGTTTCCGTCCTCGTCAAGCACTTTCGGAGCCATGGCGGGAACCGCGCCCAGGCCGAAAGCGTTGACCACCAGCCCGGTATATACCTTCTGCGGTCCGGAGGGCACATCGTCCTGCTTTCCTCCGAAGTTGTCCGGCGGTGGTAACAGGATGTCAGCCAAATCGCCGGTTACCCTGACGCCCATGGTCAACTCGCATGTGCCGTCGGACTTGTATACGGGTTGGCCTATCTGCTGAGCTCCCTGGAGTACTCCGTTCACTTGAGTTTTTACCACGTCGGAGGTGGTCATGAAGTTTTCCACGGTGGTTTCGGAGTCGATGTTAACTCCCTGGATAATTTCTAACAGGTTTCTCTGTGCGGTCACTCTTGCCGCTCGCAAGCATCCGGCGCGGGCCTGGCCCACGTTAACGGCGTTGGGATTGATGACTCCTATGCCTATGGACTTTACTATCTGATTTGTCCAGTCCAGTTCTCCGGAGCCGGGATGACCGGAGTTCTGTTCCCAGCTTTGGGACTGTACGGCATTGCTGTCCTTGCTCTCCTGAGCCATGGCTAAGGACAAGCATACCAGGAATGTCACGGCGACAATGACGGATAAGAGTTTTTTCGCTCCCATCACTTTTCTCCTTTCTCATTAATTAGTGGATACCAATAAGCTTTTTCGCCATTGAATGGTAAGCCCGGGACTTTGCCCGGGCTGCGGCGTAGACTTTCATTTTTCGGTATATTACTCCTCTTTGGCGGTGTTGTCAACAGTTAAACTTATAGGGGTCTGAATAGAAGAAAACATCGAGATACCGCAAATACTGATGTCGGGAGAAATTTTCCTTTGTTTTACGGTCAGTTTCATTTACTTTACGTTCGCACTGATTTGCAGTGACCAAAGAAATTTTTTCACAAGCTCGTTTTATCGGGTGAAATCTCATTGATGCGCTTGGGGTAGCCCGGTTGAATGAGAGCTGATTTCATGGTATTGCTAATATGCTGACTGGAGGTTTAAATGTCCCCAAAAGCCATAATAACCGGAATCACCGGCCAGGACGGTTCGTACCTGGGCGAATTTCTCCTGGATAAGGGCTACGAGGTCTTCGGCCTCGTTCGGCGTTCCAGCACCGTGAATTTCGAGCGGATTGACCACATTCAAGATAAAATTACGCTTATACCCGGAGATTTGCTCGACCAGAACAGCCTCCTGTCCGCCATACGAGATGTAAGGCCGGACGAGGTGTACAACCTCGCCGCGCAGAGCTTCGTGCCCACAAGCTGGAACCAACCCGTGCTGACGGGTGAATTTACCGCATTGGGCGTCACCCGGCTGCTCGAGGCTATAAGACACACCAACCACCAGTGCAGGTTCTACCAGGCCAGCTCGAGTGAAATGTTCGGGAAGGTAGCCGAGGTGCCTCAGACCGAAAAAACCCCTTTTCATCCCCGCAGCCCCTACGGGGTGGCCAAGGTTTATGGCCACTGGATTACCGTGAATTACCGTGAATCTTACGATATGTTCACTTGCTCGGGAATTCTGTTCAATCACGAATCCCCCCGTCGGGGTACTGAATTCGTCACCCGCAAAATTACTTATGTCGCCGCCAGGATTAAGAAGGGGTTGCAGGAAAAGCTGCATCTGGGCAACCTCGACGCCAAGAGGGACTGGGGGTTTGCGGGTGATTACGTCCGGGCCATGTGGCTGATGCTCCAGCAGGATGAGCCGGACGATTACGTGGTGAGCATGGGCGAGAACCATACCGTGCGGGAAGTATGCCGGATAGCCTTCAAGCACCTGGGGCTTAACTGGGAAGACCATGTGGTCGTTGACGAGCAATTGTTCAGACCCGCGGAGGTGGATATTCTGCTGGGAAATCCGGAAAAGGCCGGGAAAAAATTGAAGTGGGAGCCTACGGTTTCTTTCGAGGACCTGATAGTGATGATGACGGAAGCCGATATGAAAAGACTCGACGGAGAAAACGTCGTTTAAAAACACTGACTTACATGTTTCCAGCCTCCTTTTGACCGTAGGGCCACTTGGCCTTCCAAACCTTACGTGCTAATTTAAAGCGTCGGAAGGAAACTGCCTTGGAAAGCGCGAAATGGCTGAAAAATAAAGTCATCTCCATGATGGAAGAAGGCTCTTACGAAGAAGCCATACCTTACCTGGAAAGGCTCCTCAAAATGCCCGGCGTGCGACCATTTGACGTTTATTTCGCACATTTCACGCTTGGTGAAATACACCTTGAAGCCGCCAGGTGGAGCAAGGCTCAGAGGCATCTTGAAAAATCGCTGGAACTGGGAGGCGCCGACCCGCACATCCTTCATCTGCTGGGGCAGGTTCTATGCGCCCAGGGAAAACACAATAAAGCCAGGGATGTGCTCGAGCAAGCATGGAGACTCAAACCGGATGATACCGCGGTGGAAGTCAGCCTGGGGACGTCCATGTGCCTGCAGGCGGAGTATGAGGAGGCGGAGGAGGTGTTCCGGAGAGCGCTGAAGGGTGACCCCGAATCCCACGAGCCATACCTGGGGCTGGCTCAGAGTCTCATGGGACAGCATAGGTGGGATGATGCCCGAACAATTCTGGAAGAAGCGCGGGAGCGGTTCCCGCTGGTGCTCGTTATAAGGCAGGCGCTACGTGACCTGGACAAAATAGACAGGCTGGGCGAGTTCTACAGTTGGATGTTGGACGATGGTTTAGACGATGAAATGTTGGTGGAAGAAGAATTCCTGCAAATACCCATTGACCTCGCCCGTACCGCCATGGCCGAGATGAAGTTTTCCCCGGAAGCAATCCGCGGCGCTGCAAAAATGTGGGCCGATTACCTCCGGGTGGGCGAAAGCACTCCCCGCGTGCCGGAAGCATGGGCCGCAGGGCTCGTTTATACGGTGGCGAAACTGATGGAGCGCTCGGATATTTCCCAGGCGGAGCTGGCTCGCAAGTTCGAGATAAGCCCCACCAGCGTTTCGCGGGTGTTCAGGACCTTGAGCGAAGAGCTCAAAATTCGCCAGGCAGACCCCCGATATACCGGTTCTTCGGGGTAAGAGCGTTTGCATTGATTACCCCCCGGAGTTTCCTCCCATGATGAAAAAGCCGTCATTTAACTCGTTGAAAAAAGTGTTAAAAAACATGTCCCGCCTCAAAGTGGCCGTGGCTGGCGACCTTATACTGGACAACTACATCTGGGGCAGAGTCAAGCGCATCAGCCCCGAGGCCCCGGTGCCGGTGGTGGAAGTCGAGGAGATGGACTACCGGCTGGGCGGCGCGGCGAACGTGGCCGCCGGGGTCGCCGCTCTCGGGGCGAAAGTGAACCTGGTCGGAATGCGGGGAGACGATATTCACGGAAGGGAACTCGCTTTGCTTCTGGAGAAAAGGGGAATTTCCGACGCGGGCGTTATAACCGACGGCGAAAGGCCCACTACCCTGAAAACCCGGGTAATAGCTCACAGCCAGCAGGTAGTGCGATACGACCGGGAGTTTGTCGAACCTCCCTTCAAAAAGACCGAAAACAGGCTTGGAAAAATCTTCTCCGAGCTTATCGACGACTCGAAAATCGTCATCCTTTCCGATTATGACAAAGGTATTTTTAAGGGAACATTTCCCAAAAAGGCCATAAAAGCAGCCTCTGAGAGGGGCGTGAAAGTTGCCGCCGACCCGAAAGTGCCGAATATTAAACGCTTCGGCGGGGCTTACGTGATTACACCCAACCACCGTGAAGCCGCTCAAGTGTCCGGTTTTACTCTGGAAACCGACCAGGACGTTCAAAAGGCCGGTAAAATATTGCTGAAAAAGCTTCATTGTCCCAATGTGCTCATCACCCTCGGGAAGCGCGGGATGAGCCTGTGCCGGGAAGATAACGACACCGTCCACGTGCCCACGGTAGCCCGCCAGGTGTTTGATGTCACCGGCGCGGGGGATACGGTCATCTCTGTGCTGGCGGTGGCAATTGCGGCGGGAGCCGGCATGGAGCAGGCCATGTGGCTGGCGAACGCCGCAGCGGGCGTTACCGTAGGCCGTGTGGGTACTGCCGCCGTAACACCCGAAGACATCGAGTTTCAGCTCGAAGAGGAGTATGCGCTCCTATGAGCGGCTCTCCGAGCTGGGAGGAAATTTCGCGGGAAATCGCCCGCCACGGGCCGTACCTGGCCGCATCCGCCGAAGTTACCGACCTGCAGGAGCATTTCAATTTTCTGCCGGGAGCTAAGCCGGAAGAGCTCACTCACGCCATCAGCCTCGGATTCCCGTTGAGCGAGTCGGTCATGGAGGAGATAGCAGACCGGCCCACCGTGCTGTACAAGCACCATTACCGTCAAGTAAACATGATACTCGACCGGACGGCCACGCTGGTGGCGGCTTTCGTCCAGTCTCACGGATACAGGGCGCTGCCGGTACCGGCGAGCCTGTTCGTGGACTGGCAAACCCAGAAGCCTCATCTGTCTCACAAAATGATAGCTTATAGGGCGGGGCTTGGATGGATTGGAAGGAACATTGTCCTGGTAACCCCCGAATGGGGCGCGAGAGTCAGGCTGGTGACCGTACTTACCGATATGCCGGTCGAGTCTCCACCCAGGCCGAAGGGGGAGTGCGGCAGTTGCAGGCGCTGCGCGGCCTCCTGCCCGGTGGGGGCGATAAACAACGGGCCGGAGGATTTCGATTTCCTGGCCTGTAACGACGTGAACCGTTACCACGAAAAACACGGGATGAGCGTCAGGATTTGCGGGGTTTGCATCAAGGCGTGTAAACCCGGTTCGGGCAGGATAGTCGAGTAATTCACGGGTTAAATTTCACGCAAAGCCTGACGGCCAGGGAACGCAAAGCGCGCGAAGTTTAAATTTTGTTATAGCGATTTGGCGGCTTGGCGTGATTTACTGAAGAGAGATAAAATAATCTCGTGGAGTGGCATGGATGAGCGTTCCCCGACCTCCGAAACCGGCCAGGCCCGTGGCCAACTTCTTTTTTACCGATGAATACGCTCTGAAGGAGGCGCTTGGGCGGATAGACGGGCGTCTGGGCGCGAGGTGCTTCACTTCCGAGCAGTGGCCTTTCACCGACACCGATTTTTACGAGAAGGAAATGGGCGTCGGGGTGATGCGCACCTTCGCAGCGTGGCGCAACCTGGTCGACCCGTCGGAACTGGTTGAAATTAAAATGTTTTCATGGGAGCTGGAAGAGAAACTTGCCCGTGATGGGAAGAGGGTTGTCAACATCGACCCCGGTCTTGTCACCGAAGGCAACATGGTGCTGGCCACCGGAAAGGAAGCGGCCCACCGGCCTTACCTGGGCAAAGGAGTATACGTTGACCTGACCCTGATTTACGAAAGCGGAACCTATCGGCCACTGGAGTGGACATATCCCGACTACGCTGGCGAGGAAATTATATCGTTGATGAACCGGCTCAGGAAGGACTACCTTAAAGAGCGCCGGGAAACCGGATGGTAGGCCCGGCACTCCTGCCGGGCGGCGTTATTAACAGCGGGGATGCGCGACAGGAGTGTCGCGCCTACCATATTTTGGAACGCCAAGTTATCAGGGGGGAACATGAAATACGCGAAGGTTCCGGTTATAGCTTTTTGCTTGATGTTTCTGGCCGCTGCCTGCTCGAAGTACTCGGTGGATGCGAATCTGAATCCCGATTCCGTCAAACCGGGAGGGGAGGGCGAAGTTGTGGTCAGGCTGAATGCGGGGATGGGCTGGAAGATAGACCCCGATTCCATGGTCATGATAAAGCTCACGCCTACGGAGGAGATTTCCCTTCAAAAACGGGAGCTTTTCGGCGAAGACCGGGGGCCGGACAACACTTTCTCGACCCGCTTCACCGTGGAGGAAAACGCCTCATCGGGCGATTACTCCGTCGGGGTGGAGGCGATATTCTCTATCTGCCGCGAAGACCTCTGCAAGCTGATTAAGCACAAGGAAGACCTCGATTTGAAGGTGCGCTGAAGGCATGGCTCCGCTCAGGGCGAGATTCCCGCCTCTGCTTATAGTAGCCGCCATCGTCTGGGCCGTGGCGGTTTCAATCCCCGGTTGTAAGGACAAAGAGAGGGAGCCGGGGACGCTGCGTATGAACCTTTCCACCGAGCCGCCCAGCCTGGACTGGTCGATAGCCACCGACAACACCAGCATCCGGGTTTTAAACAACATAATGGAGGGCCTTACCCGCTTCAATTACCAACTTCGCCCTCAACCCGCGCTGGCGGAAAGCTGGGAAGTGAGCGACGGCGGCCTCACCTACACCTTCCACCTGAGAGAAGGGGTGAAATGGACGGACGGGAAGGAGCTTGTGGCGCGGCATTTCGTGGACGGGTGGCGGAGGCTGTTGGAGCCGGAAACGGCCTCGGAGTACAGCTACTTTCTCTACATCGTCGAGGGCGCCAAAGCTTATAACACGGGAAAAATAAAGGATTTTTCCAGGGTTGGCGTAAAGGCGACGGGAAGGTGCGAACTGCGGGTTACACTCGAAAGACCGGTCGTTTACTTTCCCGCCATCGTCTCCTTCATGTCCACTTTCCCCATCCGGGCCGACGTTATAGATAAGCACGGAAACTCGTGGACGGAGCCTGAAAATATAGTGACCCTCGGGCCGTATAAGCTGAAGGAGTGGGAGCACGAGTACCGGCTCGAGCTTGCCCGCAACGAGAATTATTACGGCGAGACGCCCTCAATCGAAAGGGTGGAGATGTTCATGGTCGAGGAGGAGAACGTATCCCTCGACCTTTATCACACCGGCGTTCTGGACATGGTGGGAATCCCGCCGTATGCGCTGCCGCATTTCAAGGGTCGCGACGACCACCGCTCCAGCCCTGCGTTCAATATCTTTTATCTGGGCTTCAACGTAAACAAGCCGCCCTTCGATAACGTCCTGGTACGGCGGGCGTTCGCTCACGCGGTAAACAGGGAGCAGGTGACCAATGCGCTGGGGGGAGGGCGCAAGCCGTGGAAAGGGTGGATACCGCCCGGGATGCCCCTGGCTAATAAGGGTATCGGGCTGGAGTTCAATCCCGAGAAGGTCAGGGAACTACTCCGCCGGGCCGCTTACGAATCGCCGGACGATTTGCCCCCGATAACGCTGGGTTACAACTCCAACCGACCCAACCGGATTGTGGCGGAAAACATCCAGGCACAATGGCGCTCCAACCCCGGAGTAGCGGTGGAAATCTCCAACATGGAATGGAAGGCCTACCTGGCGAAGCTCAAACAGGACCCGCCCCAGGTTTTCAGGCTGGGGTGGGGGGCCGATTATCCCGACCCGAACAACTTCATGAAAGTTTTCACCTCCGACAGCGGAAATAACAACACCGGCTGGGGCAACGCCGAGTATGACGATTTGGTGGCGCGGGCGGCGTCTTTACGTGACGAAGAAAAGCGCCAAAAACTTTACGACCGCGCTCAGGAAATACTTCTCGAAGAGGATTGCGTCATCATCCCGGTTTTTGTGGGTGAGTATCATTACCTGGTCTCGCCGAAGTTGAAGGGCTTTCAGCCCAACCCGATGGAGCTGATGTTCCTTGATAAGATGAAGCTTGCCGGGGAGGACGAAGCTCGATGAGGGGCGGGTTGTGGCCGTTCCTGGTGCGCCGGGTGCTGATGGCCGTGCCGGTGCTGTTTGTGGTGGCGACGTTGACCTTCGTCATTATCCGCCTGGTGCCGGGCGGGCCTTTCGACAAGGAAAAGAGCTTTCCCCCGGCCATAATGAAGAACATCGAAGCCCGCTACGGCCTGAATAAGCCCTGGCACGAGCAGTACCTGCACTACATGGGAATGATAGCCACCGGTGACCTCGGCCCCAGCCTCAAGTACCGCTCCCGGCGGGTTAACGACATAATCTCCGAGACTTTCTGGGTAAGCGCCAAGCTGGGTGCATGGGCCTTCCTTTTCACCATCTTTGTGGGGCTTATTGCCGGTACGTGGGCCGGATTGCGACCCGGCAGGGTTGCAGACAAGGGTGGTATGTTTTTCGCCACCCTGGGGATAAGTACGCCCTCGTTCGTGCTTGCCACCCTTTTCATAATGCTTTTCTCGGTCAAGCTGGGCTGGCTGCCGGCGGCGTTGTGGGAAGGGCCTTCCAGCGTGGTGCTGCCGGCGATAGCGCTGGGTTTCGGCCCGGCGGCCTACATAGCCCGGCTGGTGCGCTCGAGCGTAATCGAAGTGTCGGAGGCGCCTCACGTTATAGCCGGGAAGGCGAGGGGGCTGCCGCGGATGAGGTTGATTATAAAGTACATCCTCTCGGGCGCCCTGCCTCCGGTGATTACCATCCTGGGGCCGCTGTTGGCCATACTGGTTACCGGAAGCTTCGTCATCGAGTATATATTCGCCATTCCGGGGATGGGAAAATACTTCATAACGGCGGTTACCGACCGCGATTACCCCATGATAATGGGCGTAACTCTGGTGTATACCGCCCTGATAGTGGTGGCGAACATTCTGGTGGACGTCCTTTACGTGCTCATGGACCCCCGCACGGAGGTTCAGTAATGCCGCGTAAGGGGGGACTATGGCAGCTTGCGTGGGGGCGCCTGAGGCGCGACCCGTTGGCGCTGACCAGCGGCGCCTTCATCCTGGTAATGATTGGGATGGCGATTTTCGGGCCGCTGATTGCTCCTCATTCTTTCCACACCCAGGACATGGCTAATACACTTGCAGCGCCGGGCGGGAAATACCTGCTGGGCACCGATTCGCTGGGAAGGGACATACTCAGCCGCATCCTGTGGGGCACCCGGATAAGTATGACCGTGGCGGTGGTAACCAGCCTGGTGGCCCTGTTTCTGGGAACGGCTTTCGGGGCTTTCTCCGGCTACATGGGCGGGAGGACGGACACCTTTTTAATGCGAATTGTGGATGTAATTTACGGTTTCCCCGACTTGCTGTTGATTATCCTCTTGACGATTGTAATGGGCAGGGGCATGGGGGCGGTCATCATAGCCCTTTCGCTGGTAAGCTGGGTGAGCGTAGCGCGGCTTATAAGGGGCGAGGTGCTGCGGATTCGGGAGCAGGAGTTCGTGAAAGCGGCCCGGGCCATGGGTTCCGGCCACGCGGCCATAGTTTTGCGGCACATTCTCCCGAATACGCTGGGGCCGCTTCTGGTGACCCTGACCTTCCGCATCCCGGCGGTGATACTGGCCGAGAGCACGCTTAGCTTCATCGGGTTGGGGGTTAAGCCTCCCATGCCGAGCTGGGGGACGCTGGCCCACGACGGTTGGATGCTGATGCGGTTTTCGCCGCATGTGATAGTTTTTCCGACGGTGGCCATTGTGCTGACCATGCTGGCGTTCAATTACCTGGGCGACGGCCTCAGGGATGCACTTGACCCGCGCAAGGTTTACGGGAGGAAGGGGCTATGAGGAGGTTTCCCTTTCATGCGCCTGTTCGTTGACTTTTAGCCTTTTGTTTTTCATAATGGAAGGTCAGGATTTGTGGAATAAACCACACTCCGGGGTGGGTTTTGTTCGTATGGCGTTAGTCGAGGATGGCGTCGCCCATCGGTTTCTGGGACCTGAGCCTACGGCGCCCACACTGAAGTGTGGGCTACCCCGAATATTGAGGCGGTGAATGGAATTTCATATAGAAAATCCTCTCATTTTGCACTTATATCATTTTGCAATAGCCATCGTTCTCGGCGGCCTTATCGGGCTGGAGCGGCAGTTTTCGAAGACCGAGATACAGGAAGGGGTCGTCGGGGTTCGGACATTCATATTTGTGACCCTTTTCGGCGCCCTTTCGGCTCTGGTAAGCGCCGAGCATATAAGCTGGTTCTTTGCGGTGGCCTTTGCCGCTATGGCGGGTATGGTGTGCGTTCGGTACGTGATGATAGCCCGGTGCGGAGAGTTGGGGGTGACCACGGAAATCACCATGATACTCGCCTTCCTCATCGGAGCGATTACTTACTGGGGACATTTGCGGCTTGCCATAGCGCTGGGCGTGGGCGTGACCATGCTCCTGAGTTTGAAGACCGAGTTTCATCGCTGGACCGAAAGGATGTCCAGCGAGGATATATGGGCGCTGCTCAAGTTCGCCATCATTACTTTCGTGGTGCTGCCCATTCTTCCCAATCGAACGGTTGACCCCTGGGGTCTTTTCAACCCTTACGAAGTGTGGATAATGGTGGTGCTCATCGCCGGTGTAAGCTTCGCGGGATACGTGCTTCTGAAGTTTATGCGGGGAGGGGTGGAATGGATAGGGGCCATAGGCGGTTTGATAAGCTCCACGGCGACGACTGTCAGCTTTTCCCGGCACTCGAAAAGCTCCGTGTGGCTGGTGCCTCACCTGGCCATGGGAGTGCTTCTTGCGTGCACGGTTATGTTTCCCCGGCTGCTGGTGATAATAGGTGTGGCGGGGCCAAGCCTGGCGCCGCCGCTGGTGTTGCCGTTCAGTTTGATGACGGTTACGGGAGTGGTGGCCGGTCTGTTATGGTGGAGGCGGTACAGGGAGGTGGGATATAAATCCGACGAGGGATTTCAGTTTGAAAACCCGGTGGAGTTGAGCTCCGCGCTTACATTTGGACTCATCTTTGCCATAATCCGTATTATTTCCATACTTGCGGAACGATACTGGGGGCATAGCGGTTTATATATTGTCAGCGGCCTTTCCGGGGTGGCGGAGCTGGACGCCATCGTTTTGAGTATTTCGCGCATGGTGAGGGAGACCGGGCCGGATGCGATAAATGTGGCCACGGGTGTAAGAGCGGTGCTGATAGCCTGCGTGAGCAATACGCTTATAAAGGCCGGAATAGTGGTCGCGCTGGCCCGGCGGGGTATGAAGATGCCGGTGGTTGCGGGCCTGGTGGCGATGGCGGTGGTGGGCGCCCTTTACCTGGTGGCGATTTAAGGCTTATGTGCCTCCGGCCCCGCCCGTTTGGGCCGCGGTTTCTATCTTGCGGGTAATTTTGGCGTTCTTTCGCAGGGCTTCCACCCAGGAGTCCACTATCTCCTTCTGTCTCCGGATAATGAGTTCCGCTCGAATTTGGGAGGCGTTTTCCTTGTAACCTTCCGGGTCGGCTTCCTTTTTGCCCAAAAGCTTAGCCAGGTAGTATTTGTCGCTGACTTCAAATACCTGCCTTGCTACCGGGTCATGAGGCGGGAGCGCAAACATTACGCTTATCATTTCGGGAGCGTATCCAACCCGGGGTATGGTGTTCTTTTGCCGGGCGAAATAGTCCGTTTCAAACAACTCGGCTCTATCGCGTTTCCGTGCCGCTTTATCGAAGGGAGTGCCCGATTTGATATCCTCCAGTATGTTTTCGGCCATTTCTTTCGCGGCCTTATCGCGCCTTTGAGCCATCATTTCGCTTTGGAGAATGGGGATGGCCTCTTCCAGGGTTGCGATATGCTCCGGCTCTATTTCCGCCAGTTGCAGGATGCAGGAACCGTCTTTCACCGAGATGGGGTCGGATACCTGTCCGATGTCCCATAGCTTGTAAGCTTCTCGCACCATGGAGGCGGAGTTTTCGATTTCATCTATTTTTTTTGCGTCTTCGGAGAAAAACCCGCTGGTTTTGATTTCCACCTCGTGAGTTGCGTTTTCTGCGGCTTCCTCAAACGGCGTGCCCTGCCTGACGATGTCCAGAAGGCTTTTCGCGGCCTCGGAAGTCAGGGGTTTTCCCTTTTTCTTTCTCAGGTCCTCTATGACTTCATCCTTGACCCTCCACAGTGGCTTGTATTTCCCCCTGCGGTCGTCTTCGGCCTTGAAGATGTAATATCCGTCAAAACCCCACACGACATCCGAAACTTCGCCGGGCTCCAGTTTATTTAATGTTCTACCCGCCGGGAATCCCGCTTCATCGAGCGGCACCCATCCCATGTCTCCGCCTTCTTCGGCCGTTTCGGGGTCCTGGGAGTACTCGCGGGCAAGCTCGGCGAAGGATTTTTCCCCGCTTTTTACATTTTTGAGAACTTCCCGGGCAAGTTGTTTTACTGATTGTTTCTCTTCCTTTGAGGCGGTTATCGAAGAGGAGAAATAGATTTTACGCGCTTTAACTTTGCGCGGGGTGTAAGCGTATCTGAAATCCCTGTCGTTTTCGTAATATTCCCGGATTTCTTCGCTGGTGAGTTCTTCGGGGTTCACCATATCTCTGGATTTATAACAGGCGTATTTTATCTGTCGTTTTTCGGGAATAACGACGCTTTCCGGGTCGGCTTTGTATCTTTGGGCGATTTCTTCCCGAGTGGGTTCCTTGACGTCGGTAAAGTCCTCGGGGTTGACGGATATGAGGGCCAGGTTAACCATTTGATTTTTATAGAAATATGCCTGCTTCACGTCTTCTTCGGTAACTATAGCCGCACTTGCCATGGCCTGTTGCATTTTTGACACGGTGAGTTCATCGCGGAGTTTTTCTTCGAAAGCGCTTTCACTAATGCCCAGCCTGTCCAGGTATCCCCGATAAAACCGGGGCTGGAACGTTCCGTCCTTCTGGAAGGTTCGGGTTATATATTGAGTAATTTCCCGGTCGGAAACGGTTACTCCGAGTTTCCGGGCTTCGCGCAGTATAAGCCTGCGATTTATAAGTGTTTCCAGCACGTCTTCCCGCTGGGTCATGGCTTCTGCTTCCGTTTCGGGGCCTTGGCCCCCCAGATTTGCTCTGCGTACCGCCCGGGCCAGCTCCTGGCGGGTGATGATGTCCTCGTTCACCTTTGCCGCGGTGTTGGCTTCCCGTTGCCGGGCTTTCTGGGTGGTCGAGCAATATCCCAGCAACCCGAAGCCGCCGAAGAAGGTAAGTGCCAGCACGATAAGCAGAAGTTTGACCAGCTTCGAGCCTTTTTTCTTTCTCAGATATGAAAGCATTTTCTGTTTTCAGCCTTTCTTATTGTAGAGTATCTTCTGGGGGTGAAGTTAATTGTTACCGCTCAACTTGCAACTGCTTCGGCTTCGAGTTAAATTTTTAGCTCAAAGTTAACGTTAAAATAATCAGGTGAGCTTGTATCGGCACTTAATAGTGAGCCGGGTTGTTTGTAAATCGGGAATCGGGGATTCTTTCAAGGAAAAACGGTGAAATATTGTTGCTAACGGCTTTTATTTCGGTATACTCTACCAAATAACTTTATTGTTGCAATGAGAAGGTAGTTTTATGTTAAGTTCCCTTTTAGGCCTTTTCAGTAATGATCTTGCCATTGATTTGGGCACCGCTACCACGCTTATATACGTGAGAAGTAAGGGTATTGTCTGCTGCGAGCCCAGCGTTGTCGCCGTGCACAAGGGCATGAGGGGCCAGAAAAAGGTTCTGGCGGTCGGTCGCGAGGCCAAGCAGATGCTGGGCAAAACACCCGGCACCATCGTAGCCATCCGGCCCATGAAAGACGGCGTTATCGCTGACTTCGAGATTACAGAGAGCATGCTTCGATACTTCATCCAGCGCGCTCACGGCCGCCGGAAAATGGTCAGGCCCCGCATAATCATCTGCGTGCCATTCGGGATAACGGAGGTGGAAAAGAGGGCGGTCAAGGAAAGCGCCGAAAGCGCCGGCGCCCGCGAAGTACACCTCATCGAGGAGCCCATGGCGGCGGCAATCGGGTCGGGATTGCCCATAACAGAGGCCACCGGAAACATGATAGTGGACATAGGCGGCGGAACTACCGAAGTGGCGGTCATCAGCCTGGCGGGAATCGTGCACAGCGTCAGCGTCAGGACCGCAGGGGACAAGATGGACGACGCCATTCTCAATTACATAAAACGGAAATACAACCTTCTTATCGGCGACCGCACGGCGGAGCAGATAAAAATAAACATCGGTTGCGCCTACCCGGACAATGAAGACAAGTCCATGGAAGTGAAGGGCAGAGACTTGATAGCGGGTATTCCCAAGACCCTGGTCATCGGCCAGGAGGAAATTCGCGAGGCTCTCCAGGAGCCGGTGGGCACCATCGTTGACGCCGTCAAGCAGACCCTGGAGCAGACTCCTCCGGAGCTTAGTGCGGACATCGTGGACAAGGGCGTTGTGCTGGCCGGAGGAGGAGCGCTGGTGCGCAATCTGGATATTCTGCTCAGGGAGGAGACAGGGTTGCCGGTAATGCTGGCCGAAGACCCTATATCCGCGGTGGTGCTCGGCAGCGGCAAGTGCCTGGATGAGATTGACCTTTTGCGCGAAATCTCTTATTAATACGGGCAACGCTATATTTTGAGCTCTCGATTTTGGCGGCTATCATTAGAACCGGGCGGGACAGGTGTCACTCGAATTTCTAAAAGCCAATAAAAACGGTATCGTTCCCCTTTTGGTGCTCGCTATAGCGCTGGGACTGCTGGTCTATAATTCGGTGGCCAGTCCCGGTGGTAGAGCCAGTCCGTTATCGAGGGTCATCCTTACCCTGATGTCCTATCCCCAGGCGATGGTATCCCATACGGTATCCGGCATAGGAAATACCTGGGATAACTATATCTCATTACGAAAAGTAAAGAAAGAAAATCGAAAACTGGAAAAGAAGCTCGATAAGCTCAATTTTGAAAATCAAAAGCTCAAGGAAGAAATAACTCGCCTTAAAATGAATTTGCCGGGAGATGTATGGCCCGATATGAAGCTGCTTCCGGCTAAAATCATTGCCCTTCCCGCCCGTAGCGATATGAAGGTGGTCACGATAAACAAGGGTTCATCGGACGGCATCGAGTACGGCATGTCGGTGGTCTGCGGGAGGGGAGTGGCAGGAAAGATAATCGGAGGAGGGGGAAGCCGCGAAGTGCCTCCGAATTCATCACAGGTGCTGCTGCTGGTAGACCCCCGTTGCCGGGTTGATGCTCTTGTTTACAGGATGGAGGATGGGGATGTGCCCGACCCGGAATGCCCCTGGAATCCGGATAACTGGCGTCAGACACGGGTCAGGGGAGTGGTGCAGGGGGACGGTAAGAGACTGGAGCTGAAATTCGTAAGCCGTGGTTCGGATGTAAGGAAGGGCGATATGGTGGTAAGCTCCGGGCTGGGTGGGGTATTCCCCAAGGGGTTGTTGCTGGGCAGGGTGAGTAATGTGGTCGTCCCGGATACCGGACTGACCCTTGACATAGATGTCTCTCCCGTTGTTGATTTCAAATCGCTGGAGGAGATTAAAGTGCTGCTGAAAGGCGGCGTAGGGTCGGATTAGAATGTCGAGACACGTGATATTGATTCTGGCGGTGGTTCTTCTGGCGGCGCTGCAGACCACGTTGATTCCGATGCTGTTACCGGAATGGATACATCCTGATTTACTCTTGGCGGTCACGGTGTTGGTGGGGCTTTTCATGCGTCCCGCCGCCGGCTCGATATATGCTTTCGGGATGGGCTATCTCCAGGACCTTTTAACGGGAAGCATAATAGGCCTGTTTACTTTTGACCGGGTGGTCATTTTTCTTCTGGCATACTGGCTGGCAGGCCAGTTTTACGCGAAAAGCGCCTCCGCTCAGGCGCTCCTGGTAGCCGTAATGGCGATGCTTGATTACTTTCTTTTATTGTTACTTTTCACAGTTTTTACGGGCGGGGAGGCATTTTCGGCGCCTTTATGGCATCTGATTCCCCGCTCGCTTTGCAGCGCGTTGGCGGGGCTTATTCTGTTTTACCCCTTGAGTATTCTCTGGGAAGGAGCGCAACGGGAGCTTTAAAATGGCCCAACGCCCCGTACATGTCAACGATTATGACCGGGAATCTCATCAAGGCAGATTTCGGGTGGTTACTATCGCCATTTCCGTGGCGTTTGTGCTGCTTGGCCTGAGATTGGTGGACCTTCAACTTGTACACGGCGGGCGTTACGAGAGGATGAGCCGCGCTCAGAAGCTGCGAACTATCGAGCTGAAGCCTATCCGGGGGAACGTTGCCGACCGCAATGGGGAGCCGATTGCTGTTACCCGACAGGGGTTCCGGCTTCTCCTGTACGGCGACCTTTCCGAGAGCAGGGTAACCGACCTGGCGGGGAGTATTTCGGAGTTATTGGAAATTCCTCGTGAAGAGATTGAGAGGAAGTTTGAGGAGCGCCATAAGGTGCCCCCGTTTCAGCCTATGGTTCTTTTGGATAATTTGAGCCGCGAGCAGGTCGCCGCTCTGGAAGAAAACCTGGCCCACCTGGACTGCCTCGAAGTTGCAAGCGTTCCCAAAAGGCACTACCCCCAAGGGAACTCGGCTTCCCACCTTATCGGATATATGGGGGAAGTTACGGGCAAGGAGCTTGGAAGGGAAGGCAACCGGGAATATGACCCCGGAGACATTATAGGCAGGATGGGGGTGGAGCAGGCTTTTGAAGACATTTTGCGCGGCGAAAGCGGGCGGCAGAAAGTTGTGGTGGACTCCACTGGCCGACGAAATGAATTGTTTGAGCGGGAGCTGAACCTTCCTCCGCCCAAAAAACAAAAACCCGGAAAAAACGTCGAGTTAACCGTAGATATGCGGCTTCAGCGGGCTTGCGAAGAAGCCCTCGGCGAATCCGCCGGAGCGGCGGTGGTCATGAATGTCAACACCGGAGAAATACTGGCCATGGCTTCAAATCCCGGGTTCCATCCAAACCACATGATGGGCAATCTGGACCCCGAGGAGTGGAGGCGGCTTTCCTCGGACAGGCGGAAACCCTTTTTCTATCGCCCGGTACAGGGTGAATACCCGCCGGGCAGCGTGTTCAAAGTGGTGGTGGCCGCCGCTGCGCTGGGAGAGGACGTGGTCAAGCCGGACGATACAGTGGAATGCAAGGGGGTGGTGCGGCTCGGAGCCAACAGGGACGCGTATCATTGCTGGAAGGACGAGGGCCACGGAATAGTGGATTTTTACAGGGGACTGGTGGAAAGTTGCGATATTTATTATTACCGGCTCGGCGAGCTGCTCGGGATAGAAGCCATTCGGAATTATGCATACAAGTTCGGTCTGGGACGGGTTTCGGGATTGGGTCTTCGGGGCGAGAAATCGGGCCTGGTACCCGGGCCGGTGTGGAAAAGGCGCTCCAGGGGCAAGTCGTGGTACCTGGGGGATACGGTGATAACGGCTATAGGTCAGGGATACACACTGGTTACCCCGTTGCAGGTTACCCGGATGATGTCGGTGATAGCCAATGGCGGGAAGCTACTGGAGCCTCAACTGGTTTACCGTGTGCTTAACCGGGACGGTAGCGTGCTCCGTGGATTTGCGCCGAAAGTGGAGGTATCGAGCGTTGTAACGCCCGAGGTTTGCCGCAGGGTGAAGGAGGCGTTGGTGGGCGTGGTGCATAGCCCGCACGGGACCGGCGCCGGGAGCCTGGGGGCGCTTCCGGTAAGGGTGGCCGGGAAGACCGGTACCGCCCAGGTTATCAGCCGAAGCCGCAAGGAGATGTTAGAGGAAAAGGAAGGGGAGGTTCCGTGGAAGTACAGGGACCACGCCTGGTTTACCGCTTTCGCCCCGGTGGACGAGCCGGTGATTGCGGTGACGGTGCTCGTGGAGCACGGCGGCGGTGGCTCGGCGGCGGCGGCCCCGGTGTGCGGAGACATAATCCGATATTATTTCCGTAACCTGTATAAACAGGCGAGAAGGTAAAATGGGAGTTTCAGACAAAACCATATCCACCCGCCTTGACTGGCCTCTTCTGCTGGCCGTTCTGTTCCTGTGCGCGGTGGGTTTGATTAATCTCGCCAGCGCCGCCCCTTCTTCGGTCTTTTTGTATCGCCAGTCGATAAGCCTGGCGGTCAGTTTGGGCGTCTTGATAGTCGCGGCCCGGTTGGATTACAGGCTGTTTGAAAGGGCTGCTTACCCCATATATGCCATAACGGTGCTGCTTTTGATTATGACTTTACTTAAAGGCGAGTTGGTGGGCGGCTCCAGGGCGTGGTTGCGGTTGGGTCCCTTGTCCTTGCAGCCCAGCGAATTCGTGAAGATAGGCACAATACTTGCGCTGGCGAAGTACTTTCATGACCGTCGTGCGGGTGGGCCTTACGGGTTGAGAGAGTTGGCCCAACCCCTTCTTATAGGACTGCTTCCCGCCGTTCTGATAATGTTGCAGCCCGACCTGGGTACCACTGTCATGCTGGTTCTTATAGTGGGTTGCATCATTTTGTTCGTGGGAGTTAGGAGAAGGCTTTTGATTGGCGGGGTTACCCTGTTCGTTCTGCTCGCCCCCCTGTCGTGGTTTCTGATGGCTCCGCATCAAAAGGACAGAATCCGGGCGTTCATTAATCCGCAAGTCGACCCCACCGGTATCGGATACAATGTTATTCAGAGCATGGTGGCGGTAGGCTCGGGCAAGCTGGCCGGCAAGGGGTATCAGTTGGGAAGCCAGACCGCTTTGAGGTATCTCCCGGAGAGGCATACCGATTTCGCCTTCAGTGTTCTCGGCGAGGAGTGGGGTTTCATAGGCGGAATCCTGGCCCTTGCGGTTTTCTTTTTCATTTTGATATGGAGTATGCGTATCGCGGCCTCGGCCAAGGACAGGTTCGGGGCATTGGTTTCCCTGGGAGTGGTCATGATGATTTTCTGGCACACCGTGGTGAACACAGCGATGGTCCTGGGGGCTTTTCCGGTGGTTGGAATACCGTTGCCTTTCTTGAGCTACGGCGGTTCGTTTCTCCTGTCCATTATGGCTGGAATAGGGTTGATGATGAGTATAGAGGAACGAAGGTTTATTTTTTAGTATCGATTTTTTCGCCTATTCCCTGCTTTTTTCTCAACTCGTTGATTTCCCGGGTGAGTCTCTCAACATGGGAGCGAAGGTCGGAGATATATTGATAGTCAACGGGTTTATTCTCCGCCACAGCCGTGTGATAAACCCTTTGGATTTTGCTCATAAACTTGACAATGGCGAAGAGGCGCTTTTTTATTTCGGCGGTGCCGGGGCCGTGTCTGTAGGCGGCCCGCTTTCTTATGTTTCGCAGCCTGATCCCCATGTTAAAGGAGAAGTTGTTCCATAGCTCCCGGTCGGGAATATTAGCTTTATCGGGAGGTTTTTCGCCGTAGAATGTCTCCTGCTTCATTTGCTCGAAACCTTTATCGATTTTGTCCATCTGGGTATCGATGAATCTGAAGTCTTCTGCCGTATAAGGTTTTCCTTCAGGGTCTTCTTTAAGTTGCTTTCTCATCCAATTCCTGCGTTTCTTGGCCTTTTGGGGCAGGTTTTCATCTCTTTTCGCGGGAGAAGCTTTTTCCTTCGGCGAGGGTTTGGGCGTGTTTTTGGGTTTGAACCGCTCCCGAGGCTCGGTTTTTTCGGCAACGGGTTTTTTGTCCGGTATTCCGGTGATTTGCGGTTGCCGACCGGCTTTTTGCATTCCCTGTAGTGTAAGAACCAGTCCTGTCATGGCCAGTATCACGCCCACGAGGGCGATTCCATACCAGGTTCTGACTTTTTCCTCAACACCCGTTCCCCATATCTTAACAATGGTGGTTCCGAGAAGAACCAGCCCGACAAACATTATGGCAAGTCCGAGATACATGCCTGTTATCCTCCCGATGCGGCACTATTTTTCGATTTCATCGTCGTAGAAGACTTTCATCAGCGTTAACCCTTGCGCCGGAGCGGTGGGGCCCGCTTCCTTTCTGTCCCTTAATTTTAGTATTCTTTCCATATCGGAAGGTTGCAACCTTCCCCTTCCCACTTCAACAAGAGTGCCCACTATATTCCGCGCCATGTGCTTCAGAAAAGCCGTGGCCTCCAGGTCTGTAACTATGCGTTCTTCATCGGTTTTTTGGACGTCCAGCCGCCTTACGGCACGGCGGGTGTTTTTTGCGTCGCACCCTTTCCCCCGGAAGGATGAGAAATCATGCTCCCCCAAAAGATATTGGGCGGCCCGCTTCATCGCATCCACGTCCAACTTCCCTTCAATGTGCCATACGTGCCGCCTGTCTATGGCGGGCCTGACCGGCCGGTTCAGTATTTCATAGCGATACCATTTGCCCCGCGCGCTCCTTCGGGCATCGAAAGCCAGGGGGGTGTTTTCGGCGTCTAGTATGCGGACATCCGGGGGGAGATTGGCGTTTAGCGCTCCCACCCATTCTTTGGGTTCCAAGCGGCTTTTTGTTGAGAAATGCGCCACTTGCCCCCTCGCATGTACCCCCGAGTCGGTCCTGCCGGCGCCGAAAATGCGGCGTTTCTCACCGACCACGGCTTGTATGGCCTTTTCTATTTCCCCCTGCACGGTTCTGGCGTCGGGTTGAAGCTGCCATCCGGCAAAGTCGGTCCCGTCATATTCTATGACAATACGGATTTTGTGGGGTTTCATTTCTGAGGTCGGTTCAGGCATTTATTCAGAAGTCGAAAGAAATGCCCAGCATGTAGGACCAGCCGCTTAAGTCCACGCCTTCGCCGTCTCCGACGTAGCTGTATCTGGCGGTCATCTCCAGGTATGTATGCTCGACGTTGTAGTACATCCTCAGGTTTGTGGAAGCTTCCGGGTCGGCTTTGTCCAGAAGTATGAGCAGCCCTCCCCACGCGGCGGGGCCTTCCTTCCAGCCGTCGGCGTATTCGCCGGGGTCGGGGTCTTCGTGGTAGTAAACCCAGTCGTATGCGCCGCTGAGGTAAGGCACAATGAGCTGGTCGTCCTTGAAGCGAAGCCGGAAACTCAAACCCGCCTCCAGCGGAACCAGGGTCATGGTCAGGTCTTCTTCCGAGTCTTCGCCGGTGGTTTTTCCGATGGTATGAGTGCGCTGGTAATATCCGCCCACGCTTCCCAGAACGGACATGAACCTGACGGGGTAAAAGCCGAGCTCCAGGAAGTACATGTCGTTGCTCCACCGGCCGTAAAACTCGCGCCACGTGGAATCTTCCGGCATCCAGAATCCTCCCCGGAAGGTGGCGTTGAACCAGCTTCGGGCCGGTTTGTCGGGGGCGCTTTCTTCCTGAGCCATAAGGTGTGGGGAAAAAACGTAAAAAAGGATAAGCGCGACGGTTAAAATAAATACACAGCGTCTCATTCGATACCGCCTTTATGTCCGAATTTGACTCGCACAGCTATGATACCCGCCACCCAGAGGCCCAGTAACGCCAGCAATCCGGCAAGGTTAACCTTATCTTCCGGATGAGCGGTTGCGCATCCCCCCGAATCCGATTCACCGCCCCTCTCAACGAGGCTTTCGGTTTCCTGGGGCGTTATGGACTTTATCTCTGAAAGAGGACCTTCGTTACTTTCAGAATCCACCGCACGGACTCTGACATAATAACGGGTTCCGTTCTGAACCCCTTTGATTAAGTGTTTGAATTCCTCACCTTTTGTAAAACTATAGACATCTACGTAAGGTGGGTCGGGAGGGTCGGACTGTATAGCGCTGGAGTCAACATTGTAAAATATTCGGTAGTAGTCTATGTCGTCGACATCCAGGGCTTCAACATAGACGTAAATCGTGGAATCTCCGAAGCCGAGGCGGAAGTTCGGGGCGTCGGGAGGTAGGTCTTTTTTCAGCATAAAACCCCTCCGGCCCACGTTTCCTTCGGCGTCCTCCACGAAGATATAGATGTCGTTCAGCCCTTCTGTAAGCTCAGCTCCGTCTATGGTAAAAGTGTTGATAGCCGATTCGGTGGTTACGGTATCGCTGCTGAAAATTTGAGTGCCGCTGTTTTTTCTGATTGCGCCTCCCTTTGAAACCCAGTACCTGATGCCTTCATCCGTTTTGAAGGTTACATCCGTGATGCCGCCCTGGTTGACCGATGACGACGGTTCTATGTCGTATATCCAGGGGTTGGAAGTTATCACAAAGACTTCTCCGCTTTTTTGAGGTCCCGTGTAGACATATCCATCCGTGGAGGTTGAAGTGGCCAAAGAAACACTTGAAGCGGCAACATTGAGATTTATCGTGGTTGAAGGTGCTGTAATATCGGATAGGCTTATAACATCCACGAGGATTGAGGAAGCCGATTCAACCGCAGCGTAAAAGTGTTCTGAGCCATCCTTGTCCTTATAGTATTCAACGTCATGCGGGGTGCCGGAGAGAGTAACCGGAGAATCCGTCATAGTGTTATATGCGAGGCCGGTTGAGGTATCGGCTTCCAGAATGTGAAGCAGCCCGCCGGTGTAGTTGCCTACAGACATATATTGGCCATCAGGGGAAGAGCTAATGCCTCTAACGCTGTCTCCAGGCACTGCATCAGCAAGTGCTATAGTGTCAATGTTGATGAATTGCGGATTAGAATTAATCCTGCATACGCTAACCGCGGGGACAAACGCAGGAGTTGTCATGGAAGTGAAAAGAAGCTTTTGACTTCCATCCGGTGTGGTGGGGTCATTTGAGTATACTATATCCCGGATTACTTCATCGAATGGGATGATTTTCTTTGAGATATTGCCATCGTCAAGGATGTCGGCTTGTTCTATGGCCCATATCTCTTTTAAGGAAGGGAATGTTAAAAACGCTAGCTGACGAGATGCATCATCCGGATATGGACCGACCACCATGTCCGCGGGTTCGTTACCATCGGTTACGTCGTTCCAGGAGGGTGAGGGCAGGGTTATCGCTTCGCCGGGGCCGACTCCGTTCAAATTGGCCAAATCCACCAGCGCCAGCTCACCGTTTTTGCGAAGAATGTAAAGGTAAGAATCGGTGCTGTTGACGGCGACAGACCGTAACTCCGAGCCGCCGCTTACGCTGGAAGTAGCTTCAAATGTGGCGGTATCCACGACATCTACGACGCTTCCCCCCGCGACGAACATCCACCTGTCGTCGCTTGTTATGGCGATGTCGGTGGGGGAAACGGTGATGCCGCCGGCGCTGCCCTTGACCTCGTCGGGTATGGCGTAAGCGCCGCCCGCGATGAAAAAAACTCCGGTTATCACCGCCGTTAAAATAAGCTTTCCCATCCTTTGATATTCCCTCAGCTTCATATCTTTCCTCCCCCGAAAAGTATAAGATACACGCGGGGGCCGGGCAAGCGGAACGCCCGGCAGGAGTGCCGGGCCTGCCATTCGCACAATCCTCAAAAACACCATGGTAGGCGCGACACTCTTGTCGCGCAATACAACCTCTCTAAGGAAAGCCCGGCAGGAGTGTCGGTCGAGAGGAAAGCCCGGCAGGAGTGCCGGGCCTACCATCGTTTACCCGCCGGGTTCGTAACAGGCCAAATAGAGCGGTCCCGTGCTTGAAAAGGAGGCGCCTCAAAGGTATAATTTCCAGACATCATGGTTGAGTACAAGGTAGTGGAATTGACCACTGTCACCGACGAGCAGATAGAAAAGACCATCAACGAGTGGATACCTCGGGGCTGGCATTTCGACCAGCTTTGCTTTGCCATGACCGAGGCCAGCAAGCGGCCTGCCATGGCGTTTGTGATGTTTACCCGCGAAGTTGATAATAAAAGCGAGGAAAGCGTTTAAATATTGAAACCTCCTGCCCGTTACTCAACCGCTTTGTTAAAAATATGGCCGGTTATAGCGTTTCTTATGGTTTTTGCCTGTGCCCCGGCGAACAAACCGGCTCAAAAGCCTCCTCAGCGCACATACAAAGTGGGGCTTATTAACGCCGGAGTTTACAGCTCGCTGTTTAATAAGGCGGCCGCCGACCTGGGAGCTTTCGCGGAAATACGGTTGATTGCCGGGCCGGATTTGAGTCAACTGTTGGCGCGGCAGGATTTCGGCAAGAGCAGGCTGAAAGGGGCCGGGGGCTTCGCCGAGGTTTCGGATGTAAGCGGCCTGGATTTTGCCCTTATACTTATGCCTCCCCCGGCGGCATACCCGGTGGGAGCGGTGGGACTGAAAAGCATCAACTGGAGGACGAAAACCGTAAACACCGTCCCGGCGGTGGAAATTCCGAAGTATCCCTACGAATGGCTCATCGACGCAAAAAACGGCTGGGCCATCATCAGGACCGACCCGCCGGGCGCTTACCTCGAAATAAACGGCAAGCCGGAGGGGTCGGCGCCGATGCTTCTGATGGCGGGTGATGAAGCTATGAAAATAGAGGCACGGTGGAAGAAAAAGATAGTCACTTCCGATTATTACGAAGTTCCCGCCGGGGGCAGGATTTTGATAAGGGCGCCGAAAGAGTACAGGCAAAAGCTTCAGGAAAAAGGTTTTTATCAGAAACTTAAGGAGGCCGATGAAAAATACGGCCCCATGTTTTTCATCGGATTTTATGTTGCCGTACTGGTAGGCGGCATCGTTTTATTGTTTTATTCTCCCAAACCATTTTGAGACAAGGGCGTGAAAATAGCATGGAAGAAGAAGCAACAAGGGTAAAAGATGCGGAGGAGTTGGCGCTCGAAGAGCCCGAGAAGCCCGGTATACTGAGAATAATCGTGCCCTTTGTGGGCACCGCTCTCATTTTCTGGTGGATACTCAGCCGCATTAATTTCACCGGCTTGACCAAGGCCCTCGTGGAAGCCGACCTGGCGGTGGCCATATCGGTGATGGCGCTTCATTCGCTGGTGTTCTTTGCAAGCGACACCGTGGCTTTCGGCTACGCCTATAAGTGGTTTCTTACCCGGAAAGTTCCCTGGAAGGACGTAGCCATACTGCGGGGCGGCATGTACCTCTTGCAGGTAGCGCTGGCGCCGCTGGCAGAAATCATTCCACCGGCTTATTTTTTGCGAAAACACAAGGTGAAGGTGTTTCCCACCCTCGGCTCGGAGATGTACGTACTTTTCTGCGACGGCTACTCTAACACTACGATTTTGATTCTGGGTCTTCTGTTGGGCGGAGGCGGAGCAGTGCTCGGCATGGGGTGGGTGTATTTCCTTATTTTCCACTACACCCTGCTTGTTCTCGTCTTTCTGTACTGGCGCACTCCGTTGAAGGATAAAGTGCGATTTCTTTATCGGCTTCGCGACGCGGCCATTATGAAAGGCTTCCGGGAGGCGGGTTTCAGGCATTTCTTCGCCTTTTACGGGATTCGCGGCGTTCTGGCGATAACCAACGTGCTGGCGGGGTGGGCCCTGCTCGATGCGTTGCATGTTCAATTGCCTTTCCACCACTTGCTGCTGTTGGTGCCGGTGATGATGTTCTCCACCTTCTTGCCCATAAGCACCGGGGGTTACGGCGGGCCTCAGGGGGCGGCGGTGTTGATACTGGTTACGCTCTACGGCCACACCACCACCGAAATCGCCGTTGCCTTCAGTCTCTTATGGTCGACGTTCTTCGCGCTGGGAAGGGCGACAATCGGGGCCGTGCTGGCTTACCCGGTATGGAATCTGGTGCAGGAAAAACCCGAGCCGCAGCCCGAAGCGGAGGCTCCGTAAAATTCCGGCAGCGAAGTTGATAAAAAGACTTTCACGAGGCTGCTTTTGAGCATGAAATAAAAAGGCCCCTTTCCGGGGCTTTTTTGTGGGTGAGTGATGGGACTTGAACCCACGACCTCTTGGGCCACAACCAAGTGCTCTACCGACTGAGCTACACCCACCGTAACTGTAAAATGAGCCGCTTTCCGACTCAACTTTTAGGGTAATATTTACTCGCTTGAAGTCAACCCGAGCATCCGTACCCTGAACAAATTAATCGGTCAGTGAGCGGATTATTTCCCTGCATCCGCCCCGGCGCAAAAAGTCCGCGTGTTCGTTTACATTCTCGAACCTCCGGTCTGTTATCTCTTCACATAGCCGGCTGGAGCCGCTTTTCTCCAGGAACTTTTCCACCAGCTTTCGGGACTCTTCGTGAGAGTCCGTCTTACCTGTGGTCTCCTGCTTCAGAGAATGCAGAAAGCCGTCGGCGGCCTTCGGGTTGTCCCGGTACCATTGGAGTGTTTTGAGCCATATTGCCGCTCCCAGCGCTCCGCAAGCGTCCCCGCCCAGGCCGGTTCCCCCCGCCAGTCCGGCCACCGTGGTTTGTTCCATCTCCGATGCGCCCATTTTTTGTGCAAGTAAGGCGGAGCAGCTTACCGGTTCCGGCGGTGGATTATCGGGGGCTGCGTTTAATCCTTCCTCGGCAGTTTTTAAAGCTTCCGGCGCCCATGTCGCCGCCAAGCGGGTGCAGTTTGCGGCCTTTCCGGTGAGCATGTATTTGATGCGACCAAACAGGCCCGTCAAATCCCCCTCGATAATCTCCCGGCACCTTATGTATCCCGTCCGGTACCGGAACGATTGCACCAGCTTGCTCGCCGCTCCTATGGCGGCGGCCTGAGCTTTGGGGCCGGCTCCGTATCTGCGGTAAGCTTCCGCGCCCGCGGCCAGCGTTGCGCCCCAGAGCATTCCGCACTGGTAGCCTTGCTGTAACAATCCCCCGGCCAACGGATGCGCGGCCCGCTCCATCTCCTCCAGAGGATAGCCAAAACCCCGGTCAAGAACGGTCATCAGAGTTCGCGAGCAGCTGACCAGCCGGGTGAAAGTTCGCGCCGTATCGCGCGGTGATATGAGGATGTTGGCGCTTTTTTCGCTCATTTCTCGAACTCCTTTGCCGGTAGCCCTTTTCCGAGCGCATGCAGGCAATCTATTCCCGTGCGGTAGAAGCAGATATTTCTGACGCTGGATACCTGGTGCATGGCGGCGGGTAGGTCAGGGCCGGTGGCCAATACCCCCACTCCCGCCACAACCGCCATTTTGTGTTTCACGGCGTTTTCCGCTATCGCCTCGATGCCGTCATTTGCCTCAAGTAAGGGTATGGAAGGGTAGTGATATTGACCCTCGATGTCTATGGGTTTTATTTTCCATGTGGCGTTTTGAGCCGAAAGCCACCCTTGCGCGACGGCTTCCGGGCTGAGGGTAAAAACCGCCGCGCCGACTTCTCCGGCGGAATAAACCGCCTTGTGCAGGCTTATTTCCCAGTTGTCTTTCTTACCCGGCTTGAGCGGTTCATGCAGTATTGGCCCATCGAAGCCATTCGGTCGGGATGCGCAAGGGGCGAAGGTGATTTCATCACCGTTGCGGATGCTTACACTCCCCGTTCCGAAAGGGCTCAATCCCATGTAAAAAATGTCCCCGAAGGCGCACATGAATTGTGCAGCGTATCCCTTCTCATCCTCTTCCGAATTTCGACCATTCAACAGAAATTCGCTGAGATTTTCGATATTACCGGGTTTGGCAATCGCCCGGCGGGCTTTTTCGAGGTCAATTCCCAAAAGCATTGATTCATAAATAATTTTCGATGAATTTTCCAGAAGGGCCGTATAGTATAGGGCTTCAGGCAAGCTTTTACCCCGAGCAAAGCTCCCGTGCCGTGGCGTCATTATAACCGGGCGTTTTTTCAATGCTTCCGGAATGTCTTCCCGAACACGCGGGTTGCCGACCCAGGGGTCCAGGGTAAGCACGGGTATCTCACCCAGGAGGTCGAATCCGGTAAAGTCAATCGGCTGGATTTTTTCGCCACCCGCCGAGATCACCGTCGCATACAAGGGGTGAGCGTGAATTACCGCCCCCGAGTATGCGAGTATCCTCCGGTGGACTTCCGATTCGCTGGAAGCGGCTTTTATCTCGGGTCGAGGCTCGTCCAGGCCGGGGGCGCAAATATCATCTCTCCCAATGTGCCCGAGCATGGCCCCGGAGCGGGTGATGTACATTTCGCCGCCGGAGACCGAGTCTTCCCGGACGGACAGGTTGCCGGAGTGGGTGTTTTGCAACCCGACGGCAATGCACGCGGCCCCCGTTTTGCGAAATATCTCTGTATAATCTTCAACTGGCATTTATATATTGCATTCGGTAAGAAAGCGAACCGGAAGGTAAGTTAGCATATAAAGATTACGGGAAAAACATCGGGCGATATTGCCGGAATGTGTGGCTTCTCTTTTATGGCGTTACGCCACTACAATCTGGATAGCAATTGTGTTACCTTGACTCAATATCCGGTGGGTATTAATTTTTCAAGAAAAACGCCAACTTGTGCTTTTCACCTAGCCCCAAACGTGCCGCAAGGGATGCTTAGAGCATGGAAAACGCGCCAAAGGAAAATAACAACAATAACTATTCCAGAAACTTCTACGTCAGAGATTGTGCTTTGGTGTCGATTGCCACGGGCCTGAACGCTCAGAATCTGAGGGAATTCCGCGACGGTCTGCACGAGGTGGATACCGGCAGCATTTACCACCACTTCTGGGGCAGGTTGTTGCAGCCGCAGTTCGATGAGCCGGAGTATAACAACGATTTCGCCAGTTGGGCGGCTCACGGCCTGCACGAAAAAGCGCTGGCCGAGCGGTTGAGCGTGGTAGACCCTTCGGATTTTGAAGATACCGAGTCCATGCGCCAGGAGCTGATAGATATCGTGGAAAACAGACTGGATGAAAGCGAAATGGTTCCCTGGTCCAGGGCCGACGCCAAGTTTTATTTCGTGCGCTCCCAGATAGTCATATTCGATACCGGCAAGGTGCTGGAAGCTCCCTACCGGCTGGCGGAGGAAGCACCCAGGTTGTCGGAGGGCAGCATTTTTTATCATTTCATAGATGCCCGCAGGCGCACGGAAAGACATCGTGACGACTTCTGTGCATGGCTGGAGTTGTTCGGAGACGATTATGCCGATTTGATTGACCGGTTGAGGGCGGTGGACCCCTACTTCGGCTCTTTGTGGGAGATGCGTGAAATCCTAACCGACATTTTCCGGGAACACTTCGGTGGAGGCGCCTGGTGACGGACCTGCTTCAGCAATACGCCGAAGTGGCCGGTCACGACGTGGTGGACCACCTGAAGCAGTTGGGTGCTTTGTTGAAAGGCATGAAGGTGGTTCACGTAAACTCGACCCGCGAAGGGGGTGGGGTGGCCGAGATTCTGCGCAAACTGCTGCCGCTCAAGCAGGCACTCGGGATAGACGCCAGATGGGAAATTATCGAAGGCGACAAGGATTTCTACCAGGTCACAAAGGGCTTTCATAACGCCCTGCAGGGCAATAACGTATATATCTCCGAGCGACAGCTCAACCATTTCGAGGAGATAAATAAACAAAACGCCGAAAAGTTGAGGGATGTTCTGACAGACGCGGATATTGTTTTTATTCACGACCCCCAGCCATGCACCTTGTTGAACCTTTTCCCGGACAGGAAAGGGAAGTGGATATGGCGGTGTCACATAGATGTCAACCGTCCGTACCGGCCCGTTTGGAAGTACATAAAGAAGTATGTTGACCCCTACGACGCCAGCATTTTCTCGTTGCCGGAGTTCGCCCGCCCCTTGCCGCATCCCCAATACCTGATTGCTCCCAGCATAGACCCGTTGAGCGATAAGAACATGGACTTGCCGACTGAGGATGTGGAGAAAGTGGTGGAGCAGTTCGGACTGGACCCCGCGTTGCCTTTGATTGTGCAGATTTCCCGGTTTGACCTGTTTAAAGACCCTCTTGGGGTCATAGAGGCCTATAAACACGCCCGCAAGGGCACCCAGCTTCAATTGGTGCTTGCCGGCGGAGGAGCCAGCGACGACCCGGAAGGAGAAGCGGTGCTCGAAAGGGTGCGCGAGGCGGCTGAGGGCGACCCGGGGATACATGTCCTGCTTCTGCCGGCTGACGCGCCCCGTACAATAAACGCCCTGCAAAGAGCGGCGGATATCGTGTTGCAGAAGTCCATAAAGGAGGGCTTCGGTTTGACCGTGGCCGAAGCCATGTGGAAGGGCAAGCCGGTTATAGGAGGCGACACCGGCGGCATCAAGTTGCAGATAATCAACCATTACACCGGTTTTCTGGTAAGAACCCCCGAAGGAGCGGCGTTGCGTATACGCTACCTGCTTCATCACCGGGACAAGCTGGAGTTGATGGGCGTGCACGCAAAAAAAATGGTACGCGAAAACTTTCTGCTTACCCGGCACCTTCGGGAATACCTGACCCTGATGATAAGCCTCATAAGGGAAGAGGACGAAAGAATAGAATTGTGCGGTGAGTGTTTCTGAGAACGAGATTAAGCTGAACGAGTTCTGGAAAAGGCTGGAAAAGGCCTCGGAAAGAATACTAATCCTCGACTACGACGGTACCCTCGCGCCTTTCCGGACTGACCGAAACAAGGCCGAACCCTATCCGGGGGTCAGGAAGGTATTGAATTACATTCTGCATAATGACCTCTGCCGGGTGGTTATGGTGACCGGAAGGAGAACGGGAGACCTTCTCCCGTTGTTAAAACTTCAGCAGGAACCCGAAATATGGGGCTCTCACGGCATAGAGAGGCTTTACCCCGACGGATACCTGGAAGTCGCGGATATCGGCCCGGAATGTTCAATGGGGCTGGAGCTTGCCTGGAGATGGGTCACCGATAACAATTTTTCCCACCGCTGCGAGTTCAAGCGGGGCTCCGTTGCATTTCACTGGCGGGGATTGGAGGGTGAAGAGCTGGAGGAACTGGCCACGTCCGTCCGGGAAGCATGGTCTCCCATTGCCGAAAGAACGGGGCTGGAGATGCATAACTTCGACGGCGGAGTGGAACTGCGCTATCCCGGGCGTGACAAAGGTGACGCGGTAAACACCATTTTGGAGGAAGTGGAGGATGAGGATTACGGGGCGGCATACCTGGGCGATGACCTTACCGACGAGGATGCCTTCAGAGCGATAAATGGACGGGGATTGGGGGTGCTGGTCAGGGAGGAGCTGAGACCAACCCTTGCGGACGTACATTTAAAGCCTCCCGATGAATTGCTGGCGTTTTTGAACAAGTGGTCTAAAGTTTGTGGAGGAAGAACATGAAAGTACCTGATTTCATCGTAGTTGGTGAATTGCTGCTGGCGGCCGCTGTTGCCCTCGGTGTTTTTTTCGCGCTGTTATTAATCCGCTACGGGCTGGAAAACTATTTTGCCGCACAGGCTAGAAGGAAGGGCAAGGAGAAAACGGACTCCGCGGGATACGTAATTGTCAGGCGGAGCGCGCCGTTTGTCTTTCTGATAGTTGCTCTCTACGCGGGCTACTATTTGCTCGAATTTCCCGAAAAAGTAGACGCCGTTGTAAACAAAGCAGCTTTGGTAGTAGTGCTGTTTCAGTTTGGCCTGTGGGGGTCGGCGGCGGTAAGATATTGGATTGCCCGCCGCACTCGAGAGAAGTTGCAAGAAGACCCTTCGCGAGCTTCGGCCATGGGAATACTGTCGTTTTTGTTGAAACTCCTCGTGTGGGGTCTTGTCCTTCTCCTGATACTGGATAACCTCGGGGTAAATATAACCACCTTCGTGGCCGGTCTCGGGGTAGGCGGTATAGCCATAGCCCTGGCCGCCCAGAATATCCTGAGCGACCTCTTCGCTTCCGTGTCCATAGCGCTCGATAAGCCTTTCGAGGTCGGGGATTTCATAATAGTGGGGGATTATCTGGGCACGGTGGAAAAGATAGGGGTCAAAACTTGCCGGCTCCGCAGCCTTGGCGGGGAGCAGATAATCTTTCCGAACGGCGATTTACTGAACAGCCGGGTTCGCAACTACAAGCGGATGGAAGAGAGGAGAATACGATTCATTTTTGGAGTGGTATACAGTACTCCCTACGAAAAGCTTGCCGAAATTCCCACTATTGTAAGAGAACTTATAGACAATGTGGAGGATACTCGTTTCGACAGGGCGCATTTTGCTAAATATGGGGACTTTTCTCTGGATTTTGAAGTAGTATATTATGTATTAAGACCCGATTACAGCATATACATGGACAAGCAGCAGGAAATAAATCTGGCCATATTTAAGCGTTTCGAAGATGAGGGGATAGAGTTCGCTTTCCCGACGAGAACGATTCATTTAGAGCGTGGGTCTAAAGGGGCGGAACTAAACTAACACCGGTCACGGGAAGGGGGGACGGAAAATTGGACCAGGCGTCTATGAGACTGGTGGCGGTTTCCAACCGACTGCCGGTTTCAATAAAAAGGGTACAAGACGGTTGGGAAGTGAAGCCCGGCTCCGGCGGCCTTGTTACCGCCATGGCGCCGGTGCTCAGCAATCGCGGCGGACTGTGGATTGGCTGGCCCGGCACTTACGCGGAGACTCAGGACGAGAGCATTCACAGGTCACTGCAGGAGGCTTCGGGAGAGACCGGTTACAGCTTGGCGCCGGTTAATCTGACCGAAGATGAAGTAAAGAAGTATTATTACGGTTTTGCCAACGAAGTTTTGTGGCCGTTGTTTCACGACCTTCAGACCAGGTGCAATTTCGTACCGGAATACTGGCATACCTATGAAGACGTGAACCGCAAGTTCGCCGAAGTAATAGCGAACCAGACCGATGAGAACGATTACGTATGGGTGCACGATTATCACCTCATGACGGCAGGGCGACACTTGAAGGACAAGGGTGTCGAGCGCAGCATGGGGTATTTCCTTCACATACCCTTTCCGCCGATGGATATTTTTATGAAGCTGCCGTGGAGGAAATATATCCTGGAGTCGCTTATGGAATACGACCTGATAGGGTTCCAGACCATGCGCGACAGGCGCAACTTCGTGCAATGCCTCCGGAATCTCTGCTCCAACGTGAAGGTAAGCGGCAGGGGGGCGGTGGTCAGCGTAAACTTCCGGGGGCGCCAGGTACGGGTCGGGGCTTTCCCGATAAGTATCGATTACAATTCCTTTTCGGAGAGAGCGGCATCCAACGAGGTGGCGGACAGGGCGTGGTACATTCACGAGCAACTGCCTGACCGCACCATCATTCTCGGCGTAGACAGGCTGGATTACACCAAGGGTATACCGGAGAGGTTGCAGGCCTTCGAGAAGGCCATGGAACGGTATCCGGAGCTTCACGAAAGGGTCACCCTGGTGCAGGTGGTCGTGCCCAGCAGGGAAGAGGTGCCTGAATACCAGGCTCTGCGCTCGGAAATAGAGCGAACCGTGGGACGGATTAACGGCGCGCACACAAGACACGGATGGGTGCCCATACATTACCTGTACAGGAGTCTTGAAAAGGATGAACTGCTGGCTTATTACAGGCTGTCGGAAATAGGACTTATTACACCTCTCGAAGACGGCATGAACCTGGTGGCCAAGGAGTATTGCTCATGTTCGCTGGAAGAAAACGGCGTTCTTATACTGAGCGAGTTCGCCGGAGCGGCGGCTCAGATGAAACGGGATGCGCTCATAGTGAACCCCTATGATATCGAGGGAGTGGCGAACGCAATTTATGAGGCATGGAAAATGCCGCAGGAAGAAAGGCGCCGGCGAATGGGAAGGTTGAGGGAGACCGTGCGGAATTACGACATATTCCGGTGGGTGGATTCGTTCCTGTTGGCTGCCTTTGCAAGAAAGCTTGGCGACTTCCCCATCCTGGAGGAATTTGTGCCACAGGTTACTATGCCCGGCGCCGCCGGTTAAAGGCCTGACAGGGTGTTGAAAAAGTCAGAAACGTAACGCCGCCATCCCTGGCGGCACTTGTAAGTAGCTGATTTTATTAAGGCGCCTTTTGCCGGCAAGCCATGCGGCCTGAGAAGGATGCCAGCGTTACGAAAAATAGCATTTTTCAACACCCCGCTAACCTAAAATAAGGCGCCGGTTTTCTTTTCCGAAAAGAAGCCGACGCCTTTTTATGTGTTTTTGCGCTGGAATCAGGTAAAGAACATGGTCAGTGTTTCCGCCACGCAGGCGGGTTTGTCCTGCCCCTCGATTTCTATGTTGTGAGTGATGGTTACAAGCACCCTGCCTCCGCCTTTTTCCTCGACGTTGTTCAAAGTTGCGCGGCTGCGCACTTTACTGTCCACCGGCGCCGGATTTATGAAACGGATTTTGTTGGTCCCGTAGTTGATGGCCATCTTGGTGCCTTCCGGGATGATTCCTCCGCCGCCGCTGAAGTAGGGAATGAGTGACAGCACCATGTAGCCGTGGGCGATGGTTTTGCCGAACGGCCCCTGGGCGGCCTTTTCCGGGTCCACGTGTATCCACTGGTGGTCTCCCGTGGCGTCGGCGAACTGGTTGATGCGCTCCTGGGTTATTTCCAGCCAGTCACTGCAAAGTATTTCCTCGCCGAGTTTTTCCTTGATTTTTTCCACCGGTAATGTCTCTATGGCCATGTTTTCCTCCTTTCACCTCATGTAATGTAGATGTTAAGAATCCGAAAATTACGCCGGTATGAAGTCTTCCGGTCTTGTTTCCACCAGGCTTATGGCTCCTTCGGGGCATGTAACGTAGCACAGTCCGCAACCCATGCATTTCTCCTCGATGATGGACATGACTTCTTCACCCTCGTCATTTTTCGCCTCGACCACGGCGTTGAAGTAGCACCTGTCCCGGCAGGCGCCGCAGAAATCGCACAAGCCGGCGTCTATCCGGGCTGTGTAGCGGCTGGGGTCGGTAAGCTTCAACCCTTCGGAAATAAGCAACGGCAGGGTCTGACAGCAGCATCCGCAGCAGTTGCATATGAAGTGTCCGGCGTGGGCCTTGTTCAGGGTAATGTGAACCAGTCCCGCATCTTCCGATTTTTTCAATATCTCGTACGCTTCATCCCTGGAGACTTCCCTGCCGGATTCCCGGTCGATAGTGTAATCGGCGGCTTTCCCTATCTGGAGGCATACTTCGAGCGGGTTGTCGCACTTGTGAGCGGTAAGGCGGCAGGTGCACTTGGTGACCGCCACCTTTTCCGAGTCCTGTATCATTTTTTCCGCGCTTTCGGTGTCCAGCACCTGCTGCTTCCCGGCTTCCACCGCCTTATCGATGGGAATTACGCGGGTGAACGGCTTGGGCATTATCTTCTCGACTATCTTGGCGTAATTGGGCCATTCCTCCTCCATGAATTTCTGCCAGAGGTCGAGATATTCCTGCGGCGCTTCCGGCCATAGAATGCTGGCGTCGTGGAACTGCACCAGGTCGCGGCACATTTTGTAGCCCAGCGAGCCGGTTTTGAAGGACTTGAAGGCCACTCCCTTCCGGTAGAGGTTTTTGCACATTTCCTCGACTTGTTCCACCGGTTTGCCCACCTTCTCCGCCAGTTGCTCGGGCGTGCCGGGCATGGCCATCATCAACTCCGCCTCTTCGGAATCCGCTATCATCCGGAAAAGTCGGGGGATGATGGTCGAGCCCTTCATCATTATTTTTTCGGCCATCTGCCGGTAAATGTCTTCTTCGCTCATGGTATCTCCCTGTTTAAAGTATTTTCGCCCTTCGATTTGGTAGCTATAGCACCCGGTCACAAGGCTGTCAACATAACATGGCGCATTAATTTCTTTTGAGGGGTTTTATCCTGACCTTGCCGGGCCCGCCCGGCTCACCCTCGATTTTCAAGGAAGCCGGCGAAAACATCTCGATTATTGAGGCGTTGGTTATCAGATGGGAAGTGATTTCCGTGGTGGCGAACTCGCTTTCCCCCTTCGCCAGCGCCAGCGGGAGTAATACCTGGTCGGCCAGGTGAGGCTCCACGGGTTCTGTAGCCCGCAGGTAAGGGGCAGCTTCTTCCCACCCTTCCGCCGCGACAATCTCGGCCCTCTTTCCCTTTGCGCCGAGGCCGACGAAACCGCCGCGAGCGTTTTCGTAATCCGCCTGCACAAAGACGTACGCTCCCGGGTTGGACGAAGGAGGCCTGTGTATTTCTTCTTTTACCTGATTGCCCGTTATTCCGAGAGTGCGGGCGCCTCGTTTAACGCCTCTTATCATTCGCTCGGCTATTTTATCGTTCAGGTTGGACACCGCTCCGCGAACCTTCAGGGTTTTGAACCCGCCCCGGTCGGTAAGTTTCACCGGCCGGATTTCGGTTTTGTTTTTGATTTTCACATCTATCCGGCCCCCGCCCCTGGGGTAATATCCCGCTTTCTGAAGGTTCGGAGTTACTTCCAGTCCCATCCTCAGGAGAAACGGCCTCCACAACCGGTCGGTATGCTCGAATGGCGGGCTCCAGGGAACGTGAGTGCCGCCTTCGAGTTTAAGGCGACTGGAGTCTCCGGCAAGGCAGAGCGGGAGATATACCGTGTGAAGCAACAACAAAGTGCTACCGGCTGTGCCGATACTGAAGCGATAGGAGCCCGGCTTGACCTTTCCCGGACGGAAGCGAATCTGCTGCGAGCTGATTTTGTTGCCCTCGACTTGTGCGCCGGTTATGGTCGCGGTAGCGTCCAATGCGGCTACATGCTGGGGTCTCAAACCCGGCTGCGAGCGGCCGGCGCGGATGTTGAAAATCTCCACTCCGGTTCCGGTGACGCAACTTAAGGCCAGCGCCGTTCTCAGTACTCCTCCGCCGCCTTCTCCAATGCTTCCGTCTATTTCGAGCATTTTCGATTTTATCGGCCGAACTCGATGCCGATATCCTCAGCCATCTTTATGAGAGGATGCTCCAATGGAATGGACTTTTGCTCGCCCACCACTTCGTCCAGCTTGGCGGTAACGAGGTCGTTTCCTCGCAAAGCCACCATGTGTCCGAACTTCTTTTCCGCAATGAGTTCGGTGGCGGCGAAGCCGAACCTCATGCCCAATATTCTGTCTACGTTTGTGGGTGAGCCGCCGCGCTGCACGTGTCCCAGTTGAGTTACTCGAATTTCGTTTTCTATGAGGTTGGCCAGTTTGTCCGCCAGGAAATTCCCCACTCCACCGAGTCTGCCGTAATCTATTTCCGAGCCGTTTTTCCGGTAAATCTGGTCGCCGCCCCTGGGGCGGGCGCCTTCACCGATTACTATGACGCAGAAGTGCCTTCCCTGCTGTTCTCTTTCCTTCACCTTTTTGGAGATTTCCTCGATATTGAAGGGGATTTCCGGTATCAATATAACGTCCGCGCTGGATGCCAGCCCGGCGTAAAGTGCTATCCAGCCCACGTTCCGGCCCATCACCTCCACTATCATCACCCGGTGGTGGGATTCGGCGGTGGTGTGTATTTTGTCTATCGCCTCCATTGCGGTGGTCACTGCGCTGTCGAAGCCGAAAGTGAAGTCGGTGGCCATGATGTCGTTGTCAATGGTTTTGGGGATGCCGACCATCTCCATGCCCTTCTGTCGCAGACGGTCTCCCAGCAGCAAGGTGCCGTCGCCCCCGATGACGGCCACGCAGTCCAGATGATATTCATTTACCGTTTGTATGACCTTGTCGGACTCATCGGTGTAGGTGATTTCATCATTTACTTTTTTGGGCATTTTGAACGGATTGGAGCGGTTGCTGGTGCCCAGGATGGTGCCACCGAGGTGCAGTATTCCCTTGATGTCTTCCAGGCCGAGGCGCTTTATCTTGCCCGGTGTCATTAATCCTTCGTAACCGTCGAAGATACCGTAAACTTCCCAGCCGTAAACATCTATGGAGGTTTTGACCAGAGACCGAATAACTGCATTCAACCCCGGCGCGTCGCCTCCTCCCGTCAGAACTCCAATTCGTTTTATATCATCTGAAGGCATTGTACTTCGCTCCTTGAGGTTTTTGTTCATCTCAAAGTAGCCGTTTCCTTCGGACAGGTCAAGTTGGCGGAAATAAACGGAATATCGGAAACTGCTGCAAAAATTTTGGAAAAGCTTAAAATAATTTGTAATGATGTTCGTATTCAAGGATGGAAGAGATGGATGAGTATCCGCGGGGCAAAAAGAGCGAAGAGGAGTTGTTTGTTGAATATCGTAACGGAAACTCCGAAGCCATGGAAATTATTCTGAGTAAAATAAGCGGGCCGCTGTACGGGACAATACTCAAACAGGTGGGGGACAAGAGCGCCGCCGAGGATATCTTCCAGGAAACCCTCGAGCGGGTGGTAAGGCATCGCGGAAAGTATGACCCTTCCCGGCCCCTCCGAAGCTGGGTCTGGACTATCGCCATGCGGCTCGGGGTTGACCACCTGAGACGCAAGACAAGAGATGCCGTGACGGATAACCCCGAAGCAAGGGCCGATATATCTCAGGACCCCGAAAGTACGGCAATAGCGCGGGAAACCTTGGAGAGAGCATCGAAGGCGTTGGGGGAGCTGACCCCCGAGCAACGGCAGGTTTTTCTGTTCAGGGAGGAAGCCGGTTTGAGCTTCGCGCGGATAAGCGAAGTCACCGGCAGGCCGTTGGGCACTGTCCTGACCCAGATGCACACGGCCCTGAAAAAGCTGCGCAAGGCCCTGGAGGAGTAAGTAAAATGGGAGAAAAGGGAAATATGGAATGCCCCGAATCGTCCACCACGCTGATTTTGTACCTTTATGGTGAAGCTCCCGACCCCGGGGGCTTCGAAAAACACCTTCAAGCCTGCCCCGAATGCAGCCGCTGGTTAGAGCTTCATCGGCAGACGCTCGAATCCTACCGCGCCGTGGAATCAGCAACCGATTTTACTGTAGCGGGCAAAGCGCGGACACTGCCTGTGAGATATGAGACTCCGGTCAGAATGCCGGGAGTGCTCAGGCCGATGGCGGCATTGGCTGTGGCGGCGGCGCTGGTGGTGATGTTGACGGTACCGCTTGGAAGGCTGGAGCCGCCGGCCGGATACACGGTAACGGAAAGCATCGAAGTCCGGTTGGATGGTATTGAGACAACGTTGGATGATGCATCGGGTCTCGGGAAGGTTTCCGAGGCTGAAACCGATGAGCAAGGGGGAATGATGGACGAGCTGGATAACATGATGGCGGAGCTGGACGAGATTCGGACCGATTTGGAGCAATTTTAATACGACCAGATGAAAGGAGCAGAAAAGATGAGAAAGCTGGTACTTATGACGACCGTAATATTTCTGGTAGCGGTTTTCGCGTGTCAGGGGACGAGCGACGCCGCTTCCGACAAATCTCAGGGCAAAGAGGTGAGCTCCGAGCAAACGGAGGACACCGCTTATACTCCTGCACAGAGGCGGCAGGCCTGGCGCAATTTCAACAAAGAGCATCCCGAGCAGGCCCGCATGATGATGAGGGTTTGCAGGCAGAACCCCGAACTGGGTTGCGGCGCTATGATGGGCATTGGCCCGGGAGGCCGCGGCGGTTCCGGTCGGATGGGACCCGACAAAGGGCTCGCCGGGAAGAGCGGTCGCATGAGACCCGGTAGAAAGCCGGGACATATGGGGCCGGGTACATCTCGCGGTGGTATGAAAGGAGAGCGCGGGGGACCTCGAGTCACGACGAATCCCGAATTCGCAAAAAAAGCGGATGAGTTGCGCTCGCTGAAACAGGAAATCCGCGGACTCGGAATGGAATATCGGAGTGCTACGGACGATGCAAAGAAAAAGGAGCTCGAGGAAACCATAAACAAAAAGCTGGGGCAGGTCTACGAGCTTAAACGGGAAGTTATGCACAAACGGGTGGAAACGGTCGAGCAGCGCCTGAAACAGGTGAAGAAAGAGTTGGAAAAGTACGAAAACGACCGCAACGGAGTAATAAAGGCCTGGTTCGAGCGAGTTACCGGTCAGACCGCCTACAAAAGGTTTTAGGGAAAGCCGTCAAAAAAGGGCGGGGCACGACGAGCGCCTCGCCCTTATCAATTATCTGCTTATTCCCCGTCCACATTTTTATTCATTTCCAATAGCTGCTATAATAATTTCTCAAAGCCGGGAACAAAATAAGTTTTTCCGGCATGTAGACTAAAGCCGCTGTCAGTGCCATAATAAGGGTAAAGGGAACCTGATTCCGAAAAAGGCATGATGAAAGAACGGAAAGGAACTTGTTCATGAATAATGCCGGAACCCGCGTTGTAGTTTGCGTATTACTTCTGGGTATAATGCTAGCGGTGGTTTCCTGCCAGAGGAAAGAGCGAGGCTCGTACTTCCTTTACGGGTTGCAATGGGGGATGACATGGCAGGAAGTGAAGGAAGTTTTGGAGCAAGAGGAGCTGAAGGAGGCCGAAGGCTCCCAAAAAGGGCTCAAAATTGCCAAGGCGCCGTTTTTCCTGGCGGGGGTACCGGGGGAAATGAAGCTGTTCTTTAAGGACCCCTTCTTCGGCAATCCAGCTCTCAAGGGGATTACATACAAGGCCGAAATCAAGGAACCGGGCATTCGGGCGGAAACTTTTTCCGTGCTACTGGCGGAGTTGAAGCCGAAATTCGGGGAGCCGGATGAAATTTCCGGTACACCCGAAACCGGCAAACAGGGAGAAAAGGTCGAGGAGCCTTATTCCGCCAGATGGAACCATTCGGAAGGGGATATATTGATGGAGGTGAATCCATCGGCTGACGAGTTTGTGCTCCGGGCGCAAGCCGATACCTCCACCGAAAAACTGGCCTGGTTGGAGTAAATTCCTTTTAAATTGTATAATTTAAGGATAAACGGAAGAAGATTGAGTTGTAAGGTTGAACATGATTAAAACTATAAGGGAAGATATAAAGACCGCATTTCAGAGAGACCCGGCGGCAAGAAATGCGCTGGAGATAATACTTCTCTATCCCGGTTTTCACGCCATCATATTGCACAGGGTGGCTCATAAACTCTGGGGTAAGAACTTTAGGCTGCTCGCTCGCGCGATTTCCCATTTGAATCGAGCCATATCGGGCATTGAAATACATCCCGGCGCGAAAATCGGCCGCCGATTTTTCGTAGACCACGGTATGGGCGTGGTGATAGGCGAGACCGCCGACATAGGCGATGATGTGACCATATATCACCAGGTGACACTGGGTGGCACCAGTACCCGCAAGTCCAAGCGGCATCCTTCGGTGGGAGACCACGTTACCATAGGGGCCGGAGCGAAAATATTGGGGCCGGTAAATGTTGGCCATCATTCCAAAATCGGCTCCGGTTCAGTGGTTGTCAGGGACGTGCCACCTTACTCCACAGTAGTTGGAGTTCCCGGCAGAATCGTGTCGCGCGACCCGAACGAGTGCAGGGAGCCGTTTGACCTGGAGCACGGCCGGCTCCCCGACCCGGAATGCAGCGCACTGCAGTCGCTTGCCGACCAGGTAGCCGATATGAGAGAGGAAATTCAGCGACTGCAGGAAGAAATCGAGGGATTGCGCTTGCAAGGACAATCGCAGGAGGTTAAGAAAACGCTGCCATGAGTAACATTTACCTTGACTATAACGCAACCACTCCGGTAAGGTTCGAGGTTTTCGAGGCCGTCGAGCCGCTTCTCACCGAATACTGGGGCAACCCTTCCAGCCTGCACTGGGCCGGGAAGGAAGCCCGGGAATATTTTGATAAGGCCCGCGAGCAGGTGGCGGATTTTCTGGGCGCCAAACCCGGCGAAATTGTTTTCACCTCATGCGGCTCCGAATCCAACAACCTGGCCATAAAAGGAATTGTGGAGAAACACCATAAAAAAGGGCGGCATATAATAACCACCTCCGTGGAGCATCCGGCGGTCCTGGAAGTGTGCCGATACCTGGAAAAGCCAGGCCATCCGGTAACTTATCTTCCTGTAGACGAACAGGGGATGATAGACCTGGATGAGTACCGGAACGCTTTCAGGGACGATACCGTCCTGGTAACGGCAATGATGGTAAACAACGAAACCGGCAACGTTTTCCCCATCAAGGAGATGGCCGACATAGCAAATAAGCGGAGGGTTTTCTTTCATACCGACGCGGTTCAGGCGGCAGGCAAACTGCCGCTGGATGTTAGCGAGTTGAACGTCGACCTGCTCTCAATATCGGGCCACAAGATATATGCCCCCAAAGGCGTCGGCGCCCTTTACGTAAGAGGTGGAATCAAACTGGAAAGCCTCATACACGGCGGCGGCCAGGAAGAAGGCCGAAGGGCGGGCACCGCAAACGTGGCCGGCGCGGTGGCCCTGGGTACGGCGTGCGAGTTGGCAAAGGCCGAGTTGTCGGAGGCTTCGGAAAGGATACGAAGGCTTCGGGATAAGCTGGAAAAGGGAATATTTGCTAAGGTTGATGATGTCGGGCTAAACGGCCATCCCGAGCATCGTTCTCCCAACACCCTGAACGTGAGCTTCGGCTCGGTGGAAGGGGAAGCGGTGCTGTTGACGCTGGACATGGAGGGGGTGGCGGTAAGCTCGGGGAGCGCTTGTTCCACCGGCTCCGAGGAGCCGAGCCACGTAATGCAGGCTATGGGGTTCGGCTATGAACGCATGAGGGGCGCCGCCAGGCTGAGCCTCGGCAAGGATACCACCGAAGATGAAATCGATTACGTGCTGGAGGTGCTGCCGCGGGTGGTGGAAAGATTGCGCTCCTTCAGCCCCTTGTATCGGGATAAGAAATCAGCCTGCTGAAAGATTCCCGTCTCCATCTGATACAATGAAGATGAAGTATAAGGTCGGAGAATTACTGGTCGGAGTATTGCATTTCCTGCACGGGGCTTTGCTGGGCGCGCTTGTTTTTGCAATCGCCGCGGGGCAGCCCTTTTGGACATTTTCGGGCTTATTTATCGTGGGAATTATGCTGGTGCTGCTGTGGTACTTCAAGTGGCTTTACTTCGGAAAAACACTGAATCTGTCCCCGGTTAAGGGAAGAATTCTCGATGTTCTGGCGCTGCCGGGCCTTTGGATTTCAATACTTGTTATGAATGGAATATATATATTTTCTTCTTCCATATGGGCAATAATAACCATATCCATTCTGGCGTATATTCTGGCCAAGTCGACCGTATTTACGTGGATGGCCGGTGGAAGCGGCAGGTTTATGGCGTGGATATCGAGAGTATTGGGCTCTGTAACGCCTGGGGCGGTATGGGTGTTGGCATCATATAATAAAGTGTCTCTGTATATTGTAATACTGATATTTCTGGGTATAAGCGGATTATTTTTTCTTTACCTGACCCTGCTCAATGTCCCCGTCAAAAGAAATGTGCCAGGAGCGATTGCTGTCGTGCTGGCCTGCATGGTTTTGATACCGGCCTCGGCGACTTTTCTGCCGCGAGCGCCTGAAACACTGAGCACCTATCGAATAGGAGATAAAAATAAATATTATAACATAGATATAAAAGGCAGGAAAAGGTACAGCGGCTTGAGGGTGGAGCTCAACGGGGAATCCCGACCCGCGATGGCCCTGCCGTCGAATCATTCGGTGAAAAAGGCGGTTTCAGTGCCGCCGCGTCCGGTTTTTAACGTGGCGGTGGGTATAGAGAAAGGGAAGGGCGGATATCAATTAAGCGCGTTTTTGAGGAGCGAAAGGGGAAAGCTTCATAAAATAGGGGTTTGGTATTTCAAAAGGGATAAAACTCGTTGGGAGGATATCCGTTGCGAGGCGCCTATGCTCATGCAATCGAAGGCGGCCCTGATAATCCAGGTGGCGGATTGGTCACCGGAGGGGGAAGAAAAGGCGGAAGAGGATTCATATGTTTATCTTTCTAAACCCGGGCTGGAAAATTCCCCCCCTGCCCGGGCGGAAAATGTAATTCTGGTTGTATTCGATTCCATGAGGGCGGACCACCTTTCCCATCATGGATACCAAAGGAACACTTCACCGTATCTTGAGAATTTATCTCGAAAGGGGGTGGTGTTTGAAAACGCTTACAGCGCCTCTTCCTATACCACTCCCTCGGTAGCCACCCTGTTAACCGGCAAATTACCTTCCGGGCACGGCGTTACGGGAGCAAAGGTAAGACTGGCTCGCGAGAATCTGACTCTCCCCGAATGCCTCGACCAACGCGGTTATCACACGGCGGCCATCTCCGCCAATCCGCTGGTTTCATCCGCCGCTGCTTTTGAACAGGGGTTCGATGAATTTCATCATATACCGCCCCGATATATATTTGCAAAAAGTACTTCATGGATTACCCGTAAGTCCTTAAACTGGATAAAGCGGGCGGAGGGAAAGCAACCGTTTTTTCTTTACCTTCACTACTTCGACCCGCATTGGGCATATACGGCCATGATGAGTCCTTTCGGAAACTCGACGGATATGGTGAGCCTTCCTCTTTCCCTTTTAAGTTTCACGGTACAACTCGATTCTTACTTTCATGCCTGGGCCAGGTTAAGAAAAATTCACAAAAAATGGATACTGAATTCCATGATTAACCGCTACGACGGTGAAATATTAAGGGTTGACAGGGCAATGCGAAAAGTGCTGGGGGGTGTGAAACTCAACCGGATAAATTCTCTCCAAAAAACCCTGCTTGTCCTGACCTCCGACCACGGCGAAGAGTTTATGGAACACAACCGTTGGGGGCATGGATATAATTTATATAACACCACCATTCACGTGCCGCTGATAATTATACCTCCGGAGCCGAGTGGCGGGAAAAGGAGGATAACCCGCCCGGTAAGCCTGGCCGATTTACCGGCAACTTTGCTGGAAGAATCCGGTTCAGGGGCCGAAGGCATGTTGCCCGGAGAAAACCTGCTGTCCGGGAAGAAGATAGGTCCGCCTTCCGTGGTCGCCGAGCATCTGGACTTTATCGGGGGCAACTACAGTATGAGAAGCGTTATCGAAGGCAACTTTAAATTAATTATAAATAATGACAGAGACGGACCGGTTGAAAATGAACTTTATAATCTGGAAACCGACTACCGGGAAAAGAGGAACCTGGCTCCAACAAGCCCGCATGTTGTGGGAAAGCTGATAAAGCTGATAGAGCCTTACCCACTGCCTCCGCGGGGCGAGCATGGAATCACTAAAATAAGGCCGGAAGAAAAGGAAAAGCTGAAAGCGCTGGGCTATTTACGCTGATATCTCCACCTCCCTCTCCGTCTCGGTGATAAGATGAGAGGTAACCGTTTTCAGGATATCTCGGCGTGGCCTACAGACAACATGGGGGTGTTTTACCTGGCCGGAATTTCGAAATTATCGTAAGCCCGTTTGACCTCGGCCTTTTCAAAGCAGCCAGTGCATATAACCACAATGCAGGGACTTTCCAGTTTGAGGAACTTTATCTCCTCGTCTTTCTCGTCCTTCACCGTTACCGGCGCTACTTCCCCGGTGTACAGCCGGTAGGCATCTACCTTGTAACCCTCCCTGGTATGGACGGTGGGTTTTACCTCGCGTTTGCATATACTGCAATTCATGCACAATTACCCGAATAATGGCGAGAGTGAGTTTAAAAAATATTACCTGCGCAAGAGAACATTGTAAAGAAGGGCGCTCGTACGCCGTAGGACGATGACCGCCGTGGTAACCTTGACAGCGGGCATGTTTTTGAGCATTCTAGATTCCAGTTGTAAGGGAAAGGGGAAGCTTTTTGGAACTCATAAAAGATCCCGACACCGCCAAAAGAAAGGCCAGAGCCATAGTCAGTGACGTGCTCGTTTACAATCCCGAGCTTTTGAAGGAAGGAATTGAAAACGACAACCTGTTCGAGCTTTTCCGGGAGGCCCTGGAAGAGGGGCGCGAGTATTATGACGCGGTGATAGACCCCGAGTTGCTGGCCAGTACAAATTACTTCAACGAGGCCATAGTTGATATATTGGTGAAAAGCGGCGGCAAGCACAACTCCAAAATATGGTAAAATGTGTCCTTAATCGGTTCACTCCCCGAATAATCATGCCGAAAAAACACACTCACCAGGTTCCGCCGGGAAGCAAAACCGACCGGTTGGATGTAGTTCTATATAGGACCGGTATCTTTTTATCGCGCTCCCAGGCCAAACGCGCCGTCACATCCGGCAAGGTTAAAATAAACGGCTCTACGGAACGACGGCCTGGGGCCGCGGTGAAGCCCGGAAGCATGCTGGAAGCCTACATCCCCGACCCTCAACCGGAAAAACCACAGCCGGAAGATATTTCCATAAATTTTCTGTACGAAGACGACTATATCCTGGCAGTGGACAAGCCCGCCGGTATGATAGTCCACCCCGGCGCCGGCAGGGTATCGGGAACGGTAGTCAACGCAATGCTTTTTCACGGAAAACAACTTTCACGGCTCGGAGGCCGGTGGCGGCCCGGAGTGGTGCATCGGCTGGACAAGGAAACCTCCGGCGTGCTCCTGATGGCCAAAACCGACGATGCTCACAGGAATATCGCGGAGCAGTTCAGAAACCGGAAAGTGGAAAAGACTTACCTGGCACTTGTTTCAGGGTCTTTTGAAAACGATGAAGGAAGAATCGAATCGGCCATCGAGCGGCATCCGGTAAAAAGAACCAAAATGAAGGGATATGCCGAAGAAGGCCGCTATGCATTGACCGAGTGGAAAGTGGTGGAAAGATTTCCGGGTGCGACTTTGCTGGAAGTGAAACCTCATACCGGAAGGACTCACCAGATAAGGGTACACTTGTCGGAAGCCGGGCGTCCGGTGGTTGGCGATAAGATGTACAGCTCCCAAAAACGAATAAAACAGATACATAACATGAAAGTGCGAGCGGCGTTGCTTAACCTCAAGCGACACGCGCTGCACGCTCACAGGCTTTCCTTCGAGCATCCTTTCTCGGGGGAGTGGATGACCGTGGAAAGCCCGATGTCTTACGACATGAGACGAGCCGTGGAGGCCTTGAGGCGTGCCGGCGCCGAAGTTTGAAATGAGAGGGGAAGTTCCTGTTTACTTCTCCGGAGTCCTCGACAAAATCGAAGGGGTCGCGCACGCTTTCCCTTGTAGAACCGGCTCTCCGACCGAGCGCCTGAGTACTCTCGCGGGCAGAATGAAATCCTCTTTCGGCCTGCGGAAAATTGTAACGGTGAACCAGGTACACCGCACAGCCGTTGCCGTTTATGACGAAGACGTGGAAGTTACTGAAAACTTTGGGAAAAAGAAAGCCGACGCCGTTATTACCGCTCAATGCTGCGTTGCGGTGGGCGTAAGGACGGCTGATTGTCTTCCCATACTCCTGACGGATAAAAGCGCCCGGGCGGTGGGGGCGGTACACGCCGGCTGGAAAGGCCTGGCGGCGGGAATTATTCCGGCCGCCATCGAGGTGATGACGGATATGTACAAAGTCGACCGCGGGAATATACATGCCGCCGTCGGGCCTCATATAGGCCCCTGCTGCTACGAAACAGGCCCGGAGGTTGCTGAGTTATATTCGGAGAAGTTCGGTGATGATGTGCTTCGTCCGGGAGAAGGGGACCGCAACTATCTGGATTTAGGCAAGGCCGCGAACAAATCGCTTGTAAGCTGCGGTTTGAAAAGCGAAAATGTGGACGTTATGGATATGTGCACTTCGTGTAACAACGAGCGGTTCTATTCATACCGCCGGGACGGGGAGGGCACCGGCAGACAGTTGAGCTTTATAGTGCAGAGATAATCAGGGGCCCCAGAAGTCGTCCACGTTTAACGGTTCCAACTTCTGCTCCAGGAAGAAAAGTTCTTTTATTATAAGGGGTTTTCCGTTTTCCACTTTAAAAATCATCACTTTTGTGCCCTCGTCGGCGTATTTATCGCTTTTAAATACCTGGTGAAAGCTGGATATCGCCCGGTCGCCTAGGATGGAGGTGTTTATATTGCGGATGTCGACTGCGATTATGGAGAAGTTTTTGGCGGCGCCGAATTTAACATCCACCCAACGCTTTTTGTTGTAGCCTTTGGGGTGGCGATAGTCGGGGTGATAGAAGTCGGCGTAATCGCCCGGTTTTTTGTGGATGGCCATGTCTTCCCAAGCCTTTCGCCAGTCTATGATGGTGCTTTTTATCTTGGCATAGGAAACCTGCGGGGAAGGTGTGTTATCTTTGAAATCCTCGAAAATAATTTTAAGGGCGCCGTCTATCCTTTTTGCCTCGAGAATCTTTGTGCCCTTGTCGCTGTACCAGTCGGACAGGTAAGATTGGGTGTATTCCACCCGTGCCACTCCGTCCTGAGGGTCGACCTTCATGTCTTCGGCGGTTACATCCAGGTAATTAGCCTTTTCCGCCTCCTCTTTGCGGGCCTGCATCCACTGGTCTTTGTTGCGGTTGTTCCCGGATTGGAAGGATTCCGCATAAAAGCCTTTAAGCTTGCTTACATCGTTTTTCCGAATACTGGTCTCCCATGTATCTATCCAGCTTTTGACGAAAGTTTCAACTTTGGCCGCGTTTATTGAAGATTCCGGCGCCGGGGATGTGGGTGGTTGAGTCGGCTCCGCCGGTTGCGGCGAAGGCTCCGGTTGTGCTCCCGTGTCGGGAGCGGGTGCCGGTGGGGGGGAAACAGGAGCTGTGCCGGGCTCAGCGGGTTGAGAGGGTTGCGTGGAAGGTTCCGATGGCGTGGTTTCCGGTTGTGTCGAGGGGGTTTCGGTGGTTTCCGCCACCTGTTCACCTTCCACAACTCCGGTGGGCTCGACCGGTCGGAATGCGAAATAAAGCAGAGAGACCAGAATAATGAGGCTTACGCCGGCGATGACCGTCCATATGATGGCGGGGCGACGGTCGCGAGACATCCTTCTTTTTCCCATATCGGTGGACATGCTGCTGTCCGGAATGCGAAATCTTTCGCCGGAGGTGCTGCTGGAACTGGAGTCCCGCTCGACGTGCTTACTCCAGTATTCCTCTTTCAGGATTCTCCTTAAATCTGCGCCGCAAAGCTCGCATCGCCATGAGCCGCTCGGCACTTCCTTTCCGCATTCTGGGCAAAACATCTTTGGTCCTCCCCCTAAATATACGGTTTATTTTTCATGATACTACTACATATTGTGTATAAATGCCAGCAAAAAATTCATTTTTTTCAAGATTTTTCTTTTCTTTTTATTGCCATAATGTCAGCCATGTTCACCAACCATACCAGCAAAAAGGTCAGCAACATGGGGAGGCCTTTCTCGTAAGCCTCACCTCGCACCTTGAGGTAGATGTCCACAATCTCCGATGAGTCTGCGACGTAGAAGCTTTCCATGGGAACCTCATACATGAAAATTAAAAGAATGCAGACGAATAGCGCTACTACTATTACGACTGAGGCTGTAATAAAGGCCCATCCGCGCCGCCTTCCCAACATGAGCTGACCAATGCCGGGGCAGGCGAAAGCCGACATCAGGACGGCCAGCGTTTCACGGCTCATGGCCCCGGCTCGCTTTTGAGATCGTTGCCGGTAAAGGATTTGCAGCGGGAGTGGGTCTCCAAATGCTTGGATATATGGTATACAGGCGCCCTGCGCTCCTTTTTCCGGCTGTAAATTTGGCGTTTCGAGACCCTCATCCGGCAAATTATCCCCAACATTTATTCACAACGAAAAAATTTAATAGCGCTGTTTCACCCGATTGGCTTCCAAGTTCCGATTAATAAAGTAAATCTCCTAAGATATTGAAAAATAAGGATTTTTTGAAGCACAAAAAAAGTGCAATCGGTTAAAATTTCTTGAGTATTCGATTTGTTCACATCGCTGACACAAGTTTAAACACAAATTTTCCACATTTTCTGGGGATTATTTTCAACCTCAGTCTTCAGCCCACTTCCCCTTTTGCTTCTTCCCACAGAGAATCCAGCGCATCGAGCGTCATATCCTCCATCTTTTTATCCGATTTTTCAAGCGCTTTTTCGATGTATGCGAAGCGTTTTATGAAGCGGTTGGTGGTGTCGTTAAGGGCGTCTTCGAGATTTACGTTGATATGCCGCCCTATGTTGGCCAGAGAAAATAAAAGGTCCCCGAACTCTCGATATATAGTTTCCTTATCGTCTTTTTCCATGGCTTCTTCGAGTTCGGTTATTTCTTCCCTGATTTTTCCTATTGGCCCCGACTTGTCGGGCCAGTCGAAGCCCACGTTGGAGGCCTTTTTCCCCACCCGGCGGGCCCTCAGCAAAGCCGGCAGGCTCGAGGGTATGCCGTCCAGCACGCTCTCTCGGTCGCTGAATTCCTCCTTTTTGATGGCCTCCCACCTTGCCTTCACATCCTCCGGGGTGTGCGCCACGGCATCCCCGAAGATGTGGGGATGCCGTCGTTTCATCTTTGTCCCGATGGCTTCCACAACGTCGTAAATGTCGAAATTTCCACGCTCTTGTTGAATCCGGGCCTGAAAAAGTATCTGAAACAGCAGGTCCCCGAGCTCACCGCAAAGTTCTTGAGGTTCTTCCTGGTCGATTGCTTCGGCCACCTCGTAAGTTTCCTCGATAAGGTATGCTTTCAGGCTTTTCGGGTCCTGCTTCAGGTCCCACGGGCATCCCTTTTCCGGATGCCTCAGTTTTCCCATAATTTCCACCAGCTCCTCGAATTTCATGCCACCATAGTAAAGCAAGCTTTCGGGGTTTGCAATGGGAATTACCCCTCGTGAAACAAGGTAATAAGGGGGCGGTCTGAGATGGCATAGCGGGAACAACTCCCCGGTTGTGGGAGCGACCTCCCGGTCGCGGCAATCGGGAGATTGGATAATTACCGGGTACCTCACCTTGGCCTTCAGGCCTAGGTGAGCTTGCGGGGAAATTTTCCCTGTGGCTTCGCCACCCCCGGGTGGCGTCTTACCACCGGCTTACGCCTTACAGGCAGGCAAGCAGGCGAGCCCGCCTAGCCTGCGGCAAGGTGGGGTTCCGGTATTCCATTGTCACCTATTTTTCCAATAATCGGGGTGTCTGTGAAGGTGCATGATGGCGAGTATATAGATATGCTCCTTTTCGATGCTGTATTAGACGCCGTAAGGAAAGCGGTTTACGAGACAACGATGGACATCTCCTTCCAGAACGGGCCATGCGTATGGGCAGGACAGGATATTCCGCACTGTGGAGACTATTTCCAGCGAAAATTCCTCTCCCAACCCCGGCTCGCAATCTTCGTAGTAAGATATGGCTTCGAAGAATTCGGTTTCGGCCTCAGGGTGAAAGTAGAACTTCATCGCACGAAGCGTTTTTTGATTCTTGAAAAAACCTCGTTTCCCGGAATGGGATTGACGTGACCGGAACGCATTTCGGCAAGACGATGCTTTGCGGTTTCCGCCCACTCCCGGTCAATATCCGGGTTTGGCATGTTGATAGTGCAAAGCAACGAGTCTATTACCATGACACGGTCTTCCACCGGAAGTTCGGAAACTTCCTGAATGATGTCCTTTATCCTATTCATAACCCGCACCCATTATCTCTCATACAATTAACCTAACACCATTACTGTCCAAAATAACCCGAAAATAGCCATTTTGGACGGGTTAAGTCCCTGATTTTATTAGAGTATGCAAATAATCCAAAAACCTGGTTCACTCTGTGTGGCATATGCTGTCCAAAATAGGAGGTCATAGCAAATTCCTGCGATTTCATTCAAAAAACTTCTCGAAAAGCCCCGGACAAGGGGCTTAAGCCCCTTGTCTGTTCTCCTTGTGAAAAATGCTCATGCTCGAAACAGGGATATGCTGTCCAATTACAAAACCGTTTTTGGACAGGTATGACCTAACACAATCTTTAATTCTCTGCAATCATTGAATCGAGGTCGGGGGTGGGTGTGAGCTTTTTGACACCCGGGGGTTTTTGAAGTACTTTATAAGGCGTGATTCGGGGGCGATTAATAACTGCGGCGGTGATTGCCGGTATACTGGCGGGAGGGGTTTTGGTTGCCGCCGAAAAGCCTTCAAAGGACCCGGTTCTTTACGTTTACATTGACGAAGACGGCAATTATCATTTTTCCACCAAGAAGGTGAACGAAAAGTACCGGCGGATTAAGCTGTGGAAGAACAAAACATTTGTCCGCGACCTGGAAGCCGGCAAGTACGACGATTTCATAGTAAGCATGGGCCGCAAATATCACCTGGACCCCCCGCTGATAAAGGCGGTCATTCGCGCAGAGAGCGCGTGGAATCCCCGCGCCATAAGCCGGGCGGGGGCTCAGGGCCTGATGCAGCTTATGCCCGGTACGTCGAAAAACCTGGACGTGGACGACCCTTTCGACCCGGGCCAGAACATAGAAGCGGGCTCGCGGTACTTGAGACTGATGCTGGATAAGTTCAACGGCGACCTCATAAAGGCGCTGGCGGCATACAACGCCGGGCCGGGCGCAGTTGAGAAGTACGGAGGCGTTCCGCCATACAGGGAGACCAGGAACTATATAAAGCGCGTGTTGCGTTACTATCGAGAATACCTGAGAAAGTAGAGACCGGTTAAGATATGCCCCCCGAAAGCCGCTTTTTGCGCAATCTGCCCAACTACCTGACTATAGGCCGAATGGTGGGCATTCCACTGTTCGTTGGAATTATGCTTTTCATATGGCCGGATTATCCGGTGCTGCACGAAGAGTCGGTCGTGGGATGGTGGGCGAAGGTGCTCGGCAAGGTTAACCCCGGTGGCCAGTACAACGAGCATTTGAGCTTTGCTGCGGGGATGACTTTTATAATCGCTTCCATGACGGACCTCCTGGACGGTTACCTGGCCCGGAAATGGGAGGTAGTAAGTACTCTTGGCAAATTGCTTGACCCGCTGGCGGACAAGCTGATGGTGATGAGCGCCATGGTGATGCTGGTGCCGCTGGGAAGGCTTCCGGCATGGATGGTGATAATAGTGCTGGCCCGGGAGATAAGCGTTACCGCGTTGAGGGGTATCGCTTCCAGCGAAGGCAAGCAGATTATGGAGGCCAGCGCGCTGGGCAAGTACAAGACAATATTCCAGATTATAGGGCTGGGGGGACTGCTACTGCATTATCACGACCCGTATCTGGATGCCAACTTCCATGATATGGGCGCCTTGTTTTTCGTGGTGGCCCTTTTCTTTACCGTCTGGTCGGGGCTTGATTATTTCTGGAAATACTGGCGCTCGAGCGTTCCCGAAACGAGAAACTGAGGCTTGGAAGAAAATATTTCGCCCGTGGTTTGATGCTGAAGTTGTGTGCGGTCCGCCGGATTAGGTACTTTTACCCTGAAGGTTAAAAAAATGAAGTTTGAAAACTTTGAAGTGCTGTCGAGCGATGAGATAGACCGGATAATAGACGCGGCTTTTGACATTCTGGATAAGGCAGGGTGCAGGTTCGATTCCGGATGGAGTAAAAAGCAGCTCAAGGAGGCCGGTTGTCGGTTAGACGACGTGAAGTCGATAATTCATGTGCCACGGGAGCTTATGGAGAAGTTTCTTGATGAAATTCCCCGGCTGGAGGTGGAAAAATCATACCCGGCCCTGCACCTGCCCGGCGCCGCCAGAACTCAGGTTCTGGATCTTGATTCCGGCCAACCCAGGCCGGCCTCGGCGGATGATGCCAAGAAAATCATCAGTGTTTTCAACACCTTGGATAATATTTACGTTGCCACAGCGGGAGTAATGCCCACCGATGTGCCGCAACAATGCTCCGACGCGGTGAACACCGGTCTCCTCTTGCAGTACTCGAACAAGCCTTTCGCGCAGCAACCATACTCGCGCGACAGCGCCCGGGTGATGATAGCCATGGCGGAAGCGGCTTACGGGGGAAGGGAGGAAGTCGCCCGGCGCGGCGAGATGGGCTACCTGCTGGCGACGACAGGCCCGTTGAGATATACGAGAAGCAGCTTGGAGCTTGCCCGCATGTATGCGGGCGCAGGTTTGCCGGTGGTTATCGGCTCGAAGGGGAGGATGGGCCGGGAAGCTCCGGCCACGCCGGCGGGGGCACTTACCCTTCTGGTGGCCGAATTCATGGCCGGAGTGGCGTATATAACGGCCAGCGATGTCGTGGCCCCGGTAGCCATGATGGACGGAATGAGAGCTGTGCATTCCGATGGAAGGGTAAGATGGAGCGGGTCGGAACAGTTGGTGAGGATGCTTGGGGCGCAGCAAATTGCAGACAGGCTCGGGTTTCCCATAAGTCCGTTTGCAGCCGAAAGCGACTTTCACGGGATGGATTTTCTGGTGGGCCTGGAAAAAGCATCTTACGGAGTTGCAGGGTTGAACGGCATTGATAAATCGCTCACAGGCGCCGGGAACCTTCCGGAAGCTTTCAGTCTCCGGCAGCTTGTGCTGGATAACGACCTGGCAGGGATGGCGAGGAGTGTTTCCGAGGGGGTGGAGGTTAACGATGAGACGTTGGCAGTTGAGTTGATTAAGAATGTAGGGCCGGGCGGGTCGTACTTCGAGGAGGAGCATACCCGGAAGCATTTGGATGAAAAAAGACGCTTAGCGGTAATGGCGAGTGTTTCTTACAGGCAATGGTTGGAAAAAGGTTCCCATCGCGCAGACCAGGCCGCCGGGCAATTGGTGGCGGAAATTTTGAGCGAAGAACCATCGCCGGTAATAAAGGAGGAAAAAGTTACCGAAATTCGACACTTGACGGACACCTACATTCGGAAGATTCAAAGGCGCGAAACGATGGAGGAGGATTAGCCTCTTTTGCGCCCGCTTTCCGAGGAAAGATTGACAATGCCCGGTTATTGGAGTAAAATCAGTTAATTAGAATATTCGACTTTATTTGGGGGAAGGATTAACTCTCACCATAAAGCTTTCCGGGAATGTTCAACAAGACAAAAGTAGGTATATTGATAAGCGCTCCGGCGCCCTACAGGAATCCTTTTCTGAAGAGACTTGCCGACCACCCCGAGTTGGAAATAAAAGTGATTTTTCTGTCGAAAGTGTGCGGGGATTGGAACTGGCATCAGGAGCCCGAGTGTGACTTTCCACACGAATTTGTGGAAGGGCCCTTCTGGATGAGTGAACGCAATTATTACTCCTGGTTTCATCCCAAACTTATAAAACTTCTTGAAAAAGAAAAGCCGGATGTGCTGGTTATAAACGGCTACTTCGCTCCCTCCATGCTCTGGGCCGCTTTGTGGAGCGCGAGGAAAAGGAAGCCATTTGTTTTCTGGTCGGAAAGCCATGACCGGGGCGTTAATCAGCCGATGTGGCGCAGAATGCTTCGCAGGGCTCTTGTGAATCCCCTTCTTCGGAGAGCTTCCGCTCATATTGCCGTTGGCGGCTACGCGGGTGAAAGGATAGTGCGCTCCGGAGCAGAGGCGCAGAGTGTGTTTAAGATATTGAATTCGCCGGATGTTGATGAATGGCTCAGGCAGACGGATTATCATGCAGGCAGGCGGGATGAAATAAGGATGCGACTGGGTTTGAGTTCCGGGCCGGTAGCGTTGTTTGTGGGCAGGATGGTACCCGAGAAGGGAGTGGAGGAGCTTATAGAAGCATTTTCGATAGTAAAGAAGAAAGTGGTTGGGAAGGATTTACAGTTGGTGCTGGTGGGAGAGGGGCCCATGTACGAAGTTGTGAGGAAGAAATACTCCACTTCGGTTTTAAAGGACGTTTATTTCGCCGGTTTCTGTGCGCCGGAAGAATTGTATCCTTATTACGCGACGGCGGATTTGTTTGTACTGCCTAGTCGATATGAACCCTTCGGAGCGGTTGTTCATGAAGCCGCGGCTTCCGGTTTGCCATTGATTGTATCCGATTGTTGTGGGGCCGCGGCGGAGCTTGTGGACTCAGGCTCCAATGGAAGGATATTTAAGGCTGGTGATGTAAAGGAACTGACAGAAACACTGATGGATATGTGCGAAAAAAGAGATGAATGGCCTGAGATGGGAGCTTTGAGTCGGCAACTGGCGATAAAATATGGTTATGATTTCGGGGAAGAACAGTTTTTACTTGCAATCAATCGATGCGTGAACGGAGGCTGAGCCGGTGGAAAGCGTCCCCGTTACACAAGAACAGTCCAAGCCCACCTCGTTATCCCAGTTTTTAGTTATGTTTGGAATATTTATACTTATGTTTTATGTGGCCGTCAGCCGGGAATGGAGGCTGGCAGTTTATATGTTGATTATGATGAGTTTTGTTGTAAGCATTTATAACTATGAGCTTAATCTGGCGTTTTTAATATTCTGGCTTCATGTCGCTGCCATGTTGCATCACCAATGGGACGTTTACGCCCAAAATGCAAGATTCTTATTTCTATTTCCCTTTGTGGCGAGAGCGGTCATGAGAGGTATACCAAATGTGGTGAAGGGTAAGAAAATCGGATATACAAACCTTCACTTGTGGTTGTTTTTATTTGCAATAGTGGTGGGATTGAGCACTGTTGATGCATTTATGCAACCACTTTCGATTTATAGGGTGATTAGTATTTGGTGGCTTTTGATCGCATTAGGTATGATTATATGGAGGTATATTGATAATAGGGAAAAGATCATTACATGGTTTAAGATTGTGGTTATAATAAATACCGCATTTTTTTCTATTTCGTTAATGGTCGGTGATTGGTTTTCTATGGCGAGTTGGGGCGCCTTGAGATTCAAAGGGTTATACTTTAACCCGAACACTGTTGGGTTGATATCGATATTTCATTTGCCGGCGAGTTTATTTCTTTACTTGTATGCAAAACGAAGGCCGGAAGAGGGCAATTTTTGGAGGCTCTTTTTTCTGGGGGCTTTTGTAATCGGCGCTTTATGCCTGCTTCTAAGCGGTTCGCGCTCTTCCATAGGAGGACTGATAATTGGTGGGGCAGCGGGTGTCACTCTGTATTATAGAAGCAGGATAATGATTGTTGGTTTTATATTTGTTCTACTACTGGGAGCTGCTTATTTTATTTTCCAAGATGCGATCAAAGGTCGTTTTTTTCAAGATGTCATAATAAGAGAGGAAACGATTGAGAACTATGCGGGCCGTGAAGAATTATGGAACATTTCATGGGAGCTGTTGAAGAAAAAGCCCCTTTTAGGTTACGGTTTTGGCACCAGTGATTTTGCCATTTCAACGAGGGGTAATCCCGAGCTTATAGATTACAGCCATAGGTTTGGTTCACACTCCCATAACAGTCTTTTGAGATGTTTTGTAGAGATGGGGGTAATGGGCACCTTTTTTATAATCCTGCTCGTTATTTTATTGCCGTTCAAATTTCTCAGTCTTGTAACGAGAGTACAATCAGAGGAGTTGTTACTACTTCTTTTGACTTGTTTTGTGATATTTGTGGCGGGATTTGCGAACAGTTTCTTTGAAAGCTGGTTGACTAGTGTGGGCTCGGCGTTGTGTTTCCTGTTCTGGTTGTCGGTTCTGTTTATATACCGGATAGATTTCACTCCCGACGATTTTGTGGAATCGGGGGACAGGCCGAAAGTGAAGATGTCTTTATAAAGACGATTGTTTTAAATTTTGTGCAGCCTCGAAGACATATCCGGACAAGGGACGGACTTGGTTCAACGAATGAAGAACATATTAATAGTAAATCCATTTGATGAGCAAATCAGCGGCAACGACGAAATGCTTACTCGGCTTATGAAAGAATTCGACCATTCGATTTTCAGATTTATTGTAGTTCAACCCGGAGATAATCCTTACGCGCCCGTATACCGAAAAATGGGCGCTGAGGTGATATTTTTGAAAATGAGCATTATCAGGCGTAGTCTGTCTCCAAGATTTCTGGCGCCGTATTTGGCAAATTTCTGGCCGACTGTTTACAGATTTATTAGATTATGCAGGGAATATAAAGTGGATCTCGTGCATACTAACACCACTCAAATCCTTGGAGCGGGGCTTGCCGCAAAAATTCTGGGGATTCCCAGCGTATATCATGTGCATTCATACTCAATCAGCAGGCCCGAGTGGGTCATTCGTTTTTTGAATTATTGGTTCATGGCCACCGGGGACAGGATGATGGCGAATTCCCCTGTTACCGCCGATATATTTTTAAGCCGGGGATACAGTCCGAATAAAATGAAAGTGGTCTGGAATCCGGTCGATTTTGAAGCCTTTAGCTATGACAATGAACATATCGACATAAGAGGCGAGCTTGGAATGAGCGATAATTCGCCGTTAGTGGCAGTGGTGGGCAGGGTTGCCAGAATCAAGTGTATAGAGAACTTTATCGAAGCTTCGAAAATAGTGCTGGAAAGTGTGCCTTCCGCACGCTTTATTGTTGTGGGGGGAGCACATACCGCCGATGACAAGGCTTACATGGAGGAGTTAATTCATTTGTCCGAAGAGTTGGGCCTGAAGGAAAAGGTTATGTTTCTCAGTAGAAGGAACGATGTCCCGAGGATTATGAAATCACTGACTCTGCTTGCTCATACCAGCGAAAGCGAAGGCTTCGGCTTGGTGGTCGCCGAAGCCATGGCCGCCGGGGTTCCTGTTGTTGCGGTCGATACCGGCGCCTTACCTTATCTGGTGGATGACGGAATAACCGGGTTTCTGGTACCCTTCGGGAAACCGGAGAAAATGGCTTTTAAAATAACAGAATTGTTGCGAAACCCCGAAAGGGCGGCAAGAATGGGAAAGGCGGGCAGGGAAAAGGCTGAATCATGGAAGGCGGAGCGCGTGGCGGATTCGGTAACTGAAGTTTATATCGAGCTGCTCAGTGAGAAAAAATATCAGAAGAGAAAAGAGAGAAGGGCTAATCATTAATGGTAATCCTGGGAATTAACGCATACCACGGCGATGCGGCTGCGTCCCTGGTGGTCGATGGCGAGTTGGTCGCGGCGGCTGAAGAAGAAAGGTTTAACCGTCAAAAGCACTCCGCCGGATTCCCTTACATGGCGATTCGGTATTGTCTGGAGGAAGCAAACATAAAGCCCGGGCAAATAGACCACATCGCCATAGGTCGCGACCCGAGAGCTCATCTGGGCGCAAAACTTGCCTACCTTATCAGGAAAAGACCTTCTCTGGTGAAATTTACACTGGGTAGGCTCAGCAAGCTTGCTCGATTAATGTCGACTAAAAACGAACTGGAAGAGCTTTTCGGAAAGGGGGTAGTAAAAGCCCGGGTTCATCGGGTTGAGCACCATAAGGCCCATCTTGCAAGCTCTTTTCTTGTTTCCCCTTTTGAAGAAGCGGCAGTGTTGAGTATTGACGGTTTCGGCGATTTTGCCAGCACCATGTGGGGAGTGGGAAGGGGGCGGCACTTGGAAGTGAAGGGGGATGTTATATTCCCCGATTCGCTCGGAATTATATATAACGCGGTCACTCAGTTTCTGGGATTTCCCAAATATGGCGACGAGGGTAAAGTTATGGGGTTGGCTCCTTTCGGGGAACCGACTTATATGAAAGAATTTAATGATTTCGTAAGTGTTAACGAGGGCATAGACTTCCGATTAAATAACCGCTACTTCTGCCACGAGGAGGAATTTCTGGAGACCGAGTGGGAAGAGGGTACTCCCACCATAAAAAATATTTACAGCAAGGAAATGGAGAATCTGCTTGGCCCGGCGCGAGACCCTAAGGTTTCCCTCGAAAAGAGACATGAAGACATTGCCATGAGCCTTCAGAAGCAGTTGGAAGAGATTGTTCTGGAGTTTACCCGCAGGCTGAGAGAAATGACCGGCCACAAGAATCTCTGTCTTACCGGCGGAGTGGTCTTCAACAGCGTTATGAATGGTAGAATCAGAAGGGAGGGGCCTTTCGACGGGTTGTTTATTCCCCCGGCGGCCGGCGATGCCGGCACCTCGCTGGGCGCAGCGTTCTGGGTTTGGCACCGGGTGCTGGGTATGCCCAGGAAGTTCGAGATGAAGCACGCCTATACCGGGCCCCATTACTCGCAGGAGTATATCGAATCATTGCTGCGAGGTAAGGGGGAAAAGTTTGAAGTTCTGGAGATGGAACCTCTTATAGAAAGAACCGCCCGGCTGATAACGGAAGGAAAGGTTGTGGGTTGGTTTCAGGGAAGGATGGAATTCGGGCCTCGGGCGCTGGGCAATCGCAGTATCGTCGTTGACCCGCGCAGGACCGACATGAAAGAGATATTGAACGCCAGAATAAAACACCGCGAACCCTTCCGACCTTTTGCTCCTTCCGTTTTAGGTGAAAAAGCCGGGGAGTGGTTTGAGGTGGGAGATGCTAATCCGTTTATGCTGCTGGTGCATGACGTCTTGCCGGATAAAAGGTCGCAAGTACCGGCCATTACTCACGTGGACGGCTCGGGAAGGCTTCAGACCGTTCATAAAGAAACAAATCCTATATACTGGAAATTAATAAGGAAATTTGAAGACTTGACCGGTGTTCCAATGGTATTGAACACCTCGTTTAATGAGAACGAGCCGATAGTCTGTTCTCCCGAAGATGCTTTTGAATGTTACAGGCGCACGAAGATGGACGCTCTTATTATGGGACGCTGCATATTGGAACGTGAGTAAAGTTGAAGGTGCTGCTGATAAATCAGCATTTCCACCCGGAAGTGGCTTCGAGCGGCCAGATTATGACTGAATTGTGCCAGGATTTGGCCGATTCCGGCTATCAGGTAACTGTGCTTACCGGTCGGGCAAGCTATAGGGCGCTTGAAGACCAGGAAATCACCGAGCTCAAGAAAATACGTAGTCCGGCCAGGGACTGGAAACCGATTGCGGGGACCGTCCTGGGTTCTCTCGGAAGATTGTTGCCGCACAGGTATCTGGAGCTGGATAAGGACTTCGGGGTCGACATCATAAGGACTTACACTTACTCGCCCCGATTGAATGAAGGAAAAGGGAGGTTAATTCAGAGGGCGATACAATACATAAGCTTTTTTCTTACCTCTTTCCTGGCCGCCCTTTTGATGCCGCGTCATGATGTGGTGATATACCTGAGTACCCCGCCTCTTTTGAACGGCGTTACCGCGGTTGCGCTGAAATGGCTTAAAGGGTCCAAACTCATATACAACATTCAGGACCTTTATCCCGATGTGGCGGTTAAGTTGGGAGCGGTGAGAAACAGGGCGATAATAGGGATTTGTAACGTGGTTGAAAGAGAGCTTTATAAGCATACGGATGCACTTGTACCCGTCGGTGAAAAAATTGCGAAAAGGCTGCGAGAAAAAGAAGTCCCCAGTCATAAGATAACGACAATTCCAAACTGGATGGACACTGACCTGGTAAGACCGCTGGGCAAGGATACCAACTTCTCGCGTCAACACGGTTTGACTGATAAGTTCGTGGTGATGTACTCGGGGAACATGGGCTTGAGCCAGGGTTTGGAAACGGTACTCACCTGTGCTGAAAATACCGAAAAAGATGACATTGTGTACATGATGATAGGAGGTGGCGCCAGCAAGGAATACCTGGTTACCGTGGCGGAAGAGCTTACGCTCAACAACGTGATTTTTCTGCCTTACCAGCCAAAGGAAAAACTTTCGGAAAGCCTCTCGGCTGCGGATGTGCACCTGGTCCCGCTCAAAAGGGGCTTGTCCGATTATTCGCTGCCCAGTAAAGTGTACGGCATAATGGCCGGCGCAAAGCCGATAATCGCTTCGGTGGATGGAGACAGTGAGATAGCCTACATGGTCAAGAGGGCGAAGTGCGGACTGGTCGTAGAGCCGGAAAATCCGCATGCTCTTGAAAACGCCGTAATGACGTTGTACAATGACCGGAACAAACTCAGTTTGTTGGGAAAAAACGGGAGGGCTTATCTGGAAAAAACAAATACACGGGCGGTATGCACTTCCAAATATATGGAGCTTATAAGGGAAATTACCTCCTGACCACCGGCGGTTTTTTACATGCTGGTATACGCATTCACCTTTTCAGCGGCGTTATTGCTGAGTCTTTTAATCACTCCTTTAATCAAGAGGATGGCGCTAAACCTGCGAGCCGTCGACGACCCCGGCCACCGCAAAATTCACACCGTTCAGATACCCAGGCTGGGCGGAATTGCCGTTTTCATCAGCTTCATGGCCGTGTTTTACTCCACCCTGTGGCTGGAAGTGGGAAAGCTGGAAAAAGTCTCTTTCAGCCCCTCCTTTCTTATCGCATTTGCCGTGGCCGGCGCCCTGATTGTGCTTCTGGGGGTGCTGGACGATGTCTGGTCGCTCAGACCCGTAAGCAAGCTTGCGCTGCAGGTTCTTGCTGCCGGAATAGTAATGTGGCACGGGCTTTTAATCCGCATGCTGGAAATTCCTTTCATAGGAGATTTCGACCTGGGCCCTCTTGCGATACCGTTCACTCTCTTGTGGATTGTGGGCATTACCAACGCAATTAATCTCATCGACGGCCTGGACGGCCTGGCCGCCGGAGTTACCTTCATAGCGTCGTTGACCCTGTTTTTGATATCCCTTTCGATGGGTAAGTACGATATGGCGCTGTTCAGCGTGGTGCTTGCGGGAAGCATCATGGGTTTCCTCAGGTACAACTTTAATCCCGCCCAGATTTTTCTCGGCGACAGCGGCAGTCTGTTTCTCGGGTTCACCCTGGCCAATTTCAGCCTGGTCGGAGCCATGAAGTCGTCAACCGCCGTGGCCCTGCTGATACCGATAATCGCCCTCGGTTTTCCCATCATGGACACCATGCTTGCCATGATAAGGAGGGCCGCCAGGGCGATGAAGCAGGGTAGGGGAGTTATGTATTCCTTTAAAGAAATCGGCAGGCCGGACAGGGAGCACGTTCATCATAAGCTTATGGACCTCGGATACACGCACCGGAGAACCGTGGTTCTGCTATACGGTTTGTGCCTGGTATTCGGCATTTTCGCATTTATATTGACCGCCTTCAGGGATGAGGTCGTGGCCACTATCTTGTTCTTCGTGGCGCTTCTGGTGTTCGTTATGGTGAGGGTGTTGGGATACCTGGAATTCCGGGGCCTGAAAGAGGGAAACTTTCTCGAAGGCTTCGTGCGCAGAGTTAATAACGGTTTGAGAAACAAGCCATCCGGGGCGAATCCGAACCCGAAAAGAGATGATGAATGAGAATAATTGTTACCGGAGGAGCGGGGTTCATCGGGTCACACGTTGCCGAAGTTTTTGCTCGCGCCGGGCATAAAGTGCTGGCTCTGGACGACCTGTCGAGCGGCAAAACGGAAAATTTGCCGGAAGGCGTCGAGCTGGAGAAGGCGGATATACTTAATCCCGACTCGGAAAAAGTGATAAGAAACTGGTCTGCGGATGCAGTTGTACATCACGCGGCGCAGATAAGCGTTCGGAATTCGGTGGAAGACCCCTTTGAGGATTTACGGAAAAACATCATCGGCACTTTGAAGCTTATAGAGGCCTGCCGTGATGCCGGGTGCGGTAATTTCATTTTCGCCTCCACCGGTGGAGCGCTATACGGCGAACAGGAAGCTTACCCGGCGCAGGAAAGCCATCCCATTTATCCACTGAGTCCGTATGGGATATCCAAACTCTCCGCCGAAAAGTATATATTTTACTATCGTAAACAGTACGGTTTGAGGACTGTAAGCCTGCGATACGCCAACGTATACGGCCCACGCCAGGACCCTCACGGTGAAGCGGGGGTGGTGGCAATCTTTTGCAACAAATTGCTGGCGGGCGAAACACCGGTCATCAACGGTGACGGACTGCAAACCCGCGATTACGTTTACGCAAAAGACGTCGCTCGCGCCAACTTGAATGCACTGGAAAGCGATGTGTCCGGCGAATTCAATATTTCCACCGCGAAGGAAACGGATGTTAATACCCTGGCGGAATTACTGTTAAAGGTTTCCGGAAAATCGGTTTCCTTCGAGCATGGGCCGGCAAAGCCGGGTGAACAACGACGTAGCGTGTTGGACTACAGCCTGGCCGAGCGGGTGTTTGGCTGGGCGCCTCAAGTCGGATTTGAAAAGGGTCTGGAGGAAACTTGGAGCTTCTTCAAAGAAAAATCGGCACAAACGCAGGAAAAGGCTTAGTTTCATCCCGGCTCCGTCTGAGTTCGAAAGCATGCCTCGCCGCTCTGATTCTTGCCGCGTTTGTCCAGGTATTTTCCTGCACTGAAAAATCAAGCGTTAACCCAGTGGCCATCGTAGGCATGGACGGCGTCGACTGGCGGATAGTGCGCGATTTGGCTTCGAAAGGCAAGCTGCCCCATTTCAACCGCTTCCTGGAAGGTGGTGTGGTTAGCGAAATGAAGACCCTCCGGCCCATGATATCGCCCGCCATCTGGACTACCGTCGCCACGGGCGTGCTGCCGGAACGGCACGGGGTTACATGGTTCATGGTAAAGGACTCGCGCGGAAAAATGATTCCCGTCACCGCCGCACAGCGCCGCACAAAAGCCATCTGGAACATTGCCACCGAAAGGGGCAAATCGACGGATGTAGTCGGGTGGTGGGCCAGCTGGCCCGCCGAAGAAATCAAGGGCAGAATGATAAGCGACCACATGGGCTTCCATATTTTCTCCATCCAGAGCGACAGCGTAAAAACTGAAATCGGAAATACTTATCCCGAAGGGTTAAACCGGGAATTGGCTCCAATGAAAGTAGACCCATTCGACGTGCCGTTGTCACGGATAAAGCGATACATGAACATTTCTTCCACCGAATACAACGTGAGCGTGGACATGGACGCGCTATGCAAAAGACCCGAATACGCCGATTGCCTTTATTGCAAGGGGGAAAGCGAGATACCCTTCTGTCATCTCAACCCGCTGCATCATTTTTTGAGAGCGCTGGCTACTCTTGAGAGTTTCTACGGAATGAGTCTTCATCTGCTCGATAGGGGCCAGCCCGGGCTGTTCATGGTCTATTTTGAATGGGTGGATGTGGTGAGCCATCAGTACATGAGATTCGCTCCTCCCAAGGCGGATTTCGTTACCGATGCGCGTTACGAGAAGTATAAAAACGTAGTGGAGAAAACGTATATAAGGCAGGATGAAATTTTAGGGAAACTCCTTGAAAAGCTGGATGAGAACACCAACGTCATCATACTGAGCGACCACGGATTTAAAATAGGCGCCGAAAGGCCGGCCAAAACCGGCGAGACGAGGGTAAAAATGGCGCACCTTTGGCATCGCCAACCGGCCTTTATGGCGATGATGGGGCCGGATATAAGGGACGGCGGCAAGAAAATTGCCTCCCGGGTGCAGGACATAACCCCCACGGCTTTGGCCCTGATGGGATTGCCTGTGGCCGAAGACATGGCAGGAGGTGTCTTGAAAAACGCCATCCGACCGGCCTTTTTAAATGATAATCCCATCGAAAGAATCGAAACTTATGAGGAGAAAACCGCTAAAGTGGCCGCCGGTGAAAAATCCCTACCCGAAAGCCGCATATCGGGCCGAATCAAGGAGCGTTTGAAAGCCCTGGGCTATATCGGCGACGTGGATGATACCGGGCTGGAAATAAACCGGGCGCAATTGCTCATTCAGAAAGGAAATTTCAAAGAGGCGGAAAAGGCTCTCCGCACGGTTTTGGAAAAGAACCCTGACAATCTCGGCGCCCTGTCCATGCTCGGCGATGTTTATATGCAGACGGAACGTTTCGAGCAAGCCGCGAAGGTATATTCCAGGGTCGATGAAATCAGTGTCTCGAAATCGGGCGCCGTCAATGATGCCGAAATGGCGGAAATATTGGCCGGCTGGGGTATGGCACTGTTCAACGCCGGAAAACTCGACGGCGCGCATGAAAAGTGCAAACGCGCCATCAAGCGTTCCGGCGACTCCCACATGGCCAACTTCTGCCTGGGGCGTATCTCCGAAGTGAAGCAAAAATGGGACGAAGCTGCCGGTTTTTACGAAAAAGCCCTGAAAATCAATCCAGCAAGCGCCGAGGCTCATAACAACCTGGCAAACTGCTACGTCCGGAAGAACATGTCCCGAAAAGCCCTCGAGCATTACAGGAAAGCGGCCAAAGTCAACCCGGCTCACGTCGAATGTCACCACAACGCCGGGGTTATATACATGCAAATGAATAAACTCGAAAAGGCTCGGAACGAGTTCGAGACCGCACTCGAGATTAACCCGGACTTGATACCTGCGATGGCAAAGCTCGGACAGGTATATATGAGGTTACAGGAATACGATAAGGCAGCGGAATTATTTAATAAACTGGCCGTACACAAGCCAAACGCCCCCGCGCCGCTGGTATATAAGGCCCGGGCACGGATGGCCCGGGGTAATACCGAAGAGGCTATCGATAGCCTCAGAAGAGCTCACAGGCTCAATCCTTCTTTCGTGAACAAAGCTTTAGCTTCAGACCCCTTATTCAAGGGCATTGACCGGGCCGAAATCCGATAGCTCCGGTTTAAATAACCGAATCATGATGTTACTATAGTATTTTATGATTTAATGTTCCGGAAGGACGAACCTGCGAAATCATGCTCGACGTAAGATACCTTGCTGAAAACAAGGAGGAGGTGAAAAACAGACTCGCCTCCAGGGGAGAAGATTATTCTCCCCTGCTCGATGAAATAGTGGAACTTTACGAAACCCGCCGCAAAATACAGGCCGAACACGATTCCAAAAGGGCCCATCAGAAAGAACTGGGAAAACAGATAGGTCTGAAAAAGTCCAATGGCGAGGACGCAAACGACCTTATCGAAGAAATGGGCAATCTTCCCGATGAAATAAAAAAGCTGGACTCGGAAAATCGCCGCCTGAACGAAGAAATAAAGCTCAAAATGCTGAACATCCCCAACATTCCACACGAAAGCGTTCCCGTGGGGGAGAGCGAAGAGGATAACGCGGAGGTCAGGCGATGGGGGGAACCTCCACAGTTCGGTTTCCAGCCCAAGGACCACGTGGAACTGGGGGTTTCACTGGGAATACTGGACTTCGAGAGGGCCGCGAAGATTGCCCGGGCCCGCTTTACGCTCCAATGGGGCGCCGCGGCGCTCATGGAACGGGCGCTGATTGATTTCATGCTGGACATTCATACCCGCGAGCACGGTTACAAGGAAGTGTTGCCGCCGTTTCTGACCAATCGCAACTCGAACATCGGGACCGGGAATATCCCCAAGTTCGAGGGCGACCTTTTCCACATAACGGATTACGACTTGTTTTTAGTGCCCACGGCCGAGGTGCCGGTGACCAATATTCACCGGGAGGAAATACTTTCGCCGGGAACTCTGCCCCGATACTACGCGGCGTACACTCCCTGTTTTCGCAGCGAAGCCGGGGCCGCCGGCAAGGACACCCGGGGTATGATAAGGCAACACCAGTTTCAGAAGGTGGAGCTGGTCAAGTTCGTCGAGCCGGAGACGAGCTACGATGAACTCGAAAAGCTTACGGCGAACGCGGAAGAAATACTGAAGCGCCTGAACATCCACTACCGGGTGGTAACCCTGTGCACCGGCGACATGGGGTTTGCCTCGGCCAAGACCTACGATATCGAAGTCTGGCTTCCGGGGCAGGGGGCATACCGGGAAATCAGCTCCTGCTCGAACTTCCGGGATTTCCAGGCCCGCAGGGCCAACATCAGGTATCGAGCCGGTACAAAAAGCAGGCCGCGCTACGTGCATACCCTTAACGGCTCCGGACTCGCCACGGGACGGACGTTAATCGCCATCCTGGAAAACTACCAGCAGGAGGACGGGTCGGTGGTTATACCGGAGGCACTGAGGAGTTACATGCACGGCATGGAGGTCATCGAGCCCCCTTCAAACCCCAGGTGATGCATCGCCGTTGTTGACAGCGATAAACAACCGAATATCTTTTCACACAGGAACCGGGAAAAGTTAATATATGTCGATAATTACAGGAGGAGTGGCCGAGTGGCTTAAGGCGGCGGTCTTGAAAACCGCTGGGCCGTAAGGTCCCGCAGGTTCGAATCCTGCCTCCTCCGCTTTTTGTATGCGTATACGCCGCGGGAGGGGTAAATATGGTGCAAAAAGCCTTTTGGTTTGCAGTGGCTTGCGGATTGTTCCTTTCAGCCTTTTCGGGAGTTTCTCCTGCCTCAAATCTTCCCTCCGGTCAAAACTGGAGCCTCGAATCCGCCGGGAAAGTTCCATACATGATGTATGGCGAAATGCCGTATTTCGGGAGATTCGAGACCGATAACCCCCGTCTTAGTCTCGACGGTGTCTGGATGTTCGCAAAGGGTGACGAAGGTGAGTCGAAACCGCCGGAGGAAGGCTGGGAGCCCATAAATGTTCCCGGCGTCTGGAATTATTTGCACCCGGATATGCTGCATTACATAGGCATAGGCTGGTACAGGCTGCGTTTTCACGTGGATAAAGGCTTTCGGGCAAAACGGTATCGTTTTCACTTCGGCGGGGTCAACATGAGATGCCGGGTATGGCTGAACGGGCAGCTTCTGGGTAGCCACGAAGGCGGCTATACGGCCTTCAGCCTGGACGCAACTGAGGCCTTAGAGAGGGGAGACGACAACACTCTGCTGGTGCGGGTGGATAACAGCATGACGTTCACCAGCGTCCCGCCCCTCAACTACGAAGATTCCAGGATGGGATGGTTCGAATATGGCGGCATCCACCGGAGCGTCTACCTGGAAGCCCACCCGGCGGTTACCGTGTTCAAAGCTGCCGTTCGTACCCTGCCGCTCGAAAAGGGTAACTGGAAACTCTCGGTGGACACCCTTGTCTGGGATAATTCGGATGAATTGAAGCCGGGGGAGGTATCGTTTGAGGCCGAAGTAATTTCAAAGCGCTCCGGTCATAAGGTGCTCAAACTGGAATCCTCCGAGCCTTTCACGGGTCAAAGCAAAGGCATTTGGGGGGTTAAACTGGGCGGAAAGCTGCAATCGCCATCCCTTTGGTCGCCCGAAAACCCGTATAACCGGTATACCCTGAAAATCAGTCTGCATGAGCGGGGGAGCGGCTCGATTATGGAGACAATTCAAACGGATTTCGGGTTTAAACACTTTGAGGCTACCCCTGATGGGCTTTTCCTCAACGGCAAGCCTTATTACATCCGCGGGTTAAACCGCCACGAGGACGACCCGGTGACCGGTCTTACCGAAACCCCCGACGTTCTGGTTCGTGACATCAGGCTCCTGGAATCTATGAACATCAACCACATGCGCCCCGGTCATTACCCCAACGACCCGGAGCTGTTGGACCTTACCGATATACACGGCATCGGAATCACCGAGGAAATACCGCTGTACCAGGCGGGAATGGGTTTTCTGATATGGTTCAGGGACAGGATTCAGCGGAGCCAGGATATAGGCCGGATGCACTTCTTCAAGGTCAAACCATCGCAATTCACGGAGCCGGAATTGGTCGGAAACGCCGTTCTGTCGCTGGTGGAGATGATTGAGAGCGACCGAAACCACCCGAGCGTGCTGGCCTGGAGTATCGGCAACGAGAACTGGACGTTTACTAAGGACTCGTGTTCGACGTATGAAACCTTGAGAAATGTGGCTAAGGAATTTGACCCTGACCGGCCGGTCACTTTTGCGCTGCTGCAAACCATGTGGCCGCTTAAGGAAAAATGCGCCCATATCGCCGATTTCATTAGCGTTAACGAATACTTCGGATGGTATGTGGGTAAAGTGGAGGATGTTCGCGATTACCTGAAAAGAGTACACGAAAGGTACCCCGACAAGCCTATAGTCATCAGCGAGTTCGGAGCAGGGTCGGTCATGAATGAAGATAGGATTCGAGACGGGCGACAGGACGGAATGGGAACTTTCGACCCGGAAGAGCAGGCTCGCATTATCGCCCGGCAGTGGGAGATATTTCGGGAGCTGCCCTTTGTTTGGGGAGGTATGCCGTGGGTATTCGCCGACTTTCGGAACGCCTGGTTCAAGGAGGAGCATCCCATACCTTACTTCAATTTAAAGGGAGTATTGACCTATTACCGCATTCCCAAGCCGGCATATTATGTTTTGAAGAATATTTACAAGGACCTGGAGAATAATCCTCCGCCGTGGGCGAAAAAGAAAGTTCAATAGGTTAATATATTCCCGGGATGAAGATTGTCAGAACAGCGCTGCTGGTCGGCCTGATAGCGACCGTCTCATGCCTCAGCCTGCGACAAATCGGGTATTACCCTTCCGTTGAGGAAATATACGTAGCGCCGATACTGGGCCATCTGGATTACGGCTTCACCGCCCCGCAGGAGAAGGTGAAGCGGCAATGGCCCGACATTTATCGCGAGGGAATAAAGCTGCTCGAATCTCACCCGGAGGCTCGTCTTAACAGCGGCTGCCTGCTTCCGGTGGAATGGTTCAAAAAGGACGCCGCCGAGGAAGAATGGAAAAAGTTCAGGGAACTGGTCCGTTCAGGCAGGTGGGAAATAACCGGCGGCTTGATGCATGCGAACACCTCCGCTTTTTCGGCGGCCGAGGGAAGGCGGTTTTTCTTTCCGGTAAGGCGGTGGGCCAGTGAGTTGGGCGTGCCCATCCATTCGTGGCACCACGCGGATGTGCCGGGGTTAACATGGAACATGGCGGAAGCGGCGACCGATGCGGGCATCAAGTTTATAGCGGTGGGCGCAAACGAAATGAACGGGCTTTCTTCGCTTCCTCCGGGTATACCATATCTTTTCCGGTGGGAAGCACCGGACGGTGACCGGGTCATCGTAAGTCTGCGGGGCGGGGCGGGGTACATGGAGGGCGGCCTGAACCTGGTCTTGCATGAATGGGACGGTCTCGGCGAAAGGCTTGATAACTATTCCGAAAAACTGAGAAAAAACGGTTACTTTCCGGATAAAGCCTTGGTACTTTTCTCTTCCGGTGATAACACCGGGCCGGGGAAGCTCGAAGAGCTGTTCGATAATGTAAACAGGTGGAATGCAAGCGGCCGCAAACCACACATTCGTATAACTTCCTTGACCGATTTCTACATGTCATTGACCGACGAGGAAAAGGCCGGTTTGCCGGTTTTGAAGGGAGACTGGCCCGCTTCCGGGCACTGGGAAGCCCTGGTCAGGCGAAGCCCACATGCGGAGGCTCTGGCAGCTCAAACGCGGCGTAAATTGCTGGCCGCAGAGCTTTTTTCCGTGGTTACAGAAAATAGCGGGCAGAGACAAAATATCTCAGAAGCCTGGAGGAGTCTGCTCCTATATGACGAGCATTCCGGGGTGGGAGCGTGGCCCGGTAAGATGACGCCGGATGAAGTGCTTGAGCAGAACAATCACGAGGTTAAACTTGCCGGGGATGCTCTGAAATTTGCCGAGGATTCATTGAGGGACATGTTCTACCACCCGTCGATGATGAAGTTTTTCGACGTTAAGTCAAAACCGTTGCTCGCCTGCAACATATCCGGAGAGCGACAGGCGGGGGTGATTGAGTGGCCGTATTACAAAAAATACTCCACCACCCGGGATTTCTCGGGTGTGTCATTTCTGGAGGGTGAAGTGAGCGGTTGGTCATGCTCCATAGTAAGCGGCGACAGGGCCAAGTTCCCGGATATAATCAAAAATCGGGATAAAGCCGGGGTAAAACTCGTCGAAAATCCCCTGAAAATTGAGCCGCCATTGTTCCTGAGGGGAGGGATAATGAAGGTCCGCAGGTCGGAGGAAGTTAAATTGCGTATCGGCAATTACAACCTTCCGAATGGGCGGAAGGTTTTTACGTTGAAATGGCCCCCGGCCAAAAAACTTCCCCCCGCCGAGAGCTTGAGAGGGTGGGTCGGGGAATTCAATTTGGACAAACCTGTGACAAATTACAAGGTGGGCAGGGGAGGCCTGCTCATATCCCCGAATGAAGAATTGCAGAAAGAAGCCTCATGGAAAATCGGCAACGACGGGGCGGTATTGAATTTGCGAGGTAAGGAGCGTCTGATAATTTCAAATAGGGGCGGTATCCCTTTTTTACCTTCACCTCCCGGCGGGAACGAACGCTTGTGGTGGCTGCTCTACATCCAGGAGTTTCCGGTGAAAATGAAAAGTGGCGATAAGAAGTTGGCGCCCAACGAACCCCGGAATCACAAAACTCCAATGCAATCCACCTGGTTGATAAAGAGGGTTATCGGCGATGCTCAACTGAAGAATATCAGGGATTATACCGTGCCGATTGAAGCCATGGCTTACCCGGAAAGCAAGGCCAAGGAGGGAAAGATACCCCGACACGCCGGCACCGTCTTTCGTACCTTCCAAACGACTTCGGAAAAGGTAGTCATTGAAGAAGTCAAACACTCTGACTTTGAAAAAGATAAAATCGTGGTGGTATTGAGAAACCTGACGGAGGAAACCGTTGTCACCAACATAACCAGCGATATCAGAGCTTTCGCCGATGTGAGGCTGTTGGACGGCCTGGAGCGCCCTGAGGGGCGATTAATGAATGGAGACGGCTGGATAAGAGTGGCTTTGAGGCCATTGGAGGCGAAAACGGTCGGGTTCAGGTTGAAATCCTCGGTGGCCGATTGACGCTTATTAGAAGGGTTGTTACTATAAATACGGGCAGGTGATAACCCTGCCCGAGTAGTTTGAAGCGCCCGTAGCTCAGTCTGGATAGAGCGCCGGACTACGAATCCGTAGGTCGCAGGTTCGAATCCTGCCGGGCGCGCTCACACCCATTTTGTTCTGTTCAAATATTTCATGAAATTGCGTTTTCTCTTGTGGGCAGCGCGAATGGTCTCAAGATAATTTGAAAACTCCTCTTTTTTGCCGGTCTCAACCATCAGCCGGTTTATTTCCTTCAAAAGCTTTACGGTTTCGAGGTAGGCTTTCTTGTTTGTCATTTTGAGCGTCGGTTCCACGAGGCTTTTATAAATATTGATCGATTCGGCGGGTTTGGTGGGCGCAAGTTTCACTGCAAGTTGATACCAGAGATATTCGGAACATCCGCCGTTCCTGGCCTCTGTAAGTGCGCTTTCGATGTCCTTTTCCCAAAGAAATATTTCCACGAGAACTGAATTGTCCATGCAATACCAAAGCTTCTTTTTCCTTTGTTTTCTGATTTCATCCCTGATAAAGGAAAGCGCCTTTTCGCGCCATTCCTGCCATGCCTTAGTTTTATCGGCATGGGTTTTCAATAGTTGATAATGTTCAAGGTTGGCGCGGCGAGTGAAGATATCCCAAATCTGTTTCATGGCGTCTTCATGTCGTTTGACACGATGGTATTCATTTGCAAGAAATTCCTGTAGCCTGGGATCGGGACGGTCAGTGAATGCTTTCACGCCTCGCTCCGCCCATTGCAATGCGAGGTCTCTTTTGCGGGCTTTCCTATATATCTCGGCTATTTGCAAATAACGGTAGGGTGATGAGAGGTCGCGTTTTTTGATATTAACAAGTTCTTCAACATCACCTGATTTTTGCGCCAGAGCTTCCACGATTTTTGTAATGCGGTAGCGCTTTCCATTAATTTCAGAATATTTTGCTTTCGGTCCCAACTTGGGAAATTTTTCCCACTCTGCCGTTGCCAATTCACGGTAAACGGCAAGACCCTTTTCACCGAGTATGTCGGCGTAAGTTTCCACTGCGCCGTAAAATGCATCCCCTCTTGAATTGACCTCTCTCTCAAAAAGTCTCCTTGCCAACGTTTCGGGGTCGGGTTTAGCAATTTTACAGGCTTTAAAGTGCATCTCTTGAAGCGTATCGAGGATATAACTCAATTCGCCGTCATAATCATCAACCTCATTCATTGCCTGCTCGACAGCCGCCAGGAAATATTCGGTAAGCTCGACAACCTCTTTCCCGTAACCTTCATTAAATAAATCTTCTATCGAACTGATGACATCAAATATACCTTGGCTGTATTCCCGCATAGAAAAATAGTCTGCGAAATAATCTATATCGACCGCAAAATCAATTGCCGACCGATATGCGTCTAGGTCCAAGCCTTTTGCGGCAGCTCGTGCGGTTTTCACGACCAATTGGTGCATAAGTTGGCCGTCATATCTCGCCAGTTCTAAAATCGTGTCTATGAGGTATTGTTTGTCTTGTGAAAGCAGGAATTTTTCAATGTCTTTGGCGGTTATTTTTGGCTTTTTGGTTTTTCCGCTGTCAGGTTTCTGCTGCTCCAGCCATTTGAGACCCGTTGCAACGCAATGCTTGCAAAACTCGCCGACCTCTCCCAATGGGCATGAACACGAATATTCTAAAGCGCCGTTTTCGGGCCATAAACTCACATCATATTTCTGCCTGCCATGCACGTTAGCTGTTATACGGTCATTCAATTCAACAAGGTTTTTTACATACCCAACCCGAAAATAATCATATCCACGACTATAGTACTTCGACCCCGCCATATGTCTTAGCGTATCCTTATTCAGGACCGTTGGAAGGGTTGAAGATCGCGATTTTTTGCCTTTGGCCAAGGGATGTCCTTTTAATCAAGTCAATCAGGCTGCGAAGCGAATGATTTCAACCACAGCGCCAGCCTTGAAATTTATAAAAGCTTTTTAAATTCTTCTATGCTCATTCCTGCATCTTTGATGATACCGGCCATTGTAAATGAATTGATAGGATTTTTGCGTGGAATAATGATGATTCGTTCATCATTAGTCATGGATATATGCTTCCCACTTCTGACTACCCTGAAACCCGCTTTCTCGAATGCCTTGACGGCCCTTTGATGATTAACACCGGGAATTTTAGGCATTGCTTCCGACTTCTACGTAGCGAGACTCTTTATCTTTGCTTAATTCCTCTACCGTGGCGAGGTAGGTTTCTATTGCATCCTTGATGTTCTCAAGAGCTTCTTCTTCGGTATCTCCCTGAGACCAGCAGCCCGGCAGGCCAGGCGCCCAAACCGAATATCCTTCTTCAGTTTTCTGAATGTTTACTTTATATCGCATATCGTCTCCTCTCGCATTTTAACAGTTAAATGCTCGATTATTCCCGCTTAATCGGTTCTTTAGCTCAATTTACCGCTTCCCTCGCCATAGTCAAATCACCCTCAATCAGTCCTTTGTATAGCCGATTCTCTTTTTTAGGGTAGTCCGCACCCCAATCTTCGTCAATATCGCAGATTGTTCGGGAGAAATTCCCGGCCATGCCGGTTTGACATAGCCGGGGGTATGAGTATTTCCTTTTTGTGTGACATCAGGAGATTTTATCTCCGTGTGTCACCTCGTGTGTCACTTGGGAGAGGTTTTTGGTCGCCCATCACATAAATAGTAGTAATGGTCTAAAGCGCTGAAACCCGTGTGGTTATTGACTCAGACGTGATTCCGTAGTAATTTCGGATAAACGCGAAAAGGTATAGTATTCGACCCTACGAATCCGTAGGTCGCAGGTTCGAATCCTGCCGGGCGCGCTTATTGATTTTTTTCGGCGCCAGCTTTTGCCGGCAACAGTACCCCTATCTTTAGTATTATCGCAAGGAAAATTTTCAGCCTTTTTCCGGAATCCCAAAGACTCTCAAGATTCCCGCTTAATGATTCAAATATTCCCTGTAAGGGTAACTCACCTTGACCGCAGGGGGCCGGGGGGCGAAAAAAAAGACCCGAAACCGGCTATTACCTTTCGGGTGACGAGCATGTTTTCGGTAACCCCCGGAGCGATAAAGGTGAGAAACAAGCGGGCCCATTATACGGCAATCTTGGAAAGACTCCTCCAAATACTTGCTTTTTCTGAAAGAAATGTACTAAATTTGATGCTATCTGTACTGTGTAGAGGAGGAGTTGCAATGAAAAAAATGTTTTCCGGTGCTCGTCCGTTCCGCTTTTCATTTTTATTGCTTTTGATAGCGTTACTACCTTTTTCCTGCAAAGAGCAACACGAAGAGAAGCAAAAGACAACCCCGCGGCAAAAAGAGGTAAGGAAGGAACGGGAAAAGCCCACCCCAAAGGGAACAATTGCTTTTACCGGAAAAAAGCGGGAAAACGAAAATGTTCGTGCCTCCATCAGCGCCGATGGCCTGCCTTACCGGATTCCAACCAAGCTGGTAGTGCAGTTTTATAACCTGCCGACTTACGATATCGAATCGTTTAAATCCGAGTATCCGCGGATTACGCCCCATCTTCCCGGAGAAGTGAGGTTCTACAAAAGCAAGGCGTATTACGAGTTTCGGCCGTCGAAGCTGTTTTCCTATAACACAGACTATTCGTTTGAAGCGCCTTCGGTAAACATAAACGGCAAGAAGTATACTCCTCCCTCTTCGGGCGCCTGGAACTATACGTTCAAAACTCCTCCTTTTGAATTGAGGGATGTGTTTCTGGACAGGGTTAATCTCAAGAAACGTTACGCCGACCTTATCCTGCACTTTACCGGCCCCGTGGACAAGGATTCGTTGAAGAATCGTATGAAGCTATTCGTCAACGGTAGGTCACCACAAAAGGTGGAAATTGAAACGTATTCCACGGACCCCAGCCAGTTGGTGGTTAGATTACATCATTATCGTTTGGCTGAATCCGCTAAGCTTATAATGGGTTTGGACAGAGGCATTTCCGATGAACATGGAAGGGCCGAAACTGAAAGCTCTCATACCAGGGTCTTTGATATAGGCGATAAGAAGGAAGTTCAAAATCTTCAAAGAATAAAACGAATAAACGCGCGGCTGAAGGAAAGCAACACCGGATGGTATCTGCAGGTTGTTTGTTATGAGGAGCACTGGCGCCGCTGCAGGATACCCGAAACCGCTCTCCGGGAAAAGGTTCACGTAACCCCGCCGGTGAACGCGCGGTTCGTGCCGGACAGGAGGGGTTTCAGGATACTTGGAAATTTCCATAGAGGTTCATACGGATTTACCGCCGAGGCCGGCTTGCAGACGGAAAGCGGGTCTATCCTTACCAAAACTTATACCGAAGACATAAGAGTTTCCCAACGAACCCCCAAAGTGGAATTCGCAAGCAAGGGTCGGTACCTGCCGAGACAAAGGCTCAAATCGGTTCCTATTCGACACCTGAACGTGGACGAAGTGGAAATAGAAGTACGGCGCATTCCCGAAAAGAACCTGGTGTTCTGGTTGTCGGGAGACCGGGAAACCGCCACCGAGCGCACGTCAGACCTGGTAGCGGAGGAACATTTCACTGTAAGGAGACAAGAAGACCGGAAGTTGACGAGCTGGGTCAACCTGGGAAGGCTGTTGCCCGAAGGGGCCGAAGGGGTATTTGAATTCAAGGTAAAAGCGAAAGGCGCCCGGGACACCGACGCCATACGGCTGGTGCTCACTGACCTGACTATGGTGACTAAACGCTTCGGAAAAGAAGGGCGGGACCTGCTCGTATGGGTCCTGGATTCCGAAAAGCTTAACCCCGTGGATAACGCCACGGTGGAGGTCATGTCCGTAAGCAACCGCCGGCTTGCCGCGGGCGAGACCGACTCCGGCGGTTTTGTGCATTTTGAAAACCTGACCGATCCCATAAGGGTTTCCGATAAGAAACCCTTCGCGCTCGTAGCCCGCTCCGGCGATGACCTCACGTTTCTGAAGTTCTCGGAGCTTCAGGTGCCTCTCAGTGAATACCCGGTGCAGGGGGAGCGAAAGAAGACCAAATCGCCGTACCGGGTAGCCGTGTACATGGACAGGGACGTATATCGCCCCGGCGAAACCGCGCACCTGGTGGGCGTGGTGTGGGAGAAAAACGAGAACCGCGCTCCAAAGACCGGACTTCCCGTTACGGGAAAATTGTACGACCCCAAGGGCAAGGAGATGCACAGGTTTACGGCCAGGACAAACGAAGCGGGGATGGTAACTTACAACATATCCTTCAACGATTATGCCTTGACCGGTAATTACAACTTTTACATCGATATAGGTAAAAAAAGGGCCGCACAACATTCCTTCATGGTCGAGGAGTTTGTGCCCGAGCGCATTAAGGCAGAAGTTTCCTCGCTCGATGAAGCCGTGTTGATGAGTGAAAGCTCCCGGTTCCGGCTGAATGCGCGATATTTGTTCGGAGCGGTGGCCAAGGGCGAAAAAATGGAGGCTCGATGTTCGGTGAAAGCCGGAGAGTTCGAGCCGGAAGAATATCCCGGATACACATTTAACGTATGGAGGGACGAGCCTTTCCAGGCGGTTCCGTTGGACACCGTCGAGGGCAAGCTGGACGATAAGGGCGCCGCGCTGATTACATGCCGCCCGGTGGAGGAGGTTTCCGTCGTCAAAGGCCCCGCAAAAGTCGTGGTTGATGCGAGCGTGTTTGAAGCGGGAAGCGGTCGTACGACGAAATCCCATGCCTCGGTTACAGTGCATCCGGACGACTTCTACATCGGACTTAACTCCGACAGTAAAGAAGTGAACGTGGGCAGAAAGACGACAGTGGAGGGGGTGGTAGTGGACTTGAAGGGCAACCCACTCGATTCCATTGCCAATGTAAAAATAGAGCTCATCGAGGTGCAGTCGGACTGGATATGGGAATACGACCCGCAGACCGGAAGAAGCAAGAGGGAACATTTTTCGATAGAAGTTCCAGTCGAAGAAAGGGTCGTTAAAGTCAGGGATGGAAAGTTCGCCTACTCCTTTACTCCCCACAGTTACTCTCAGGGATACGTGGTAAGAGCCAAGGCGGGGCCGAGGGTTCAGACGGATTTATACCTGCGAGGCCCGGGTTACTACTGGTATTGGTGGGGCAGGCACGGTGACACCTCCGCAACTCCGCCTCCCTCAGAACCCAAAGGATTGCTGATAGAGTCCCCGGATGACATAAAGGTAGATGAAAAGGCCACCGTAACAGCCACGCTGCCTTATCCGGGACGCATGCTGTTTACCGTGGAAACCGGGCATGTAATCGAGCAACGCTGGATTGATGCGGAAGCGGGCCCGGTAAACGTGAATTTTACCCTTCGCGAGTTCTATCCCAACGTTTATGTAAGCTGCCTTCTGGTGAAGGACCCCTTTTTCGAGAGTTCGGAAGCTTTCATACCGGGCAGGGCCTTCGGGGTGAAAAATATAAAGGTTCGCCCCACTCAAAGCCAGCTGCCACTCAAACTCGAGGTCGCCGGCGAGGTTAAACCGAACGAAGACCTTGTTATAGAACTGGAATCCGAGGCCGGCCGGGAGCCCGTATACGCTACCGTCGCGGCTGTTGACGAAGGTATTCATCAGCTTACCGATTACCGAAACCCCGACCCGCTCGGGGTGATGTTCAGCCGCCGGGCGCTCGGGGTGGAGACTTTCGAAACCGTGGGATGGACGCTTCTTTTACCCCCGGTACCCGAGAGCAGCACCGGCGGAGACGGAGCGCTCATGGAGGCCGAAGAGGCTCGAAGGGCCAAAAAAGAGGGTATCGGAAGAATTCAGATGGTAAAACCCGTTGCCATGTGGTCGGGAGTGTTGGAATTCGATAAAGGGGGAAAGGCACGGGTCAAGTTTCACATTCCGACTTACCAGGGCCAGCTCAGGGTCGTAGCAGTGGCGGCGGCGCTGGATAAAATGGCGGTGGACAGCGCCGATGTGAAAGTACGCGACTCGCTCGTTCTGCAACCGACTTTCCCCCGGTTCCTCATATCGGGCGATAAATTCGCCCTGCCGGTTTTCCTGACGAATATGACGGGCCGGAAGGAAACGGTGGAGGTGGAGTTGCGCACCGATGACGCTGTCATGGTGGAAGGGCGAGTCACAAAGGACATTATCCTGGAAAAAGGCGAATCGGGGCTGGTGACGTTCAAATGCGAAGCAGCGGGAGCACAAGGTGGGGCCGATTTTGAAGTCGTAGCGGTGGGCAGCAAAACGGTATCGCGGGACAGCGTCGAGGCGCCGCTTATCCCGGACGGCCCCGTGACCCGCGAGTCTTACTCACATAAACTGAAAGAGGGAGCTAATAACCTGACCGGGTACTTCGAAGGATGGAACCCGCAATACGAAAGCACCACGGTCACCGTAATGCCCAACAGGTACGGAAAGGAGCTCGGCCATTTGAAGTATCTCATCAGGTATCCCTACGGTTGCATCGAGCAAACGTCTTCTTCCACTATGCCGCTTTTGTATATAAGCAAGCTTCTTCTGTCAATCGACCCCGACATACTGGAAAAAGGCGCCCTCGAGCAAAGGTTCATGCACGGCGTGGACAGAATGCTCAGCATGCAGACCGCCGACGGCGGATTTTCTTACTGGCCGGGAAGCGACAACCCGGCCTATTGGTCAAGCGCGTACGCCACTTACATACTGCTGAAAGGCAAAGAAAAGGGGTATCCCATTAACAAGCTCCGGTTGAGGGATGCCGTAGACTTCATAGAGGACTCGCTGAACTATCGCAAGCGTAGCGGCAGGCGCCGTGACCGTGTAGTTTACGCGGAACCTTTCATGCATTACGTACTTGCCAGGGCCGGAAAAGGGCAGGCGGCGCGAATAAGGGAACTGATAAGAAAACCGAAGGAAAAATGGGAGGTTATGAAGGAAGAGAACCTGTTTCTACTGAAAGCGGCGTTGTATCTGTCCGGAGACAGAACTTACGAAGAAGACTTGAAAGAAGTTCCTCCCGCGTTTACGAGCAAGAGGAAAAACGGATGGACTTTCTGGTCTTCCCTGCGCACCCGTGGAATCATGTTAAACGTAATGGAGGAGCTATGGCCGGGTAGCGAAGCGGCCGAGCCCCTGGCCCGGAACATAGCGCGATACCTTCATAAATCCAGCCGTCATTACACCACACAGGAGCTTGCCTGGTGCGTCAGCGGGCTGGGCAAACGCTCGACTCAGGCGGCAAGCATGTGGTCCAGGCCGTATCTCTCGATGGACGGAAAATCAATCGAGCCTTTATCGAACAGCGACAAGGAAAACCGCTCGAGTGCGTGGCAGGTTTCCGGGGCCAGCGGCGCCGAAGAAATATCGCTCAAAGTGGACAAAATTGAAGGAGGCCACCTTTTCGCGATGGTTCAGATAGAAGGAATCAAACCCGGGGTTGACTACGAAACCGGGGATAACTTTATAAGAGTCAGCCGAGTTTACAAAAACTCCGACGGAGATGAAATCAACCCGCAGAACTTGATGCTGGGAGACCTCGTATACGTCGAGCTTACCCTGGAAAACCTGAGCGACGAATACATCCGCAACGTGGCGATGGTGGACAGGTTTTCCGCCGGTTTCGACGTGCAGAATCCGCGGCTTGACCGCAAAATGCCGCTGGATTGGGTGAACGATAAGGACTTGTGGGAAACTACCTACACCAACATCCGGGATGACCGGGTGGAGTATTTCGGGAACTTGAAGGCGAACGCAAAAGTTAAGGCCGTATACGCCCTTCGGGCCGTAGTAGGCGGTGATTTCAGCACCCCGCCGGTCGAGGCCGAAGCCATGTACGACCCGAGAATTTTCTCCCGGCACAAGGGAGGCCGGGTGATGATAAAGGACCCCTGGCAGGTTATAACCGACTAGGAGAAAGCCGCTGAAGAAAACTGTAACAATATCGTCGGGTTTGCTGCTGATTATCGTCGTCGCCGGTCTGGTGGTCGCCTGGAGCGTGCCCCTTCCCGGGCGCCTTTTCGCAAAAGGTTCGCGCATGGTCGAGTACCATGACGGTGCGCCGATGTACATCGGACTAAGCCCCGACGACAAGTGGCGCATACGCAGCGAGCTGAGCGAGATTGACCCCGATTACATAAAAGCCCTCATCCGGTACGAGGATAAGCGTTTTCGGTACCATCCCGGCGTCGACCCGATGGCTGTGGTGCGGGCGCTGTACCAGAATATATCGGCGGGACGCATAGTTTCCGGCGCGAGCACAATCACCATGCAACTGGTGCGCCTGGTGGAACCGAGGCCGCGCACTTTGAAGTCGAAAATCATCGAATCCTTGCGGGCCACGCAGTTGGAGCTGCGCTTCGACAAGGACGAAATCCTTAATCTTTACATTAACTTCCTGCCTTTCGGGGAAAATATCGAGGGAGTCGGGGCGGCTTCGCTGGCGTATTTCGGACATTTACCCCGGGAGTTGTCGCCATTTGAAATATCTTACCTTTTGAGTGTTCCGCAGAAACCCTCCGAAAAATATCCTTGCGAAAAAAACTCGGAACGGGCGCAAAATGCTGTTGAGTCCGTGATTTCCAGGCTTTCCGGGGAAGATGTATTTACGGCAAAGGAAGCCAAAGGGGCAAAGGAAAAGAAGGTTCCATCCTCGTTGAAGCCGTTTCCCCGCCGCAGCATGCACGTGGCCGGGTGGCTGCTGAGGCTGTATCCAGCGAATAAGATAAAGAGCACAATACGGAGGGAACATCAATCCATAGCCGAAAGCGTGCTTTTATCTTATCGGGATGAGTTGAAGCACATGGGTATCTACAACGCTTCGGTCATTGTCGTTGATAACGAAAACGGAAACGTAACCGCGGCGGTGGGCAATTTCGACTTCTGGGACAAACAAAACGAGGGGCAGGTGGTGGGGTTCAACGCTCCCCGCTCCCCCGGCTCGGCCATGAAACCCTTCATATACGCCATGGCCATTGACCGGGGTATGGTTCTGCCGGGTTACATGGTAGCGGACGTCCCGACGAACTATCGGGGTTACGACCCGATAAACTACGACGGAAAATTCCACGGTCTGATAACTCTCCGGGACGCCCTTGCCAACAGTTACAACGTTCCATTTGTTAATCTTTTGCATAAAATCGGGCTTGAAAATTATCTCAATTTTCTAAGAAAAACCGGTATAACCACAATTAACGATGAACCGGACTATTACGGACTGTCCGTTGCCGTGGGCGGCCTGGAAGTGACTCTCGCCGAGCTTACCAACATTTACGCCATGCTCGCCAGAGGCGGGGAATACATCCCCCTCCGATGGACGCGGAATGCCGAAGCTGCGAGGAAATCGATGCTCGCTCCCGGAGCGGCTTACCTTACCCGTAAAACCCTCGAGCTTCGGGACAGGCCCGATTTTCCCGAACGAACCGAGTCCGTTCCCTCCGGCAAACGGATTTTCTGGAAAACGGGAACCAGCGCGCATCACAAGGACGCTTGGTCAATAGGCGCAACCCGCAGATACACGGCGGGGGTATGGGTGGGCAACTTCGACGGAACTCCAAGCAGGCGCCTGGTGGGTGCGCTGAGGGCGGGGCCGATATTGTTCGATATTCTGCAAAATATGCCGCATGGGACACGGGGAGATTTTTCTGATAAACCGCCGGCCGATTTGATTCCCGTTGAAGTGTGCGCATGGTCGGGGCGTATTGCCGGAGAACACTGCCCGCATCGAAAGACTGTTCCGGCCATAAGGACAAGCATCCCCACCAGAAAATGCCCTTATCACGTGGAATACCCGGTGGACGCCGACACGGGGCACAGACTCAATCCGTCATGCACTGAGGGAAGGCGTGTGGTAATGAAGTCATTCCTGGTGCTTCCGGCCTCCGTCAGGAGATGGGCGAGCGATGAAAAGCTGGACGCCGCCGCGCCTCCGCCGCTTTCGAAATCATGCAGAAAGGTTACCTCGGAGGGCGAGTTGAAAATATTAACACCCAAGCGGGATACCGTGTTCCTCTTGGTGCCCGGGATAAAATCCGCCAAGCAGAGAATACCCCTGAAAGTGGAAGCGGGGGCCAACATAGGAGAGCTTTTCTGGTTTGTAGACGACCATTACTTCGCCTCCGGCCCTCCCCACCGGCGGGTATGGCTGGAGCCGGAGCCCGGCGAGCACAAGATACGGGTAATGGACATATCCGGCAGCAGCGACAGCGTGGTATTTAAGGTCGTTTCACCGGGTTAATTCCGGTATGCATATGCCGTTTTCATTAAATCCCCGTGGGCGCCCTTTGATTTTCAGCATTTTGTACTAAACTTTTCCCGGTACTCCATTAACCTTCAATTTTGTGGAGAATAGTGTTTTGAGGAGGAGCTTACTTAAATGCCCGTAAGAAAAGACATTAACAAGGTGATGATTATCGGCTCGGGGCCGATTGTCATCGGCCAGGCTTGCGAGTTCGACTACTCGGGTACCCAGGCCTGCAAGGCTCTCCGGAAATGCGGTTACGAGATTGTGCTGGTGAACTCCAACCCCGCCACAATCATGACCGACCCCGGCATGGCGGACGTTACCTACATAGAACCCCTCACTGTCGATGCCATGGAGAAAATCATACAAAAAGAGCGCCCGGACGCATTGTTGCCCAACCTGGGCGGCCAGTCCGGCCTGAACCTTTCCTCCCAGCTATACAGGAAAGGGATACTCGATAAATACGGGGTAAAAGTAATCGGAGTGCAGGCTGACGCCATCGAGCGCGGCGAAGACCGCATGGCCTTCAAGGAAACCATGGAAAAACTCAACATCGAAATGCCTATAAGCCGGATTGCCCGCAGCGTGGAGGAAGCGGAAAAAATCGTGGAAGAAATCGGCTATCCCGTGGTCATCAGACCCGCTTACACCCTCGGCGGAACCGGCGGCGGGATGGTCTACAACCGGGAGGAGCTGGAGGTCATCGCCAGTCGCGGTCTCGCGGCAAGTATGGTCGGGCAGGTACTTGTCGAAGAGTCGGTCCTGGGATGGGAAGAGCTGGAGCTGGAAGTGGTGAGAGACTCCAAAAACCAGATGATAACCGTCTGTTTCATCGAAAACGTGGACGCCATGGGCGTTCACACCGGAGATTCCTTCTGCACAGCGCCCATGCTGACCATTTCGGAAGAAATGCAGGAAAAGCTGCAGAAGTACTCCTATTCCATCGTGAAGTCCATCGAAGTTATAGGCGGCACCAATATCCAGTTCGCTCACGACCCGGAGACGGGAAGGGTGGTGGTCATCGAGATAAACCCGCGCACTTCCCGCAGCTCCGCCCTTGCTTCCAAGGCCACAGGCTTTCCTATTGCCTTCGTATCCTCCCTGTTGGCGGGAGGCATGACACTGGACGAAATACCTTACTGGAGGGAGGGAACGCTGGAAAAGTACACCCCCTCCGCAGATTACGTGGTGGTGAAGTTCGCCCGATGGGATTTCGAGAAGTTCGAGGGGATACAGGATAAGCTGGGAACGCAAATGCGCGCGGTGGGCGAAGTTATGAGCATCGGAAAGCATTACAAGGAAGCCTTCCAGAAATCCATCCGCTCCCTGGAAAAAGGCCGCTACGGGCTGGGATTCGCCGGGAATTTCAACCGCTTACCCCTCGAAGACCTGATGAATCTGCTCGTCCAGCCCACCAGTGAAAGGCAGTTCATAATGTATGAAGCCCTTCGCAAGGGCGCGAGCGTGGACGAGCTGTACGAAAAAACCGCAATAAAACCGTGGTTTATCGGGCAGATGAAGGAACTGGTGGAGTTCGAGGAGGAGATACTGAAACATAAAGGGAAAATTCCTCCCGATGAGGTGCTCGTAAAGGCCAAAAAGGACGGTTTTTCGGATAAGTATCTGTCGCAACTGCTTGATGTGCCCGAAAAGGACATAAGAGATAAGCGAAAATCTCTCGGCATGGTGCAGGGTTACCAGCCGGTGCCCGTGAGCGGAGTCGAGGACGCCGCCTACTACTACTCCACCTACAATGCCCAGGATAAGGTGGAAACCACGGATAGGAGAAAAATCATGATTCTGGGCGGCGGTCCCAACCGGATAGGGCAGGGCATCGAGTTCGATTACTGCTGCGTCCACGCCGCGTTTGCGCTAAGGGACAGCGGATTCGAGACCATCATGGTCAACTGCAACCCCGAAACGGTGTCCACCGACTACGACACCTCGGATAAACTCTATTTCGAGCCGCTTACCGTCGAGGACGTTTTGAGCATCTACGAAAAGGAGAAGCCGGAGGGCGTTATAGTTCAGTTCGGCGGGCAGACTCCGTTGAATATAGCCCGGGAGTTGGAGGAAGCCGGAGTTAAAATTATCGGCACTTCCCCCGAGATGATAGACCTGGCCGAAGACCGGGACCTGTTCAGGAATATGATGCGCGAGCTGGACATCCCTCAGCCAGACTCGGATATGGCGAGCAACTACGATGAGGCCATCAGGATAGCCGACAGGATAGGGTATCCGCTTATGGTCAGGCCGTCGTACGTGCTGGGGGGAAGGGCGATGGAGATAGTCCACGACGAGGACATGCTCAGGCATTACCTGACGGCTGCCGTGGACGTTTCCCCGGAAAGGCCGGTGTTGATAGACAAGTTCCTTGAAAACGCCGTCGAGGCCGAGGCCGACGCAATCGCCGACGGGGAGGACGCCTTCATCCCGGCGGTCATGGAGCATATCGAGCTGGCGGGGATTCATTCCGGCGACTCCGCCTGCGTGATTCCGCCCACCACCATCGAGAAGAAGCATCTTGAGCAAATTCAGGAATTCACCCGCCGCATCGCCATCAAATTCCGGGTGGTTGGGTTGATGAACATCCAGTACGCTATAGCCGATGACACCGTTTATGTGATTGAAGCCAACCCTCGCGCGTCGCGAACCGTGCCGCTGGTGTCGAAAGTTTGCGGCATTTCCATGGCCCGTATCGCCACCCAGATGATGATGGGCCGCAAACTGCCCGATTTGAATCTCGAAATCAAGAAAATACCTCACTTCGGCGTCAAGGAGGCGGTGTTTCCGTTCAACATGTTCCAGGAAGTGGACCCGCTTCTGGGGCCGGAGATGCGCTCCACCGGCGAAGTGCTGGGAATGGCCGAGTCCTTCGGACTCGCTTTCTACAAGGCCCAGGACGCAGCCGGACAACGGCTTCCAACCGGCGGCACGGTATTGATTACCGTCGAGGACAGGGACAAATCCAACGTGGTGCAGGTGGGAAGCAAATTCAAGGAGCTGGGCTTTGATATACTCGCAACAAGGGGTACTCACGATTACCTGGCAAAACATGGAATCGAATCCGAGCAGATAGACAAGATGCACGAGGGCAGACCGAACATCGCCGACGCCATCGCCAACAACCGCATCAACCTGGTAATAAACACCCCCGCGGGGAAAAGGAGCAAGTACGACGACTCGTATATAAGAAAACTGGCCATCAAAAACAAAATCCCGTACATAACAACTATTGCCGCTGCCATGGCAAGTGCAAGGGGAATCGAAGCTTTCAAAAAAGGGGAAACCGAGGCCAGGTCATTACAGGAGTATCACTCCGACATCAAATAGCCCGGAAAGTGAGTTCAGCCGGCGGGTCATGGAAACGGGATGGGGACACCGGGCTTCTTAAAGTTAGAATTTTAACTGAAAATCGGGTAATATTTCCATAAATCCAATAAAATTCCAAAGATTGGAGCAGGTCATGAAAAAAGTACCGATTCCCTCGCGGCTATGGTATGAAAATACCGAATGGGACCTGACATTTCCCGACCGGTGGGAAGTGGATACCGTCAACTCCCCCGGTTTCGATAAGCCTGCACTCGGGCCGGAACAAATAAAGGAAAAAATCGACAACCCCTGCGAAGGCCCGTCCCTCGAGGAACTTGCGAAGGACAAGAGCGAAGCGGTCATCGTCTTCGATGATATGACCCGACCCACCCCGGTGAAGGACATAGCGCCGCACGTGGTGGACGCGCTGCATCGCGCCGGAATGAAAAAGGAGCAGATACGGTTCCTCTGGTCCCTCGGCGCTCACGGCGCTTACGATATGATAAACGCCCGCAAGAAACTGGGGGAGGAGATTGTCGAAAACTACGCGGTATTCAACCACGACCCGTTCCAGAACACGGTAAGGGTGGGCCGGACGCCCACGGGGGTGGAGCTGTGGTTCAACCGCGAGTTCATGGCGTGCGACCTGAAAATCGGCATCGGCTGCATTACCCCTCACGTTCACGTGGGATACGGCGGCGGGGCCAAAATTATACTGCCGGGCGTGGCCGGTATCGAAAGCATCAACCAGTTTCACAACCAGCTCTTTCGCGCCCCCCAGACCACCGGGCTGGGCAACTTCGACAACAACATCATGCGCGCGGAAGTGGACGCCGCCGGGGACTTATCGGGCCTTAATTTCAAGGTGGACTGCCTGCTCAATCGCCGGGGAGAAATAACCAACCTCTACGCCGGGCCGTTCCGCACGACCCATACCCTGGGCGCTCAGGAAGGTATCGAACATTACGGCGCCACCGCGGGGTCCAGGTACGACATCGTGGTGGCCAACTCCTACGCCAAGGCCAACGAGTCGGCCATATCCTTCCTGGTGGCGATGAAGCTGATGAAAATCAAGGAAAGCACGGTGGTGCTCATATTCGACGCGCCGGAGGGGCAAGTGCCTCATTACGTGATGAGGCAGTGGGGCAAGCACTACGGCGGCCGTCATTACGCCCCGCGTCCGCCGGGATTTGTCCTGAACCTGGTCAAAAAGTTCATCGTCATGGCCCCGTACCCCGACCGCACCAGTCTCGACCTCATTTGCAGCCCCGACGATGCCATAATTGTGAAAACGTGGCGGGAAGTTCAGTCCATACTGGAGGAGGATTATCCGGATGACGCACGGGCGGCGGTAGTGCCGGACGGTACCATGCAATACCTTAAATCCAATGAATAAGCTTACTCTGTTGATTACAAAAGCACTAATTTGATGCCTCTGCTTGGCTTGAGACAATATTGATGTGAATTTGCGGGAATTTTAATCTTCGAAATACTCTTTACCAACGGGGGGAAAGTAATGGCCGGAGAAAAATCTCTAAAAGACATTATCCGGGGTTTTCGTAATATAATAGGAACGGATGAGTTCAAGGGCCTGAACAATTCCATAAAAAAGCAGATGGGGGGCAGGGTCATACTCAAGGGCGCCGGGAAAGCTCTCCTTAAAAACGGCCTGCTCAGAAATCTCGGCAAGCTCAAAAACTTTAAGGTGGGTGAGTTTACGGCCAACCTTTTCATCGAGCAATGGAAGTTACTCGGGGACAGGGAGGCCATCGTAGACGGCGACAAGCGCATCACCTATCGGCAAATGTGCGAGGAAGTGCTCAGCCTGGGCGCCGCGTTACAGGACCTCGGCGTTCGTCCGCGCGACCGGGTGGGGGTCATGCTTTATAACAGCGCCGAATATTTTGAAGCTTTCCTCGCCGCCAGCATTATCGGTTGCCCCCTCCCGGCGGTTAATTACCACCTGCGAGGCTCGGAAATATGCGAAACGGTAAACCTGCGCAAGCCGAAAGTGCTGATTTTCGACCACGAATTCCTCGACGATATTCAGAGCTACCGCGAGCGGTTTACCAGCGTCGAGCATTACGTAATGGTGGGCGGTGAGGCTCCACCCGGCATAGAAAGTTTCGATAAATTGATAACTTCCCACAGGGGCCGTGAACCGGAGGTTAACTTCATCTTCGCCCTCAACCCCTACACCGGCGGCACCACCGGCACCCCCAAAAGCTCGAACCTGTATGACGGCCTCAGCTACCTTATGAGCGACCTCGCCGAAAGCCCCCGGGGCACCATGGAGGAGTACATAAAGTACCTTGTTTGCCAGTTCAGTTTCTTCGAGCATTACGGCGGACAACAGATAGAAGACCCCGAAACCGGGAATATCCGCACGCTCATTACAACGCCCATGTACCACGCGGGCACCGCCGCCGGTTATTCGCCCTTTATGCTTCTGGGAGCCACGGCGGTACCGCTGCGGAAATTCGACCCCGAAAAATTCCTCGCCACCGTCGAGAAGGAGCGGATATCGTGGTCCTTTGCCGTCCCCACCATCCTCCAGCGCATCCTGGAGATGCCTGACGAGGTCAAGCGCCGGTACGATTTGAGCTCCATGCATACTCTCATCTCCGCCGCCGCGCCTTGCCCGGTCGAAGTAAAGAAGGCAATCAACGAGTTGTTCATGGCGCAGGGAGCTAAGGGGCCGGTTTTTCACGAGTACTATGGAAGCTCGGAGACGGGCTTGATTACCCTTTTAATTCCGGAAGATTACAGGGAAAAGCCCGAGCGTATAAAGAGCGTCGGAAAGATGAGATGCGGCGACATCATGATTTACGACCCGGAATCGGAAAAGGAAGCCGAACCCGGCCGGAACGGCCTGGTTATGAGCAGAACAGTCGCCACCATGTCCCTGCGCTACCCCGGGATGGAGGCGAAGTTGTCCGAGAGCATTCGCGTCATCAACGGAACCGAGTGGTACGACGACGGGCTTGTGGGCTACCTGGACGAGGACGGGTTTCTGTATCTGACCTCAAGGGTCAAGGAGATGATAATCTCCGGCGGCGTGAACGTTTATCCCCGCGAAATGGAGGACGTGATATTAACCCACCCGAAGGTCTCGGATGTTGCAGTCATCCGCGCTCCTCATCCCGACCTGGTGGAGATGCCGCTGGCGTGCGTCAAGCTCAAGGATGGGGAAGAATGCACGGAAGAAGAGATTATTCATCATTGCAAAGACAAAGGCCTGCACGGCTACAATTTGCCTCAGAAGGTCGATTTCTACGAAAAGCTGCCCAGAAAAATCGACGGAAAGCTCATCAAAAGGGAGCTGGAAGAAAAATACTGGGAAGGCGTCGAACACAGCGGTTAAAGGCACTTTCTTCCCCACGTATCTCCGTTTTAAAAAGTATGCACTTATCCTGAATTCTTATCAGACTTGTTCAATAATACTTATAGTAACAAAATTCGGTCAGTGCAAAAGGGTGTTGACTGGTTGGAATAAATATTATAATATACATACAACATAAATGGGAATCACAGTGTGTGATTGATTTCTTGTAGTGATGAATTGAAGGAGGTATCTTTGTGGGAAGGTGGTTAGTCTATTGCTTTATGGGTAGAAAAAACCACCTGCAAGGAGGAAGGAAATTATGGTAAGAAAACTTATTCGCGGAATGTTGTGTGCGGCTTTTGTCCTGGCAACCTTCGTTACCGCCTGCGGAGGCGGAGGCGGAGGTGGTGGAGGAGGTGGGGGCTCCTCCACAAGCGGAGACACCCCAAGCTTGTCGGCTATAACCCCCCAACTGGGCTATAACGGCAAGAATACCGAAGTCACAATAACGGGCGATAACCTGAGTTCGCCGGACTCAATATCGCTGGTCAACGGAGCCGGTACTTACAATCTGACCAAAATCGCGCTTGTGGACAGCACTACTATCACGGCTACGGTGCCTGCCGGAATCCCGCCGGATATTTACGATGTGTCAGTAGAGATAGGCGGCTCCACTTATACGCTGGCGAATATCTTCGAAGTTACCGATGTGCCGCCGCCCTCGGTTGATGAAGTAAAGCCCTCTTCGGGATGGGACCAGGAGGACACCTCAATAACCGTCAGCGGCAGCCATTTTCAGGCCACTCCCGGGGTGGAGCTCTTCAACAATTCAAACGGCGTGGAGCTGGGTGACGTGGCCTTCATAAGCAGTGAATCCCTGACGGCGGTAGTGCCGGCCGGGCTTGCCACGGGCGAGTACGACATAAGGGTTACCAACCTGCAGGACGGTCAATTCGGAGAGCTCGCGGACGCTTTCGAGGTTTCAAGCAACCCGTCTCCGCGGATTGACTCAATAACCCCCACCCACCTTTCGGCCGGTTCCGGAGGGAACCTTACTATCTACGGCAGCAACTTCATGGACATGGACTCCTCGGTATCTACTTCAACCGTAAGGGCTTTCGCTGTAAATGATTCAACACTGCTGGAACAAATAGAGGAAGACCCGGATGACCCCTCCCTGGAAGATTACGAGTTGACCGGGGTGGCGACATCTCAATGCAGCGACGGGTTTTGCGACCAGGTTGACGGTACCGTCCCTGCTATGGCGGAGCAGGACGCTTACGTAGTAGTGGTGCTTAATCCGGACGGTCAATACGACACTTTCTCAAGCCTGATTATGGGTTCTGATGCCGACGGTAAGCTGGGTGATACCACCGGAAACTGGTTTCTCCGCAGCGCTAATGACCTTTTGCTCGCCCGGCAGAATCACGATTCGGTGGTGGGAACGGATGACCGGGGCAATAAGTATATCTACACCCTGGGCGGCGACGACGGCTCGGAAGCCTATTCCGCGGTCGAGTACTTTGCGGTGGATATTTTCGGCGACATCTCCAACCCCCGCTTCGCTCGGCCTCTCGGCATCTCCCGCACCGGTCTTGCGGCGGTTTCATTAACCGCCCCGTCCACTACTGCTCTGTATCAGGCTCCCGATGGCAACACCTATGTGTATGCCATCGGCGGTTCCAGCACTCCTGACCGTGCCGACGCATTGAAGACGGTGGAAAGAGCCCGGGTGCTGGGTGGCGACACCGCCCCGCGCAACCTTGAAGCTACCACCTCCGGCGCCGGCTCCATGGATTCAGGGGTGTGGACGTACCGGGTTTCGGCGGTGCTGGAAGACGACGGGGAAGCGCTGCCTACCGCGATTGAAGTCGCCCGACTGGATTCCACCGGGGGCGTTGATATCAGCTGGAATGCTCCTGAAGGAGAGAAAGTGACCGGATATCGCATATACCGGAACGATGCCGCCGATAAGGGCGTCAACCGCGAGCACCTCATAGCGACTGCAGAGGCAAACATAACTTCATATAGTGATGAAGGAGCTTCGCCGGCAACTTTCGAGTTCCCTTCCAGCTTGGTCACCCCATCCGTGACGGATGGAGGAGGAACACTTGAAGACGGCGTCTGGGATTACGTGGTAACCATGGTTACCGTAAACGGGGAATCCTCCTATAGTACTCCGGAGGTAGAGGTTGATGCGAATAATACCGGAGACGACGACAACGCGGTAACCCTGGATTGGACGGCGCAGGAGGGCGCCCTGTATTACAACGTGTATCGCTCTCCCGAAGTGGACGACAACTCCGGCGACAGGGTGCTGCTCAAGGAGAAAATTATAGGAACTACATTTACGGACGACGGTTCAATCAGCCCCGTTGTGAAACCCGGGCCTGCCGACCTGAGCGTTAACGCCACCAGCCTTGCCAACGGAGACCTGGACGAGGGAGAATGGACGTACGGGGTTAGCGCCGTAACCGAACGGGGGGAAAGCCTTCCAAGTGCTTCCACCATTACGGTCAGTTCCTCCGAAAATGCGGTTACATTGAGTTGGAAAGAAGTCAACGACGCCATCTCTTACCGGATATACAGGAGTGACGTGGCTGACAACGCAGCTTCTACGGTACACATGATTAAGGATAACGTCACAGCCACGGAGTTCACCGACAGGGGGCTCGACGCCGGCACGGAGACCACCGCGGACGGCGCCCTCCAGCCTCCGCCCGGATACCTGAATTATCTGCCCCGGGGCAGCCTCGGGAAGTGGATGGATTTACCTCAAACCATGAACGTTACCCGTATCAACCACGGCGCGGCTGATGCAACCACTACCGAAGGAAAAGTCTACATTTACGTAAACGGCGGAAAGAGGGATGACGGTACCATACTCAGTTCTTCCGAAGTGGCCCGCGTCGGAATTGACGGCGCCCTGACAGATTGGAATTACACCACCGACATGGCCGTAGCCCGCACGTTCCAGGGATTCACCAAGGCCACTAAGAAAGCGAACGATGTGCTCAATCTTCCGTACGTAACCTACTTCTATTCGGTGTGTGGAATAAACGGGACTGGAACGATTGAAGACTCGGTCGAAGCGGCCGCCCTCATTAGCCCGCCCAGTTCCGTGGGGATACAGGAAGAAACGGGCGCCGGACTGAGCACCGGAACTCATTATTACCGGATATCCGCCGTCGTGCCGGACATCGGCGGTGCCAGTACCGTCGAATCCCTGCCCGCCGCTGAGCAGAGCATCACCCTCAGCGGACCCTCCGACATTAAGCTGACCTGGAAAGACATGGACGAAGCAAGCGCATACCGGGTGTATTACTCGACTACATCAGGGAATGAACAATTGCTGGATAAGGCCGACCCCGCATCCGCCTGCTCGCCCGGGATTTGTAGTTATGTCGACAATGGCAGCGCCTCGACCGTTGCTTTAACACCGGTAGCGGATGGCCAGTTGACCGAATGGTCTAATCAAGGCAATGCGCCGAACAATCTCCAGCGACAGGGACATACCTCGATTACCGGAAACGGGTACCTTTACGTGATTGATGGCGGAAACTTGGCAGGTACGCCGTCCGAGAAGAGTGGCGGGAGTGAGCTTTTGTCATATGGCGCCCTTCCGGGTACGTGGACGGTGCCTGTCAACATGAACTCCAATGACGCGCGTATTTACCACTCCCACGCACAGGCGCACTCATACGTCTACATAATCGGCGGAAACGACGGGTCGAATCCTCTTAAAACCGTGGAGCAGGTACCGTTCTGAGGAATGAGACAATGGCCCGGGGGGAGCATATCCTCCCGGGTCATTAATATATCCCGATACGTTTTTACCGGACAGCCATCGATTCTTTACCCGCCTGTTGGCCGATAAAACCGTCGTTGAAGTCACGAAAGACAGCGGCATAAGAGCTGCTTGACTCACGCCGTGAACGGTGATACCATGTTGAGTAAGTTGGTAGAGTTAGTAGTATAATGCTGCCACAGAAATGCCAATACGGCCTTCGGGCAACTTTTGAGCTGGCCAAGAACTACGGCAGCGGCCCGGTAAGAATCGCCGACATCGCGAAGGCTCAGTCCATACCCGTCCGCTTCCTGGAGGTTATACTCAACCAGCTCAAGCAGGGCGGCTTCGTCACTTCCCAGCGGGGAAACGAGGGCGGATACATACTGGTAAGACCACCGGATGAGCTGACGGTGGGCGATATAATCAGGTTCATGTCCGGGCCCGTAGGGCCGGTGGAATGCGTCCTGGGCGATGCAAAACGCACTAACTGCGAATTCTACGGCAACTGCGTCTTTCTGCCCATGTGGAAGAAAGTCGAAAAGGCAATATCTGACGTTTACGACTCTACGACATTTCAAGACTTGGTGGACGAAGAGAATAAGAAGGAGCAAGAAGTATCGACCGGAGCGGTTTGATGTTTTGATAAACGGGCGTTTTTATTTGATTTTAATCTCTACTATACCGGTCGAGTTGGATGAGAAACATAATCAGAATACGGCGGAGGGAACGATAAATGATAAGCATCAGAAGCGGACTCAACGGAGTGCAGGGGGCCATCATGAGGGAGGTGAGCCTGAGCGAGCTTAATCCGGGTGAACATGCCGAAATAGTCAGCTTCGCACCGGCGGGGGAGGCCAGGGAGAAGTTGCTGAGGCTGGGAGTGGTACCCGGCATAAGCCTCGAAGTCACAAATGTATCCGAAGACAGCGGCCCGATGAAAATCACCATCATGGGCTCCCGGCTGAACATCGCCCGGGCCGATGCCGATAAAATCAGGGTAAAGCGCTTCGAATAAGCCTTATCGTATCTGAAACTGACGCATTCGACGCCGGAACTTAACGCTTCGCACGGAGGAGAACTATGGACGACAAAATATTCAGCGTGGTTGGCGAAAAGGAAGTCACCCGCGCCATACTATCGAATTTCGCAAAGCAATTCGAATCGTTGGTGGAGAGCGATTGCATCGTGGTGGGAGGCGGTCCCAGCGGCCTGATGGCCGCCCGGGACATAGCCGACGCCGGTAAATCCGTAATCGTCATCGAAAGAAACAACTACCTCGGCGGTGGATTCTGGCTGGGCGGATACCTCATGAACAAGGTCACCGTTCGCCGCCCCGGCGAGGAGATACTGGACGAGCTGGGCGTGCCTTACGAAGAGGCAAGCCCCGGCCTGCTGGTGGCCGACGGCCCTCACGCTTGCTCGAAGCTCATAGCCGCCGCCTGCGACTCGGGAGTCAAGTTCGCACAGATGACCATCTTCGACGACCTGGTATTCAGGGAAGACAACCGCGTCGGGGGAATAGTGCTCAACTGGACGCCCATAAGCAGTCTCCCCCGGGAGATAACCTGCGTCGACCCGGTGGCCATCGAGTCTAAAGCGGTTATAGACGCCACCGGTCACGACGCATGCCTGGCCGCCAAGCTCGAAGAGCGGGGAGTTATCAAAATGAAAGGCTACGGCGGAATGTGGGTCGAGCGGAGCGAGGACCTGGTGGTCGAGCACACGGGGGAGGTTCACCCCGGGTTGGTGGTCACAGGAATGGCCGTGGCGACGGTCTACGGCTTGCCCCGGATGGGGCCGACCTTCGGCGCCATGCTGCACAGCGGACGACGAGGCGCAAAGGTGGTGTTGGACTCATTGAAGTAAAAGCGGCAGATTCCCCTAAAAGATGGAATTTCCCTTTACCCCGAACCGTCGAGCTGGTACCCGACGGCGTCTTGGACAACGTCCGACTCGACCGCTCGGCGGAACTGTTGGGAAGCTATATCGGCGAAGGCCGGACAACTGTTGGAAAACCGCTTTTCCCCGACCGGTTGCCGGACGATATGACCCATACCGTAGCCCGGAAGCTGGCAAAGGCCCGCGTGCACGACCCGGACGAAAGGGCGAGCGAGTCGGAGCCGTTGAAGGGCGAGGTCGAGTACGAAATTCGCCGCGTCGCCACCCCCGACCACAGCACGTGGGGGGTGCTGTACGACGGCTCGATGTACATGGAAGCGATAGCGCCGCTGGTGGGCCAGACAGGGCCGGACAGGGTGGTTATCGTGGTTACGCGCCAGATGGTGGGCAGCTTCGAGCCGCTCCAGATGAGATACCACGCCCGGGTGGCCGTTTACGGGTTCCCCTCGATAGTCAGCGTGCCCGGCATAGTCTCGGCCCCCGCCCGCAGCAGGGGGTTTCACCTGGCACAGAGGTTCGGGGCCGATAACGATGATGACGACCCCCACATCGGGCATAACGACCCGCGGATGACGGAGGTGCTGCCGGGAATGCTCCTCCAGGCGCTTTTTTTCCACATGACCGGAAACCCGTTTTGCGATGTCGAAAACTGCCGTCTGTATAACGCACACACCCAGATAAAACTCATCCGCTCCCAGCTTTTCCCAGACGTCGGCCTCTGCGCCGGGCACAAGCAACTGCTGGAGAGTAAAAAGGCGGGGTAAACTGTGCTTCCTCTCCCGTGTTCTCCGAGCACCCTGATAGCCCACATAACTTGTTATGTGGGCAGACATGCGGCAGCATGGCTGCGGGTACTTTGGAAGGAATTTTCTCCCGTGAGCTAAAGCTCACCCACACAAGCAAGTTGTGTGGGCTATCAACTTTTCCCCGACGTCGGCCTGTGCGCCGGGCACAAGCAACTGCTGGAGAGTAAAAAGGCGGGGTAAACTGTGCTTCCTCTCCCGTGTTCTCCGAGCACCCTGATAGCCCACATAACTTGTTATGTGGGCAGACATGCGGCAGCATGGCTGCGGGTACTTTGGAAGGAATTTTCTCCCGTGAGCTAAAGCTCACCCACACAAGCAAGTTGTGTGGGCTATCAACTTTTCCCCGACGTCGGCCTGTGCGCCGGGCACAAGCAACTGCTGGAGAGTAAAAAGGCGGGGTAAACTGTGCTTC
>CAYWKU010000010.1:0-116644 GCA_964459325.1 uncultured bacterium | reverse complement strand
CGGATCTCGACGGCGACGGCGATCTTGACTTCGTGACCGCGGCGGCATTCATATTCGCCGATAACGAGGTGGCTTGGTACGAGAACGACGGGACCGAGAGCTTTACCCGGCACACGATCACCGCCTCGGCGGCGTGGTACGAGTCGGTCTACGCTGCGGACGTCGACGGGGACGGCGACCAGGACATCCTGTCGGCCGCGGAGTGGAACGAAGCGGTCGCCTGGTACGAAAACGACGGGAATGAGAATTTTACCGCCCACGATATCGCCACCGCGAAGCGTCATAATGCCTATCTGTTCCCTGGGTCGCGGGCCGACTCTTCCTTCCCTGCCGTAAACGGCGACGGAGTCGAAATCCCACTCCCGCGCCTCGGCGGCGGCCCTACCCAGCATCAACGCGCTACCGCTTGGGGCGTCGGCTTTCATCCTGTGATGCGCCTCCACCACCTCGATGTCGTAATCCTCGCCCAGGGCCGCCGAAGCGGTGCTGACCAGCTTTTTCAACAGGTTCATGCCCATGCTCATGTTGGGGGCGAACACAATGGCCACCTTCTGCGCAGCCTGCGCAAGGGAGGCCACCTGGACCTTGCTAAACCCGGTGGTGCCGATTACAACTTTCACGCCGAGGCCGGCGCACTTTTTAGCCGCTTCCACCGTGGCCTCCGGCGCGGTGAAATCTATAAGCACCTGCGCCTTGTTCTTTACCGCCGCCTCCACGTCGGACTCGACCTTAATGTCGGCCCCCTTGAGTCCGAGGACTTCAGCCACGGTTTTTCCGACGGCGGAGTTGCCGGGGGCCTCGAGTGCGCCTGCAAGCTCCAGGTCGGAGGCCCGGTGGGCCAGGCGGGCTATGTTTCCGCCCATCCTGCCCGCCACTCCTGAAACTGCAACCTTTGTCATGACAGCAACCCGAACTCTTTCATGGTATTTCGCAGTTTTTCCCGGTTCGGCTCGCTCAGGGGCGTCATGGGCAAACGTATTTCGGGACCGATTTTACCCATCAAGTGCAGCGCCGCCTTGGCCGGGATGGGGTTGGTTTCCAGGAACAGCGCCCTGTTCAGCGGGAAGAGCTTATAATAAATATCCTTTGCCTCTTCGTATTTTCTTTCACACCATGCATCCCACAACCGGGCGTTTTCCGTCGGCGCCACATTGGCGCTGACGCTTATCACGCCCCTGCCGCCGATGGCCAGCAGAGCCAGTGTCATCGGGTCGTCGCCGCTGACCACGCTGAAATCCTCGCCGCACGAATAAATAATCTGCGCCATCTGGGAGATGGAGCCGCTGGCTTCCTTGACGCCCACGATGTTATCTATTTCGGCCAGCCGTGCCATGGTTTCGGGCAGTATGTTCACCGCCGTGCGCCCCTGGATGTTGTACAACACGATGGGCAGGCCGGTGCTTTCTGCCACGTGTTTGAAATGCTCGTAAAGCCCCTCCTGAGTGGGCTTGTTGTAGTAGGGGGAAACCTGGAGCGATGCGTCGGCCCCGGCCTTTTCGGCGGATTTCGTCAGATGGATGGCCTCGGCGGTGGAATTTGCGCCGGTTCCGGCGATTACCGGTACCCTCTTGTTGACGGTCTTGACGCATATTTCGATTACCTGCTCGTGTTCCTCCATCGTCAATGTGGCGCTTTCGCCGGTGGTGCCGCACGGGACTATTCCGTCGGCGCCGGATTGTATCTGCCACTCGATAAGCTCCCTGAAGGCCCCTTTGTCGACTTTCCCGTCCTTGAAAGGCGTGACAATGGCCACAATGCTGCCTTCGATTTTAACGCCCATTTCCTCCTCCTCGCGCATTATATTTCAATTTTTCCCTCGAAAACGAAAGTGCCGGGGCCAATCAGGTAGACAGGCTGATTTTCAGACCATCGCACAACGAGGTCGCCGCCGTCAAGTTGCACGGTGGTTTCCTTCCCGGTCAAATCCTTCCTTCGGCAGATTACGGCGGCGGCGCAGGCGCCGGTGCCGCAGGCAAAGGTTTCGCCCGAGCCGCGCTCCCATACCCTCATCCTGATGTTCTTTTTGTCCAGTACCCTGATGAACTCCACGTTAACCCTGTTGGGGAACAGGGGGTGTCTTTCTATCAGGGGGCCCCATCTGGAAACGGGAAAACTTTCCGGGTCGTCCACGTGAATCACGCAGTGAGGGTTACCCAGTGATACGCAGGATATGAGAAACTTTTCACCCTCGATGAGCAACGGTTGATTAAATATCTCTCCCTCCATGTCCACCGGAATAAGCGGGCCGTCGAACTGTGGCGGGCCCATGTCCACCCTCACCAGGTCTTCTTCGATGACGGGTTTTACGTAACCCGCCAGCGTTTTGACGCTCATCTCGCCCGAGTCTACCAGCCCGTGTTTTGCGGCATAAAGGGCGGCGCACCTTATCCCGTTGCCGCACATCTCGACTTCGGAGCCGTCGGTATTGAAGATACGCATCTCGAAGTCCGCGTCCTTGCAGGGGCGTATCAGCAACAACTGGTCGCCGCCGATGCCCGAGCGGCGGTTCAACAGGGAAGAAGACAACTCCGGCGTGACGTCCATCTCCCGGTCGCGGTCCTCGATAATCACGAAGTCGTTGAGGGCGCCGTGCATTTTGGTGAATTCGATAATCATTTTTTCTCCGCCCCGAGCTCGGGATTCACCAGGTCTTCATAAGTCTCGCGACGCCTTATAACCCGGTACGATGAACCTTCCACCATCACCTCCGGCGGCCGTGGGCGTGAGTTGTAATTCGAGGCCATGGTGAACCCGTAAGCGCCGGCGCTCATTACCGCCACCAGGTCTCCCGGCTGAAAGTCCGGCAGCGGCCTGTCCTTTGCCAGAAAATCGCCGGTTTCGCAGATGGGGCCGACAATGTCCGCTTCCCCGGCAACTTCCGCGACCTCGTTCACCGGTTGTATTTTGTGATAAGCCTCGTACAGGCTCGGGCGTATGAGGTCGTTCATCGCCGCGTCCACTATGATGAAATGCTTTTTCGTAGTGTCCTTGGTGTAAAGGGTTTTCGTCAACAGTATCCCCGCGTTACCCACTATTACCCGGCCCGGCTCGAAGACCAGGGCGAGGCCGAGGTCTCCGGCATGGGAGGTCAGCGCTTCGGCGTATTCCCCCGGGTGAGGCGGCTCTTCGGCTTCGTAGGTTATTCCCAGCCCTCCGCCGAGGTCGAGATAACGGATGTCCATTTTTTCGTCGCGCAGCTTGCCCACAAGTTCCTTTAGCCGGTTAAGGCTGTCCACGAAGGGCTGCACGTCGGCTATCTGGCTTCCGATGTGGCAGGTTACCCCGACCGGCTCCACGTTGGCCATGGATTGCGCGGTGCGGTAGCCGTCGAGCGCCGCCGATATGTCAACGCCGAACTTGTTCTTCTGCATGCCGGTGGTGATGTAAGGATGTGTTTTCGGGTCGACGTCCGGGTTTATCCTGAGCGCCACCGGGGCGCGTTTGCCGGACGAAGCCGCGACGCGGTCTATTTCCTCCAGCTCCTGAAAACTTTCCACGCTGAACATCATGATGCCCGCTTGGAGGGCGGCTTTTATTTCGTCGCCGGTTTTGCCTACGCCGGAATAAACCACCCGGGACGGGTCACCGCCGGCTTTCCGGACGCGGTAAAGTTCGCCGCCCGATACGATGTCGAATCCGGAGCCCATATCCGAAAACAGTTTCAGCACCGCAAGGTTGGAGTTGGCTTTCACGCTGAAGCACACCAGGTGCTCGACCGCGCTCAAGGGCTCGTCGAAGGCCCTGTAGTGCCTTTCCAGGGTTGCCCGGCTGTAAACGTAGGCGGGCGTGCCGACTTCGGAAGCGATTCGCTCCAGCGGCACTTCTTCGCAATACATGCGCCCGTCTTTGTAAGTAAAATGATGCATGGTCTTGCTTTTACCCTTTATTTTACATAAATTTTAGAGGCTTCCGAGCGGGGGCTTTCGTTGCCCGAATCATCCACGGCGGTGACCGTGTAGGTGTAAGTTTGATTCCTTCGCGCCGCGCTGTCCATGTAACCCGGCTCTTTCAAGAGTTCTTCTGTTACCTTTTCGGTCTGGCCGTCATGTTTTCTGTACACGTGATATCCGCTCAAGTCGTCTTCCTCGTTCGGCCACCACATGACTTTCACCCCGTCTTCGAGGAGGAACGCGCCCACTCCGACCGGAGCGGCGGGTGCTATTTTATCTCCCGGCACGGTTCGCACGGTTTCCGAGGCCGGGCCTTCTATCATGAAATTGCCGGAAGCTGTGGCGGCTCTGACTAAGTAGCGGTACTCGACGCCGTTTTCCAGCCCGCCGTCGAAAAACTCGGTCTCCGGAACGGCGTAGGGGGTGGCGAGTTTCGCTTCCGCTTCCCCCTTTGCCCGGTATATATAGTAACCTTCTATTTTCGGCCCGCCTTCCTTTTCGGGCGAATTCCACATCAGGGTAACGGTGCGGTTTCCGGTTTCGGCGGTAAGGCCGGTCGGCTTGCCCGGCGGAATGTCCCACTTTGCGGTTACCGTCTCGGAATATGGTCCCATGTCTCCGCTTTCGTCCACCGAGGCCAACCGGTATTCGTAACGGACGTCGGGATTAACGTTAGTATCCTTCCAGGTGACGGTTTCAATCGTTTTGTTGTAATTAATTTCCGCTACGGTTTCATACTCGCTCCACGCCGCTTCTTTTGCGGCTTTGGCTCTTCGTTGTATCTCGAAGCCTGCGGGTTCGGTAAATTTCCCTTTGCGGGAGGTTTTCGGCGCTTTCCAGCGCAGTAATATGCCATCCTCCCGTGCTCTGGCGGCAAGGTCGGTTACAACATTCGGGTGCCCGCCTTCCGGGGGCACGGGCGAAGTTTTTACCCCGCAAGCCCCGAGGATAAACGCCGTCAGGACCGTTACCGCTGCAAAAGTCGAATATTTCATCATTTTTTCTTTCGGCGTTTGAGCTTTCGCGCCTGGCTTTTGGCTGTCCCGGGGCCTCCCCCGGCCTTCCTCAGTGTGACCGATTTGACCGGGTCGAGGCATTCGTAAATGTCCTCGCCGAAAAGTTTGCTCATTCGCTTATATTCCGAGAGTGGCAGCTCTTTCAGTTTCAGTTTCTTATCGGAAGCCAGCCCGACTATCTTGCCCACCACCTCGTGGGCTTCCCGGAAGGGCATTCCTTTCCTCACCAGGTATTCCGCCACATCGGTGGCCTGGAGGTATCCATCCTCCAATGCCCGGGCCATAGCCGCCTTGTTAACCTTCATCCCCTTCACCAGGTGCGTCGCCACCCGCAAGGAGGCTCTGAGGGTGTCGGCGGCGTCGAAAAGCGGTTCCTTATCTTCCTGCATGTCCTTATTATAGGTAAGTGGGAGGCCCTTGAGCGCGGTCAAGAGCGCCGTCAGGTCGCCTGCTATCCTGCCGGTTTTGGCCCGGATAAGCTCGGCGCTGTCGGGGTTGCGCTTCTGCGGCATCAGGCTGGAGCCGGTGGTGAAGTTCTCGGGAAGCTCCACGAAGCCGAACTCCGTCGAAGACCACATTATAAGCTCTTCCGCCAGCCGGGAGAGGTGGACCTGGCACAGGGCGGCGTGGGAAATGAACTCCACCGCGAAGTCCCGGTCGCTGACCGCATCCATCGAGTTTTCGAATACCCCGTCGAACCCGAGCAACTGCGCTACGTACCCGGTATCCAGGGGCAGGGTGCTTGCGGCCAGGGCGCCAGCGCCCAGGGGCAGGACGTTTGTCCGCTTCCGGCATTCTGCGAGCCTTTGCGAGTCCCTCTCGAACATGCCCGCGTAGGCCAGCATGTGATGGCCGAAGGTGACCGGCTGGGCGCGCTGGAGGTGAGTGTAACCGGGCATGGGGGTTTCGGCGTGCTTATCGGCCTGCATGGCAAAGGCTTCGATAAGCTCCGATATTTCCTTGAGGCACGAGTCTATTTCTTCCCGCAACCACAGTCGCAGGTCGGTGGCCACCTGGTCGTTGCGGCTTCTGCCTGTGTGGAGTTTGCCTCCGACCTGGCCGACGATTTCGGTAAGCCGCCTTTCGATGTTCATGTGTATGTCTTCGAGCTGCGGCCTGTATTTGAACTTACCGTCCCTTATTTCTTTCTCTATCTGTCGCAGGCCACGGACAATAGTTTCGGAATCCTTCTTGGTGATGATGCGCTGCTTACCTAGCATCCGGGCGTGAGCAATGCTCGCCTTCACATCCGCCGGGGCCAGCCGCTTGTCGAAGCTCAGCGATTCGCCGAACTTTTCCATTTCGGGATGTGTATCGGATTTGAACCGACCGGCCCAGGGTTTTTTGTTTTTGCTCATAGAGTGAAAAATTTACTTTGTACGCGGAAAAAGTCAAGAAGGCCGGTAGCCGGTGGAATGAGGTCGGGGGTTATGTTAATTTAAACGGTTGGTATCGATAACATTGCGGTCAGTTAAGACAGGAGGTGACTGAAATGGCGGAAGAGTGCATTTTCTGCAAGATAGCGTCCGGCCAAATGTCCTCGGAGGTGATTTACGAGGACGATAAGATAAAGGCTTTCAACGACGTCAACCCGCTGGCGCCGGTGCACGTTCTGATAGTGCCCAAGAAGCACATCCCCACCCTGAACAATCTGACCGGGGAAGATGCCGATTTGATTTCACACATGCTTTTAACCGCCGCTAAAGTAGCCCGCGAGAAGGGCATAGATGAGTCGGGCTACCGGGTGACATTCAACGTAAACCCGGAGGGTGGCCAGGTTATATTTCACCTGCACCTGCACGTTATGGGTGGCCGCAAACTCGGCAATCCCGCCGGCTGAAAATGGCTGATTCCGGCGACATGCAATCCTCCGGCCTCGGTTCCGCCTTGTCGGGTTGCGATATAGCGGTATGCGTAGGTACGGGCGGAGTAGGCAAGACCACCTCCGGCGCCGCCATAGGACTGGCGGAGGCCCATGCGGGCAGGAAAGTGCTGGTACTCACCATCGACCCCGCCCGCAGGCTTGCCGATGCTCTCGGCATATCGGCAGTTGGCAACGAAGAATGCCTTATCACCGGGGGCGGAATCGATTGCGACGCCGACCCGGGTCAGTCGGGATTGTGGGCGATGATGCTGGAGGCCAAGCGCACTTTTGACCAGATGGTCGAAAAATACGCTCCAAGCGCAGAAGTTGCCGAAAAGATATTCAAAAACCCCTTCTATCAGCACGTCTCGGGGGCGCTTGGAGGCAGCCAGGAGTACATGGCCATCGAGAAGCTCAGCCAGCTTCACGACGAGGGGCGCTACGACCTTATAGTGCTGGATACGCCTCCGAGTGCCAACGCGCTGGATTTCTTCACCGCTCCCGAGAGGATGATGAATTTTCTCGATCAGGGCGCTTTGCAGTGGTTCCTGAAGCCTTACATGAAGATTTCCCGGTTCGGATTCAAGTCCTTCAAAAGCGGCGCCCGGATTTTCCTCAAGGCGGTGGAGAAGATGGTCGGCTGGGAGGTTTTCAGCGACCTGCTGGACTTTTTCGAGGGGTTTGAAGGCATGTACGAGGGCTTCAAGCGCCGCGCGGAGGTGGTGGACCGCATACTGCGCCGCTCCCGAACGCGGTTCGTGCTGGTGGCCACGCCCGCGCGGATGACCCTAGATGAGACGGCCTACTTCTCGCAGAAGCTGGCCGGGATGGGCATGAACCTGTCGGCGGTGGTAATCAACAGGGCCACTTTTCCGCCGCAAGGGTGCGACCTTACTTTCATGGAGCGGGGTGAGGAGGTTAAGGATTCGATTCTGGAGGAGCTGGGCGGCCCCGATGCTCCCGAGGCTGCCCTACTGGATAACTTGTGGGAAAATGCTAAGGGCTTCCGGCAACTTATAGCCACCGAACGGGAGGACGTGCGGCAGTTTCGGGATGCATTGAGCGGCAGCGTGGACATGGTGGTGGTTCCGAAGTTCGATGAAGACATCCACACCTTGGAGGGGCTGAAAAAGCTGGGAGATACGCTCTATAACCCACCGCCTCTTCCCGCAATATAGGGCCGGGAACTGCAAAGGGGAAATATCCGGAAATACCTGTCAAAACAAGACATTCTCATAATTTACGAATTCCCGGAGTTCTCCAATATCTTAATTTTTTCAATCTTTTCCTTTTCCGCGGTAGGAGTTTTGTTCGGTGTATACAGTAAAAAACTTTGGCCCGTTAAAGTGGACCATATGGTCGGGATTATTTTCTATCCAGACCTCGGTCTCCCATGCAATGTTTTCTATGTGTTTCTTGAACTCGTGGAAATCGGGAAAGGCACTGATATAAATTCTCTCAGATTTACAGTGCTTTAATGCTTTTTCCAGTTCCAATTGGCGTTTTGGAGAAAGAGGGCCGTGTGCTGTCACCGCTTCTATTAAAAGAAGTCGGTCGCTTTTGGGGTCATAAAGAACAACATCGGGCAACTTGTCGTGCTTTGTTAGCGGAATTTCAAGTTTCTTGAGCAATTCTTCATCAATGTGAAGCATTTTTCTGGCTGCATCTCCCACATAAGCCACTACACCGTGAGGGGAAAATCTTGGCATGAACTTCCTTATTATTTCAGCTTGAAGCTTATTGTGCTTACCTGGTGAGAAATGAACCTCAGTTCCTTCCGGCAAGTTAACGGAGATTAAATGCTTCTTTCTACGCATCTCATACCTGTCAACCAATTTTCCCTTTTTCCGTATAAACTCCTGCAAGGCTGAGTTCCAGTTCTTAGTCTTGTACTTTCGCACCACTTTATGGGCGTCATCAGAAATTGCATATACCGTGCTTGGGCTGTTTGTTGGTCTTCGGGGATTATCGGGATTCCTATTCACAATACCCGCCTGCTCAAACTGATGAATGGTTTGGCGCCTGATTGTCTCCCTTGTGTTTTCTGCATATTGTTTGTTGTAGTGTTTATATACGAAGGTGAGAATGTCGTGGATTCTGATTGACTGCTGTTTTGCTTTAGGCCAAGGGGTGCTTTTTTTCAGATCAAGTAGTGCTAGCAACGTAAGGGCTGACCTCTCGTTCTGTTGTGCTTTTGGCAGCCCCAGCTCTTTCAGCACCTCGATAGCTTCTTCAACCTTTCCCATAAACTGCTTCACCTTTCCGTAAAAGGTTATTCACTTTCTCATCAATGCAGATGACGGAAGAGATAATCTCATCCACATTGATTTCTTTTTCTCTGTCAAGAAATTTGTAAACGACTCGCCCGATTTCTTCAACAGCCTCAATCTCTGGCAGCGGAAGTTCCCTTATCTCAGTGGCATTCACCTGAGTGTTTCCGTTAAGAGACCTGAAGTAGTTGTCAATAATTTTTGAGTTGAGAAGGGCGGCAATGCCTAACGCCTCTTGTGCAGTCAAGTTCCTTTTTGAGCTGTGTATATAGTTCACGTGGTTTTCTATTCCAACAAGGTCATATGGAAATTCATTCTCGAGAAAAACGGCCGCGTAGAGCCTGCGTCTTTGCTCCTTTGAACTGAAGCGTTTTAAAAGTACGTAATTCCTTACAGGAAGTAAAATCGGCATTGATTCGGAGCAGAGTTTTATGGCTTCAGGTTTGTTGTTTCTGCTAAGGGGCCATACCACCCTCATCTCATCTATATTGTGCATCCATAGGAGAGGCACAGATTTAGGACTTTTAATTACCTCGGGGATCAGAAATTCTTTTGCCCGGAAGGGGACAACGGGCCCCGTGGAGACCTCAAGGCCATAATCTCTTAAAGTGCATGGCCAGTTGTCTACTATGTGCAGAACCTCAACGTCAATGAAAGAAGTCGGAATTCTGATGAAGCTCTCTTTCTTGTGCCGGAATATAACGTCCGAGGTCGGGAGTCTTAATTTCTGGAGTCTCGTAAACTCCTTATTCTGGCTCACGCTTATAGTCAATTTGTTTTTCGGTTTAAGGTTCTTTTTAGCTTTGATAATTATGTTCTCTTGCAGAACCTCGCCATTGTTAAAAACACCATTCCTCGATTCGAACAGATGTATATTTTCTATATTCATGTTTTCCAAAAACCAGTTTCTGAACCTTTTGTAGTAAAGCCCAGAACAGAAGCTCCTGGGAGTGATGAAAACCATTTCTCCCCCTGGCTTCAGCATGCTGGCTGAAAGGGCCATGAAAAATGAATAAATGTTGGGTTGTCCCGATACCAAATCCAACATCGCAGAAGATTGAGGGGTGGATTTACCCAGCTTATAATATGGAGGATTTGCAATAACAAAATCATACATGATGTGTTCATCAAGGGACCAAAACATATCCTGGTTAAAATATCCATTATTTTCTAAGATGAAATCCTGTTTGTAGATGTTATAAGCTACATTATGACCTGCTCTTTCCATTCGCCGTTTTATCCATGTTAAAATCTTTTTGAGGAGGGGCAATAGATTAGAGTCAATTTCAAATACGTCAATGGTTAGGTTTACGGTCTTACTGCTCTCCAATAAACGTTCACAAAAAGCGGCGGTAAGGGCACCTGTACCAGCGCCGGGATCTAAAAGATAAATTTTGTCATTATTGATATTAAAAAGTCGGGCCATATATAAGCTAACCTGTGTGGGAGTAAAAAACTGACCTCTCTTTTTCCTTTGTTCGGGACTACTGTCGAGGGTATAGAGGCCGGAAAGCCTCTCTGCATACCCTACCAATCCCTCCTTCTTATTTATTTCCGGGATTTTCATCCGCAAACCTTGCTTTGCTCTTGCCATATTTTACTCTGTTAGTCCTTTGGTACGCAATTTAATTTCAGGAAATCAACTGGCTGCAAGAAATTCTTGCGGTAACGTTTACGCAGTATCTTTACCCACGCTTATTATAAGGCTTGCTTGTTGGAATGCAAGAAGAGAATAAGGGAAGGTGTTGAATCCCGCGTGCCGTTGTGATAGCTTCCAGTAAGCCTTTCTATAAGGATTACCCGCCGACTGGGCGGTTGGATTCGCCGATAACATGGCCATTGGAGTTTTCGATTCGGGTATAGGAGGATTGACTGTCCTCCGCGAGATAAGGCTGCTTTTGCCGGAAGCCGACCTGGTGTATCTGGGCGATACGGCCCGGGTGCCCTACGGTATCCGCTCGGCGAAGGCCGTGACCCGGTACGCCATGGAAAGCGCCCGTTTTTTGACCGACCGGGGGATAAACATGCTGGTGGTGGCGTGCAACACCAGCTCGGCGGTGGCACTGGAGGCCCTGTACGAGGAGTTTGACGTGCCGGTGGTGGGGGTGATAATTCCCGGCGCAAAAGCGGCCGCCGCCGCCACACGGCGGGGAAGGGTAGGGGTGTTGGGCACCCCAGCGACGGTGAACAGCGGAGCTTACGTGAAGGCTATTCAGGATGTGGACGGGGGGATAAGGGTAGCCGGTGTCGCCTGCCCTCTGTTTGTGCCGCTGGTCGAGGAGGGGTGGCTGGAGAACGAGGTGGCGAGATTGACCGTCAAAGAATATCTGTATAAGTTGTACCATGCCGACCCGGAAATCGATGCGATAGTGCTGGGTTGCACCCATTATCCCCTGCTCAAGCCGATGCTCGGCAGGGTGTCGGAGGGCGTTTTCGAACAATCGCCCATCCTTGTGGACAGCGCCGAAGAAACCGCCCGGGAAGTGAAAAAAGTGATTGACGAAAAGGGATTTACGACCAGGGAAAGCGGAAAGGTGACCTATTACGTGACAGACTTTCCGGAGAGGTTCAGGGAGGTGGGGAACATGTTTCTGGGCGAGAATATAGAAAACGCCGAGCAAATTGAATTAACATCCTGAAAAGGTTAGGGAATATGGCTGATTTCAGAGACAGGTTGAAAAGGGGGGTCGTGTTATTCGACGGCGCCGCCGGAACGTTGTTCCAACAGCAGGGGCTGGAGCCGGGTAAACCGCCGGAAATACTCCAGATGGAAAATTACGAGTTGGTTGTGGATGTTCATACACAATACACCGAAGCTGGCGCGGAAATCATGACCACCAACTCCTTCGGCGGCAACGAGGTAAAGCTGGCGGAATCCGGCTTGGAAAAACACTTCGAGGAAATCAACCGAAACGCCGTCCGGGCGGCCAGGGCCGCCGGGGACGTTTTCGTAGCCGGAGATATCGGCCCTACCGGAAAGTTTATCGAGCCGGTGGGGGATTTGAGCTGGAAGCGGGCGGTCGAGCTTTTCGCCCGGCAGGCGAAGATATTCGACGAGGAAGGCGCGGACCTTTTCGTGATAGAGACCATGAGCGACATCAAGGAAATCAAGGCGGCCATAGTGGGCATCCGGTCGGTCAGCGAGCTTCCCATCGTGGCGATGATGACCTTCGAGGAAAGCGGCCGGACGACCCTGGGCACCCCGCCGGAGGTGGCGGCGGTGGTGCTGGATGCGCTCGGGGTGGAGGTCATCGGCGCCAATTGCAGCGTCGGCCCGGAAGGCATCTACCAATGGATAGAATCCATGCGCAAAGTCACCTCCGCCGGATTGGTGGCCCAGCCCAACGCAGGTCTCCCGACAATAGAGGACGGGGAGACGGTTTTTCCGCTCGGGCCGGAGGGTATGGCCGAGTGGGTGGAGAAGTTTCTCGACATGGGCTGCATAATCCTGGGAAGTTGTTGCGGCTCCACCCCTGAGCATACCCGGGCGATTGTCGCCGAGTTGGACAGGTTGGGCAGGGATTGGAGGAGGCCCGAAGACCCGCTGCCGGGCGTGACACGCCTTGCGTCCCGCACGAAGGTCGCTCTTATCGGCCCCGGCAGGCCGGTGGCCAGTATCGGGGAAAGAATAAACCCCACCGGCAAGAGGGAGTTTTCCGATAAGCTCAAGAGCGGAGACCTGACCGGGGTTAAGGACGAGGCACGCCTCCAGGAAGCCGAGGGGGTGGATATGCTCGACATTAACGTCGGGGTGCCGGGGGTCAATGAGCCGGAGTTGCTGGAGAGGGTGGTAGGCGCGGTGGAGGCTTCGTCTTCACTCCCGGTGGTGCTGGACAGCTCCGACCCCGAGGCCGTCGAAGCAGGTCTGATGGCATGTTCCGGCAAGCCCCTGATAAACAGCGTTAAGGGCGAGAAGAAGAGTTTGAAGAGAATTCTGCCCCTGGCCCGGATGTATGGCGCCGCCGTTCTGGGCCTGTGTACCGATGAAAAGGGCGTGCCGCGGACCGCGAAGGAGAGGATTAAAATAGGCAAGCGCATAGTTAAAGCGGCGCGGAAAGCCGGCCTGCCGGACGAAGACGTGCTCCTTGACCCGGTGACGGTACCGGCCGGCACCGACAGCAGACAGCCGCCGGAGGCGCTGGAGGCGGTGCGGTATTTCAGGGATAAGATGGGTGTAAACACCCTGCAGGGGGTAAGTAATGTCAGCTTCGGGCTGCCCCGGCGTGGAGTTTTGAACGCGGCGTATCAGGCGATGGCTGTCGAGGCGGGGTTGAATGCGACCTTTGTCAATCCGCTGGACAGTCAGTCCATGGCAATTTTTCACGCTTCCCGGGTACTTGCCGGCCAGGACCCCGCCGCAAGGGGCTACATAGAGTTCGTTACCGCGAGGGGTGAGGCTGCGGAAAAGGCGGGCAGGAAAGAGGCGGTTCCGGAAGAAGGGGCAAGCTGGCAGGAGCGGTTGCGGGCGGCGGTAATAAACGGCGATTCCGAGAGGACGACTAAAATCGTCGAGGGGGTGCTGGCGGAAGAAGTGGCTCCGATGGAGATAAGCGAGGGGGCCATGATTCCCGCAATTACCGAGGTGGGTCGCCTCTACGAGACTGGCGAGATTTTTCTGCCCAACCTTATGTTGAGCGCGGAAGCGATGCAGGCCGGGATGGAGCTGGTAAACGAGGCCTTCGAGGCAAAGAAGGAAGTCGTGGAGCCCCGGGGGGTGATGGTATTGGCTACGGTCGAGGGGGATATACACGACATAGGCAAAAATATCGTCTCTACCGTTTTGCGGAGCAACGGCTGGAAAATCATCGACCTGGGAAGGAGCGTCAAGGGAAAAGATATTCTGAAGGAGGCCGAGTCAAGCGGCGCGGACCTGGTAGGATTGTCGGCGCTGATGACCACAACTGTGGTAAAAATGCCCGAGGTAATTGCACTGCTGCATCAGAAGAATATACCGGTGATGGTGGGTGGAGCCGTGCTCACCGGCGAGTATGCCTCCGAGATAGGCGCCGATTTTTACGGCAAAGACGCGATGGCGGCGTTGCGGGGCGCGGAGAAATTGAAAATAGACCGCTGAAGTCGGCGAGTTATTTGATTTTTCGGGAAAAGGTGTATATATTTTAAATTCTGAAATAAATCTGAAAAGAAGGGAGGGATACCGTGGGAAGTGTCGTGAAGTGGCGTCGCAAGAAGATGCGCAAGCATAAGCACAAGAAACAATTATCGAAAAAGAAAAACAAGAAGTAAACTTCTCCGGCGTTAAGTAATCGCCCGGAGTGATTGACTATAAACAAACGCGATAAAAAATGCCTTCCATTCGGAAGGTATTTTTTATGGTATTTGATTGACAAGGCGCTCTTTCGGCGGGAAACTAAGACACGATGGAAACCGGCTCGGGGGAATATGAAAATCGGAGGGCGGCGCCCGTTTTTTATACGGCGGTGCTGGTTGTGATTCTACTATGGGCGCCTTGCCATCATGGAGGAGCGACCCACCTCGGTTGGACGGTAAGCCGCTTACTTGTACTGGCAGCGCTTCTGGCCGCCATGTGGAGGAATTTCGGCAGGGGCGTTCTGGATTATCCTATGTCCGGTTTTCTGCTTTTTTGGTTTGCTCTGCTGATATTGCTGGTTGTGGGAGCTTTCCGTGCCGAATACACATATATCTCTACGCAATGGGTTATGAGTTACACCGCCTACGCGGGGGTATTTTTCCTGGCCGCATACGTGGCTCGAAGGGGCAATATAAGCGCTGTATTGTGGGCCGTCGCGGCCATCGCTTTCGTGGAAGCGGTATGGAGTATCGGCCAGTATTTATTCGGGGCGTCCCGGGCGAACGGCACGTTTTTCAATCCGAGTTATTTCGGAGGGTATGTAGCCGCAGCGGGAGCCGTAGCTCTGGCAAAGATTCTTTTCAGCAGAAAGGAAGAACTTTTCAGCAGGCCGCATATCCCCGCACTTTGTATAGTCTGGGTTGTGACCATTACGGGGGTGCTGGTGAGCGAGTCCCGCGGGGCCTTTTTGGCCATGCTGGTGGGGATAACCGCGGTGGGATGGTCCAGGTTCGGCAGCCGGATATTGATTTTTATACTCGGGTTTGTTTTCCTTGTACTCTTGGCGCCTAATCCGTTAAAAAGCAGGTTGAGCGGGCTTGACGAGACGGACGTGTATGCCTGGTCGCGACTGGGTATATGGGGCAGCTCCATTCAAATGCTGTACGAGCAGCCATTCGGGGTAGGCCCCGGGATGTATCAATATCATGCGCCCCGTTACGCATTTCCCGTCGAGGAAGCTTTTGCCAGATACGGGAAGGTGGCCAGAAAGGCGCACAGCTCCTATCTGGATTTGTCTTGCGAGATGTCGCCGTTGGCTGGAATACTGGTGTTGGGGATGGGGGCGTATTTGCTGATTTTGGGCGTAAGGCGCTCCCGGCGCGAGGGAGGCGAGGAATACGCCGCTTACTCGGGGATATTGGCGGCTGTGCTGGTTCACGCGGTTGTGGATTCCATACACAAGAATCCTCCGGTGACGTTTCTGGGAGTGATGTCGGCCGGTGCGATATGGTCTTCGGTGTCGGGTGAATTTCATTATGGGAGAGTGAGGGTGGCAAATGCGACCAAATGGGCCGTTCCGCTGGTGGGTATTTTGGCTTTCTGGAACATAGTAAGCCCGGCGGCCGCTTATTATTCCAATTCCAAGGCTAACAGGGTGGGGGTAATGAAAGCCGGGAAATGGTTGGAAGCGGCCACGAAACTGGCTCCCGACAACGCAAGCTACTGGTACAATCGGGCCACGCGACAGAAAGCTTTGTGGAGGCGTAACGGGGAGGAAGCACATCTCGGTCTTTCGCTGGAGTATATGGATTACGCGATGGAGCTCAACCCTCTGGAGGACAAATATCCCGCCGCTTACGCCGCACTGTTTGTAAATATGCCGGCCGCTGACCAGAAAAGAAAGGAAAGCTTTTTGAGGGCCGCGATTGAAAAATATGAGAAGTGTCAGGAAGTTGAGCCGTATAATCCTTTTTATTATGTGAGGGAGGGGAATCTGCGATTGGAGTTGGGTGAAATTGGAAAGGCGGCCACGGGTTACCGCAAGGCATTGGAAATCGAACCGAATTATTTGGAGGCCCGATGGAAGCTGGTGCAGGCTCTGGCGAAAATGGGTAATGATGATAAGGCAGTGGGACAATACAAGCTTCTTAAAGAAAAAGCGGGAAATGTCCCGAAGACTTTTTCGTCCGAATACGAACAGGAACTGGCTGACCTGGACATGGAGCAGGTGGAGAAGGACGCCCGGGAAATACCGTCTTTGGTTGAATCCGGCGGTATTCGCCTTGAAAATAAATAGACCGGTGTTCAGAAGCATTGGCGTTGAAAAGGAAGATGAGGCTTAATAACCTTATAAGAACCAACGGGATTTATGTTGAAGAACGGAGCTAAACATTTGTTGATATATCCCATCGCCCTGGCGTTGTTGAGCTTGACCTGGGCCGGCGGATTGGCGCTTGACCATAGATTGGAAGAGGTGGCGCCCCGAAAGGTCGCTGGTGCTCAGGGAGACAAGGTTATATTCCAGGGCAAGGCTTTGAAGGTTATGAGCCTGGGTTACGAGCAGGCCCTTGCCACCTATTATTGGCTTAAGCTTATTCAGTACTGCGCTTACTCCGACACCAACTCTCTGCCCATGAAGCAGGTATATCCTATGGTCCGAATTATCAATAGCCTGGGTCTTCACTATTATTATGTTTATGAGTTTTCGTGGCTTAATCTGATGTATTACGACGTAAGGCCTCTGGAGATAAGGAAGCGGGAGGGGGAGAAAATATTAAGGATGGGGTTTTACGCTGCCCCCGATAGTTGGCGCCTGGCACAGGATTACGGTTTCCATCTTTTTTATTACCAACATGAATATGCAAAGGCGGCCAATCTTTATGACCGGGCTTATCGGCTCCGGAAATTTCCGCTATACGCCCAGCTGGCCACGAGCTTGAGCGCGCATGGGAAAGGCCCGGAGGCGGCCTTGATGGGATTGAGAATACAGCTTAGCTCCACTGCCGACGAAGATGTTAAAAAAGAATTGAAACGCCAGATTAAAAGAGTAAAAGCAGAGGAGATAGCACAAGAGTTGGATAAATACATTGACATATATGTGCAAAAAGTGGGGCATTGTCCGGAAAGTTTGGAAGTTTTGGTGAAAGAGGGACTCATAAGACATGTTCCCTCCGACGGTATCGGTGGGACCTACAGGTTGGACAAAGAAGACTGCAAGGCCGAAAGCACCACTATCGGAAGGTTGAAGGTCTATATGCCCTGAAGGCAGGAGGAAGGTTGAATTGAGCGGCGATAAAAACACACAATCGGTTATGGAGATAGAAGGTTTATCGAAAACCTTCAGAACCGGTTTTTGGGGACGGAAAGTAAGGGCCGTCAGAGGGTTGGAAATGCAAATCTACGATAATGAAATTTTCGGGTTTCTTGGCCCTAACGGAGCTGGGAAAACCACTACCATAAAAATGATGATGGGCCTAATTTACCCCAGCGGGGGCCAAATAAAAATATTCGGCAGGCCTCATCATGAAATCAAAATAAAAAACAGGATGGGTTTTTTGCCCGAGAATCCTTATTTCTATGATTATCTTACGGCGAGGGAGTTTCTCAGTTTTTACGGTCAGCTGGTGAAGCTGTCGAAAAAACAGCGTTTGCAAAAATCCGCGCAGCTTCTGGAGATTGTAGGATTGAAAGAATCGGCTGATATGCAATTGAGAAAATACTCCAAGGGGATGTTGCAAAGGCTGGGGTTGGCACAGGCACTTTTGAACGAACCCGAGTTGTTGATATTGGATGAGCCCATGAGCGGGCTCGACCCGGTTGGTCGTAAGGAAATCCGCGACCTGATACTCGGTTTGAAAAATGCGGGCAAGACAATATTTTTCAGTACCCACATATTGCCGGACGTGGAAATGCTATGCGACCGGGTAGGGATAATTCATTCCGGCAGGCTGAGAGCTGTGGGCGAACTGAGCGAAATAATGGGAACACCCGTAGAGGGTATGGAGATAACGGTTAAGGGGTTGGCCAGTCCCGAGAAACTGGAGTCGCCCACCATCAGCACCGTTCAAAAGAAGGAGGCCACCAATATTGTGCTTGAGAACCCGGACGAACTGGAGGAGGTCCTGCGGAAGATATTGGACCAGAGGGCCAAAGTGATAGAAGTGTTTCCAAAACGCGGTTCCCTGGAGAGTTACTTCATGCAGGCCATCGACGGAAGAAATGAAGATGCCGGGGGCGGGTCATGAAGAGAATATCGGCAATAGCCTGGAACACGTTCAGGGAAACCATAAGAGATAAAATACTATACAATCTGCTCGTATTTACCCTATTGCTTATTGGCTCCACTATTTTTTTTCAAGAACTGACGGTAGGAAATACGATGCAGGTGATGATAAATCTGGGGCTGGCTTTTGTGAGTATATTCGGCACGCTTATAACGGTGTTTGTGGGGATAGGTCTTGTTTACAAGGAAATAGACCGGCGTACGATATACACTATAGTTTCTAAGCCCATCCGCAGGTACCAGTTCCTGCTCGGGAAGTTTTCGGGGCTTCAAATCACCCTGGCGGTAAACCTCATATTGATGACCATCCTGTTAATGGGCTCGATTTATTATGCGCTGGGCGATACGCCGTGGCATATTCTTTGGGCAATATTGTTCCTGTTTCTGGAGTTTATGGTAATCACTTCGATAGCGATGGTATTCTCATCGTTTACGACTCCCACCCTGAGCGCTTTGTTTACCCTTGCGATATGGTTAATGGGTCATCTTGTGGGTGACATGAGGGATTTCGCGGCCCAGGCAAAGGATGTTACGGTCATTCAAACCTTCGCGGTGCTTACTCGTATTATTCCCGACCTCGAAAGATTTAACCTCAAAAGCTGGGTAACTTCCGGTGAGCCTTTGGACCCGAACGTGCTTATTTACACGGCGATGTTGGGTATACTTTATTCCGCTTTTTTCCTCGGCCTGTGCGCCCTTATATTCTGGCGACGGGATTTTAAATGAGCGGGAATCATCGACCTTCAAGCTTGTTTTTATTTTTCCTTCTCCTGATTTTTCTAAGACCTCTGGTTTCCGGGTCTGGATTGGACTTTTTCGGAACCAGGGCGGCGCTGGATACGTTTTTACGATTCGGGGTTTTGCTTATAGTTCTTGCGGCGGCTTTGGCCAAAGATAACAAGCCATTGAGGATACCCGTGTTTTTTGCGGTTTGTTTGTGGCTTGGATGGTCGCTGGTGGCCTCGGTGGCTACGGAGAGCAAGGGGGGGAATTTTTTTGTAGCGCTGGGTCGGGTGGATGTATACATAGCCGTAGTGGCTATGGCGGTTGCTTCAGCTTCACTTGTCCGCTCGGATGAGGAAAAGGAACTTGTAATAAAAGCGCTGCTATGCTCCGGGTTGGTGGCTTCACTCTACGGGATTTGGCAGTATTTTATAGGTTTCGAGCGAACCATCGATTACGTTTCGGCTTACGGGGCCGGACCGATTGAAAGCGCCCGGCACGCAACTGAAGTGCTAGGGCGTAGGAGAGTTTTCTCCACAACCTTTTCTCCCGATATGTTCGCCGGGCTCATGGCGGTGTTGATTCCCTTGAGCGTCGGCTATTTTGTGAATGCTACAAGTTTAAAAAGAAACAAGGACCGAATATTTGCGGTGGTAGTAATTGTTTCCGAATTGATGGCACTTTACTTCACCGGCTCGCTGGGAGGTTGGCTGGCCTGCGGTTTCGGACTGCTCGTTCTGATGGCATTTATGGTCGGGAGGAGCAGGAGATGGATGGCAGGGGCGGTAGTTGTTGTAGTTATAGTTTTAATCGCCGCCGGGGGTATTGTACTGCGGAGAGCAAAAACGCTTACCGACTTAAGTCACCCGCATAACCCGTTCGTCCAGCGCATAAATTACTGGCGGGGCGGGTTTGAGGTAGCTGGTCGAAATCCTTTGACCGGGGTGGGCCCCGGTCATTTCGGCGTTGCATATCTTTCAGTGAAACCGGAGCAGGCGGGGCCTACCCGCTACGCTCACAATGCCGTGGTGCAATATCTGTCGGAAATCGGCATACCCGGTACAATCGGTTTCTTATGGCTGGCCGCCGGTTTTTTATGGTATGGATTGAAGTCACCGAGGAAAGATGTGCTGAAGGCGGGGATAGTCGCCGGCGGGGTGGCTTTTCTCGCTCACTCAATGATAGATTACGACACAGAAATAATCGAAGTGGCCGGAGTTTTCGGTGTTCTGCTCGGACTGTCGATGGATTCGACGAAGGAAGCTGTATCCACTAATAGAGGAGCGCGTAAATCTTTTGCCGTTGCGAGCTTGATTGCGTTGGTTATGTTGATAAAACTGTGGGGTGCGGCGGGGGCATATTTTATGGATATGGCCGATTTCAATAAGAGTATAAACAAGGCAGAAGAGGCAGCCGGTTACATTGAGGCGGCGAAAATCTTTCGAGGTATGGACCCCGAGTTGGCGGAGTTGGAGGGAAGGATATTTACGGCAAAGGATGATTACGGAAGGGCATTAAAAGCTTATGAAAAACAAACCCGGCTGTTTCCTCGCGACCCTTTTGCATGGATGCAGCTTGGGAAGTTTCTGTTGGAAAGAAAGGAATACGAAGGAGCCTTAAGGGCGTTCCGAAAGGCGAACGAGTTGTATTCTTCATTACAAGCGGCAAGCGGAATGGCGCATTATTGCAAGGCGAAGATTTTTATTGAAGAAGGGAACCTGGAAGGAGCGAAGGCAGAGTTCAGGGCAATTCTGGATGATTTTCCCGCTCATAAAGGGGCTTTAAGGGGCCTCGAATATATAGAGAAACTGGAAAAATCAAGGTAAGTGATATAACATAATAATTAATGCGAATAATCTGCGATAAATCAGGAACAGAGCGGGAGGTGACAGGAGATTCCAAATAAAGTACTCCTTCTGAATCCGCCGGGTAAAAGGCCCTATCTCAGGGATTATTATTGCAGCAAGGTAAGTAAGGCCAACTACCTTTATCACTCGGTGGATTTGACTTTTCAAAGCGCTCTGCTCAGACATGATTATCGGCTAAAGGTAATCGACGCCATTGCCGAGAAAAAATCCCAACGGCATGTTTTCAATGAAATTGATGAATTTCATCCGGCAGCAGTTCTTTGCTTGATTGGAGCGGCTTCCTGGCCCGAGGACGTCTCTTTTCTGTCCGAACTGCGTCGCAGATATTCCGGTCTGATTTGCGTCACCGGCGACGTGTTTATGGAGCGGCCGGAGAAGACTATGGAGGAGTTGCCGGGAGTGGATTCAGCGCTGCTGGATTTTACTTCGCCCGGTCTCAAGGAGTGGATTAAGGAGCCGCATGAGAGCAAAGCCGGGATGATAATCCGCAAAGACGGAGAATTACTAAAGGGGCCGGAAACCGAAAGCAAGAGAACTTTTGGCGTTGGAATTCCCGCTTACGAATTATTTCCCAATGCCCGATATCGTTATCCTTTTGTGAAAAGGCGGCCATTCGCCACTATTCTTACGGACTACGGTTGCCCATACCCTTGTTCATACTGCATAATGAATGTAATAGGTTATGGCATGCGCCCGGTTGAGGAGGTCATGGAGGAATTGATTTGGCTCCGGAAGCTCGGATTCAAGGAATTGTATATAAACGATCAGACATTCGGAGCTTCGCGGCAAAGATGCCTCGAGTTGCTTGATTCGATGGAGCGCGAGGGTTTTGGCTTCGGCTGGGTATGTTTTACCAGGACTGATGTTCTTGACGAAGAGATGGCTAGGGCGATGCGAAAGGCCGGGTGCCACACGGTGATGTTCGGGGTTGAGAGCGCCAGTGAGGACATACTTGAAGCCTATAGCAAGCGCACATCGTTGGATTCCGCAAGGGATGCGATGAAGCTGTGCCGGAAAATAAATATGAGAACGGTTGCTACTTTTCTTCTGGGTTTTCCGGAGGACGATGAATATTCAATCAACGAGACAATTGACCTGGCGTTAGCGCTGGATCCCGATTATGCCTCCTTCAATTTTGCGGTCCCGCGAAGAGGCACGGGGTTACGAAAAAAATCTATATCGCTTGGACTTACGGAGGATTGTACTTTCGAGATGGACCAAGCGGGGGAGGAAATAGCCATGCCAACTCGACATCTCACCCGCGGGCAGATAGCGGCATTTAGGAGAAAGGCTTTGAGAAAATTCTATTTGAGACCCGGATATTTGATAAGAAGGGTGATAAAATTACGAACTACCTATGAGGCGAGTTCTGCTATTCTGGAAGGAACGATTGTAATACGCAACGCTTTATTTCACTCGAAAAAGGGATAGTACTGTTTGAAGGTATTAATCACAGGTGGGGCCGGTTTTATAGGAAGTCACCTTGTTGATCTGCTGGTGGAAGGGGGCCATTTTGTGCGGATTCTGGACAACCTTGACCCTCAGGTTCATGGGGGTAAAGCGCCGGAATATCTAAACAAGGAAGCAGAGTTTATCCGTGGAGATGTGAGGGATTTGCTGACAGTAAAACGTTGTGTGGATGGAATGGAAGCGATTTATCATTTCGCAGCGGTTGTAGGAGTGGGGCAAAGCCAGTATGAGCCCGTTAGATATGTTGATGTAAACTCAGCGGGTACGGCGAACCTTATACAGGCTTTGATCGAGAAAAAGCCCGATATTGCAAGGTTGATAGTGGCTGGAAGCATGTCGGTTTACGGGGAAGGGGACGGTTTTTGCGATGAGCATGGAGTGGTCAGACCTGGAGCACGCGCCATGGAGGACATTAATAATTGTTTGTGGGAGCCGCGTTGCCCGTATTGTGGTAAGTTTGTGTTTTCCGTGCCGACCGGAGAGGTCTCTACACCTGCTCCCACGAGTGTATACGCGGTCACCAAGCTGTCGCAGGAACAAATTACGTTGACGGCGGGGGAGACCCATCACTGGCCAGTTACTGTATTGCGATTTTTTAATGTTTACGGTGCCCGCCAGTCCCTTTCAAATCCTTATACCGGAGTTGTCGCCATTTTCGCCTCTCGCATTAAACATGGCAGGCCGCCGATAATTTTTGAGGATGGAAAGCAATCTCGGGATTTTATTCATGTAAAGGATGTTGCAAGAATATGTAAGAAGGTACTCGAAGAGAAAACGAGAGTCGCTGAAGTTATGAACGTCGGCACTTCAAAAGCCGTTACTATAAATAATATGGTAGATTTTTTGGCTTCGACTATGAAAGGAGATGTAATACCGGAAATTACAAATAAATACAGGAAGGGTGATATACGCCATTGCATGGCCGATATTTCCAAGATGAAAGAAAGACTCTCTATTGAGCCTGAGATCGACATAAATAACGGCATATCTGAGTTGACGGCATGGATCGAGCAAGTGACCAGCGAGGACTTGTTTGAAAAAGCTTACTCAGAACTAAGAAATCGAGGAATAGCAGATTAATCTATTTAAAAAAGTGACGTTTCGAAAGACCGGTTAGGGGCGGTTAATGAGCTGTGTCGGTGTTATATTGGCAGCGGGGAGAGGATTTAGGTTAAAAGAGGTCGCAATAAATATGCCGAAAGGTCTTTTGGAAGTTGGAGGCTCATCTCTTATGGAAAAGCAACTCAATTGTTTTGTAAGTAACAATATAAAAGATATATACATAATTACAGGATACGCTGGTCATACTATATACAATGCATTTGGAGATAATTATAAGAATAAGGCATCAATAAAATATATATTTAACAATCGATGGGATACAACTAATAACATATATTCCTTGTACCTTGCAAAAGAAGTCGCGAAAGGAGGATTCCTTTTAATTAATTCGGATGATTTACTGCATCCGGAAATTCTAAGAAATATAATAGAAGATGAGGCTTCGGAAGCGATATGCGTAGATGATTACAAAAGATTAGGTGAGGAAGAAATGAAAGTTCTATTGCAAAAAGGAAGGCTTAAAGAGATAAACAAGACTATGGAGCCATCCAAAGCAAGTGGAGAATTTATCGGCGTGGCAAAATTTGGAGAAGTAGGTGCGAGAGAATTGTTCACGGTGATACAGGAATTTGTTCAAAATGACGATTTGGATGGATGGTATGAGGAAGCATTCAATAAAATATGTAACAGAATTACAATAAAAGCGGTAAGTACGAATGGACTTCCTTGGATTGAAATTGACACACCAGAAGATATACATGAAGCAAGAAAGCGAATATGGCCGGCAATTCGGATAATGACGAGGAACAGATAAGTTGGGTGGCAGAAGCAATTATAAAAATATTAAAAAGTCACACGATAGTTGGTGGACGAATGTATTTGCTGCAAGAATAGCAATACGAATTGTAAACGTATTAAAAGTATCAAATATTACACCTAATGAGATTACATTAATATCATTTACAATTGCTTTAATAGCATCTTTGTGTTTTGTAAAGGGAAGTTGGGCTTTTTTAGTTGCTGGCGGAGTGCTAATTCAAATAAGTTTTATACTAGATTGTGTCGATGGACAATTGGCCAGGACAAAAGGCCTGTCGTCGGAAAGAGGAGCGTGGCTTGATCTTACTACAGATGTGATAAAGGTTTTTGCTATATACTTTAGTTTGTCAATAGGTGCTTCAGAGAATATAGAAAATGGTTCAGTATGGTACTTGGGATTTACTGCTTACTTTTTATCCGTTAGCAGCATGTTTTTGTATTATGCAAGGCCCAGGAGACTAATTGATGAAGATGAGATTCTGCATAATGCAGAAATAAACGGTTTATGTACGGATAGAATTTACAAAATTATTAGGAAACATGCTTATTTTCTTTCATTTTCTTTGCCCGACCAGTATCTTGTGATAAGCATCTTTACAATTTTCGGAAGCGTGGGTATACTATTGCGAGTGATAGTGATTTGGGGAGGTGCAGCACTAATATTCAGTATTGTAAGAACTTGGGGAAGAATGAATAAGGCCAAATATATGAAAGGTTTATGAAATCGTATTTAAAAGTATATGCGGATTATAATAGATACAAGACTGGCCGGATATGTTATGAGCGGGGTGACGAGATATCTCACAGGTCTGATACCTGAGTTGGTTAATCTCTTTCAGAATGACGAATTTATTTTATTTGCAAACAGTGAATCTCAAAAAAGATTCAGTGACATTAGGGATAATGTATATATAGAGAATGTTGATATATCGCCAGCGGGTCTTAAACAACATATAATGATAAGCGGTTACTTAAGAAAGTATGAGCCAGACATATATCATTATCCAATGTATGATTTACCTTTATTTATATCAACCACATCTGTTATTAATATTTATGATATGAATGCAATATTATTTAGAGATTACTTTACATGTGGTAGATGGTGGAAAAGAGTAGCTTCGAAAAGACTTCATAGTGCGGGCATAAAAAAGGCAGAAAGAATAATAACTCCATCATATGCAACAGCAGAATCTATTTTCCGAATATTTCCATACGCACGAAATAAAGTAATTCCGATACAACTTGGTTACAAACCTGCCAATGATGTTGAAGGCAATAACGATATAAACGAATTGAAAGAAAAGTATAATATCTTTCGTGAATACATTCTGTATGTTGGAGTTCACAGACCTCACAAAAACCTAGAAGGATTAATTAAAGCTATAATGTTATTGAACAAAAGAGGAATAATTATAGATTTTGTTGTCGCAGGATCCGATGATAAAAGATTTCCGGGTGCAAAGAATGAGGTAAAGAGATTAAAAATAGAAGAAAGAGTTAAGTTTATAGGACATGTTACTGAAAATGAGCTTACTGCTTTATATAAAAACGCCAAAGCAATGATATTTCCGTCATTCGATGAAGGATTTGGTTTTCCATTATTGGAAGCAATGGAAAACAGTACCCCCATTGCTTGTTCAGATATACCGGTACATAGAGAAGTAGCAGATAAAGCAGCGATATATTTTAATCCATACTCGACCGATGAAATAGGACAAGCGATACTACGATTATTAAAAGATGAAGAATTACGAATGGAACTGATAAATGCCGGAAAATATCGGGTAAAGAAATTCAAGTGGGAAGATAGTGCGCGTAAAACGATGGAAGCATACAGGCAAGCTGTCAGAGAAGAATAAAGGTTATATACTTATGTGCGGAATTTCTGGAATAGTCGATTATGGATGCTTAGAGGTGGATAAAGAAAAAGTTCAGGCCATAACAAAATCTCTAGCGCATAGAGGACCTGATGATGAAGGATATTATTATGGTAAACATGTGGGACTTGGGCATCGAAGATTAAGCGTGATAGACATCGCCGCCGGTAAACAGCCAATGTGCAGTATTAATGGAAAATCATGGATTGTATACAACGGAGAGATATACAATTACCGCGAACTGCGTGAAGAACTGAAAAAGTCTGGATATGAATTTAAAACTAGTTCAGATACGGAAGTATTGCTTAAATCATATGAGAAATGGGGAATATATTGCCTAGAGAAGTTAAACGGCATGTTCGCTTTTGCAATATGGGACTCATCTATTCATCAGTTATTTATTGCCAGAGATAGGATTGGAATAAAGCCTTTAGTATATCAATTCAATGGGAATAGATTAATATTTGCTTCGGAGATTAAATCTCTGATACTAGGTATGGATAAAAAACCTGAGATAGACCATTTTGGCGAGGTAAGTTATCTATTATTACAGTACATACCCGGTGATAGGACGATTTTCAAAAACGTGAAACGGCTGCTTCCGGGTGAGGCTGCCTTATTTTCCAAAGAAGGATTTAAAAAATGGAAATGGTGGAGTATAGATAATGCAATAACTGCGAAATCAGAAAATGAAGATGAAATGCTGCGGTATTATATCAATGAATCCGTACGAATGAGATTAAACAGCGATGTACCTTTAGGTGCATTCTTATCGGGAGGCATTGATTCAAGCTTCATTGTTGGCACGATGGTTAATTATTGTAAAGAAAAGACGAATACGTATCAGGTGTCTTTTGAAGAGCCTAGTGGATATGATGAAACCTTTTGGGCTCAAATAGTTAGCAGTAAATTCAAAACAAACCACAAACGAAAATTAATAAAGCCGGAAAAGTTGGAAGGCATGATATTGAAAATAGCAGCGGGAATGGGAGAACCTGTTGCAGATCCGGCTATAATACCGACATACATACTAAGCTCCTTCGCCAGAAAGGAAGTTTCGGTGGTACTTACTGGAGAAGGTGGTGACGAGTTATTTGCAGGATATTTTAGATATCGAATGGCACAGTACGCATCGGCTTGGCGATTAATACCGGGATGGGTCAGAAAGGTTAATCGGAAAATGGCAGAGGGCTTTCCGAATGCTGACAGGTGGACGAAAGCGATTGATGCTTTAAACGCTTATCCGGGGCCTTTGGCTCACTTTGCATCGGTACGAGTTATGGATCCAGCGGAACTCAGTGAGCTGACACCTGGAACAAATGTACCTGAAATAATCGAAGAAATAGTAGCACATTTTGAACCCTACTATAATAATATAGAAAAGAAAGGAGACTTGCGATGCTCATTGGAATGCGACCTAAACACTTGGCTGCCTTGTGATTTGTTAACAAAGGTAGACTTGATGAGCATGGCCCACGGTTTGGAAGCCAGAGTGCCTTTCCTAGATCACAGAATCGTTGAATGGGCGTCAGGATTAAATCCGTCGGAATTGATGAATTGCAGGGAAGGAAAGCTTATTTTAAAAAAATCCGGCCGCAATATAATTCCAAAAAAGGTGCTTAATAGGAGTAAGCGAGGTCTTGATGTCCCCCTTGATTTCTGGTTTCGTGGACCACTGCGTTCTTTTTTGAGCGATGCTATGAACTTAACGGCTGAGAAAATGAATTTATCTAAAAACATAGTGGAAAAATGGACTGCGGACGAAATTTCAGGAAGGCGTAATTATGGGCTGCGATTATTCAGCCTCAGTTTGCTTGGATTATGGATGGATGGACTAAATTGAGACTCATATATAACAATACAACCTACTTATTTGTTGCTTTGTTCATGCTTACAGTCGCTGTATTTGTAACATTAGCAAGCGATAAGTTGAGCATGATAGTTTTTAATCTGATAAGAGATTCTTTAATTACTGCCACTACGATTGCTGCATTCTGGTCTGTTGGGCGGCTCATGGAAAAAATTATGGCTTCTCCTTCATACAGTCTTGAGTCAATTCTGACATGCATTGGATTGGGTGCGACATGTTACGCGGTCATTCTATTTATAATAGGCGTATTAAATATATTATATTTACCAGTTATTGTTTTTTTAATAGCTATAGGATTATTGTTAGGGATTAAAGACTATTCGGATATTATAGAAATTCTGAAGACTAATAATGAAATAAGTTATTCATTTAACCTTACTTATTCTGAAATTATTATAATTATTGTAGTTTCTATGATAGGGATGGTTGCTTTTACAGGGGTCATAATGCCAGAGATATTTTACGATGCATTGTACTATCACGACGCTTTTGGAGATTTATATTTGATAAGGCATGGTATAGATGTCTTTCCTTTCGCCGTTCATAATGCACTACCGTCTAACATTAATCTGATTTACATTCCTATAATAGGCCTTGGAAAAGCATCGACGGTAAAACTTGCACATTTTCTTTTCGGCGCCGGTTCGTGTTTATGGATTTATTCAATGGGTAAACTTTGGTTCAACCGAGCGGCGGGGCTATGTGGGGCGCTGATATTCGCGGCATTGCCAGGAGTAGGTGCGATGGCAGGTCTTGGTGCTGTGGACCTGGGAGTGTGTTTTTTTACGTTGGGCGCTATGGCTCTTCTTGCAAGATGGATATTTGATGAGGAAGGAAAAAGTACTTTAATTGAATCGGCTATATTACTTGGAATGGCAGTAGGCTGCAAATATTCGGCGTTGTTGGTCGCAGTAGTGCTTGCATTGGGTGTATTGGCCGGTTCGATAAAGCGGTCGAGGGTTACGCGAGTATCGGCGATGAACTTTATTCTGTATGGAGGAGTTACTATCTTTTTTGCTTGTCCGTGGTACATTAGGAACCTCATAGTATGGGGTAATCCACTCTACCCAGCATTTGAACCAGACGGTTCTCAAGGTCGATTCGGATTTATGAACTTGAGACACGACTCTGAGCCTATATACGGATGGGCAGCCACACTGTGGAAGCTGCCCGGCGATATATTATTACAAGAAGGCGCTTTTGGGGCAGGAGCTGAATTGTGGCCTGGAGCAATACTGATTTGTGCTGCTGTCATATGGGCCTTCGGCAGAAAAGGATTTGCGCGGTGGTCTGCTATAGCAATATTGATAATGTACCTGTTATGGTCCAGGTCAATTCTGATAGTAAGGTATTTTTATCCCGGATTGGCTTTAGGGGCCGTCCTTACAGGCGGATTGCTTATGCCGAAAGATAAAAAGAAATATTTGACCGTTCTTGTTATGATATCGCTGGTCATCATTTCCTTAATAAGCCTCCGACGGTTGGCGAGATTTCAAGAAATGTATTACGGAGGAACTTTAAATTACATAACGAAAAGCATATCTACGAGAAATTATTTGGCAAAACACGCTCCGCACACCCGTGCCGCCGCATGGATTAAAAGAAATACTTCGGCGGTAGGCACTAAGCTTTTGTTTATCGGGGAAACAAGGGGATATTACTTTAAGCGCGACTATGAACCGGTGAGCGCTTATGACCAGCACCCGATAAAGAAATGGATAGGTAAGGCAAAAAATGCATCAAGTCTGAACGAATTACTTAAAGCCAAAGGTTTTACTCATATAATATATAATAATTCGGAAATGGAAAGGCTGAACAGGAGCTATTCTCATTGTGTGCTTACAGATAAGGAAGAAAAAATATTTAAAGAATTTCTAAATAGAACAAAGCTTTTGGCAAAAGGAGCAAGGATTAAAATATTTCTACTGGAGTGATATAAATGATTCTTTATCCACTTATTTTTATACTTTCTTTTCTTCTTGCCCTTTATCTGACCCCGATTATGAGGCAAGCCGCTTTAAGATTCGGGATAGTTGATCATCCCGACGGCCAGCTCAAAACACAAAGTGAGCCTGTAGCATACCTCGGAGGTCTGGCGTTATATTTGAGTTTTCTAGTTGCCCTGGCTCTGGTTTACGAATTTGACCGGCAAGTTCTCGGGTTGCTTCTGGGAGGAACAATTGTTGTGATATTGGGTTTGATTGACGATTTCGGCTTTTTATCGCCGAAAGTTAAATTAGCGGGACAACTGGTGGCGGTGGGAGTATTATTGAAGTCGGGAATATATGTTCAACTCGAGTTCTTACCGGAAATACGGGGCATTCCGATAGTGGCGTATCTAATAAGCGTATTGTGGCTTGTTGGTTTGAGCAATGCTTTTAACATAATAGACGTAATGGACGGATTGGCGTCGATTACAGCGGGGATAGCGGCTTTCATGTTGTTTGGAGTGGCTATGTGGAACGACAGGCCCACTATAGCCGTTTTGACCCTGGCGCTGGCGGGTGGATTAATAGGTTTCCTGTGGTATAACAAGCCGCCCGCTAAAATATATCTGGGAGATACCGGCAGCCTGTTCATAGGAATGATGCTGGGGTCACTTGCGATGATAGGAAGCTATACTCGAAACAACGATATGGCTTACCTGGCGCCGGTACTGATACTCGGTATTCCGATATTCGACACCTTTCTGGTTATGTTCATCAGATGGTTAAAAAAACGGCCTGTAATGTTCGGGAGCCCCGACCATTACGCGCTGCGGTTGCGAAAGATGGGCCTTTCGGTGCGCGGAGTGTTGATAATGAGCGCAGTGGCGGGTATTTTGCTCGGAGGGGCGGCTTTCTGGCTCATGATTATGCGCTCGGAGATACATGCTTTTATACTTTGTTCCGTGATGGCGGTGGTTGGAATCGGCGTTGCCGTTTGGATAGGAAGGGTGCCGATGCCACAGCCGGAAGATGAGCGACAAGACAAGGAGGGAGTGACCGGCGATTGATAGTTGTTATTGGCGCAGGACTGGCAGGGATGAGCGCCGCGTATCATTTGTCGAAACGTGGTAGGGAAAACCTGGTATACGAAAAATCTAACGTGACTGGTGGATTGTGCCGCTCATATTCGAAAAACAATCTCACTTTTGACTTTGCCGGACATTTTCTTCACATACGCTATAAAAAAGCCAGAGCTTTTGCCGAGGAGTTGCTCGGCGATAACCTTACCTCGAGAGAGCGAAATGCCGCCATCGTAGTAGATAAACACTGGGTGCCTTTTCCCTTTCAGGCGCACTTGGGCTTTATGGACAGGGAAAAAACCGCAGAATGCCTGGAAAGTTACATTCGCGCATTGCTTGAAAAGCGAAATCCGCCCAAAACTTTCGGAAAATGGCTGAAGGCGACATTCGGCGGAGGGATGTACCAGTATTTTTTCAAACCTTACAACGAGAAGTTCTGGAAGTGTGATTTGGATGAAATTACGGTGGATTGGACCGGTTGGAGTGTCCCGCAGCCGGAGATTGACGCGGTTGTTCGAGGGGCTTTGGGAATCGAGAACAGAAACATGGGATACAATCCCACCTTTTGCTATCCCAAAAGAGGTGGAATAGGCGCCCTGGCGGAGTCGCTTACCGAAAAAATCAAAAGCTCGATAATATGGAATGAGGTTGTGGAAATCGACTCCGGGCGCCGGAAGGTTACTTTATCCGACGGAAAAGAAGAGCATTATGAGGCGCTGATAAACACCGCTCCGTTAACCGATTTGCTACGGATGCTCAAGGATGTCACTCCGAGCCTGAAAGGGTGCGCCGGAAAATTACGCAGTGTCGCCGTGGATTGTGTGCAGTTGGGTTTTGAGAGGCCGGAAGTGATGAGGTACGATTGGGTGTACCTGCCCCACGTAAAATACCCGTTTCACCGCGTCGGAAGATACCCGGGCGGCGAACATGATGAAGGAACCGCACTTTTCGTGGAACATACCAGGCCGCATAATACACTTTTGCCGGATTCCGGGAAGTTGATTGAAAACTCGCTGGAGGGATTGAAGGAGTTGGGGATAATAGAAGAGACCGAAACGCCTGTGGTGGCGGAGGTGGTGAACATCGACCCGGCTTACGTTCTATATGATAAACATCGCCGAAATTTACTGTCCCGGGCTTACCGGTTTCTCAAAAGACGAGGGATACACTCAATCGGACGTTACGGGGCATGGGAATACTCCACAATGGAAGATGCGCTGCTTTCGGGAATGAAAGTGGCCGGGGAAGTCTAGTTGCCGAAGGCAAGGGTCGTACATATCATTACCAAGCTCGAGCTGGGCGGGGCTCAACAGAACACGCTTTACACCGTCTCCCACCTTAACCGTGAGTTTTTCAAGCCGATACTTATATCGGGAGAGCCGGGCATGTTGGACGACGAGGCCCGCTCCATAGATGTCGAGTTTTATCAGGTGCCGCAACTGGTCAGGAAAGTACGACCTTACCTCGAAGTTATAGCCCTGATGAAATTGGCGCGTTTGTTGAGGCAAATAAGAAAAAAAGAGCCGAGGTTACCTGTCATAGTTCATACTCACAGCTCCAAGGCGGGTGTTCTCGGAAGATGGGCCGCCTTTATGGCGGGATGCGAAGTCGTCATACACACTTATCACGGCTTCGGGTTTCACGACCGGCAATCGCCCCCGGTGCGTTTTTTGTTCAAATCGGCGGAAAGGATAACCCGGCCTGCTACGGACGCCTTCATTTGCGTAAGCCGGAACAATATGGAAAAGGGGAAAAAGGAAAAAGTGCTCAGGGAGAAGGACACTTATCTCATTCGAAGCGGTATAGACATCGGCGAGTTTTATCCGGAGGGTAGAAACATCCGCGCTATAAAGGAGAGTATCGGAATACCGCCGGAGGCGCCGTTGGTGGGAATGATATCCAACTTCAAGCCGCAGAAATCGCCCGTCGACTTTGCTCAAATCGCCGGGCTGGTGTCCGAAAAAGCGCCTCAAGCTCACTTCTACATCGCAGGCGACGGGGTGCTGAGGCCGCAAGTTGAACAAAGGGTGAAGGAACTCGGGATAACGCAACGATTCCATATCCTTGGTTGGCGAAGGGATGTTCCAGAATTGGTCGCAGCTGCGGATGTCCTGGTATTGACCTCCCTGTTCGAGGGGTTGCCCCGGGTGGTACCACAGGCGATGGCGGCGCGAAGACCGGTGGTCGCAACCCAGGTGGACGGTACCCCGGAGGCGGTAACGGAAGGTATAACCGGGTTCCTGGCGAAGCCCGGTGATACGGAAACAATGGCCCGGAGGATAGTGGAATTGTTAAACGACCCCCGACTGAGAAAGAAAATGGGCGACGAGGCCGGAAAAAGGGTAGGGGAATTCGACGTCGATAAGATGGTAAGGGACCAGGAAGAATTATATCTGAAGCTGCTCCAACGTAAAGCTCAGTAGTTCTTTTTTATCTCGATTGCTCCTTGCGGGCAGCGGTCGGTGCATATATCGCAAAGAATACACTCGTCCTCGTTGTGAGCCTCCACTTCTATGCGGTTTTCGTCTTTCACAAATATTTTCACGGGACATATATCGGCGCAGACCGAACAATCGGGAACGCATTTGTCGTAATCGATTCTGACCGTTATAAATACTCCCATAACTCCACTTCCGGGTTAGCCGTCATTGAGAACGGCTTTTACCACCATCGGTATGTCCGAATAGTTATCTACCACGTTTACTCCGGCGTTTCTGAAAACCCCGGCTTTCCCTTCGGCGCTTCCCGAGCCTTCCTGCACTATTACTGATGCGTGGCCGAACCGTGTGCCGGGCATATTGTCCACGAACTTTCCGCCTATGAAGGCCACTACCGGTTTTGTAAAGTTGCCGGGTATGTAATCGGCCAACGCTTCTTCCTTGACCCCGCCCGGCTCGCAATAGATTACAACCGCCCGAGTCTGCTCGTCTTTCTGGAAAAGCGGGAAATAGTCGGAGTAAGTGCTTCCCACAACCGGGTCGCCGCCCATACCGATGGCGGTGGATATCCCGATATCTTGTTGCGCCAGGAGGTTGGCGATTTCGGTGGTCATCCCACCGCTTCGGCTGACTATGCCCACGGGGCCGATTTTGAAAGCCCGTTCGGGATTGGAGCCGCCCAGGTAGCCGATGCGGGTTTTACCCGGTGAAATTATTCCGGGGGAGTTCGGCCCGATGATAATCATGCCTTTTTCGCCTGCATGAGCAACCGCGCGGATAACGTCCCGCTTGGGCACCCTTTCGGTCAGCACTACCGCCAGTTTTATTCCGGCGTCGGCGCATTCCATTGCGGCGTCGGCTGCCATGACCGGCGGCACGCTTATCAGGGCTGCTTCGGCGCCGTGATTATCCACCGCTTCCCGGACGCTGTTGTATACGGGGAGGCCGTGAACCACCTGTCCTTTTTTTCCGGGAGTAACCCCGGCGACTACTTTGGCCCCGTAGTCCAGCATTTCCCGGGAAGTGTTCGCGGCCTCCCGGCCTGTGATTCCCAGGATTACGATGCGAGTATTTTCATCCACCAGGATTGACATGTGGCATTTATAATTTCCGCGGCTCGGGCCCGTCGTAGGTCACTTCATCCCGACCCACAGCCCGGAAGGGCCGCTCGCGGGTATACTCTTCGAAAGCGTGAGCCACAAGCCCCGCAGCGCGGCTGATTATGAAAAAACCGCGCGCCATTTCGCATTGAAAACCCATATCGGCAAGTGTTGCCGCCATTGCTGCGTCAACGTTTATAACAAGCTTTTTGCCCATTACATCCGTAATGGCCTCTGCGACCGCGTTGCAGAATTCGATATGCTCCCCCCCCAGGTTCAGGCGCTCCGCCAGCTCCATAAGCTTGACTGTACGGGGGTCCTGTTTATGGTAGGGATGGCCAAAGCCGGGTAAGCGCTTTTTATCCCGGCCATATTCGGTTACTACCTCCTTTGCCTTCTCGGTAATGGATTTGCCTTCTTCGCGGGCGGATTTAACGCCTTCGGTGAACAGGTACTGCGCCTCTTCAATGGCGCCGCCGTGATGGGCGCCCAGGGCCTGCAGGCCCGCGGCGACCGCCGATTGGATAGGGGAGCCACCGCTTGCCACGAAACGAGCGGCGCAGGCCGAAGGCGCCATGACACTGTGGTCCATAACGGCCAGCAGGAGGGCGTTCATCATTTTTCCCTGTTTCGGAGAAGGAAGCTCGCCTTTTAAAAGCAGGAAAACGCCCTGGCCCAGGTCCAGGTTTTCCATCAAATCCCCCACCTCGTATCCCCTAATCCGGATATGGTCGGGGATAACCTCGGTAATGGAGGTCTTCCAGTCCATGAAGTGGCTCCTTTCAAAAAACTTCCGCTGAATTGGCACAACAGTGGGAACTACGTATTTTCGGCGGCTTCTTCCTGTTCAACCTTGAAGGCTTCGACCATGTTCCTCAAGTCTTCCGCCAGAGACGACAGGTTGGCGCTGGCCTGGAACATTTCTTCCACTCCGCTTTCGTTTTCGCCGGCAATGGTTCTTATCTCCTGGATGGCCTGCACCACCTGCTCGGTGTTTTTTATCTGCTCCTGCTGGGAGTTGTTTATGAAGGACACTATCTGGTTGATATTTTCCATCGCCTGGTTGATTTGCTTGGAGCCAAGGAACTGCTCCTGGGTGGCTTTTTTAACGACCTTGGCGATTTCCCTCATTCTTTCCGATGTGTTCTGTATCTGGTCAGCGCCCTTCGACTGCTCCCTGGTGGCCGTTTCAACCTGGTGAATGTTATCTGAAATTTCTTCGAAGAATTTCAACACGTCTTTGGTTCTCTGCGTCTGTTCAACCGTGGATTTTGCGATGTTATGAGTACGTTCGGTGCTTTTCTGGGCGCTTTCCAGTATCTGCGAGAGGGCGTCGCCCGCTTCCTGGCTGAGCTTTGTGCCCTGCTCGACAGCTTCGAAACCTCGGTTTACGGCATCCACCGCTTCCCGTGCGCCGTTCTGAACGGCCTCGATGAGGTTTCCGATTTCCTGGGTGGATTGAGCGGTGCGCTCGGCAAGGTCCTTGATTTCGTCGGCTACCACCGCGAATCCCCTGCCGTGCTCCCCGGCCTGTGCGGCTATGATTGCAGCGTTAAGGGCCAGCAGGTTGGTTTCATCGGTGACATCGTCTATGACATTCAGGATGTTGCCTATTTCCTCCGCTCGCTGAGCCAGCTCGTGGATAACTCTCACCGCCAGCTCGCTGTCCTGGCGGGCGCGTGAGATGCCGTTAATGGTATCCTGCACCTTGTTTGCGCCGCTTTCGGCATCGCCTGCCACCCGTTCGGTAAGCTGAGCGGTTTCTTCCGCCCCGGCCTGGACTTCCTTGATGCTCGCCTCCATTTGATTGACGCTGGAGACCGTGCTTTCGGTTTTGCGGGAGAGATTTTCGACGTTTTCGGCCACCTGCCGGACGCTGGCCGCCATTTCACCGATGCTGGAAGTCGTTTCCTCGACGCTGCTTGCCAGGTTTTCAACGTTGTCGGCCACCTGCTCTATGGTGGCGCTCATTTCGAGTATCGAGGAACTCGATTGCTCCGCAGTGCTCGCAAGAGTTTCAACGTTTTCGCCGATGCCCTTTATGGAAGCCTCCATTTCGTCGAGGGAGGAGCTTGTCTCGTCCACGGCGCTTGACTGAGTGCGCGAGCCTTCGCTCACTTTCTTGAATCCTTCGACGATGCTTACCGTAGCCTCTTCCACTCGGTGGGAAGCTTCGCCTATCTGGTAAATCATCGAGCGAAGGTTTTCTATCATTTTTCGGAGGTTTATGGCCAAAATGCCCATTTCGTCGTATGTGAGCAGGTTCAAGCTCTGGGTGAGCTCTCCGCGGCTAATTTTTTCCACCACGCCCACTATCTCGTCTACGGGCTCGGTAACGTCTCTCGAAGCGCTGTAAGTGAATAACACGCTTACCAGCACCCCACCCATTACCACCAGGACGGAAACCGCTATAAGGCGATACATGGAAGGGAGAAAAGTCTTGAACGACCTGCGCAACAGAATCAGTTGGTCCGAATCGGGTACGTTTACCCAGGCGTTTACCTTCATGTCGCCCGGTTCCAGGTCCATGGATATATTTTCCAGCCCCGGGAATGGTGACATCAGCGTCAAATCCTCGCCTACCTGCACGCTTTTTTTAACTCCGGCCACCCGGGCGAAGATTTCCTTCTGGGCGGGGGTATAAGTGCCGGGAAGAAGGGGTTCTCCCTCCGAGTCTATGAGGTGGATTGTTCCCTCCTCGAGCTCTATTTCCATTTGGCTAAGCACGTGTTGTCTCTCTTGCGGCGTTTCCGCTGCGGCGAGCCGGGGGCCGAACTTGACCATTTCCCTTTCGACCCGTTTTTGAACCATTCTTCCCCATTGGGAATGTAACATCTTCCCGGTGTCGAAGAACATCAGAACCGCCATCATGGTCATCATGACAAACATGAGACATACGAAACTTACCAGCAGCTTCTTCCGAAGACCGAATTTGGACTGAAGAAACTCGCTTTCTTTCCAGTAATGAGGGTATTTTTTGAGAATTTCCTTCAGGAAGGGCTGAGTGCCCTGCTTGAACAGGTAAAACTGGAATACCGCCACCAGCAATCCACCGCTTACGGCCCCGAGAAACATAACCAGCATCAGACTCAAGGGGAATTTGAAGGCTACAATGTATACCACCAGGATTATCACCAGGATGGTTAGCGGCCACGTGGCGAGTGAGATAACGGTGCCCCGGAACGGAAAATCCAAGAGACATTTTATGGCGTTTCGCGTTCTCAGATTATATTCGCTGGTCGACTCACTCTCGGATTTATCAGGATTGTCCAGGAACTTGCGGGCCCGGTCCATGAGCCGATAGTTAGTACGCTCGTGGGCGATGACCGAAGCGAGTATGATTATGACGGCCATGACGGCGAGCAGGATAATCTGGCCGATGTTTGCGAGTATTGTGCTGGCTCCGCCGGAAAGAGTGTAAAGAAAGTAAATGAAAACTATGGGAATTCCTATGGAATTTGTAATTCGATGGCGCAGAAGGAGAGATTTTGCCAACGCTTTTCCGTTAAGAGCTTGAGTTTCCGACATTATTTCTCCCCCTTGACGCGCCCGGTGAGTCCGACTTGGCGCGTCAGGTCTGATTAATTATCCAAAGCAGGGTCATCGCCACGATGACGCCGTCGCACGCCAGAGCGCTGATTCCGGAAAATATCCTGAAACCGTTGTTATTGCCCCATTTAAGGCCTAGCGGTATAGATATGGCGATTCCCAGTAAAAGGGCTATCAGAACGGGGCCGTTCCCGCCGAAAACGGGGCCTTTTCCGAGGAGCAGGAAATTGTACTTGTTATCGTAAAGGTAAGGATAACGCGCGATTATTCCCATGTATCCCATTATCACCATCGCCGCGTATATAACGGTTGCCCCGATTGCCGCTGAGAACAGGGTGGTTTGAAGCTTTTCTCCCATTTTAAAGTCCTCGGTGAAATTGCTGACCGCCGCGTATATAGTGAGATTAATGAGAAGGGCGACGAGTATTACGTTAAAGGCGAAGAAATCGGGCGTGAGCCATTCGACTATTGTCATTTAAGCCGCTTCTCCTTTCCCCGCGCCGACGACAGAGTCTCGACGGTAAACATCAACGAAGTTAGTGTCTACCTTTTTCATTTCCACCCCGAACATTTCCCCGAAAGCTTCGGCGGCCAGCACGGCAGCCCCCGACACGGTAGGCGCCGGTTGGGTATGGCCCGAAAGATTGGCCACCTTCGGCTCCCGCATTCCGCAAGGAACCACCATCCTGTAGGAATCCAGGTCAAAATTTACGTTCAGGGCAAAGCCGTGACCCGTCACCTTCCCCTTAATTCTCATGCCCAAGGCGGCTATTTTTCCGCCCTTGACCCAGACTCCGGGATGGCCTTCCATTTTATAGCCGTTTACTCCGTATTTATCCAGAAGCTCGATAATAGTTTCTTCGATGCCTCTGACCAACCCCTTGGCTCCTACGCCCAGCCTGTCCAGGTTGGCCACGAGATATCCCACGAGCTGCCCCGGCCCGTGGCAGGTTGCCCTGCCGCCCCTGTCCGCCCGGTAGAGGGCGTAATTCATCGCTTTAAGGAAGGATAAGGGCGCCACGATGTCTTCTTGACCGGCTCTCTTTCCCAGCGTGATGGTGGGAGGGTGCTCCAGCAAGAGCAGCATGCCGGGCTTGCGGGGGCAACTTATTTTCGGCGCGATGTCCTCCATCATGCTCATGGCGCGAAGGTAGTCCACACTTCCAAGCCACGACCAGAGCACCGTATATTCGTCATGTCTACATTGCTGTCCCTTAAGCATTTGAAAACAGGTCTCTTTTCCGTCTGGAGTTAACTGTTTGTATATTCTACATCAAGAGTGAGTATAGATGATTCACACGAAAATTCATCACGGGGCTAGCCTAGCTCGAGATGCTGAAACCACCGTCCACCCATATACAGGCGCCGGTGATGAAATCGGAAGCCCTGGAGGCCAGGAAGACGGCGGCTCCGGCTATTTCGTCCGGTTTTCCGAACCTTCCCAACGGTGTCCGGCGCATGATACCCTTGGCCGAATCCGGCACCATTCTGATGGGAGCGGTCATGGCGGTTTCGAACCAACCCGGCACGATGGCATTGACTCGAATGTTTTTGGAGGCCCATTCCACCGCCAAGCTGCGTGTAAGTTGGATTACTCCTCCCTTGCTGGCGGCGTATGCGGCCACAAAGGAGCCGCCGAGCACCCCGTAAATCCCCGCGATGTTTATTATTTTCGCCGGCTCCTCCCTGCTGGGCTTCACCATCCTGTGAGTTTCCTGGCAGCAGAGCAGGGTGCCTTTCAGGTTGGTGGAGATGACCGATGACCATTGAGGCTCGGTGACCTGATGGGTGGGCGAGGCCATGGTGATGCCGGCTGAATTTACCAGGATGTCGAGGCCGCCGTACTTGTCCATCGCCTTTGCCAGGGCGTTTCTTACTTCTTGAGCCTTTGTTACATCCGCTTTCACCGCTACGGCATCGATATTTTCTTCCAGCAGCTTCCCTTCGGCCTGCTCGTTTTTCTCCTCGTTTCTGCCCATGATGACAACTTTTGCTCCCGCCGAGCCCAGGCCCTTGGCGATAGCCAGGCCGAGGCCGCTGTTGCCGCCGGTTACGAGGGCCACTTTATTGCTCAAGCCGAATTGTTTTTCAAGAAAATTCATCTGTTACCACTCTCATCCAGTGAGATGATAGCTAACAGGATATTATCAGGATTGTCAATATTGCAAGGGCGATTAACATATAAAATCATCAGGTTGGAAGGAGAAGGCAGATGAGGTGTCCCCGGTGCGGGTTTGAGCAGCCGGAAGATTTATATTGCGCAAATTGCGGCGTGGAAATAAGCTCCTACCTTCAAAGGAAAGTAAAAAAAAGGCGGGTGCTTGTGTGGTGCGGCGTGGCCATAGGGGTGGCGGCGATTCTTCTGGGTGGGATAGCGCTTTTCTCCGGTGAAGAAAAACACGGCGACCGTCAGGCAATTTCGCCAAGTGAGGAGGAGGGCAGGGGGGCGACTGCCGAAGAAATGTCGGTGGAGAAGGAAAGCATCAGGAAACCGTCTTTACCTGAAGCCGAACCTGAACCGGAACCACAACCCGAAGAAAGGGAGGTAACCTATGAAGTAGAGGAGGAAACCCCTCCGGAAGCCGAAAAACCCACGCCTCCGGAGGTCGTATCGGCGAGCCTGGAGACGGAGAGTATGCTGGTTAAAATACCGATTGGCGGCCTTTCCGGCTACAAGGAGGATATCAGGGTTACGGCGGTCAGAAATGGAGTCTTGGAAGAGGCGCCGTTTCAGCTCGACAGCGGTTGGAGTTTCAGCTCCGGCGATGAGATACAAGAAGAAGACTCCGTCTATGTGCCGGCATCCGAGGGAGGCGACCTCGACAATCAGATAGCCCTGGCCACCAACGCCCCCCGCACATATATTGTGCGGGTAGATGATGAAAAAGGAGGCAGCGCCTGGTTTTATTTGAGCAAGGACCGACCGCTCGAGACCCCTTATGAGCCGATGGTTACCGCCGATTCTTCTTCCGAGTCAATTTTTACCGATTATTACGGAGTCTCCTACAGCACCTCATCGCCCGGCGCGATGGTCGACCTTGAGCTGGGAACGGGTGACGTTCTGGACAGGTTGAAGATAAGATACGCAGCGGAAGATTACGTGGCCGACGAAAACTCCGTGTATTTTGAAGATACCCAAAAGACACAAGGGCCGATTCTGGCTCGCTTCAAACGGGAAGGTGGAATGCAATCGGAGCGGTTTAAATTCCCGTTTTCGAGGCGGGCGGTATATTACCCCGACCATTTCGTATTGAGAAATGAACTTAAGTTGCCCGACGACGCGGAAGAGCCGGGCAGGTTAAGGGTTTACCTCGACTTCTCGGAGAAAGTGACGGGGTTGAAGATATTTACGAGCGGCGATGGGGAAGGGGAGGTTATAGATGGAGAGCGGGCCGACACGGAGGTTTCGGGGAACTGGTTTATTATCGCCGGTGCAGATAGGGCTTTACGGGTGACCATGCTCGATGGCGGAGGAAAACTGTTTCTCATGGACGATATTCGCGTTGAGGACCCACCCGAGTCGGAGGATGGCTGTTTAGGATGCGCCGGATTTGAGTTTTCCGAAGTTGAGGGAAGTATCAGATTCGAGTTAATGTTTGAAAGCCTGGATTGGCAGCCGGGGGATAAAATCCCGCCACGGCCCGATTTTCTTACCGCCATTCCGGAACTGCTTGAATAATGCCGGGTCTTATCAGGCGTCTTCGGCAAGTTTCCGGAGTATGTCCCAGTAAGCTCCCCGGTGTCCATTTTCGATAGCTTCCACCAGCATGGTGTTGTCGTTATAGTTATAATTTCTGTCGCCCTTCTTGGATTCGGCAAAGAAAAACCTTTCATCGTCTCCCACCATCCCGGCCACTTCCCCGGATGGGTCATCGCCCAGTTTATGGCTTATATAAAAGGCAGGGTACAGAAGTTCATCCCCCGGGTAGACCCGTGGTCTTATCAGTTTTGCGCCGGATTCGGTAACGATATTATGCATTTCCGTGCCCGGAAAGACCCTCACGCCCAGGCTTATACCCACCCGGTCGGGATTGAAACTCTTGACGGCGTTTATGGTGTAAGAAGCGGTGTCGAGGGTTTCGCCGGGGCCACCGAGCAATAAGTCCAGCATGACGGTTATTCCATGCTTTCGGCATTCAACCACCGCGGACTCAATATCTTCCGGGGAAAAATTTCTGCCGAGAGCGCTCAGAATATCGGAGTGAGCGCTGTCGGCGCCGAAGTTAATTCCCACACATCCGGCACGCTTCATCAAATCCGCAAGCTCGGCGGTGAACGGCGCCGGGGACAGGTAAGCATACCATCTCGCCCGGTCGGCGGTCTTGTTTTCTATCAGTGTCTTGCAGACCTCGACGGCGTGCTCGTAAGGGATGTTGAACTCGCTATCGCACAGGTGAATCACGTTAACTCCCTGATTAATAAGGGAATTTAACTCTCCGGCAACTTCCGACGGGTTGACGGTTCTGACTTTTCTACCTTTCGCAACGGGGTCGGCGCAGTATTTACATGACATGTTACAGCCGCGCTTGGTTTCGATGGAGCCTTGCCCGCCCAATCTAAAGTAAAGGTTGTTATTTATGTATGCACGGCTGCGGCCCCCGGATATGCCGGAAAGCAAGGGCGGGTTTTCGACCATTCCGTTATTTCGACCGTAGACAAGGCCGGGTATCCCGGAGACCTCCTCTTTTTTGATAAAACTCCGGACCAATTCCGCCAGCGGCCTTTCGCCGTCGCCTTTTATTCCGTAGTCTGCGTTCAGCGCCTCCAGTGCTTGCCCCGGCGCAATGGAATACCCCACCCCGCCCAGGACTACCGGCGCGTCAGAGATGGTTTTGATATAATCTATCCAGACTTTTATCTGCCGGATGAAGGATTCCCCGCCGGCCATGTAGCAATCGTCGAGGTTTCTGGCGGTGACCCCTACCGCGACGGGAGATTCGGAGCTTAAGATGCGGCGAAGGCTTTCCTCCGGGTTCTCCTCGAGCGGCAGGTCGGCGATTAGCGGCGCCAGGCCGGCTTCTTCCATTGCCCCAGCCAGGTAGTCCAGCCCGATGGGCGCTATGAGAGGCTTCATGAAGTTTGTGTTTACGAGTAATACCTTCTCCGACATGCGGCTCAACCCGGGGAAATATGCTTGATTGTTCAATTAAAAAACGGAAGCCCGGCGGGCCTGGACTACGATTAAGTACGGGAGAGAGCTTTATTTTTTCTTTTTGAGTTTTTCTTCCACTTCGGCCAGGCGCTTTTTGAACGTCTCATTGTTCGGCTCCATTTTTAGCGCCAACTGGAAGTTTATTTTGGCTCCTTTGTAGTCCATGTTGTTGAGGGCGGTTTTTCCCATTTGGAAGTATTTCTTCCCCAGCGGGGTCTGGCCTTCATCCTCCTTGGGAGGCCCACCCTGTACGCCGTGAATGTATCGCAGGTTTTTTGACCTTTCAGGCCCGTTTATTCCCTCGGTGTAAATCTGTCGGGTTTCCGGGTCGGATAGTATTTTGTAGGCTTCGGTTATTCGTTTGAATATGGTGGTGACCTTCTTGCCTATTTCGTGGGATTCATTGTAAAACTTATCCGGGTGGTAGTTTCTGGATTCTCTGAAGTAGGCGTTTTTTATTTCTTCCTGCGTAGCGTTTTGAGGCACTTTCAATATCTGGTAGTAATCCAGCTCGTCTATAATTCGGGATATGGAGTTGATTTCGACTTTTTTTCTTTCCTCAATTGCCATGTTCCTGCCCGTCCTGTTTTATGTAAAGGATTAGCCCTGTACTCAAGTTCTCTGTGTGACTTCCGCGTCGGGGCCTTCGCTGTACTTGGAGCGGAGCTCTTCGATTTCCTCCCTGGAGAGGCCGCCGGAGATATTGAGCTTGATATGCTGAGCTTGCCCCGTGTCCACGTCTTCCGCGCCGACTTCCACGATACCGTCCGCATTTATCTCGAAGGTGACCTTTATCTTCGGCTCGCCCTTTTTCGCCTGACGAACGCCGGTAAGCCTCACTTCGCCGAGCGGCTCGTTTTCTTCGTAAAACTTGCTTTCTCCCTGGTATATCCTTATGTTGACCGATTCCTGGTTATCCCGGGTGGTGGTGTAGATACGGCTCATCTCGGTGGGTATGGGCGTGTTTCTGCTGATAAGCTTGTCCATCATGCCCCCTGCGGTGGCGATGCCCAGGGACATGGGGGTAACGTCCAGGAGCAGGCTGGAGGAGCTGGATTCGACAAGCGCATTGCCCTGAATGGCGGCGCCGAGAGCCACAACCTCCTCCGGATTTATACCGGACTGGGGGGTTTTAAAGAAGTAACTTTCCACGGCTTCCTTTATGATGCTCATCTTGGTCGGGCCACCCACGAGAATAACGCTGTCCAGTTGGTCCACGGTGAGGCCGGCGTTCTGCAGGGCCTCGTCGCATACCTTGAAAGTCCTTTGAATAAGGTCGTACACCAATTTGGCGAAGTAATTACGGGTTATGTTTGCCTTCAGGTCGAAGGCGCCTTCCATACCTTCCATGATGCCCGGGATGTAAATTTCGGTTTCGAGGTTTTCGCTCAGGTCCCATTTGCCCTTTTCGGCGGCGCTTTTGAGTTTTTGTAAAGCCGACTTGTCGGTCCTGAGGTCAACGTTATGCTCCTTGAAGAAAACTTCGGCGAGATAATCGATGAACCTGTCGTCGAAATCGTCTCCCCCCAGGAAAGTGTCACCGGCGGTGCTGATAACTTCGTAAATATCGTCGCCGATTTCCAGGATGGAGATGTCGAAGGTTCCCCCGCCGAGGTCGTAGATGGCGACTTTCTGCTGTAAGCCCTTTCCAAAGCCGTAGGCGAGCGCCGCAGCGGTGGGTTCGTTGATGATTCTCAGCACCTGTAATCCGGCGATGGTGCCGGCGTCCTTGGTGGCCTGTCTCTGGCCGTCGTTGAAGTAGGCCGGAACGGTGACTACCGCCTTCTTTATTTCCTCGCCCAGGTAGTCTTCGGCGATTCGTTTCATTTCCATCAGGATGAAAGCGCCTAATTCGGACAGCGTATACTGTTTCCCGCGTATTTCTATCCTGACGTCCTGGTTGTCTCCTTCCACTATATTATACGAGCAAATGGCCTTTGCTTTTTTGACTTCGCTTGAGAAATACTTCCGGCCTATAAGACGCTTGGCGCTGTAAACCGTATTTTCGGGGTCGGTAATGAGCTTTTCTTTGGCTTCGCTGCCAACTATGCGATTGCCGTCTTCCAGGAAGGCCACCACCGAGGGATGGATCTTATCGCCGTTTTCGTTGGGTATTACCTTTGCTTCTCCATTCTCCACGATACCTACCGCCGAGGTGCTGGTTCCCAGGTCTATGCCTATTACCTTTTCGGCCATTACGCACTCTCCTGAATTCTAATCATTAGCCACTCAAGAAGTACCATATAACATGACCCTTGTCAACGGAAGGAATTTCCAAACATGCCATTTTTTACGGCCCTGATGATTTCATCCCTGTCTTTTCGCGCTTTTACTTCCACCCATGCCCGACCTACGGCCCATTCCACGTGAGCGTCGTCGCTGGCCACTTTGGGGAGAGGTATCCGTGGAGTGTCGTACTTGGCAGTATAGAATCCCTGGGCGGTTATTTCCACCGCGTCTATCGGCCACGGCGAGGTTTCGATTCTGTCCAGAACTTCCTCTATGGTAAGATGATATGTATCCGGATGGCAGAGGACACGGAGGGTTAACTCTTCTCCCGGAATGCTGAGAACGTGGTGGTACATCAGCTCGACCGGCTCCAGTTCCACGCCCTTGAACACCAGCATGTCCCGGTAAACATCGGGGATGTGCCCGTAGTCCTTATTGCGCATGAGATACTCGTGGTCGGTAAGGGCCACGAAGTCGAATTCGTGCGCAAAGTACATGTCCAATATCTCTTCCGGGGAATGAGCGCCGTCGGAGAGGTTGGTATGTACGTGCAACGCGCCTTTAAGCGGTTTCATAATACGAGGGGGTCAAGAAAACGGGGCCCACCCCCTGCTCTTGGCGAGCGAGGGCAGGCCCCGAGTGTCTTTCATCGGCGGCCGACGATTATTCCGCCTTGAGCTTCTTTATCTCTTCGGTGAGCTTCGGAACGACCTTGAACAAGTCGTCCACGATGCCATAGTCGGCTATCTGGAATATGGGAGCTTCAGGGTCCTTATTGATGGCGACTATCACCTTCGAGGTGCGCATTCCCGCCAGGTGCTGGATAGCGCCGGAAATACCGCAAGCGATGTAAAGGGTGGGATTGACCACCTTTCCGGTCTGGCCCACCTGCATGGCCTGGTCGGCGTAACCCGAGTCCACTGCCGCGCGGCTTGCGCCGACGGCGGCGCTCAGGGTGTCGGCCAGCTCCTCCAGGATGTTGAAATTCTCGGAGCTTTTCATGCCGCGACCGCCGCTGACGATTATCTCGGCCTCGGTAAGCACCGGTCGGGTGCTTTCCACTTTCTCTATTTCCTTGATTACAGCCCGAATTGAGCCGGCGTCCACCGAGGCGTCCACGTTGACCACCTCTGCGGAGCCGCCGCTTTCCTCCGCCGGGGGGAAGGTATTGGGGCGGAGGGTAATCATCTGGATGGGGCCGGTAACCTTGCCTTCGATGTAGGCCTTTCCTGAGAATACGGGCCGCCTTACAATCACCTGGTCGCCTTCGGTGCGTACTTCCGTACAGTCCGGAAGAAGGCCGGTGCCCATTTTGGCAGCCACCTTCGGCATCAGGTCTTTTCCCATGGAGGTGTTGCCTCCGATCACCACTGCGGGGTCGGCCTGCTTTATAATAGCCTCCATGGCCTTTGCGTAACCTTCGGGGGAGTAATTCTCCAGGGCATCTCCTTCGGCCACGAAAACCTTGGAGGCGCCGCATTTACCCAGCTTGTCGGCCAGTCCGGAAACATCCTTTCCCACTACTGCCGCACTGATGCTTCCGCCGACATCACCGGAAATCTGTGAAGCTACATTTAAACATTCAAGCGCGCTTTTGCGCATGCTGCCTTCGCGTTGTTCTACGAATACCAGAACGCCTTCGGCCATGATAGCGCCTCCTTTCCTATATCACTTTCGCTTCTTCGCGTAGTAGTTTGGCAAGCTCGGCTGCCGTTTCCTCGGCTTCGCCTTCCAGTACCTTGCCCGCCTGCCTCTCGGGCGGGGAGGAGTACTGTAGCACTGCGACCTTTTTGGCTGCGTCGTCCGCGCCGACGCCGGTTCCGGAGAGGTCGAGTTCTTTGACCTCTTTTTTCTTTGCCTTCATGATTCCCGGAAGGCTGGCGTAGCGGGGTTCGTTCAGGCCCTTTTCGCAACTCATTACGGCTGGAAGGCTTACTTCGTAAGTTTCGGTGCCGCCTTCTATAAGGCGACGCACCGTGGCCTTTTTGCCCTCCGAGTCCATTTCCATGAATGAAATGTTCGTGACCTGAGGCAGGTCGAGGAATTCGGCCACGTGGGCCATTACTTCGCCCTGGTCGTAATCGATGGCCTGCTTGCCGCCGAGAATGAGGTCGGCGTTCAAATCCTTAAGCGCTCCCGCCAGGGCTTTTGCCGTGGCCCATGCGTCGGCGTTTTCAAGCGCGGGGTCGTCGATGTGTATGCCCTTGTCGATGCCCATGGCCAGGGCGGTTCTCATGGCCTCCACCGATTTTTTGGGACCTACCGTTACTACCGTGGTTTCACCGCCGAATTTTTCCTTCAACTGGATGGCCTGCTCGACCGCATACTCGTCGTAAGGATTGAGCACGAACTTTACTCCGTCCCAGTTGATTCCGGAGCCGTCCGACTGAACCACGATTTTAGCCTCGGTATCCGGTGACTGTTTAATACAAACTACGATATTCACCTGGTTCCTCCTTTCATAAGCTTAAATTTTCGAAATTTCGATGTGCTGAACTCGGTTCATAGTAACCCGAAATGTTGTATTGGTATCACTTTCGGGTCGCGTTGTCAACTATATGTGTTTTATTTTTCTTTGGGCGCCAGAAGGCCTCCGATGAAAATATCCGCCAGCTTATCGGCACAATCCTTAAGTGCGTAGGACTTTCTTTTCCTCTGCTTGGTCAGCACCCAGTGCAGGGCTATTTCGTCCATGGCGCCAAAAACGGCTCTCTTGACCATAGCCGGTTCGAGATTCCGCTCGATAACGCCGGCCCGTTGCCCCATCTGGACGGTTTCGCTGATCAGGTTGAGGTAATCGGTAAACCGGCGGGGTATCTGCTCGTTCATAAACTTGTGGCTTTGCCTCAACTCCAGTTGCATCACCTCGGCCACGCTCTGGTACTTTTCAACGCTTGCCAGATGCATCTGAATGAAAATTCTTATTCGTTCCATGGGGTCATCGCTTTTGGCAAGGGCTTGTTTCATATCGCCAAGCAGGACTTTGAGGCTTTCGTCGAAAAGCTGGATGAGAATATCGTCTTTGTTTTTAAAGTAGAGGTATATAGTACCGTCCGCGACGCTCGCCTCTTTAGCGATATCGCTGACTTTGCTGCCATGGAACCCCTTAGTGGAAAATACCTTTATAGCGGCCAACAGAATTCTCTGGCGCTTATCGTCGGTCTTTTTCTCGGCGGTTTTATTTGTGCTTGCTTCAGCCATGCTCGGAATATGAATGAATACTCATTCAACTAAATCCAACATTACCACTTGCCGGTTTGATTGTCAAGAGGCGCCGAATAATAGGACCCTCATTGCCGGTCGTTTTCTCATAATCGTCACTTTACTTTCTGTTTTTCCGGCCCGGATTAATTATAAGTGCAATAAAATCAGTACGTTAACGGTTACTTTCAAAATGGCACGGAATGTGCTCTACTCGTAATAACAAAAGGAGGACTGGAATAATGGATGAGCCTTCCGGCAGTCTTGACCGCTTGAAAAATTTCCCCTGGATAACCGTGCTGCTTATCCTGGTTAATATCGGCATTTTCATTCCGAAATTTCTGTGGGGTTCCGAAGTATACCGGGAGTTGGTCGACCCCTGGCTTTACTATCCTTCAAATCCCGATGCGCGCGGGATGTTCAGCAGCATGTTCGTGCACTTGAGCGGCCGGCACCTGGCGGGCAACGTGTTCTTCTTGTGGTTTTTCGGAACAGCGTTTGAAAGGAGGACGGGGAAGGTTGCTTACCTTCTCATATACATCGCCACTGGAATGGCCGCTACAGGGCTTCATTCCGTCATATGGGGGGCTTACATGCCGGAAGGCGCGCAGATGGGCATCGCGGGAGCCTTCGGGCCGGTAGCGGGGGTTATGGGGGCGTTCCTCTGCAGGTGCTACTTCCGAAGAACCATGGTAATACCGGCTTACTGGATGGTGTTGCCGGCGTGGATAAGGGTAAGGGCGTGGGTTATGGTGCTTTTGTTTTTCTCCCTGAATGCTTTGTGGGGCATTCTACAGTGGCGGGGCGGTGAAACTTACATACCGCAATGGGCTCTGGCGGGGGGCATGCTCGCAGGCTTCGTTATCGCCCTGGTCCTGGGCTACAGGAAATACGGTAAGATGGAAGCTTACAGGGAGTTGGGGTTGGATGCCATAAATGACACCAACCGTCTCGGTGTCGCCGAGGAGGCTTTTGAAAAGATTCTCAAGCTGGAGCCGAAGGACGTACAGGCCATGGAGAAACTGGGTGAGTTGTACAGTCGCGTTCGCCCCACTCAACAAGGCGAGGCTCATTTCCGAAACGCCATAAACCGGTGCATTGAAGACGGCAACCCTCAGAGAGCGGCCCGGATTTACATGAAGTACCTTACACGATACAAAGGAGCTTTTCCTCCGAGAACGCAACTGGAACTTGCGAGGCAATTGATAGCCCTGGACAGGGCGAACCTGGCCGCCACCGGCCTGGAATACTGGCTGGAAGTCAACCCCGGCTCGTCTTCAAGGCCGGGTGTGGCGAAAACCCTGGCCGGCATATACAGGAAAGTGGGCGAGGCAGAGATGGCGGAAAAGACGATGGCAAAAGCTTCCCCACAACCGGAGAATGAGAATAGAAGACAAGGGACTTAAGTCCCTTGTCCGGGTTCAAGCGGGGAGGTGTTAATCCGGGATTTCAAAGCCTCAACGGGGCCAATCTTACATTCGGCCCGAGCGCCCGGAGCATATTAATAATCAGCTTGGATTAAAGGGCAATTTTGGGTGTTTTTGAATAATCTTTTCCTATACAGTATCATTTAAAACAGTGGATGCGGAAGGTTATCGCGGGGATTATTCGGTCGGAGATGAGGTTCTTCCCCGGCTGAAATGGCTCCTTTTCCTGAGGGTCGTGGCCATTACCCTGCTGCTCGGGGCTACGGCCGTACTGCATATTCGCGCCGGCAGTTCTTACTTCACAATATCGCTGGTCAGGATTTACGTAATCATAGGGTTGACCTACGCTTTCACTGCCATATCCGGCGGCGTGTTGCGATGGGTGAAAAACATCCGGCCCTTTGCCTATCTCCAGGTCTGCTACGACATACTTCTTATAACCGCTCTGATAGCCGTAACGGGGCGGGTATTCAGTTTTCTTTACATCGTGGGCATACTTTCCGCCGGAATAATACTTTATCGAGCCGGAGCTTTGACAGCGGCGGTGCTGGGCGCGGGTTGCTACATGGTGCTTCTGATAGGCGTTAACCGGTACGGTGAGAACATAAGGTACTTCAACGAAGATTTCGTCGCCGACGTGAGTAACCTGAGCGCTCCGGAGTTGATGTACAACCTCGGTATAAACACAGTGGCGTTTTTCCTGGTGGCGCTGCTGTCCAACTACCTTACAGAAAAACTCCGGCGGACGGGAATGCAGCTTGCCGAAAGAGAGGAAGACCTGGAAGTGCTCGAGGCATGGAGTGAAAACGTTATCCGCTCCCTGCCCTCGGGCCTGATAACCACCGATTCGGAAGGTATAGTAAATTCCTTTAATCGCGCGGCAGAATTGATAACGGGAATAAAAGCTGAGGAGGTAATAAACAGACCCGTAAGCGAGCTTTTTGCCCCGGTAACTTCCGAGGGCAGCCCCCCGGAGATTATATACACCGACAAGGAGGGCAACCGACGGTATCTCGGCATGTCCCTTTCGGTGCTTGAAAGCTCGAAGGGCAGAGACATCGGGCGGATACTGATTTTCCAGGACCAGACGGTATACCGGGAAATGGAGGAACAACTCAAGATAAGCGACCGCCTGGCGGCCGTGGGCCAGCTCGCTGCCGGTCTGGCTCACGAAATAAGGAATCCCCTGGCGAGCATATCCGGTTCCATTCAGCTTTTAAGGAGAGATAATCGCTTCGAGGAAGACGACCGGCTGTTGAAAATACTATTGAGGGAAACCGAAAGTTTGAACGAGTTGATTACCGAGTTTCTGCACTTTGCCCGTCCTTCCCCGGGACAGGTCAAGCGGGTAAACATGAAGGAGCTGCTCGAGGAGACGTTGGAGTTGTTTCACAACCGCTCTGAAGGAGGAGAGGGGGTAAATGCCGAATTGGATTGCCCCCCGGACATAGAAGTAATGCTGGATACCAACCTGATGCACCAGGTTTTATGGAACCTGCTGGTAAACGCTTCGGAAGCCATGGAAGGCTCGGGCGGCATTTCCATAGAAGTCAGGGAGGTGATTCCCGAGGCGCATTCGGAAGAAGGGAAAGGGGTGAGGCTGATAGTGGTGGATGAAGGCCCCGGCATTCCCGAGGATATAAAAGAAAAGGTCTTCGCTCCTTTCTTCACCACCAAGGAGTACGGCACAGGCCTCGGGCTTGCCACGGTGCACCGGAGCGTGGAATATATGGGAGGAACTATAAGGCTTCGGTCTGAAGAGGAGAAGGGAACGGCTTTTATAATAGATCTGCCGGCGAAAATGGAAAAATCCCGGCAAACCTCGAAGGAGGCGGCGGTATAGAGATGAAAAAAACCGTCCTGGTAGTGGATGACGAGTTGAGCATGAGGGAAATGCTCCAGATTGCGCTGGAACGGGAGGGCTACCGGGTGATATTGGCGGACAGCGGCGATAGGGCGATGGAACTGGTGGACGGGGAAAATTATGACCTGCTTTTATGCGATATGAAAATGCCGAAAGTAAGCGGGATGGACGTGCTGAAGAAGTCGAAAGAAGCGCGGCCCAACGTGCCGGTGATAATAATCACCGCCTTCAGCACTTCCGAATCCGCCCGGGAAGCCATGAAAGTGGGCGCATACGATTATCTGCAGAAGCCCTTCGACCTGGAAGATATGAAGTTGATTATCAATAACGCGCTGGAACGCGGTCAATTGCTGGAGGAGAACATAAAGCTCAAGGAATACCTTTCCCGCAGTTACGGGATTGAAAGCATCGTGGGCGATTCACCCCCGATGCTGAAAGTTTACGAGCTTATATACAAAGTTGCCTCCAGCACCGCCAACGTGCTTATTACCGGGGAGAGCGGCACCGGCAAGGAGCTGGTGGCCAGGGCCGTTCATTTCAACGGCCCCCGAAAGGATAAGCCCTTCGTTACCGTAAACTGCGGCGCCATACCGGAAAACCTGATAGAAAGCGAGCTGTTCGGGCACAAAAAAGGTTCTTTTACTGGCGCCGTGGCCAATAAAAAGGGGCTGATAGAGTCCGCAAGCGATGGGACTCTTTTTCTGGACGAGATAAGCGAGTTGGATAAAAACCTGCAGGTCAAACTCCTGAGAGCGCTTCAAAATAAGACTATAACACCGGTGGGAGGCACAGAGGAGATTGAAGTGGATGTCAGGATTATCAGCGCCTCCAACAGGGACCTGGACGAGGAAGTCAAGAAAGAAAATTTCCGGGAAGACCTCTATTGGCGACTGAACGTGATTCATGTCCCCATGCCGCCGCTCCGGGAAAGGAAAGAAGATATACCCAAATTAACTATGCATTTTGTCTCCAGGTACTCCGACGGGAGGATTACCTCCATAAGTCCGGGCGCTATGGCGCTGTTGGAGGAACACGATTTTCCCGGGAATGTCAGGGAGTTGGAGAACCTTATCGAAAGGGCCGTGGCGCTGGAAACCGGTACCGTGATTACCCCCCAAAGCCTGACGGCCAGGTTGAGGGGCGAGGAGGAGAAGGAGGCGGAAAGCTTCCCCTTCGAGCTGCCGCCGGAAGGGATAGACCTGGAAAAAACCATGGAAGAAATGGAGCGAAGCCTGCTGGAACAGTCCATACAGGCGGCGGGTGGGGTTAAAACCAGGGCGGCGGAACTTTTGGGGCTTTCCTTCCGCTCATTCCGATACCGGCTGGAGAAGTTTGGTCTCGATTAAGAAGGTGGCGATAATGCCTGAGATGGTAGGCCCGGCACTCCTGCCGGGCATTATGCCGCCGTGGGCTGGGCGACAAGAGTGTCGCCCCTACCATTTGAGGCAGGAGTGACGAATTTCGGCGCCCCCGGTGACGAATTACGTCATAAATGAGTTCATTTTAAGAAAAAGGGGGAGCACCGGTGAGGATAGCAGTGGCGGAGGTGTGACAATAGTTCAATAAAATCAGTAAATTATGAGACTTAAATATTTTCGGGGTTGTGCAGCGCATGAACGCTTTTTGGGCACGGAGATTGCAACTATTAATAAGCGAAAACTGTTAATGTAAAAACCAAAGGGAGGTGAAAGGAAAAAGCGGCTTATAGGGTTGCACAAAAAACGGGCGAAAAAAACGAGTTTTAAAGTAACCAAAAATCCAAAATTGAGAGGAGGATTACATGAAGAAAAAGGGATTTACACTGATTGAGCTGATGATCGTCGTGGCGATTATCGGCATCCTGGCGGCCATCGCCATTCCGAACTTCCTGAAGTTCCAGGCCAAGGCCCGCCAGAGCGAGGCGAAGACAAACCTGGCAAGCATCGCCACCACCGAAATTGCATACTTCGCCGAAAAAACCGAATGGGGTGAGGACTTTGATACAATCGGCTGGAGCTCCGAGGGCGATGCAAAGTATGTATATGCCCTCACCACTGATGCATACGGCTCCGGCAGCTTGGACACCGATGCCGATGACCCGAATACCATCGCAGGAGACGGCGACTGCAACAACGGCACCTCAGCCTGTGCAGGCGATTGTCAGCTTGACGGTGATGACCCGGGAGTTAGTAACCCCCAAGGATTCACCGCCATTGCCGAAGGTAACGTAGACGGTGACACCGTAACCGACTGCTGGGGCATTAACCAGCAGAAAAACCCCGTAAACGAGCGTAACGACGTCAACCTGTAATTTATTCTCACACATGGCAACGAAAGAAGGAGGCCTCTCGGGGCCTCCTTTTTTTCGCATATCGCATTTGTTTGCCCCTGTTTTCCTTTGATGCAGTGGGAGCGACCTCCCGGTCCCGGGTGGCCCGGACGTTATACGTCCGGGTTGCGTAAGCAACAAGAAACCGAATCTCGAAACTGCGTGTAGATTAAATAACACTCTTAACCGGAAAAGCTTGAACATCGTTTCTTGTTGGCGGGTGGCACCGGTAAATTTTTTATCGGTGCGTGGGGGGGTATTTGCCGGGTGGCCCGGACGTTATACGTCCGGGTTGCGTAAGCAACAAGAAACCGAATCTCGAAACTGCGTGTAGATTAAATAACACTCTTAACCGGAAAAGCTTGAACATCGTTTCTTGTTGTCCTTGCGGACAACCTCGACGTATAACGTCGAGGCCACCCCTCGGGGCCCCTACGGCTCAACCTCTTTCCAGGATTTGTTTTTCCAGGGCGCTGAAGAAAAGCTCCCGGTAGTCCGCTTCCCGCTCGAACGGTAACGCTTTCAGCAGTACCCCCGCTCCCCACCTGAGTTTGTTGTGTCCGTATTCCGTTTGCGTCTCCCTCACCCATTTTACCCGTCCCGTGCGGGTGATTTTGCTTCCATCGGGGGTATGTATCTCAACTTCCACATCTTCGCCCGGCTCCGGCAGCGGTTCCATGGATATGAACATCCCTCCCAGCGAAATGTTGTATACCACGGCCCGGCGGGTTTCTCCGCGGCTCCTTACTTCTGCGGGGATTTCACAGGGTACCCTCAGGCCCGACCGGCGGTTGTCTTCGCTGAGGACGCTTTTTGTCCCGAGGCCGGCTTCCAGCAGATTACGCAGGTAGTTGATGCGGTGGCTTTCGGAAGGAGGCAGGGAGGCGTCGCCGGAGTCCAGCTTGTCCACAAGCTGCCTGAATTCGTCTATCCACTTTTTCCAGCCCCGCCCCGCTACCATAATGCCTTATATTTTAGAAATCATAGCGGAAACCTGCGAACACTTCGTCGGCTTCCGTGTATATGGACACCGGCGCCACGCCTCCCAGCGTGTTGGTATCCGCGCGGGGACCGTCCAGGATGTTGGCCCCGGCCGTAAGTTTTATGTGGTCGGTGGCCGTATAAGACACCCGGGGCGTTACCACGTAATCGTCGTCCTCGATGAAATACAACAGCCCACCCATTAGCTCGAGTCTTTGCCTCAAGGTGGTTGCCCTGAAGAGTAAAAGCCCCACGCGGGTGGTTTCGCTGGATATAAGCAGGTCGGGCGGGGCGTCCGTCAGCTTGAACTCCTGGAAGGCGCCCATTATGAAAAACCTCCGGGACGGGCTGTATTCGGCCTCGACGGCGTAGCTGTACGAGGGGCTGGTGGCTTCCTGCAGGGAAGGGCGAAAGCCCTTGACGTTCCACATATGAACACCCCTCATCACGGTATACTTGCGCTCGGGGCTGTACACCCCTTCGGCTCTAAGCGCCATTTTTTTGTAGCTCCACCCGATGCCGCCGCCGTAAAGTTCATAGCGGTAAAAGTATTTTTTGTACTTGTAGTCGAATCCGCCGGGGGTGAGTTGAGATTCGTATACCGGAAAATCCTCCCGGGTGTTGAAGTAGCTGGCTTCCAGGGTAAAGTCCCCCACGATGGCGTGAATCCTGGCTCCGGCCTCCCATTGCTCCTCGAAAGGTATGTCCTCCTCCGCGATGTATTCGTTCCGGTTCACCGGGCAGACGGCTTCATCCTTGCAAAGGGCGTAATCCGTCTCGAAAAGATGGAACTCGCTCTCGTAGAACCACGGGATGTAAATACCCTCCAGGTATATGAAATCGGTGAGGAAGAGGGTGGCCCTGGCCATGGGGACGGGGATTATTATATCTTCCGTGTCGGGGTCTATAAATCCCCGTAATTCCAGGGGATTTACATTGTTTGTGGGGGAGAGGAACTGGTTGGCGCCCCATTTGACCCTTTGAAGGCCCAGGCTCAAATCCATGCGCCATACCGATTGCAGTATGTAAGCTTCGTCCGGGATGCGGTAAATCTGCTCCGGCTTCAGGCTGAAATCCACCTCGGCGCCGGCCATGCCGTAGAGGGCTATGGCGGACAGGCGCATTTTGGCCTTTTTCCACAGATTGAAATCGGCGCCGCCGCTGAGTTTCATCCGGGTGTCCCAATGGTCCTCGCCGGGTTCCTCCCGGGTGTCGTGAGCGTACTGCAGCCGGAATGTCCCGCCTCCCCGCTGGTACGAATTTTTAAGCCAATCCCATTTCGAGTCCCCCTCGTCCTGTTGGCCGGATACGGGAGGCATGAACAATAAAGATGCCGCCGCGGCGACAAACATCACCTTGCATAACATTGCCTTCAGGGTTCTCATTATATCCCCCTCATCAGGGTTCGGAGGCTGAACATGCCGTCGTCAATTTCCAGGTTGAACTTTACCCTGGCCAGCTCCATGATGGTCTTGTGGTCGTCCCTCAGGTCGGTCATTACCGAGTTGGTGGCTGTCCACTTGTCCTGAATGAGCTTCAGTTCCTTTACTTCGAGGGTTTTGATTTTCTCGTTTTCTTTTTTCTTCGAGTAGAACTCGGTGAAGTGGGAAACGAACTTTTCCCGGTCTATCCACAATTTCAGGTGGGAATACTGGGCTTCATCGAGGTTTTTGGGGGTGCTTTTGATGATGTAGCAGGGGATGCCGTTATACTCCTCTTTGCCGAGCTTTTCAAAGTTGTTTTCGCCCTCCTTTTCGATTTCCAGGTCGCCGTAAGTAAAATCGCTGCCCATGAACCTGTCGGAGCGCTGGCTTTCGCCTATCCTCTGGACGTTGGGGTTATCGGCGAACTTGGCGAAGGTTTTCTTTTCGTCGCCCTTTTGAATCACCAGAAACCGGGTGCCGCGCGCGCTGGGCGGGTCCTGGAACACGATGAAGGTCTTGGCGTCGCCATCGGCGACCTTCCGGTACATCACGAACTCCTTGACCAGTTGTCCACCGTTAGAATCTATGAGTGTCATCTTAATTTCCGAGCGGCTGGTTTCGGGGTAGCGGTTTTCCCTGACCTTTTCCATAATTTCGTCGGCGGTCAGCTCCTTTTCTTCTTCCGGGGCCGAGACCCCGATGGCCGACCATGCTACCGCGGCCGCGAGCATAATAATCGCTAAGGTACTGATTTTCCTCATTTTTACCACCTTTCCGCAATTCTTTAGCCAAGGGGCTAATTCTTTAGCCAAGGGGCTTTAGCCCCTTGAGTTATCGGCAAGGGGTTGAAACCCCTTGTCTATATCTTTTCCGGACAATGGGGTTTGGCCGCTGGACGTTCATTCCTTTTCCTGAGAAAAAGTTTTCCCGGAATTGAGAAGAAAACTGGTTTGAGTACTGTCCGGCTCAAACTCCGACACCCCCTTTTTGAAAAATTTTTTAATAAATAACGTTCGATTGACCTGAAGGCCAAGTATCCTTTTTTAAAGGTTTTTTTCGGTATCATATAATAATATCCCCTTTTGTCTTGAAAACAACATATTTCGTAAATATATTTTTAACATCAAAGGGCATGGTACAATGATTGCAGCAAGAATAATGCCGTATATATCAAACACGAAAATCCATACCGAAAGAGGAGAAAATCAAATACACCCGGATGTCGTACAACAAACCGACTAAAAAATTTTTAAAACGGGGAGGAGGTGATTGCGAAGGGTAATTTCCGGTTTTTTTTATGGTTCGCGGATAGTTGGTTAAGTAAAATTTTAAACTGAACAATTTAAAAAGAAGCAGAGGGAGGTAAGGCGATGAAAAAATTAAGTTGGTTGGCAGTAATCTTAATAGTGGCAATGACCTCATGGGCCGTCATCGGATGCGGCGACAGCAGCGACGACGATGCCGATTTTTTCGCTTCACTGTTTAACGTTAATGCTACGCAGGGTCCGAACAAAAAGGTTGTGGAGCCGGAAGAGATATTGAACATCACCCCCAACGGCAATTTCATCCTGGAAGAAGACCCGGCGGCAAAGGCCGATAAAGTCGTGAAACTCGCCCTGGCGGTTACTAATGAGGGGTCATACGGTCTGGATTACGACCCGCATAACCTCATTTACGACTCCATGGACCTGGGTTACATGATGGCCAAAGTCGCGGCTGATTATCCCACCGACACCGCTTGCACACAGCTCGAAACTCAACTGACCAATGATGTAGAGCCCGATTGCGTCTACACCGGCCTCCCGGATAATTGCAGCATCACAAGCGAGGAAAAGGGCAGGGCGGTAATAGCCTTCAAGACCGACGGCTCCGGCGGATGCAATTTCTCCTTCACCAATGACGAAAATGAGGGTGACATCGAGGTTCGCGGTAAACTGCTCGACCCCCTTTATCCGTTTCTGGACGGCGCGCCCGGAGTTGATTGCGACATCGAAGAGTGCAAGGACGTAAAGGTGGCGGCACTTAGCGGCAACTTCAGCATTCTCAATGACAATGACGGTAATGCTCCGGACTACTCGGGCGATGCATTTACATCAAAAAGCGTGGTTTCCGGCTATGCCCTCAATTACGGCCTGACCACCGAGCCGAATATTGAAGACTTGCCGCTGTATATCATAGCCAACGTTCAGGTTAACACCGAAAACATGGCCCTGGCCCTGGCTATGCCGGAGGGTCTCCAGAATTCGGCCAGCCAGTTCTACGGCGGCGTTATTGACGACGACGGCAAAATTTACGGAATCAACTATGGAAACAAGGATGGAACTCCCCCTGCGGACCTCTTGATAATGACCCTGCCGGTTCAGCAAGGCGGCGCCTTCTGCTATAGCTGGTTCAAGAATGCCGGTACGAACACTTGGACGTTGGATACCAGTGAGAGCGGAGACAATTGCGGCCTTACCGACGGCATGACGGTAACGCCGTAAGTCCGGGTTGCCCGTAGCAGCACGGGAACCGTTGAACGACAAAGAACCCCGGGAGGCTATCGGCTTCCCGGGTTTTTCTTTTTAATTGGTAGGCGCGGCGCTCTCGCCGCGCGTTCCACTTGTGCCCCTTGTCCGCCAATTAAAGAAACCCCGAGCTTTAGCCCGGGGAGCTTCACAACTTCGATAAGAGCCACGGACTTCAGTCCGTGGAATCTTCAGATTTTCTCCCCGGGCTGAAGCCCGGGGCTGCAAAGCAAAATTGCGAACCTCCCCGACCTGAAGGTCGGGGTTTCGTTATTCGTTGGACAAGGGGCTTAAGCCCCCTTGTCTTTTTCCACAGATGTTTCTGCGCGAACGGACGAGGAAGTTGAGTTTCCTCATCGCTATGCGTGAGCGCAGTGAAGGGTGCAGGAGCGAAGCTCCTGCCGTGTTCGGGGGACACGTAACGAGTACATGTCCCCCGAACACTCATTTTGCGTACTCCACCGCCCGTGTTTCGCGAATAACCGTTACTTTTATCTGGCCGGGGTAGGAAAGCTCCTCCTCGATTTTCTTCGCGATGTCCCTGCAGAGCACCACCGAGTCCTCGTCTCCGATTTCCCCGGACTCGACCATTATTCGTATTTCTCGCCCGGCCTGGATGGCGTAACTTTTGCCGATACCCTCGAAGGAATTTGCGATACGCTCGAGGTCGTCCAGTCGCTTGACGTAAGTTTCGAGCATTTCCCTTCTTGCGCCGGGTCGCGCTCCGCTGAGTGCGTCCGCGGCCTGCACCAGCACGGCGTAAATCGACTGCGGCTCGTCGTCGTGGTGCTGGGCGATGGCGTTTACTATGTGCTCCTTTTCGCCGTGCTTTCGGGCCAGCTCGGCGCCGATTTGAGCGTGTGAGCCTTCCACTTCGTGGTCAACGGCCTTTCCGATGTCGTGCAGGATTCCGGCCCGCTTGGCTTCCTTCATGTTGAATTTCAGCTCGCCGGCCATTATTCCGCAAAGGAAGCCCACTTCCATGCTGTGCTGGTACTGGTTCTGGGCGTACGAAGTGCGGTACTTCAGTCTTCCCACCAGCTTGACGATTTCCGGGTGCATTCCGTGCAGTCCCATATCGAAGATGGCCTGCTGTCCGGCGGTTTTGATGCTGTCCTCGACCTCCTTTTCGGCCTTTTTTACCACCTCCTCGATGCGGGCGGGGTGGATTCTGCCGTCGGAGATGAGTTTATCGAGAGCCAGCCTTGCCACTTCGCGCCGTACGGGGTTGAAAGCGCTAATCACCACCGCCTCGGGAGTGTCGTCGACGATGAGGTCTATTCCGGTAAGCTGCTCGATGGTGCGGATGTTGCGGCCTTCGCGGCCGATAATTCTGCCCTTCATTTCGTCGTTCGGCAGTGGAATGACGCTGACCGTGCGGTCGAGCACGTAATCGCCCGAGTATCGCTGGATGGCGTGGGTGATTATGTCTTTGGACAGCTTTTCGCACTCCTCGCGGATGTTTTCCTCGATTTGCTTGATTGTTTTGGCCGCCTCGTGCCGAGCTTCGTTGGTCATTCTGCTTATAAGCTCCTTTTTTGCGTCGGCGGCGGTCATACCGGCTATTTTTTCCAGCCGTGCTTCGGCCTCCTTGAGGCGCTCCTCGACTTTTTTCTCGGATTCGTCTAGCGATTTTTCGCGGGAGTTTACACTCTTCTCGCGTTTGGAGATTTCCATTTCCTTGTGGTCGAGGAGGTCGACCTTTTTATCGAGGTTTTCCTCCTTTTGTAGCAGTCTTTTTTCGAAATTGGAAAGCTCTTTTCTTTTTTCCTTCTCCTCCTTTTCCAGCTCCTGCTTGGCCTGGAAAACGGTATCCTTGGCCTGCAGCTCGGCTTCCTTTGTGGTGTTTTGAGCCTGTTTTTCGGCCTCGCTGATAATTTTTTGTGCCTGAGTTTTTGCGTCCTGAGCTTTTCTTTTTTGAATTTGGTTCCATGCGAACCACCCTCCAATGCCGCCGACAACCAGTGCAATGAGGGCGGTTAAAATATATCCGGCCAAAGTTTCACCCCCTTTCCGGGAATCGCATCATGCCCGATTCGGTCACCAGGCAGTGCATGCGTTGGTCGTTATCGTCCATTGGTACGGAATTTTGTACCTGAAAATCGTAAGCGAGTCCCATTTTTATGGTATTCGTATCAACGTTTTCGAGCATACTGTCATAGAATCCGCCCCCCATGCCCAATCTTCCACCCCGGGTGTCGAATGCCACACCGGGCGCCACCACCAGCTCGGCTTCGTCGAGCGACCTCCATCGGGCATCGGGAGGAGGCTCGGGAATATTCCAGCGCCCGGGTATCATGCTGTCCAGGCGCTCAACCTCCCCGAAATGCAATTTATGGTTCTTTATGTCGGTTTTAGGATAAAGGACGGTTTTGCCGCGCGAGCGGGCTTCGTCGAATATCCCGTCGGTGTCCACTTCCCCGAAGCATGCCCTGTAGAGGGCTATGGCACCGGCGTTGTCGAACTCGGGGGAGCCGATAAGATGCCCGGCTGCGGCACGAGACTTGCGCTCAATTTCTTCGCGGGATATTTGTTCCCTGGCCGCGCGGATACGCGAGCGCAGAGCCTTCTTGGCCTGGCGCATATCTTCCATTGTTCCCGCCGGTGGGGGAGGAAAGATTACGGAGAGCGGATTATGAGGAAACGACTCACTCTATCGGAGGAAGCTTATCTGCCTCCATGGTCTTAAATGAGCGTATTTTCGGAAGAAATTTCAATTTCCTTCTATCCTCGGCTCCGCGGGTAACATCGAAATTCCCTGCGGAGTTGCGGCTCCGTACCTTTTGTTCCCCCACAAAGTAATTTTTATTTTTCTCCCCCGCCGAAAGCCCCTGCCTTCACATCAATCCGTGAACGTCGTTCAGGCTTTTTCAGTCGGGCGGGGGATTGCCCGTTACCTCTCCAGTTGTTTTTGGACAAGCTCCAGGAGTTTGTCCGATTTTTCCTCCAGTAGCTTTTTTTCCTTTTCCGTTGAATGCCTGTGGTCGAAATAGTCTTCTGCGATGTTCAATGCTGCCAGAATAGCGGCTTTTTCCCGCGATGTCGAGCGTCCGGTGTTTGTCGCCTGTTGCATTTTTTCATCAACGTATTGGGCTATATTCCGCACTTTTTCGTCCGAACTGTCGCTTTTGACTTCAAAATCCTCGCCCAGAATGTTAACCGTATACCGTTTCATAATTTTAACTTTTTATACGGCAGTGTTGCAACTACCCCGCAGCATTTTCCAGCAGCTTGATAACCTCGTCCACTTGCCCCAGTGCTTCGGAGCGTTTTTGGTGTTCGGTGTCGAGTTTTTCCTCAAGCCGGGCTATACGGTTTTGAGACTCCTGAAGCTTCCGTTTAAGCTCGCGGTTTTCATCTTTGAGCTGCCCGTGTTCTTCCAGCAGCGCTTTCACTTTCCCTTCGAGTTTTTCAAATTTTTCCAGGCTCATGGCGTTGAATGTCTTTCATTAAAGGATTTTAACTCGAAGGGGCCGATTGGTCAAGTTGCTTGTATCAATTTGATAGGATTACCCGTATTTATCACCTCCTCATCTTCACGAGACGAGCATAACCCCAGTAATACTATAAACATAGTAATATATGTGGAAAAAGCAAACAACGCCCGCCGTTCCTTGTGGTTAATCGTAAGAGTCATGACTGTTGCATCAAGACATCGGTTTTCATGCCATATTCCGGGAGGGTTAATGCGGGAAGGCGAACGCGAGATTCGCCCTACTGTAAGAATTCTGAGGATAGTTCTCCACTTTGTCCACTTTTAGTGATAAATCTGTCTTGAATCCGGCGGGAGTATTGTGTAAATTATGAACATGAGTAATAAATCCGAAACGGCAAAGGTCGCGGTAGAGAAGATAATCGACTCGGAGCTCAGGGGAACCATCATAAACGTGCTCGCTCCTTACGGAGGGGTGGAAAAGGTATTTCCGCCGCATAAATCCGTCTGGGTAAAGCCCAACGCGGTACATTACGGGCCGGAGCAGTTTACGAGCGTCGAGTTTTTGCGGGCGCTTATGGGCCTGCTCAAGGACGCCGGTGTAAAGGATATTTACCTTGCCGATAACTGCACCGCCGGCAATTTTACCCGCCTGGTATTCAAGGCTACCGGTTACACGGATTTGTGCCGGGAGTTCGGCGCCGAGGCGGTATTTCTGGACGAAGAGCCTACCCTCCCTGTGACCCTGGGCGATGAAGGCAGTCCGGTGCAGTTTCCGAAAAGGCTTTACAGGGCGTGGATTGAGGAAAGGGAGAGTAACGTTTATCTTTCCGCTCCCAAGTTCAAAACCCACTCGATGACCACGCTTACACTTGCCGTGAAAAATCAACAGGGCCTGTTGCAGGACCGGGACAGGCTTTTTTACCACAACTACGGTCTCCACAGAAGGCTTGCCCGCATCTACTGGTTCGTCAGGCCGGATTTCGTGCTGGTGGACGCCCAAAAGCTGGTTTATCACGGCCATTTTCCCGCCCGCTCGCAGTTGGAGCGCACGACGGTGGATATGGGGCTGGTGATGGGCGGAGACGATGCGGTGGCGGTGGACACGGTGGGCGCGAAAATCATGGGCTATTCAATCGAGGAGGTCGAGCACCTGAACCTGCTTTACCGCGACGGTCTCGGCCGGGGAAATATCAACGATATGGAAATTATCGGCGACATATCGGGCTACACCGAGAAATACCCGTATACCATTCTTGGAGAGTTTCCTCCGGGTATGAACCGGATTTACGGCTCCGAAAGGGCGTGCAGGGAAGGGTGCCGGGGAAATTGCGAAGCGGCGGCGGAGTATCTTTATAATGAAGTTGGCGGAGAGGGCGAATTTAACGTAGTGTGCGGAAAGGGTTTTGAAAAGTCGCAATTCGAGGGTTTGAAGGGGGATTTTCTGGTAGTCGGCCCGTGCGCGGTGGTGGAAGTTGCCGATGAGATAAAGGAAATGTATCCCAAGGCGAAGGTTTACACCATTGACGAACACAACGACCTGGCCCGGATAACCGGACTTATAGCAAGGTTGATGAAGCCGAAGCACATACTCAAAGCCTCGCCGCTGTCTCCGTTTACAACAGTAAGACTGTTTGTTGGGGCTTTGAGGAAAAAGACCCGCTCGAGGGTTGCCAGGCCGTTTTAGCGATGAAGAATTTATCCCAATTTGTTGAAAATTACTTCACCTTCAGGCCCCTGGAAGTGGAGCTTGAGCAGTCCCGGGCCCGTAACCTGAGGACCGCGTTGTTTGTTGTTTTTGTGGCATGTGTGCTTTTGAGCGTTATGAGGGGCACATATCCGGTGGAGGGTGAAGAAGTATTAAGCCTTAGATACATGTGGCCCCCTGTGGTCGCGGCGGGAGTAGCGCTGCTTTTTTACCTGCTGATTATTGCTTTCCCTCGGCAACTTGTGGTGGAGATTATTTCGTATTTTTTATTTCTCGGAGTTCTGTTGCTCTCCGCTTTTCACGGGGGCTATAAAAGCCTTTACGTAGCTCTTATACCGATTTTCCTGATAGTTAACGTTGCCTTTTTACCGCCCTATAAGATACTGGTGCTGGCCGGCCTTGGGGCGGCATTTTACGTGGTCACCGGCGCCGGGCAGAGCATGGGGTGGTTGCCGGGTCCGATTATGTCTCCCGAATATGAGCGTCCTGCGCTGGTGCTGACCTTCGGGGTTCTTTTAATTCTTGGCCCCGGCGTGTTGGCCACCCTGATATCGCAGGCCATATTAACAAGGCGCCAGCAGGCCGAGAGGGGCATCAGGAGTTACCGCTCGCTGGTGGATATAGCTCCCGACCCCATTATCGTATGGGACCCGAAGGCTAATATTACCATGACCAACAAGGCTACCGTGAGAGCGCTGGGGTACTCGTCGGAATCGGAGCTTGCCGGAAAACCAGGGGCTTACATACTTCCGGAGGACAAGTATGAGGAAGGCACCCGGATTCTCCGGGAGCAGTTGAAGTTTCAAGAGCCGCGGATAACGGAGTTCGAGTTTCTATGCAAGGATGGCCGGAGGGCGCCGGTGGAGCTGCACTTGTCCCCTATAAAGGAGAATGACAGGGTAATAGCAATCCTTGGTATCTGCCGCGACCTGTCGGAACGGTATGAAGAGATGCGCCGGAGGGAGGCGCTCCAGGAAAGGATAATGCTCCAGGATAAAATGGCCAGCCTGGGCAGGCTGGTGTTGGGTATATCCCATGAATACAACAACATATTCGCCGGCTTGAGGGGGTACGCGCAACTGGCCCAGATACCCGGCAAGGAAAATCGTCTGAGGGAACTGCCGGACGTAACCATCGACCTGGTGGACAGGGCTCAGAACATAACCGAAGGGTTGCTCACGTTTTCGGAAAAATTCGAGCCTTACACCGAGCAGGTTTCACCCGCCGAGGTGATTAACGGAATACTTCGGTTGTTTAGAAAAGACTTCGAAAGGGTGGGCATTGAAACGGTAGTCGAGGTGCCGGAAGACGTAAGGTTGATAACGGACGGCTCCAAGCTACAGCAACTTTTGCTCACCTTGATATCGAATGCCCGCGACGCCATGAAAAACGGCGGTAAGTTGAGAATAAACTATTACGAGGAAGAGAATCAGGCGATAATAGAAATAGGAGATGAAGGGGAGGGTATCCACCCGGATGTGCTGCCGCACGTTTTCGACCCCTTTTTCACCACCAAAGGCCCCATCGCCTCCGGGGACGGGTTAAGCGTGGGGCTCGGGTTGTCGATAACCTATAATGTGGTGCGGGGGTTGGGAGGAAATATCTCGATTGACAGTAACCCGGGGGAAGGAACATCCGTGCAAGTGCAACTTCCGAAGAATGCAAGCGGAGTTGAGGATAAGAGCAAAGAACCCCGAAGTGAGGAGGAAAATCGGGAAAGTTGACAAAAACAAAAGTGTGGAACGTTTGTATTTTGCAATGAGGTGTAATTTGAGATTGATTCCAGGAGGTTGAATTAAATGGGAAGCGAGGTTCCGGATAAAAGGAATCAGCGGGGCGCCGTCAGGATATTAATTGTTGAGGACGAAGAGCCGGTTCGGATACCGATGGTGGAGTTCATGAGGCTCCGAGGGTACCACGTTGACTCTGTGGCCAACGGCCATGAGGGGCTGGAAGCGCTTGGGAGGCAACGGTACGAGGCGTGTATCGTCGATTTGTTGATGCCCGGGATGAACGGCGAGGAGTTTATGATGGAAGCCCGAAGGGTACAACCACATCTCAAATACGTAGTTATTACCGGTAAAGGTATGTCCGTTGACCGGGAATATCGCAGAATTGAAAAATCCCCGGACGTGTTGAAAATACTGCAAAAACCCTTTCCGCTGGAGAAACTCAATCAGATTATGGAAGAGACCTTTCGGGGTTGAAAGTACTTACCCTCGAGCGCCGCTCGCTACGCTTATTTCAAGTTTTTTAATGCCATGGAAGCTGTTCCTGTGCGCCCGCGCTATAGATATGTTATTGCGATTAGCGCGTCTATGATTTAAGATTTACCTATCTTGTTTTATGGAATATAAAAGTAGGCAAAAGGAAGGAGCTTGAAATGCGAAAATCGATAATAGCCGCCTGCCTGGGTCTGGCGGTGGGCGCCGCCGGATGTATCGTCACCAGCTTTCTCGGTTACGCCGTAAACCCCACAATAAGCCCCAAGTACGGGAACAAGCCGCATAAGGAAATCAGGGAAGGAGCCAGGATTTTGAGGGACAAGTGGGGCATCGCTCACGTGGAAGCCGATAACGAATACGACCTCTTCTTCGCCGTAGGTTACGCCCAGGCACAGGACAGGCTGTTCCAGATGGACGTTTATCGTAAGCTTATAGCGGGCAGGCTGGCCGAAGTGTTCGGTGACCAGGAGGTGAAAATATCTCTTCAACTCGACCCGGTTACCATGCTCACCCAGGATAAAATATATCGCATAATCGGTTTCAAATATCTGGGCGAAGTCGGCCAGGCCATGCTCAAGGAAAAAAGCCCCGACACTTACCGGCTGATGCAGGCCTTTTGCGACGGAGTGAACGCCTTTATCGAGGACTCGGGGGATAAGCTGCCGCTCGAATTCAGAATGCTCGACTACAGGCCCGAACCCTTCAGACCTGCAAATGTGGTGGCCCTTGGAAGGTTCGTCGGGTGGTCGCTGGCTTCCAACCTCGAGATGGAAATCACCCGGTGGGCGTTGGCGAATAAATTTGACGAACAGTTCGCGCGGGAAGTCCTGCCGCCCTACCGCAAACCGGTGCCGGATATTCCGACAATTCTTCCAAGGGATGTGGTGGACTATCGGAAGCTCGAGCCGGTTCAGAAGAGCAGGCAAGTTTCAAAAATGAACACCATACCCGCGTCACCTGAGCCTCTGGCAAAGCTGGGGGAAATACTGGCCGCCGACCGCATACGCAGACAGATTGCCCCGTTCGGCCATGCCAGCAACAACTGGATTGTCAGCGGGGAGCTTACCGAAAGCGGGATGCCAATCCTGGCCAATGACCCGCATCTTACCCACATGATGCCCTCCATCTTCTGGCAGGTGCACATAAAAGGTGCAGGTTACAACGTTTTCGGCGTGACTTTCCCCGGAATGCCCTTCGTGGTGCTCGGTCACAACCGCCACGTGGCGTGGGGACTTACCACCACCAGGGCCGACGTGCAGGATATTTACGTGGAAAAATTCAACTCCACCGGCAACAAATACAAGTACAAGGACGACTGGGAACCCGTCACCGTCCGCGAGGAAGTCATGAAAGTCCGCGACGGCCTGCGCGGCGACGTTGAAAAGGCGGAAGTGTTGAAAGTCAAAATGACCCGCCACGGGCCTGTCATAAACGATTTCAACCCCGCGATGCTGGAAGATGCGCCCCCGATGGCGTTGAGATGGGCCGGGTACGATTTCAGCGAGAACCAGGAGCTGACCCGGCTGGCGCTCGAATCGTCCACGGTGGAAGAGTTCATGGAAAAGTTCCGAAAAAGGGATACCGGCCCCATACACAACGAGGTCGACGTTATCATGAAAATGATGAAGGCCGAAACCCTCGACGATTTTAAAGAAGCCATGAAAATACACGGCGTGCCCAACCAGAACTGGGTGGCGGTCGATGACAGCGGCAACATAGGCTACATCGCCGGAGGGCGTATCCCGTTGCGGGCCGCCGGAGACGGCGCCAAACCCGTGCCGGGGTGGACCGGCGAGTATGAATGGACCCGCTTCGTGCCGCCCGAGCACGTGCCGCAGGTATTCAACCCCGACAGGGGATATGTGGCGACCGCCAACAACCAGGTAGTGCCCCCGGGCGATTATCCTTACGTTTTCGGCTTCTCGTACGTTTCCGGATGGAGGGCCATGCGTGTTGAGCAATTGTTGAAGGAGAAAATTAGAAAGGAAGAGAAGTTTACCGTTCACGACATGGCCAGCATCCAGAACGATACCAAAATGCTGTCAGCCGCTCACCAGGCGCCGCAGCTGTTGGATGTCCTGGAGGAAACGGGGAACTTGACCTTCCGGGAAAAAGCAGCGGCCAAAGCGCTCGAGGACTGGAACTACTACGCAAACTATAACAGCCCCGCTCCGGCCATCTACACCGAATGGCTCTCCCGCATGATGCACCTGACTTTTGAAGATGAGATGGGCGAAAGGATGTTTCGCCTTTACACCCAGACAAAGCTTACCCTGGGTACCCTGGAGTACATGATTCATCACGGCTCGCCTTATTTCGATAATAAAAATACGGCAGAGAAGGAAACCCGCGATGACATCATGAGGCGGGCTTTTACCGAAGCGGTGGCCGGACTTACCGAAAAACTGGGCAAGAAGATGGAAAAATGGAGCTGGGGTGAGCTACACACCGTGACTTTCTCCCATCCCCTTGGTGTGGGACCGTTTGCGAAATACCTGAATTACGGCCCGCTGCCCCATCACGGGGGACACGGCACCGTCAGGGCCGCCAGCCACAAAATAGACGATTACCGCACCGTCGGCGGGCCGTGCCTGAGGCATGTGGTGGACATGAGCAACGTGGACGGAAGCCTGTGGATTATAGACGGCGGCGAAAGCGGGCAATGGAAAAGCCCGCACTACAAGGACGGCGCCGAAATGTGGTACAGGGGTCAATATATAAAAGCCCTCATGGATATGGACGAGGTAAGCCAAAAAAGCGAAGGGTTGTTTCTTTTAAAGCCGATGCCCGGCAAGTAAGACACCGCCGCCCGTTTAACAAAGTGTCGGGTCGGGCGAAAATTTTTTCAGGAGAATGACACTATGAAGCGGAGAGAATTTATACGGGACTCGGCTGTTGCGGCTGCGGGGGCCGGCATGGTACCGGGCATTCTGCGAGCCGGCTCGCGGCCGCCCAACGTGTTGCTTATTATGGTCGACCAGATGAGGCAGAGTAAGTGGACGCCTCAACTGAGTACGCCCAACATAGACCGGATAGCTCAGAGCGGGGTGAGCTTTACCAATCACTTCATCAGCGCCTCGCCTTGCTCGCCGTCGCGGGCCTGCATCCTGACAGGAACCCACACCACCCAGAACGGGATGTACATCAATTGCGACTTTCTGCACGCCGAAAAGCAGCCGAGCCTTGACCCGCGTATTCCCACGCTGGGACATATTTTCAGTAAGGCGGGCTATCAGACCCCGTATCGGGGAAAATGGCACTTGAGCCTTAAGGAAAGCCGGGACGATAAGGACCCGCTCATCGATTACGGCTTCACCGGCTGGAATCCGCCGGACGCCTTGTTCGGGGGGCCGCCGTACAGCGGAGCGCTCCAGGACCCGTTTTACGCCAGGCAGGCCGCAAGATGGCTTCGGCAGCCGGAAAATCACAAGCGGCCCTGGTTTCTGGTTTGTTCGTTGGTCAACCCGCACGATATATGCTCGTATCCTCTCTTTTATCCGCAGCGCAAGTTGCGGCCCATCAAGACCGAAAAGCCGCCTCCCAACTGGCTGGACGACCTTTCGGACAAGCCGGGTTGCCAGAAGAAGTTCCAGGAGTTGTATAATAAGCTGGGCGGTTACATGGACGAGACGGATGATGACGAATGGCGCAGGTATCTGGATTACTACATACATTGTACCGAGGATGCCGACGGCAACGTGGGGGACGTGCTGGACGCACTGGATGAATCCGGGCAGCGGGACAACACCGTAATAGCTTTCATATCCGACCACGGCGACATGGGCGGCTCCCACCGCCTTCGCGCCAAGGGCTGCTTCGCTTACGAGGAGGAAATCAACGTGCCCCTGATATTTTCGGCGCCCGGACTCATCCCGATGGGTAAGCAGGCTCATACTATGGCATCCATTATAGATTTGATGCCCACCCTGTTTTCTCTGGCGGGCATAACCTCGGGGTTGCCATACATGCCGGGAATCGATTTGACGCCGGCACTGGTCAATCCGGAAACGGCCTCGCTCAGGGAAGAGGTCATCTTTAACCAGGACTCGGAGTTGTTCAGGGGATTTGGAAACAAGGATTCCGATGTCGAAAAATACCCCGTACACATCCGGTGCCTGCGGGATAAAGACTGGAAGTATGCGTATTACTTCGAAAAAAACGGCAAGGCGGAGGAATACGAGTTGTACAACATGGCCGACGACCCGCTGGAGATGACCAATCTTGCCGGCGACCCCGGGTACTTGAAAAAAAGAAAGGAAATGCACGGGCGGCTCATGGAGCGGGAGGAGCGTTTAAAGAACGAATTTGAAATCTGAAACCCTTCCGGAAAATCGCACAAAACCGTTAAGGTTGCTGTTAATTTTCGCTGCTACTTTACAAAAAAATTCAATTTATATAAAATTGATGGAAAGTTAAAGGGCATTTAAGGGCGATTCATGGGCGTTACCATCGGAATAGATCTTGGAACCACCAACTCCTGTGCCGCTATCGTGGAGAGCGGCAAGCCTCGTGTAATTTCCGACACCGGCGGGGGTTTTACCATTCCAAGCATGGTGGCGGTGGACGAGAAGGGAAACCGCCTTGTCGGCCAGGCCGCCAAGCGACAGAGCCTTATCAATCCCGTCAACACCATATACGGAGCCAAAAGGCTTATCGGCAGAAGTTACCATTCCAACATAATGGAGGAGGTACAGAAGCACTTCACCTATGACATGGTGGACGGCGACAAGGACGACGTCCTCATTAAGATAGCCGATGAAGTCTACGGGCTGGACGAGGTCAGCGCCCTCATTCTGGACAAGGTGCGCAACACCGCCCAGGACATTCTCGAGGAGGAAGTGACCGGCGCCGTGGTGACAGTGCCCGCTTACTTTAACGACCGCCAGCGGCAGGCCGTGAAGGACGCAGGGATGATAGCTGAGCTGGAGGTGTTGCGGATTATAAACGAGCCCACTGCCGCGGCCCTGGCATACGGGTGGGGAAAGCACAAGAACGAAAAAGTTGCGGTCTACGACCTGGGCGGCGGTACTTTCGATATCAGCCTTCTGGAAGTAAGGGACAACGTTTACGAGGTTAAGGCGACCGGCGGCGACACTTTCCTGGGTGGTGTCGATTTCGACAATCGCCTCATCGAGTTGGTGCTGGAGCAGTTCAAAGGCGAGACGGGAGTGGATTTGTATAAAGACGCCGTGGCTCTACAGAGGGTCAAGGACGCCTGCGAAAGGGCCAAGATAGACCTTTCCACCAAGCAGGAAGCGCGTATCAACATACCATACATCGCCATGACGGACGATGGCCCCGCGAACCTGGATATAACGGTTGATCGCGACAAGCTGGAGTCCAGGGTCAATGACCTTCTGGAAAGAACGCTCGAAAAATGCCGGGACGTTCTTGGAGACACGGGATGGGCTCCCGATGAAATCGATGATGTCCTGTTGGTCGGGGGCCAGACCCGGATGCCCGTCGTGGGCAAGAGGGTAGGAGAGTTTTTCGGAAAAGCACCCAGCAAGGGTGTTCATCCTGATGAAGCCGTCGCTATAGGCGCCGCCCTGATGGCTTATTCCATGACCACCGGCGCGGATTACAAGATTACGCTGATAGACGTGCTCCCCATGAGTATCGGCGTTATGCTGGCAAAAGACCGGTTTCACAAGATATTTCCTAAAAACACCACCATACCGAATGCCACCAGCATGGTGTTCACCACCAGCAAGGATAACCAGACCCAGCTCAAGCTGAAAATCGCACAGGGGGAGAGTGAAAAAGCGAGCGAAAACGAGCTGTTGGGGGAGTTCGTGTTTTCGGGAATTCCACCCGCTCCAAAGGGACAGGCGAAGCTGGAAGTAATACTCAAGTTGTCGCCGGAGGGATTGTTGTCGGTCTCCGCCCAGGACCCTGACACCAAAAAATGGATAGAAACAAATATAACGGTGACCAGCGGAATTACCCAGAAGACGCATAAGTCCAAGTTGATTGAAAAGAAAGAACCGCCGAAGAAGAAAGAAGAAGTGCAAGCCTCATCATCAAAATCAAAGACGGAAACTGCCGCGCCGCAAGAACCTGAACCCCCGTCGGCAAGAGCGGCCCCCAAACCTCCACCCGCCCGAGCTGCCCAGGGACAGCCGCAGCAGAAACAGCCGGCAACTTCGGCTAAATCTTCCGAGCCAACACCCAAGCCATCCGCTTCCAAATCTCCAACGCCGCCCCCCGGACAGAAAGAGCCGGAAACCGCTGCCCACGGAGTGAAAACCTTCAAGACCAAGGACGGAAGGATGCTCATAAAGCGGGACCCTGTGACCGGCCAGATTATAAAGGGCGATGCGGCACAGAAAGAAGGGCAACAGGAGGGGGGTGAGTCGAAGCAGTTCAAACGCTATCGCCCTCCCGAACCGCCGCCTTCCTTCGGTAAGAAACTTTCAGGGTTCTTCAAAAAGCTTATAGGTAAAGGATAAAGAACCTTCTATACCAGGTGCGCCCGCACCTTTCTGACCAGGGCGGAAGGCCCGTCCGTCTTGGAGATATAATCGTCCGCGCCGCTGTCGATTACCAGTTCCTTTAACTCACCCGGAGACTTGTTTGAGTACAGAAGCACCGGGGGGAGCGGTTCGAGGTATCTTCGCAGTATTTCGACTACCTTCGTTCCTTTGAGCGCGGGCATCATCACGTCCACCAGCACAACGTGAGGCGAAAACTTCCTGATGCTTTCTGTAACTCCTATAGGGTGTGAAGAGGTATCAACTTCGTAACCCGCTTTTTCAAGTGTTCTCCTGGATATCTGAAGCATTTCCTCATCGTCGTCGATAATGAATACACGCTTCGTTTCTTCGGCCATTTTCACTTCCTTGAATGCATGTAATATACTTCGGGTATTATAACATCTTGTATTATGAAAGCAAACGCATGGTATGTCAAAAATTCATAACGGGTCGGGATGTATGCTGAAAGAGGCCGTTGCAGAATTATGATTTTTCGTTTGGGATGTGTTGACCTTCATCGTGCCGAAAAAGAACCCCGAATGGACAAGGGGCTTCAGCCCCTTGAATTTCAAGGGGTTAAAACCCCTTGTCTGGAAAAGACATTCCCGGGGAGCTACAGAAAAAAAGCCTTCTCTCCCCCTGAAGCCTGTTTTGCAACGGCCTCTGAAAGTACTCACGCAACAAACAGGAAGTGCTTTCCCTCGCGGAATCCCATCTCTTCGAGGGCCGCGCGGATTTCCTCACGGGCTCCCCTGGCTCCGCGACCTCCGACGGCCCCGATGATAAAATCCTCCGCATGATTGCCCAGTTCACCGGGAGCGATTACCGGGACGCCTTGAGCGTGGCGGCCTATTTTGCGGGGGTTGATGTCTATGAAGCGGGATACCTGCAACCCTTGCGCCCTCAAAGCCTTGGTATGTGCTTTTCCGGTTTTTCCGGCTCCCCATATTTGTATACTTTTGGAGGTCAGCCTTTGGTCACGGGCTAAATAACGAACTTTCAGATTGATGAAAGCTTCCAGTGAATATCGCGCTTGAGTACGGCTCGTACGTCCCGGCTCGTCGCGCCATTCGAGCAGCACGCGCGGCACTTTACCCATCTCGAATCCCGCCGCGTGCATTCGGAGCCACAAATCATAATCCTCCGGGCCATCGAAATTCCGCCATCCTTCCAACCGGAGCAAAGCTTCTTTTCTTATCATGACGCTCGGATGGGGCAGGGGGCTTTCCACGTAAATTTCCCGTGCAATATCGGCGGGTTCCACCAGGGAGTTGAGCCACTCCTCGTAATGAGCCATACCGGAAGATTTGCGGGGACGGGGGATTGTTTTCACCAGGCTTCCCACCGCTGCGATTTGAGGGTGAATTCGCAGGAAGTTAAGCTGTGCCTCCAGCCTTTCGGGCAGGGAAATATCGTCGGCGTCCATGCGGGCGATAAGCTCGCCGCTGCAATGCTCCAGGCCGAAGTTGAGCGCCTCCGGCAGCCCTTCCGGACGGCGATGAAAGGGTTTGAAGCGGGGGTCTTTCTTTGCGAAGGCATCGAGTATCCCGGCGGTGGAGTCTGTGGAGCCGTCGTTTACGGCAATGCATTCAAAATTTCGATAAGTTTGCCCGGAAAGCGAGTTAAGCGCAGTTTTGAGATATTTTTCACCGTTGCGCGCCGGGAGTAATACGGAAATTTTTTCGGAAGTCATCTCAGGCTGTCGTTTTCGGAGCGACGTTATTTCTTCTTTTTCTTTTTTTTGCCCGCGGATACTGATTGGAGCACCGAAGTTACGAAAATTACCAGAGTACAGACCAGGGTAATCCACAGTCCCAGCCCGAAGTTGTCGGAAAAGCGCTGTACGGTATCCAGACCCCAGTCGGCTGCTTTGAAGGCGGTGTAAGATATTGCGGCCATTGCCGAAAGAAGGGTGAGGTAAGGGAGCCTTATGATACCGCTGAACACCACGGCCAGAACTCCGGTGAAGGGGTAGACCAGGAGGAACAACATGTCCAGCCCCGGCTTCTGCCCCAGCGCATCCATCACATTAGTGTAACCACGGAAAAGTTCGTATCCGGTGGCGCTGACTTTTGCGATTTTCAAATCTCCAACCAGCCAGGGGAGGAAAAAAGCCAGCACCAACAATGCGCCGAAAAACAAAGCCACCAGGCGGGAAGTTTTTTTCATTCGGTATTCCTTTCAACCGGGCGCGATTCAGGCGCCGGGCTCATACATTTGTTCTATCGTATCACGGAACTTTTCGTTTACTACCTTGCGTTTGACTTTCATGGTGGGCGTAAGCTCGCCCGTCTCCTGGCTGAAGTCGTAAGGGATAACCCGGTACTTTTTAATCTGCTCATACCTTGCCAGATGCTTGTTCTTTTCGGCGAGAGCCTTGTCCACTTCCTCGATTATTTCTTGCTTATTTACAAGTTGTTCGTAATCGGCCTCCTCGTCCAGGCCCTTTTCGCCCGCCACGCGGCGAACTTCCTCTTCGTTGAGCGTGATGAGGGCCGAGCAGTATGGCCGCCTGTCGCCGATAAGCACTATCTGGCTGAAGATGGGGTCGGTCTTGACCATGTTTTCGATATTCTGGGGCGCGATATTCTTGCCTCCGGCGGTGATAATGAGGTCCTTTTTGCGGTCGGTGATGTGTAACATGCCTTCGTCGTCGAAGTAGCCCACGTCGCCGGTATACATCCATCCGTCTTTCAACGCCTCTTGGGTGGCCTCGGGATTTTTAAAATATCCCATAAAGACGTTTGGCCCTTTGACCAGTATCTCGCCGTCGTCCGCGATTTTAACTTCACCCCCCGGCAGAGGGGACCCCACAGCGCCGGGGCGTATCATGTCCGGCCGGGTGATAGTGACCGGGGCGGTTGTTTCGGTCATGCCCCACGCTTCGATGATGGGCAGTCCCGCGCCGTAGAAAAATTCAGCAATCTCCGGTGAAAGCGGCGCTCCACCCGAGCCGAAAAACCTTATGTTGCCGCCAACTATGTTCTTCAACTTGCGGAAAACCATAACATCACCGATTTTTCGGCGGATTGCGAGTCCCGCCCCGATGGGTTGTCCCCGGCTTTCCTTGCGGGCGTATTCTATGGCGGCGTTTCTGGCGATGTTGAACACCGCCGCCCCGAACTTTCCCTTCCGGTCGGCCATGTTCCGGAGGCGGGCGTAAATTTTTTCATAGACCCTCGGCACCCCCACCATCACCGTGGGCCTTACCTCCTGCATATTCTGGGCAATCCTGTCGATACTCTCCGCGAAGTTGATGGTGGCGCCCAGCATTATGGTACCGAAGAAAAGGAAGTGTTCCAGCAGGTGAGCCAGGGGGAGGAAGGACAGCGTTTCATCGTCTTCGCCGATGCTCAACGCCTTTATGCCGGTATCGGCGGTCCACAGGATGTTGTCGTGAGAGAGCATCGCCCCCTTGGGAGGGCCGGTTGTGCCGGAGGTGTAAATCAGCAGGGCCATATCCTCACGGGACACGTTCCGGCGGACGTCCTCCATCCTGCTCTTTCCGGCTTTCATTTTATCGGCGCCCAGGTTCATGAGCTCGTCCATGCTCATCACGCCGCTATCCTCAAAATCGGCGGGCATGTCGTAGACGATTATCTTCTTCAGCCTGGGCAGCTCGGAGCGTACCTCGAGCACTTTTTCGAGTTGCTCCCGGTCTTCGACGAAAATAAAAGGCGCTTCGGCGTGCTCCGCAACGTAGGCCACCTCCTTGGGCAGGTTGGAAGCGTAGATGCCCACCGTCACTCCGCCGGCGCAAAGCGTTCCCAGGTCGGTAGTGACCCACTCCACGCGGTTGTTGGACAGAATGCTTACCCTGTCGCCCTTCTCCAGGCCCAGTTCGGTCAGGCCCGAGGCGACTTTTCTGACCATGTCGGCCCATTCAATCCATGATACCGGTGTCCAGGTTTCATTTACCTTGTGTTTCAGTGCCGTGCGGCCGCCGTAGCGCTCCACCTGGCTCCAGAACATGTCCGCGAGATTATTGTATTCCATGATTCCCCCCCCAAAAAGTAACTACAATATAATCGCCATGTCGGGATTCCGCCCTCTTCGATTTACCTGACCGGAATTCTAAGCCTGGTCTTGGAAGAGGGGTACAATAACCCGTTCGAGCTGAGTATGGCTTCCGGGTCCGCCAATTTGTCGCGATTGTATGACACTATCCTTCGCCACGGCCTGGAATCTCCGTAATATTTCAGCGCGATTTCGCGAAGGTTTTCGCCGGATTGGACGTCGTGGACCTTAAAGTCGGATGGGGGGGCCTGCTCGATGGTGAGGGTCGGGTAGATGATTACTTTGATGCCCGAGGAAAGTTTCTGCACTCGGTAGTATACGTTTTTGGGTACATTTGGAGCGAGGTCGGCCACCACCCGTATTTTATCCCGGTGCGGGCCCCATCTGATGTCCTTGACGGCGGAGGAGTCTACATGCAACTGTGGCTTTATGTAATCGGCCTTTACGTCGAAAATATCGACCACCATCCTCTTGGGGCTGATAAGGAGAAAGTCATCGAAAGTGCGAACCGGACCGTCGGTGTTTATAACCACCTCGGTGGCCTGGTCTCCGGCGGTTACCACTATATCCAACAGCTTCTTTGCCCGGGAATCCGACCCCGGCCTGTCCACGTAATTGGTGGCCAGCATGACCGTGCGGCCGCGTATTTTTTCGGGCGGTTTAAGCAGCCTTGGAGGGGCATGCTTTTTGGGATACTCGCCCGTTTTGGAAGGCTGTGGCGTGGGTGAGGGCTGCTTCGGAGGTTGTTTTTCTTCCTTTCCGGACGCTTCGGCTTTTTCAGGCTCAGACGGGGTGGGGGGAGGAGATTGAGAGGGTTTGCCCACCCATATATGAATTTGGTTTTTTGAGGTCCAGTCCTTGTATTCCATACCTTTAGCTATATCTATCTGCACCCTTACCGTTCCGAAATTGCCCTCGAAGGGATGTATCTTCGCCCGTTGTATGTATTTTCCTTTGCCCTTCAATTCCATCCGGTCGGTTTTGATGTCGCTGCCCTGTATGTATACGAAAAGGCGGGGCGGGTTATCCAGTTGATATACTTCGTAGGGGGCGCCGTGGTCGAGTTTGAGCACGACTTGCTGAGCCCCGTGTTGTTGTACATTCAACAGGGAGGATTGCGCCGATGCACTTACGCTAACAATAAGAAATAGAAGTAAGTAAGTTAAACTCCATTTAATTGAGAATTTTGGCATTCGCTTTATTTTCCTTTTGAAATAGAGCTTGTTCGATATTTCTTTCAACTGTCAAAATATTACCATTCGGCCATCGAAAATTCAATATATTCCCGTCATTTAGTATGCACTAACCTTCCGCTCCGGAGGTATTTTCCCCTTTGTGTGCCGTTGCGATGTCGGTGCTTCGGAGCTATATTCCCTGACGAGAGAACAATTGTTATCAGAATTAAATCAGGAGGAATAAATGCCCGCACCAAGGTACACTATAGGCTTTAACTTTACCGAACAGCACAGGCTCATCCGAAATACCGTAGAGGAGTTTGTAAAGAACGAAATTTCACCCATCGCCCACGACGTCGACATTTCCGGTACTTTTCCCCGGGAAAACTATACGAAAATGGGCGAGCTGGGGCTGTTGGGGATAATGATTCCCGAGGATTACGGCGGCTTCAACGGCGATTCGGTCAGCGCGTGCATCGTTTTCGACGAGCTTGCTTACGGCTGCGCCTCGACCGCGCTCTCATGGGGCGCTCACGCCATCCTGTGCAGCTACAATCTCTACAGAACCGGCAACGACGAGCAGAGGCAAAAGTATCTTCCAGACCTGGTCTCCGGGAAGAAGATAGGCTCCTGGGGATTGACAGAGCCCAGCGCGGGCAGCGACGCCCTGAGTTTGCGGACACGGGCCGAAAAGAAGGGCGACCATTACATCCTCAACGGTTCCAAAATGTTCATCACCAACGCGCCCGTAGCCGATACCTTCGTCATTTTCGCCCGCACCGGCGATGACCGAAAGACTGGCCTGTCCAGCTTCATAGTGGAGAGAGATTTCGAGGGTTTCAGCACCAGCGAGCCGATGGAGAAAATGGGCATGAGAGCCAGCCCCACCGGGGCGATATACCTGGATAACTGCAAGGTGCCGGCCAAAAACATTCTGGGTGAGGAAGGTCAGGGTTGGGACCAGATGATGCACGGCCTCAATATTGAACGCACCACCTTCGCCGCATTGTCCGTGGGCATCGGACAGGCTTCCCTTGACGCCAGCATAAGGTATGTCAAGGAAAGGGAGCAGTTCGGAAGGCCTATCGGGGATTTCCAGATGATACAGAAGATGATAGCCGACATGGCCTGCCAGCTCGAAGCCGCCCGAATGCTGGTTTACCAGACCGCACAGAACATCGATATGGGCAAAGGGTCTTTTTTCGAGGCCAGCTCCGCCAAGCTGCTTGCCAGCGAAGTGGCCACACGCGCCGCCCTGGACGCCATCCAGATTCACGGAGGCTACGGCTACACCCGGGAATTTCCGGTGGAACGGTACATGCGGGACGCTAAGCTGATGGAGATAGGCGCAGGAACCAGCCAGGTACAGCGGATGATTATAGCCAGGGAATTGATGAAAAAGTATTAATTCTATAATCAAGATACCCGGATAAGGAGAAAGGCGTGTTTCACACCTTGACCGCTCCCGGGGGTTACATGAGAATACGGTCGGCGCCCGGAAGGTAATAGACGCTCTCAGGTCTTTTGCCCACCGTAAGCTACCCGGCGGTCAAGATGTGCTACCCTTGATAAGGAATCTTGGTTAATTCTATAAGTGAGGTTCTGAAGATTGGCCGCAACACTGCTTGAATTACTGAAACAAAGAAAACCACTCATCTGGGACGGTGGATTGGGAACTCAGCTTATAGCAAGGGGTATGTCTTCCGGTTCGGCTCCGGAGTTATGGAACGTCGAGCAGCCGGCTAAAGTACGGGAAGTTCACGCGGCGTATTATGAAGCCGGCGCTGATGCCGGACAGAGTAACACTTTCGGCGGCCATCCGATGAAGCTGGCCCAATATGGGTTGGAGGAAAGGGTCGTCGAAATAAACCGGGAAGGGGCCGCGAGGGTGGCCGAAGCTTGCTCGGAAGCTAAAATAGCGGTTGGGGATATAGGCCCCTGCGGCGCCATGTTGCCTCCTTCGGGAGAAGCCGACGCGGGCCAAGTCAGGGAAGGCTTCCGAACCCAGGCTTTTGCCCTTGCCGAAGGCGGGGCGCATATTATTCATATCGAAACCATGTTCGACCTTCAGGAAATGAAGCTGGCCCTGGAAGCGGCGCTGGAGACCGGGTTGGAAGTAATGGCCAGTATGACCTTTAACCGGACTAAGCGGGGATTCTTTACCATAATGGGGGACTCGCCGGAAAAAGTCGCCGTGGACCTGGCTGAAATCGGAGCGGTAGCGGTGGGAGCCAATTGCACCATCGGGCCAGCCGACATGGTGGAGTTGAGCGGCGAGTTGAAAAAGTATGCTACGAAGCCGATTATAGTGCAGGCCAACGCGGGGAAGCCGCGGGCCGGCGGTGGGGAATTGGTGTATGATATAGGCGCCGGTGAGTTCGCAGGGTATGCCGTCCGGATGGTTGAAGCGGGCGCGGATATAGTCGGGGGGTGCTGCGGTACGGACCCCGATTTCATCACGCAAATTAAAAACAGGTTTTATTGAAGAGACATAACGAAGGAGGACGGGAGGATGAAAATTGAAGGCATGAAGAGGGAAGTGTTAAAAATGGCGGTTTTGGCGCTGTTAATCGGAGTGGTTCCGGGGGTGTTCACGCTTGCTTTTTCATCGGGAGAAAAATCGGAGGAGGAGACAACCCTTCAATCGCTTGGGTTGGCGGATTTCGCCGCCAGCGAAATTACCTACGACGGAGTAATGCACGAGTTGTATTGGCATTACGAGTTTGCCAACCAGATGATGCGGGTGGAGAGAATAGACGACGCAAAGGCTCACCTTAAAGTCATGGGATTCTACGTAAACCTGTTGCCTTACCTTAATGACCTGAGGCAGGAGAAGTTTTTCAAGAGACCCGAAGACCGGAGACAATTCGATAACTACGCGGAAAACCTCTTGAAGGCCATAAACGAAGCCCATGGCGAGCTCGGTACCGGCGATGCGGTGGAGTTGGGAAAGAAGATGGAAAAAAACGTATCCGCCATGTGCCACCATTGCCACGATATACTGCGTGACGATATAAGGGAGATTACGCCTTACGGGCAGAAAATTTCCTTAGGGAAGGGCAAGAAAGAAATGAAAAAGAAAAAGTAGGTTACTCCTCCTTCAGGAGACCTTTCAGCTTTTCCTTGTCCTTCTCGTCAATATCTTCCATGGGAGGGCCGGTGGGTTCATCCGTGGAAGCTGGTGATGTGGGCGCTTCTTTCAGCGTTTCTTTCTCGGGAGCTTTTTCTTCGGCCTTTTCGCCGGCTTTGTCCTTTACTTCATTAAAGTCCTTTTTGAGCCTTTTGACCGCTTCTTCGGATTTCCGGCCCGCCTCCTGTATTTGTTTTTCTATGGTTTTACCCTGCTTCCGCAGCTCGTCGGTGTCGCCACCTGTCCAGTAAAACACCGCTATACCCATAGCCACGGCCACTGCAAACGCCGCCAACAGGAAAATTACTTTCTTCATAGACCTTTATGATATCACAATGATGGCGTATAACAAGGAATCTTGCCCATGAGGGACGAAGTCCCTCCAAATATTTACTTTTTTTGAACTTTGTGGCATACTGCATGGCATGGAGCAGAAACGAATACAGGAATTAGTGGACGGGCTTAGAAATATCCTTGCCTCCCAGGGGGTTTCGGAGTATCTCCCGGAAAAAATCCTCGGCCCCCTGCTTACCCAGCTTGTGCCCATCTCCTACGACGAGGGGTATCTGGACTTATATTTCCTCGAAGATTTTCTCCGTACCGAGTACAGCGTGCCCGCGAGTAAAGTGCTGGATATGTTCAAAGCCATCCGGAAGCAGGAAGATTCCATGGGTATCAAGGTGATTATCCCGTCGGACCTGGAGGAAGGTTCGGCTCCGCCTGCCGAGGAAAAGAAGGAGCAGGCTCCCGCCGCCTCCGCTACGTTGGGAGGGTACGAGGAGGACTGGTCGCAGGTGGCGGATAACGTGTTCCAGGAGGAGGCCGAATCCGCCAGGGAGACCGTCAAGAGCTTCTGGGAAGATATGGCCGGGGCTTTGTCCGGAGGGGGAGGGGCATCCGCTACGCCCGAAAAAAACGAACCGGCCGGTCAACAGGAAACGCCGGAAGAGGCTTCTGCATCCCCTGATAGCGCCGAGCGGGAAGAGTCGGAAGAGGTACTTACTTCCTCTGATACGGCGGAGCGCGAAGAGCCGTCCCTCGAATTCGATGTACCCGAATCTACGGAACAGGAAGCACCGGCTCAGGAAACCCCGGTTATGAATAGCCCGGCGCAACAAAAAGACGAGGAGCGGCTCAGGCAGGACCTCAAAGGTGAAGTCCGAGGCGCTCTGAGGGAAGAACTGGCCGACGAAGTGCGCGAAGACCTTAAAAAGGAAATGGGGCGAAAGGTTCGGGAAGAGTTGAAGGCGGAACTGACCGGCCAGGTCGAGGCGGAAGCCAAGAACGAACTCAAGTCGGAGCTCCGTGCTGAAGTCCGGGAGGAAATGGTCGACGAGGTGCGGGACGAGTTGCGGGGTGAACTTCGGGACGAAGTTGAGGAGGTGCTCCGGGGCGAACTTCGGGAGGAAGTCGCCGATGAAATCCGTCCATCCATTGAGAAAGAAATGCGGGAGGGGCTGAGGTCGGACCTTCATGACCAGGTTGTCGAGGATTTGAGGAAAGAGCTTCGGGAAGAAATCCGGCAGGAGATTAAGGAAAAACAGGCTGAAAATATACAGGAAGAAATCGAGGACGAACTTAAGGAGGAGGTTCGGGAAAAACTCCGCTCGGAGCTGGACGAAGAAGTTCGCGCCGAGTTGCGGGATAAGCTGGAGGAATCCGTCCGCGTCCAGCTTTCCGAAGACCTGGAAGAGGGTGTCAGGGAAAAGCTTTCCGAAAAGCTGCGCGATGAGGCCATAAGCGAGCTCAAGGAAGAGCTCGGCCCTTCGGTGCAGGAACAGCTTATGGACGAGCTCCGGGATGAAGCCTTCGAGAGGCTGAAGGAGGAGCTGGAAGAAAAAGTACGCGCCGAACTGAAAGAGGAACTGTCCGATGAAGTCCGGGTAAAACTTAACAAATCCATCGAGCCGGAGGTGAGGGTGCAGCTTAGGGAAGAGTTGCGTAACGAGGTGTGGGAAGAGCTGAGCGAAAGCCTCCACGACGAGGTGAAAGCCACTTTGAAGGAGCAGTTGCGGGAAGAAGCCATGACCACGTTGAAGGATGAGCTTTATGAGCCTACGCGAAAGGAATTGAGGGATGAGCTTCGGGACGAAGTAATGAAGAAGCTCAAGAAAGACCTCGAAGATGACGCATGGGCCGAGCTGAAGGATGATATGCGCGATAAGGCAAAGGACGAGTTGAAGGAGGAGTTAAACGATTCCGTGAAACAATCGCTCAAAAACGAGCTGCGCGATACGGCCATGGCCGAGGCGAAAAAGGAGCTTCAGCCTGAGGTAAAGAAGGAATTGGAAGAGAAACTTGGGGAGCAGGTCAGGCTGTCATTGAGGGATGAATTGCGGGACGAGGTTCGTGCCGATTTGAAGGAAAACCTACGGGAAGAAGCCATGGGGGAAGTCAAGGAAGACCTCATTAACTCCCGGAGCAGCAAGGACTGGCAGTTTCACCTCGACCTGGTGAAAGATGCCCTGAGGACGTCTTCGGGCGGCGCAGGTTCCCTGCCGGAAGGAACCACCGTTAAAGATTGGGAAAGGGCTACCCTCATAGCCGTGAAACTGGCAGACCCCAAAAGCCCGTATCAGGGCGAGAAACTTTGGGCGTCCATACGGAATGCCTTTGCCATAAAGCGAAAACTCAACGAAGAAATCCGCCGCGACCAGCGCCTGGGCGGGGAAAGGAAACAGTTCTACGAAAACCTTATGGATTCCATAGATGAGGTTCTGGTTGACGCCATAGACACCTTCCGAGCATGGCTGGAAGCCGAGTAGAAAACCACCCGCCGGCATGAGTGAAATAAAACCCGAGTTTGCTTGCGCCTTGCGGTTTGTACTGCGGCGTCTGCGGAGTCTACATCGCCACCCGCGACGAAAACGAGAAGTTTAAAGAACGGCTGACAGGGGTATATAACCTTCCGGTGGAAGAGATTCACTGCCTTGGTTGCCTTTCCGAAGAGCCCTTCATTTATTGCAGGGTCTGCGCCATCAAATCCTGCACCCGCGAGCGCGGATATGAAGGATGCCACCAGTGCGAATCGTGGCCCTGTGAGCATGTCGAAAGGTTTCCGTTGCCCGTGGGCAAGAAGGTCATAATGCGCGCCATCCCCCAGTGGCGCGAATGGGGCACTGAGAAATGGGTTCGGGAAGAAGAAAAACGTTACCACTGCCCGGAATGCGGCTATACGCTATTCCGCGGCGCCAAAAGATGCCGCAGCTGCAAAACCCCCGTTGATGTAGATTAAAGGGAAACAGGCAAGGGGCTTAAGCCCCTTGTCCGGCAAAACCCCTCGATGTAGATTGAAGTGCTTTCCGATAAAGAAATCAGAACCATTTTATGGTATAATATTGATAAAATGTTTCACTAATTTCACATGGTAGTAATTGACGGAAAATAAACAATGAAAAAAAACCTGCTCGAACTGGTGGAAGAATTCAGAAGGCTGGAACGCAAACGAAAGGCCTCCGGGGGCAAATTGTCGCTTAAGGAAGAGGAGAAGCTTGTCTACCTGAAGGAGTATCTGGCTCAATACGTGCATGGAGAAGCCCCCGGGAAAGAGAAGCGCAAAGACCCGCGCGTCCCGATAAATATGCGAGTACGTTACAAAAGTGAAGATGTTTTTGCCAACAATTATATCCATAACCTGAGCTCCGGGGGGGTGTTCATAACTACCCCCGAGCCGTTACCCTTGGATACTAAAATTAAACTCCACCTCGTTTTTGAAGATAAGGGAATCGAGGTGGAGGTAGAAGGAAAAGTTGTTTGGGAAAACACCATGCAGGGAAAGCGCGGCGATATGACCAAGCCCGGCATGGGGGTGAAGTTCACGAAGGTTGATGAGAAGTCGCAGGGGATTATCGACGAAATGGTTCATAAAAAGATGGAGGAACATGCCCGCATGGAACAGGAGCGCCGCGACGAGGAAGAGAAGAGAGAAGAGTCTAAAAAACGAGTGGGTGGCCTCCTGAAAAAGAAGGATAAAGACAAAAAGAAATAACCTTATCATCATTCAGGGAACGGATATTTTATTGCCAACCCCCGGCTGTTTGAGGCATCATGGCCAACCGCGTAACCCCACGTTATTGAGCCGGCGGGGTTGAAATCCACCCCCGACAGTTTCCAATCCCCCGATGAACCGTCAGGCGTCACGGGGGTCCAGCTTCCGCCGCTTTTATTCAAAATAACCACCGAAGAAGAGCCTTCGCCGACCGCCCAAGCATCGCCCGCCGAATCGGCCCATATCCCGTTAAGCCACCAATCGTCCGAGTAAGCAACGGCAGACAGGTCCTCCACTGTTACGCTGGTCGCCGATGTATAATGAAGCACCACCCCGTTGATGCTGCCGACAGGGGTGTAACACGCCCCCGCCGCCCACCAGTCGCTTTCATTTACAGCAAATATGTCATTGACGTGCCATTCCGCTTTCGAGCATACGCTGCCCGGAGTGGAATAAGCCGAGTAGGAGTCTGCCGAATCATCCCACAACGCGAGATAGCCCGAGCCGTTATCATTATCCTTCCCTCCAACTATTGCATCACCGTTGTTAAATGTGGCCACGTCAAAAAGGCTGACGGAACCGGCGGGTGCCGGGTCAGATACCCAGCCGACGGTGCTGGAAGGATATGCAAGCATGACTCCGGCATAAGAGCTCCCCAAAATTATTTCACCCACCGCCCGTCCGATGCTGCCCGACGGCGAGAAGCTCACCCCGAAAAGACAACTCGATGGCGGCTCCTTGATGTCATCGTTCCATAAGGAGCCGTCATACCTGAGAATTATGCCTTGATTGTTTTCTATATCTTCTCCCACCGCCCACGCTTCACCTCCGGCGCCCGATGCAATGGAGTTGAGCGTCCAGTTCGAGCTGCCGGTTACCTCGGGTAGCCTCAGGCTCCACGCGCCTTCCGCACCCCTGAAAATGACTCCTTTCCCGTTGGAGTTATCCCTGCCCGCCATCCAACTGTATCCTTCATCTGCGAGCTTCACATCGGTCAATTGCCAGTTCAAGCTGGGTTGTTGCATGCTGACTTCATACCAGCCGCGAGGGTACAGTGTGACCTGCACCGGGTCGTTTGTGGTGTTGGCGATAACCTGAACGTTTTTTGTGACGTCCCTGTAAGTAATTTCACCCGACGTGTCGGTTACCCATACCGTAAAATCCCGGTCCTGGCCCGCCAGGACATTGTCCAGGGTTATGGAGTCAGGGTCAAATTCAAACGGGCCGTAATAGAAGGTTCCCCATCTCTCACCGGTATAAACTTGCGCGTATATTTTGCAATCCGGGCAACTTGGTGCGGCGTCATACCAATTGAATACGATCGGTACTTTGCCCGTAATTTTTATCACCGCCGTGTCGGTGGTAGTTTCATTGTCGCATCCGAACAGGCCGGCGCATAAAATAACAATAATCGCTACCGGGATAATTCTGAGCGCGTGCTTTTTCATCTTCTCATCCTCCGCGCTCAAAGGTAAACCAACGCCGACTCCTTTTCAAGCTCTCAAGTTCCCTTTTAGGGGTAACCCACTGAAAGTGTGCGCTACCCTACATAGGATGTGCAATTCCGGTTTCCCGACAAGGGTAGCTCACCGTGACCGGGGTGGCTTATGGGGCGTGTGGGAGCGACCTTCCGGTCGTGACCGGTGTCGAGACCAAAGGTCTCTCCCACAGGAAAGTGTGGGTTGCCCCTCCAAGGTTGCAGCCCGTTTTTTGAAACCTCCGGGGCCGGGATTATAGCCGGACTTTCGGAATGTTACCGGGAGCGGTCAGGGTGCGAAGGGTTTCTCGCCCTTTAGCCTTGGATATTGGCAATTGTCTCGTGAGGCGTTTTGGCATATTCTAAAAGTCCATGGAGACAAAGCTTCCATTAATGGCTATGATACACCGCAGTTTTCCGGATTCGGCAATCGAAGACGTGCCCCTCGCGGTGCGCCGGGCTATGGAAAAAGCTGAGGTAGGTGACCGTGTACAACCGGGAGCCCGCATAGCGCTCGCCGCCGGAAGCAGGGGCATTGACCGGATAGCCGAAGTGTTCAAGGCGGCGGGCGAAATTTTGCGCGGAATGGGCGCGAAGCCTTTCGTGGTGGCGGCAATGGGCTCGCACGGCGGCGCAACACCTCATGGGCAGAAAAAAGTACTGGAGGATATGGGCAAATCCGAGGATTCCGTAGGTATGCCGGTCATTTCCGACATGAAAACGGTCGAAATCGGCAAAGTGGGGGATGTGCCCGTTTTCGTGGACGAAGCGGCATTGAAGGCCGACGGTGTTCTCGCAATAAACAGAATAAAACCGCATACTTCGGTTGTCGGGAACTACGGCAGCGGACTGTGCAAGATGCTCGTGGTGGGGCTGGGTAAAAAGGACGGAGCTGAACGCTTCCATCGCCTCGGGCCGGATGAGCTGGAAAAATACCTTCCGGAAATGGCGGGCTTAATAATCGAAAAGGCCAATGTTATCGGCGGGTTGGGCCTGGTGGAGGATTCGCGCGATAAGCTTTCGGTCATTGAAGCGGCCAAACCGGAGGACATCCCGGAGCTGGACAGGGAACTGCTTGAAAAAGCTGAGGAAATGATGCCGCGACTGCCTTTCGATGAACTCGATGTGCTGGTGGTCTGCCGGATGGGCAAGGACGTAAGCGGCACCGGCATGGACGCCAACGTCATCGGCAGGAGAGGGATTCGCACAATTCCCGACCCGCCGTCGCCGCGTATAAGAAGAATCGCAGCGCTCGGCCTGACCGAAAAATCGGGCGGAAACGCTCACGGTATCGGCATGGCCGATTTCGTGACCGAGAAACTTATTAACAGCGTGGACTGGGACGCCACCCGCTCCAACGCTATGGCAAGCTCGTTCCCGGAGAAGGGCATGGCCCCCCTGGCTATGGCCTCGGACAGGGAAGCCATCGAAGCGGCTTTGCAAACCGCCTGGGTAAGAGGCACCGCCAGTGCGCGAATGGTAATCATAAAAAACACTCTCCAGCTCGATAAAATTATGGTATCAAAACCGCTTCTCGATGAAGTCTCAAAGCGGGAGGATGTAACACGGGAAAGCGACCCCGGGCCGCTTCAGTTCAATAAGAACGGCGATTTGATTATGGTATGGTAAGCTGCCGCTCGTTTTCAGTAAGCACACAGCAATTTTATTCGGCAATTATTCGCTCTGCTTATATTCCCGCCAGAACTCGCATTTTGAATCCTCGGTAAACGTGGATGTCTTTATCTGTTCGTCCAGAACAAGAAATTCCCTGTCCTCGGCATCGAAAACCGGCCAATCGGTCAGACCTTCGCCCTGAGGCTCCCCGGAGCGCGCGAAGTTCGTCCAGTAGGTCTGTATCTTTTCGGAAAGAGGCTCGGCGGCCCTGATGTGCTTTTTCTTGAAGGCGTACTTCATCGGTTTGGCGTCGAAGTTGCCGAAGACGAAAGCCAGCTCCAGCCCGTGGAACGCCCCCAGCTTCTCCGCTCTCAGGTTATCGTAATCGAACCGGTACAGGTAAACTTCCGGGTTGGTAGGGCTCATCGCCATGCCGACGCGGTAAGGTGCGCATCCCAGCCGGGCGTCGCCCATGGCCGCGTTCAGGGCGTCCACCGGCTTGCGGTATTCCTCTATCGGGTAAAGCTCGAGTATCTTACGGGCGGCTTCTTCGCCGTACATTTCACGGATTTTAGTTTCCGCTTCTTTTTCGTTCAGGAAGAAAAGCCGGGACAGCTTCATGTATCTCAAAGGCCCGAACTCGTCCCGGTTGGAACCGGCGATGAACGGAACCTTGTTATATTCGCCCTTTTTAATCCTTTTGATAGGTTGTTTATCGAGAAAATATCCGTCCAGGTGAATTTTAAACGGGCTTTCGCGCCCTGTTTCGTCCCACGGAATCTCGTTGTATATGGCCTGGGGCGATTGTTCCCGCAGGCATTCGGGCACGTTGTCTTCTTCGCAATAAAACTCATTTGCCAGTTTCCGCCCGTACTCGAATCCTTCTTCCAAAGTAGCTGTAGACGAACACGAGCCGCTTTCCATGATAGCGCGGTGGAAAAGGCCCTCCGCCAGCGGGCTGGCCACCAGCGCGCAAACGCTCCATCCGCCCGCGCTTTCGCCGAATATGGTTACGTTATCCGGGTCGCCGCCGAAGTTCTCGATGTTGTTTTTTACCCACTCCAGCGCCTTGAGCTGGTCGAGCATCCCGTAATTGCCGGTGCTGCCGTGAGGGTCCTCTTCGGCAAGCTTCTCATGAGCGAGAAATCCCATCGCCCCGAGGCGGTAGTTGATGGTTATCAGCACTACATCATTTTCCGCCACGAACTCGTCGCCGCGATAAAGCATCGAGGAGCCGGAGCCGGTGAGCAAAGTGCCCCCGTGTATCCATACCATTACGGGGAAAGTGCCCTCCTTTTCCGGCTTCCAGATGTTCAGGTACAGGCAATCCTCGTGGCCGGTAAAAACCCCGGTTTTGAACGGGTTGAGCTGGGCCTTGCTTATCCGCTGGCAGCAGGTGGGGCCGAACTTGTCCGCCCGCCGGGGCTCATTCCACGGCTCGGGGTCACGTGGCGCCTTGAACCGCAATTCACCTGTCGGGGGAGCGGCGTAAGAAATGCCTTTCCATACACAAGCTTCGTCGTACTCCGAACAGGTTCCGGCCACCGGGCCGAATTCGGTATCGACAGGCCTTTCGCATTTACATTTCTCATCGGATTGGACGTCTGAAAAGAGAAGGACGCTGAATACTAAAGCCATAACGGCGTAAATAGTCGCTTTTTTCATTATTTACCCCTTTTAGTCGGATATTATACACGGCGCCTTAAATATTTTCGCCCAACGAACTGTCAAACCACCCGTAGGGGCGACCCTTGTGTTTGCCCAACAGTTGCGTGGGAAAATATCCTGCGGGCGAATAGAAGGTATAAGCCGCGATAAAAGCGGCCAGCGACATGATTGTCAGAAAAACGGCATTCATGGCAGGACAAATTCCCCTTCGAGAACGTTTCTATATTATCAGCCTTCGTGCCCTTGTGCAAAGTCCGGGCGTTTTCATTGAGTTTACAAATAAGTTACTTGCCTTGACAAATAGCGATATGTAACAACCATCATCTAACAGGGTGTTGAAAAATGCTATTTTTCGTAACGCTGGCATCCTTCTCAGGCCGCATGGCTTGCCGGCAAAAGGCGCCTTAATAAAATCAGCTACTTACAAGTGCCGCCAGGGATGGCGGCGTTACGTTTCTGACTTTTTCAACACCCTGTTAGAGGAACATGCCCAGCGGGAGCTTTTTCCCCATTTGTAACTGTAATCCTGTGTGTGGCCTTCAGGGGCCACTATCAGTTTACCTCCGGCCTCTGACTTGAATTTACGTGCAGGAATCACCATTTATACAATCAAGAGGTGGTTATAGATGACGCAGGTTTATCTTGTGCCGGGATTTTTCGGTTTTACCGAGCTTGGAGGTTTGAATTACTTCCATCGGGTCTCCGAGGTGCTGGAGGAAGCTCTGGCCGAGAGGGGAGTCGATGCCCGTATAATCGAAACGGAAACCATGCCCAGCGGCTCGATACGCCGCCGGGCCCGGCGCTTGCTCAAGACCGTTGTGGAAGAGGGTGGACACCGGGAAGGTGAGCTCCATTTCGTGGGTCACTCGACAGGCGGCCTCGACGTAAGGATGCTTTTGACGCCAGGGGTGCATTTTTACGGCACCGAGAGGGAGGAAGTGGCGGTGGCGAAAAGAACCCGCACGGCCATAACCCTCTCCACCCCTCATCACGGAACGCCGCTGGCCAACTTTTTCACCGGAGTCAACGGCCGTTACCTCTTGTATTTGCTCACTTTATTGGCTACCAGCGCCGCCGGAAGATACGCCACTTACCTGGGCGCAAAATGGCTTTCCCTGTACGCTCACCTGGATGAATATTTCGGGCAGCGCGGCAACATACTGGATTCTCTCTCGGAAAGTGTGCTGAGAAGGATAACTCCGAAAAAGGGCGACAAGCTCTGGGATTACATCAGGGAAATATCAAGCGACCAGGGGGCGGTGGTGCAGTTGACCCCCGAGGCGATGGACGTCTTCAACGCCGCGGTATCCGACCGGAAGGATGTCAACTATTACTCCTTCGTGAGCGCTTCCCCGCCGCCCAATCTTCGCGGCATGGCGATAAGCCCGAGGAATTTATATAAACCGGTTACTCACGCCATATACGCCGCCGTTTACAGCATTACGAGCCGGGAGCACAGACATTACCCCTATCCGTTGCCGGAGGAGGAGCTTCGCGCGGAAATAGAAGACAATCTTTCAATTCCTCTCGATAGCACGACCAATGACGGTGTTGTTCCTGCCATGAGCCAGGTTTGGGGTAAGTTGGGGGGGGCCGTCATGGGAGACCACCTGGATGTCGTCGGCCAGTTCACTCAGAAGAAGGACGGCAGAGAATACGCGGAATGGCTGCACAGCGGCGCGAAGTTCGGGGAAAAAGAGTTTCGGAAGCTGTGGTCGAGAGTGGCCGATGTCATTGCCTCGGAGAACAAGCGGTAACGGGACGGGCGCCCGGGGTTGCCGACTTGGACAAGGGGCTTAAAGCCCCTTGTCTTAATTGCCTCGTACATGGGGGGTAAATATCGCTCTGAACTGGGATGTACCGTAGAAAAAGGAGATTTACATGGCTGCTCAAAGAACCGGAATGGCCTCCCGGGAGCGGGTTCGGGCCTCTTACAAGCGGCAGGCCGTTGACCGGGCGCCGATTTTCATATGGATGAACGCGCACACCGGGTGCAAAATGATGGCCGAGTACAAGCCCGGCAGGTTTCGGCGGCGCAACGTGCTGGCAAGGTTTCTGTGGGGCAGGTTCAAAAAAGGCGGATACTTCAACGCGAAGGAATTATGGCGTACCGCGCCCATGATGTTCGACATCCATACCTTCAATTACGCCAACGAGTACGCCCTCGACCTGGGCTCGGATATACTCCTGGCTTCCTTCGCGACGCCCTGGAATTACACCAAAATTTATCGGGAAAACGGCAGCTTCCGGTTTTACGACATCTTCGGGGTTACCCGGGCCATGGGGCACGGCATTTACCCGGACATGATAGACCCGCCCATAAAAAACATAGAGGACACAAAGACATACAGGTTTCCGGATACTTCCGATGAAAAGCTGTACGATATGTTCCGCAAGGCCAGGGCAAGATACCCGGATGTATACATAGGCGCGGAAGTCTGGGGCCCGCAGGACTTTACCAACACCTCCCTGTTCGGGACCGAAAGCTTCATGCTCAAACTGGTGGAGTATCCCGACGAGATGAAGGAATTTTTACGGAAGTGGACCGAGTGCCAGCGGGACATACTGGTGAGGTCGATAAGGGCGGGGGCCGACGCGGCGTTTATCGAGGATGATTACGGCTACGACCATCGCACGTTCATCTCCATGGATATGTGGAGGGAGTTTACCCGCCCCAACTTGAAGACGCTGGTGGACGCCGCTCACGAGGAAGGGGCGGAGGTCATCCTGCATTCCTGCGGCTACCAGATGCCGCTTCTGCCGGAATACGTGGAACTGGGTATCGATATGCTCCAGGCGTTTCAGCCGAAGGCCGGCAACGATTTCGCCGAGGCTTACGAAAAATACGGCGACAAGCTCACCTTCATAACGGGAATAGACATTCAGCTGGGCGAATCCATGACTCCCGGGCAATTGAAGGAGGACATGCTGGGCTACTACCGGAGAGCGCCCTCCGGCAACGGGCTAATCCTCGGCGCCACCCACGAAGTGCAATATACCATGCCCGACGAAAATATCCGGACTATCTTCGAGACCACTGGTGAAATACAACGGGAAGGCCAGGAGGGTTAAGCGGGACAAGGGGCTTGAAGCCCCTTGTCCGTCTCGAAAAATCCGGGTTTATGATAACTGATTTGCAGGGAAATAAAAAAAATTTCCCGGGCGACGGGGATAAGGAAGGGCTTGGTTAAAGGGCCGAAAAAAGGGTTATCCAAGCCGCCCGGGACCCTACAAGTGCAGGGGGCCAGCTCGCTAAAAGCCTGTCGGAGAATGCTAGCGCATTCGCTCACCTTTTTCGTATTCATTAACCGATATTCTAATCATCGAGGTTTTCCTTTTCGTTATAACTAAGCAAATGCAGCAGGTTGGTTATTTTCGGAAACGGCGGGGGATAAGCACGGATGTCTACATCGTATTCATAAGAGGCTGTAGCACCTCCGTGATAATTGCAGTGATATTTACCGCGACTACCACTGCTGTCGGTGATTATCGGCCCTATTGTTCTAAGCATAACCGTCCGGTTTGGATTCAGGTTATTCTCATCGTAACCCCACTCGTTTGGTGATTCCAAATCTCCATCACCGTCCATGTCGTAAACATTGCCGAAAGTGGGTGGATTCTCGGCGTTGGCAGCGGCTATACTTTGGCAGTAACTGGACTCATCAGATTCAGCAACCCAGTTGGATTGTGCGCTCATGAGGGCGGCTTCCACTGTCAGAAATGCGGGCGCCAGTGAGTGGAAGCGTATCTCCGCATTATTATCGTCTGTCACCAGGCCTATATTTACCGGCTGGTTGTTAACGCTGGTTCCACCCAGGACGTTATTGTCGATGTAAATATCCGAATGGCTGAACACCGTAAGACTTCTTCCTTTTCCGTCAGCGCCGAGGGTACCACGGACATGTATTTCGTCAGTGTTGGAATCATCCCAGAAGACCACGCCGTTAAAAACGTCGTTCGAAGGAAGGTTGAAAGTGCAGTCGTCGCCGACATAGGCTGCGGTTCCCGTGCTTGCGGGGTCCAGGTTGACAAAGTCACTGAAGTCCAGCAGGTTGTCGGTACCGCTGTAGCTGTCCCTGAGGCAGTTCAGCCCGTTTCCGCTCCGGATAACCCACCCGCACGCTTGAGCCTCGTCAAAGAAATCGGAGACTTGGTCCTGGATGTCCATTGATAAAACTTTTGAATAGTTTTCTGTGATTTGGCCGGAGATATTAGCGGTTCCGTCTCCCGTAACCGTTCCGTTTACCGTTACATCTTCGAGAAAATAGGCGTCACCGCCCGTTATTTCCAAGTCGTTTCCGGAGTAAAAGTTTCCGGCGATAACCGCTCCGTCTCCATATCTTACTGTGTCATTACAGAATCGGCTGTAGTTAAGGAAAGAATCGTGAGATACCTTGGCCTCTATAACATGGCGGGAATTTCCCACCACACCGTATGTTTTTATGTTGAAATGATCGCGCTCGGCGCTCGGGTTGGCGCAGCTTTTGAGGGTTCCGGTTAGGAATATTTTGCTTTCGGTTCTCGGGTGATTCGGAGAAGCGGGGTTAATATCCGATTCGCAAGTGACTACGGTGCCGGGCGTGCCGATATCGTCGTCGCTGTCGATGTATCCGTCGCCGTCGGTATCCAGCAGTTCGGTTCCCTTCGGGGTGCATGAGTGGCTTTCCAGCATGGTAAGCGCGCGCTGATAGGCGTCATAGGCTTTATTTACGGCTTCCTGTTTCGACCGGGTATTTCCGGCCTGTTCCAAGCTGGTGGTGCTCATAAGCATCATGGCGATACCGAAAATTGTCATCACCACCAGCAGGACAAGCACCATTGGCAGCACGAACCCGGCATTTTCGGTGTTATGTTTTTCTTTTTGTGCACCTTTCGTATTCATGCTGACCGCTCCCTTTTTGCCGTGCCGTTATTTGATTTCGTGAGCACAGAGCACAACATCGTCAATAGTCCAACCGCCGGTGGTGTTGTTCCCGTTTGAATCGAGGAGGAAGGCGAACTGAACGTCACCATGGTCGTCGCAAGATTGTGCTCCCGCCACCATTACTATTTCCTGCCACGAGTTATCTCTCACGTTGGTCTGCGAGTCCACCATCTCCCAGCCGCTGTCGCAGTTCACGTATATTTCGGCGTCGTCGCCGTTTCTCACGTTCAACCAGCGGTAAAAATGCAACTCGGGATCTTCGTAGCCGGTTAGGTCGAAATGGGAACTGATAACGTAATTACGAACGTTATTTGAATAACACCCGTTCCATCCGGTCTCACCGATGTCATTGCCCATTACATTGGCGCCGGAATGGGCGCTGGAGGGGTCATCGCATTTTCCTGCCGGGGCGCCGAATTGCCAGTCGTCCTGCCCGGAGCCGTTGTGAGACCAGTCTCCACTGACCCGGGAAGGCATGCCGCCCACATTCCCGTCGAAATCATCCGAGAAGATTGTCTGGCACAGAGGGGTGGATTTTATTCCAAGGGTTTTGGTGGCGGAGCAACCGTTTGCATCCGTAGCCGTGATATAGACTGTGCCCTGGGTTATTGCTTCCAACTCTCCGGTAGTGGAGTTAATAGTTGCGTTTGAATTGCTCACGGAGTAGGTGTACGAACCGGAGCCGCCGGAGGCGTTATATGTTGCCGTATCCCCCACCTGGAGTTCCGTGGGCCCGGAGATATTTATCTGGGGACAGACAACATTCACCCGGACTGTGCCGGAAATGCAATCGCCTTTATCATCCTCCGCTTTTATAGTGTCCGTTACATTCAACGTGTTACCCGCCGTGTACAGTCCGGTTGAACTGATAGTGCCCCCGCTTTGATTGTCGCTGATTCTCCATTTGATGTCCGTTGCGCCCTTCGCGGTGAATTGCTTTGTTTCTCCCGGGTTCAGGTCCGCTTTTACGGGCTCCACGCTGATTTTGCAGCAGTCACCGCTTGCCTGCACGCAAGAGCGGGAACTCTGGTAGTCGTACCAGATCTCAGGGTTGCCGCTTCCGGTGAACCCGCCTTCGGCGGCCAGTGAGCCGAGTATCTGGGGGTTTCCGGTAACGTCCATGACCCCCTCGATATAAACTCCTCCCCGTATGTGTGCGTTTATGGTAAGGTTTTCCACGCTGTTGAGGCTTTCGTCGTAGGTAACGGGCAGGTCCGTTAACTCGGCGTCGCCGTTGGGAGGAAATACAGGTTGTTCCACGTCCTGCTCGGGCGGGCTGTTGACCTTTTTGATGGCGGTAGCAGACCCCAGTCCGCTCATGCGGAAGTTGCCGGCAATATACACGAACCCTTCGTAGAAAAAGTTGCCGCTTACCGAATGGGTGGGGAACTGGGCGTCATAGACGCCGTTGTCGATATCTTCTCCGGTGATATTGCCGTAGCTCGGGGCATCTATAATGTCCACAAAGATAAACTCACGTGCTTCATTCTCGAGCACCGTCTGGAAATCCCTGTCCGAATCGTCACCCGGCTTTCTGATGGTGTCGTTTCCCGTGGAGTAATAGTAAACGTCGTTATCTTTGGCGAACTGTTTGAGGTCTTCGTAATCGAGCTCGCTCATTATGCAGTCGAGGTTTTCTTCGGTTACGTGCTGGAAGATGTTGGGATAGCTCGGGCTGCTGGTGTAAAACGGCTGAACGGCACTCGAAGGAGCGCTTTTCATGTCGCCTTTTATATAAATATCAACCCATCGGTCAGTCCAACCTTTGCCCGTATAAGAGTCAGTAGTGTCTGAAACGGACATGGTTCTGTCCTTGCGCGGCACTTTTTTGTCCAGTTGTCCGCTGAAGTCCACGTCGCCTTTTACAAGCACGTCCCCCCAGTGCACCCTGAAGGAGGTACCCTGGAAGGTGGCGAAAGCGCCCGAGTACAGCGCCATGGGGGTGCAGATATTGGTGAGCTCGACTTTGTCCATGGCTATATCCGGGCATTCCTGGCATTGGGCGGTATCGTCTTCATAACGCACATGGATGACATCGTATGCGTAAACTTGGAGAATTCCATCGTTTGAGACAGCTTTTTGTGCGTATTCGTCATCAATAGCAGTTATTGGAAATCCCGTGTCGTTTCTGTAGTATGACGGCCCCCAGTCGTCGGGGCCGGGGTTTTTATCGAGCTCCAGTTCCTCTTCGTCCCCGCTCTCTTCCGCCCACAGTTTTACCTCTATGCTCTTATCGTCCGGGCGGTTGCAGTCCTCCAGCTCGACGAAGATTACTTCATTCGGGTTGTAGGGGTCATAAGTTATGGCCGGTCGGTATTGTTCGTCCAGAAACTCTATCTCCGCGGCGGAACAGACGACATCAATCGGGTAAGAAGCCGTGCATTCCACCTTATCGTTGAGATTATACTCTTCGAGATACATCCATGCGGTGTTGCCCAGCGTCACGGTGTCGTTCTGCACGGCCACGAAGGTATTGGCGTTGGAGTTAACCGGCAGTCTTGGAGTCTGAGAGACGGGGCCCTCGGAATAATCATTCTGGTAATCATAGTATATATCCACGCCGTCGTTGGTGAAGATTTTTGCCTCGTTATTCGGGTCGTCGAGGGTTGCGCGCAATATCGCGTTTTTGGGGCAACCTTCGCTAATGCCGCGGTTGCAATAAGTTTCCGGGTAATCCGTGAAAAGAAGGTTGCAGGTGCATTCGGTCAAATTTATGATTCCCGTCAGAGGGTCGTTTACTTCCGGCTGGGTGAATCTTAATGTAACCTCTCTCGGGGCGTTATCTTCGTCATCAGTACGAGTGTTGTACCGGGCTTCATATATCATCCCCTCGAACATATCGATGGGCTGCATGAACACCGAATTTCCCGGCTGACTTCCGTCGGGCTTGGAGACGTTCTCTTTCTGGCCGGAGGCGCCTACGGGATTGAGCAACTCCACCTGGAAGTCGGTCAGGTTAGAGATTGGATTTGAGCATGCGTCAAAGACCGCGCCGTAAATGTTATAGTATTGGTTCATGCAACCTTTCGGGTCCTCCGGAAGTAAGGCCCCGATACTGTCCGGGTCGCAGGGAACAAGTGTGATGGGATTAAGTTCATAAATATCGCTACAACCGGTTCCGTAGTTGAGTAACTCTCCCTTAACGGAAACTATCTTTGGGGCGATGTTGTTGGGGGCCTTGTATTCCAGCTTGATTTCTCCGGCAGCATTTGAAGTTTCCGCTACTTTATTAACGTCGGTGTAGTTGCCGTCCAGCGTTCCTTTGTCATGGTCGTCGTTGCCGATTATCCAGAACCTTGCGTCCGCCCCTGAGACCGCATTGCCACAGTTGTCCTCCACTTTGAATACAATTTCTTTGGTGTTTTCACATCCGGGCGCGTCGCATGCGGTAGCCTCGACGTTCTCAGCTGTTATTTTGCAGGCGGAGCCGGGGGCTACGGACACTGTGGCCAATGACATTCTCTGGAAGCATTTGGGTTCGGGCGGTGTCCACCTGGCTTCTATTATGACCTCGTCCCCGGCTGTTGTAGCGCCGCTTTCCAGATATAAAATGGCGCCATCTTCTGACCGGCTGCCGCCCGGTAGCGGGAGTGTAGCGAGAGTAGTGGCGTCATCATCGGAATAGAGGGTGGAGGATTGGTTGACGGTGACGGAAACATTATTTTCATTGGTTTTCTTACCTTCCTTGTCGTACGTGGTTATAGTAACGGGTGATAGTTCCCCGGGCGGGTTGCAGGCCGCTATGGGGGATTGGGGGTCAACAACCAAAGTCCCGCACGGTACCAGCGGGGGAATACCGAGGTTAGGGGGGGTAATGTCGCGGGTTACCGTGCGCCGGTTGGTTCGAAATACCTTTTTGGGTTTTCCGTCTTCTGTTTCAGTGGCAACCACCTTAACGTCACCCTTGGCAATTACTCTGATTCTTCTTATCTCGTCGCGTATATATTGTTCCCCAAGGCTGCTGGCGCGCTCGTTGCCTTCTTTGTCAAAATACTCGAATTTAAGCTCTTCAAGGTTGGTCGCTATATCGGTCACTTTTTTATTTTTGCTCGTTCCTCCGGAGATTCTGGTTCTTTGAAGCACTCCTGTGGATTGGTCAAAGTAGTATTTTATTTTTTCAGTTCTCGGGTGGTCATTATTGGGGTTTCCGTCCAGTGTAATGGTGCCGTCGTTATCCAGGTCCGCCATGAAGGTAAAAGTGTATGGGGTGGCTTTAATTATTTTGTCCTTGGGTTGATGATATCCCGCAAGCCTTATTTCCCGCTCCATTAGATTGAGCGTGCCCACTAAGGTCTGTTGAAGCTCGTTCTTGTCCGTTTGAGCCTCGTGCCTTTCTGAGGAACGCTGGAACGTCAGGAGCATGAGGGATGCGATTATCAGCCCGACAAACATGGCTACGAGGATTTCCATCAGGGTGAAGCCGGAGTTGTCCGCCTTACTTATTTTGCTGGCCCCGTTCATTTTTAATCACCTTTCAATTAGGGTGAAGTTTCGTATTGGCCTTTAAAATGCGTTGGACAAAGTTTGCTTCATCTTAACCCGGTGAGCCCCGCTTTGGTCCTTCCAGAAAACTTGTACGGTAATATCCGCCCCTATATCTTCTCCGTCCGAGTTCTGAAGCAGGTCGACCTTCACGGTTCCTGTTCCTTCTTCAAAATTGGCCATGAACTGTCCTTTCCAGCCCTGCATTATCCTTTGAGCGGCGGAATTACTGGGGAAAGAGGGGTTGTTGCTTGTGGTGTATGTAACCGGGTCGTTTCCTTCGAGGAAATCATAGACAGCGTTGAATGGAACGGATTTGAAACTTTCGATAGGGTATTGTGCCAGCCTGGTGGCTTCGGACAGCCTCCTTGCCTGAGCGGTAGCCTGCAAAACTTTCAGTTCCAGGCCCATCATTGCGAGGGCGCCGAAGGTAAAAACGGCAGTGGCAATCAATACCTCGATAAGTGAAAACCCACCCTGACCGCTACGTTTTTTCATGTTCTCCATTTTTATCCTCCCCATTTTCCGTTTTTGTACTCTTTCATTTCTGCATTGCCGGAAATGCCGTTTATTGTTACGGCCCACAGCTTCTCGTGATTATTTTTGGATATATCCGCTTCCGGAATTACATAAACGGCACGGCTGGCCTTATTTAGGACATTGTCGATGGTGTCTTCGTTTTTTGTACTCGCCCGGCCACTCGGCTGAAAAAAAACCCTGTTATTCGAGAGGGTCACCCCGTCGCCAAGACCCTCTCCATCCACCCCTACAACAGTGCCAAGGCCGGAAGCGAATACGATACTTTGGGGAAGGGCATTGTCTCGGGAGAAAAACTCGTCGGCATCGCCGCCGGACGTATCCGGGGAGCCGGTCTCACCCATATCCGAATCGGTATCTATAACGATGTCGTAAGTGCCTTCGCTTGGGTTGAAAAGCACGACCACATCGGTATTTCTGGATAAGGCTGTGCTTTGCGCCCGTTTGAAATCCATCCATACCTGTCGAGCGGCTTGCTTGGCTCGTATGTCGGGAAGTCGGTTCAGGTAATTGGCGACGGCTAAGGAGGCGAGTATGCCCACAATAGCCAGAGCCACCATCAGCTCGATAAGGGTGAAGCCACTCTTGTTGAATCTTTTGGATAGGGATTTATAGATTTTAAGATTGGTCATAATGCAACCCCCCTTTTTCAGCCTCTTCCGCTGGTATGAAAAAGCAAAAGTCGTGCCTTCACCTCGAAAAATGCTATTAAAAACAGCGGCTTACGGCCAAATGGCCATAACATGGTCAAATGGCTTAGCCATTTTGGCGAAATGCCATAAGTCCGTAATTAGTTGACGAATTGTTAGTGAGCGCAAGCAAAGGAAGGGGGGAGTGGCAGAAAAGAAAGGGGTGGTTAAATGCCCAAGTGGAATCGCCAATTATCGGGCATTTGACGCATTACGATTCGATTTCGTGCTTCTTTATCCGGTAACGGAGGGTGTCCAGGGAAATTCCCAGCAATCTCGCGGCCATGCTGCGGTTCCATCGTGTGCGATGGAGGGCATCGGTGATGAGCTTGCGTTCCAAATCCTCCAGCACCAGCCCTTCGGGAGGGAGAGTAAAGCCGTCTTTCTTGCCGGAGTCCGTGGCTATGGCTTGTGCGCCTGTGCTGTCGGAGGGTTGGGATGACCGAGCTTCTTGCTTCGATTTGATTCCAAGGTTTGCGGTTCCCAGTTTTTCCACGTCTTCGAGCAATATGGCCCTTTCGATGACATTATTGAGCTCCCGCACGTTTCCGGGCCATGGGTAGTTCATCATCGTTTCTTTAGCTTCTTCCGTAAAGCCTTTGATGGATTTGCCGTACTTTTTGTTGTACAAATCCAGGAAGTAATTGGTTAGAAGCAGCACGTCTTCACCGCGCTCCCTCAGCGGCGGCAGGTCTATCCTTATGACATTGAGCCTGTGATACAGGTCTTCGCGGAAAGTTCCCTGTTCCCGGGCGGCGTCGAGGTCTCTGTTGGTGGCGGCGATTATTTTGACGTTTATGTGCCTGTCGTTAATGTCGCCTATTCGGCGCACGCATTTTTCCTCGAGCACTTTAAGCATTTTCGCCTGGATTCCAAGGCCCAGGTGTCCGATTTCATCCAGGAAAAGGGTGCCGCCTTCCGCGGCTTCAATCAGTCCCGCTTTACTGGCTTTTGCGTCGGTGAAGGAGCCTTTCCGGTAGCCGAAGAGCTCCGCTTCCATAAGGCTTTCGGGGATAGCGGTGCAGTTGATTTCTATAAACGGCTTTTCAGCTCGCGCTCCCATTCTGTGCAGTGCTCTTGCAAATACTTCCTTGCCGGTGCCGGTTTCTCCGCAGATAAGCACGGTGGGGCCGCCATCCTGCTGGTCATCGTACTTTACCAGGCTTTGGAGCCTTTCGATTGTTTTTTTGACCGCCGGAGATTCCCCGATAATTCCCTGAGGTTCCATGCTTTCGACGGCGCGGCCTCGGTGATATACCACCTCCTGCTGCAGCTTGATGTTTTCGAAAAGCTTATCGACCATATTTTGCAGCTTGAGCAAGTCCAGCGGCTTGGGAATATAGTCGTAAGCCCCGGTTTTCATGGCGTCCACGGCGGTTTCGACGGTGCCGTATGCGGTAATTATGATAACTGAAGGAGCGGGGTCTATTTCCTTTAGTTCCTTCAGGACTTCAAGCCCGTCTTTCCCCGGAAGGCGGTAGTCCAGTATAACCACGTCCGGCGGATTTTCCCGATAGGCCTTGATGCCTTCCTCGCCGCTGGCGAACACCCACACCTGGTGCCCCCGTTTTTTCATGTACTGTGCTATGGAATTCGCCAGAAGATGTTCGTCTTCAATTACGAATATGGAACCCACAGAGACGACCTCCGAAACTTAAAACTCATTTAATATCCATAACAGGCAACCAGAATATCAGCCTTGCCCCGCCTCCCGGGGCTTCTTCGGCCCACATCTTGCCCCAGTGAGCCTCTATGATTCTCCGGGAAACGCTCAGCCCCATTCCCGTTCCATGCTCCCGGGTGGTGAAGAAGGGCTGAAAAATCCGCTCGCGAACATCGGGAGCGATGCCCGGCCCGGTGTCTTCCAGGGCCACCACCACCTTTTCACCGTTCTCGTCTTCTTTGAGCCGGGTGATTACGGTGAGTGTTCCCTTGTGACCGATGGCCGAGAGCGAATTTCCGTAAAGATTGAGCAGAACCTGCTCTATCTGGGCGAAATCAAGCAGAATTTCAGGTATGTTCCAGTCCAGCTGCAAATCTATGTCTATGTCGCGGCGCTTCATTTTCTCGGCCACCATATTGAGGGATTCGGTGATAACCTCGTTGATGTTATGAATTTTCAGCTCCGGCTCGAAGGGCTTGTAAAAGCTTAGAAATTCTTTGATTCTCAAATCCAGGCGGTCGGTTTCCAACAGGATATTTCTGAGGGCGATTCGGGATTCGCTGTGAGGCTCCAAATCGTCCATCGTGGTTTGAGCCACCGCCCGAATGCTGGACAGGGGATTGCGCATACCGTGGGCCACCGTGCCCAAAAGTTCTCCTATTGCGGCCATTTTTTCAGTGTGTATAAGCTGTTGTTGAAGCGCTTTCTCTCGCTTCTGAAGCTCTATTCTTTCCGTTACGTTCCGGGCAATTCCCCTTACGGCGACCGGCTTTTCGTCGCGGAGAACCACGTTGGCGTTGACTTCCAGATACACTTCTTTACCGTCCGCGTGACGCGCTTTGAGTATCCATCCTTCAATCCGACCGTCTTCCTGTACCCGGTTTAAATTTTCACGGAAAGATTTTATTTCCTCGGGGTCCAGTATCTTTTTCACGGATTGCCCCACAAGGTCTATGACTTCGTAGCCCAGAATATCCTTGCAGGAGCGGTTAATCATTTGGATTTTGAGGTTGTTGTCCACCACGAATATAAGGTCGTCCAGGTTTTCAAACAGCGAAATGTGCCTCTTTGGCGTTTCTTCGGACTCGTCTTCCTGGCGGGTTAGCCGAGTGACTTCCTGGAAAATGCCATGTATTCCGTGCAGATGGCCGTCCTGGTCCATGATGGGGATAGCCGAGCTTATGAAGTGACATTCGTCCCTGTATTTGTGGATGAACTTGAACTTTAATGAATCGTGCCCTTCACCGGTTAAGAGGGCTTTCTGGTAGGCTATTGCCACCCTTTCCCGGTCGTCGGGGTGAACTCTCTGGAGCCAGCTAAGGGGCTGGTCGAGGAACTCGTCCCGGGTATATCCGGTAACTTTCTCCGCGTACCGGCTAACGAAAGCCAGCTTACCGTCTCTTGCCATGAGGAAATGGAGGCCGGGAAGCGATTCCAGGAGGTTTTTCATTATCAGCCTGTAATCTTCGGTATCCTCGGTTTTCCCTTCGATTACTTTCTGGAGCCAGTTGTCGGTTGCCGGGATTTCCTTTTTCTCAGCCTCATGTTCCAGCCTGAATATGCCCTGGTAAGTATTGGCGTCGGGGGTGTAGGTCATCGTGGCGTGAGTTTTTATCACTCTCCCTGTGCTGGTAAGCAGATTAAGTTTAAACGAAAGGGGGCCTTCACGTGTACGGGCCAGCATTCCCTCTACGTCTTCACATTCTTCTTCGGGGATAAGCTCTTCCAGTTTCTTGCCTATAAGCTCCTTATATGTGTAGTCCAGACTTTCGCGAAGCCGCTCGTTGGCGGCCTGGATTTTGCCGTCTCCGGATATCATCATTACGGCATGGTCCAGCCTGTCTATCAGGTTTCGGTACTTGCTGGCGACGTGCTTGAGCAAGTCTCTTGTTTCGCGCAGCTCCCTGACCTCGTTGGAATGCTTGAACAGGACTGAAAGCTCGTGAGCGATGAGGTTGACAACAAGGGTATGCTCCCGGCTTAGCTCCGGAGAAAACGCCACGAGCGCTCCAAAGGGCTTTTCGTTGTCCACCAGAGGCGTGTAAATGGCTGATTTCCCTTGCAGAAGTTCCGGAACCAGATTGTCTCCGTCCATGCCGAACCAGTACTCGGCGCCGGTGGTAAAAATCGCTTTTTGTTTCTCAACGCACTTTTTCAGAGGTGGCAGGGATGGCAAACCAATCGATATTTCTTCTTCATCCGCGAACCCGTTGCACTCCACCAACTCCCTGTCTGCTGAAGTAAATCTCAGGTACGCCTGGTCTTCCCCATTAAGGGTAAAAAGCATCATCCGGATGTTCCACTGGTCCAGAACCCTTGCCGCGAGCCCGGAGATTTCCTCCAGGGTCAGATTTTCCTCTGTGCTCAGAAATGTTTTTGAGAGCGCTAACAGGACGTTTTCGTCAATGTGCATTTTCCTTGCTCCCCCTTGATTAGGATAAATGAATAAAAATTTTTTTAAAGCTCTTGATTAAATTAAAGCAATATTTATGCCACTTGAGGTCAATCGGAAGTAACGGTTCAATTTAATCCCTAAAACTTAGCCGCACGCATATTTGTAGCCAATTTTCCGAAAAAAAGTATGAATTCTAATTGAGCTTTTTGTCTCGGTATGCTATCTAAAAAGAATCGGACAGGCTGAAAATCGAACGCACGGTAATAATGTTAATGATAAAGGGAGGTCGGCAATGACCCATGACACGGATAGAAACCGGGTCTATATAAAGCGTTTGGAAGAGTATGACCGGCAGGCCATTTGGGAGATAGTCGGGGAAGGCATGCGCGAGCTCGGATATGAGCCTAAAGGCAAAGTGTTCGCAAAGCCGAACGTGGTGGTGGCCCACCGCCATGACAAGATGGGCCACCATGGATGCACCCGGACGGAGTTGGTGGGCGCCTCCACCAAAGGATTGGAGAGGAGGATATGAGCGATTTGGATTCATCCATGCAGATGAACCTTGAGCCGGAGCAGGAAAGCGTCCTCAAAGGCGAAAGCGGCCCGGCCATGGCTAAGGCCATGAAGACGCTGGTGGAATATGGAAAAGCTTTCGGGGCCTCCGGTCTTGTGCCCGTAAAATCGGGGCATTTGGCCGGTAGTTTCGGGATTATCACCTACAAAGCCTATTACAATATTCTTGACCGACTCGTCCGGGACGGCGTCGGGGTGAAGGTTCCCACCACCGTAAACCCCCGCCCGGGAGCCGACCTGAACCTCGTTAATCGGGTTGTATTTTCAAAGCAGAAAAAGCTGGAGAGGCTGTTTGAGGCCCTTGGAGTAACTCCAAATTATTCCTGTGCGTGCTACGAAGGACCAAACCGACCGGAAAAGGGTGACGTGGTGGCATGGGCCGAATCCAGTGCCGTGCAATTCGCAAACAGCGCCCTCGGGGCACGCACCAACCGGCATTCGCTGCTTATAGATATATGCAGCGCGGTGACGGGCCTTACGCCGGAGTTCGGATACCTCCTGGACGAAAATCGAAAAGGGCAGGTGCTGGTAAAGGTCGAGGATAAATCCATAGACCCCAGCGGCCTCGGATTCCTGGTCGGCAAGGCTGTGGTGGACAAGGCGCCGGTTATCGAGCACATAGATGTGGATTGGCCGGGCTTGAAAAATATGGGCGGGGCCATGGCCGCCGCCGGGGGAGTGGCCCTGTTCCACGTGGAAGGGCTGACCCCGGAAGCCCCCGATTTAAAATCGGTTTTCGACGGCGAGCCGCCGGAAACCATGACCGTCACCCGCGCCGATTACGACGAACTGCGCAAAAGGGGGGCCGAAAAAACCGACCTGGTGGTCTTCGGTTGCCCGCAAATGACTTATGAGGAAGCGATTCGCCTTGCCGAACGGTTCTCCGGCAAGCTCTCCAAAAAGCCGGTGTGGTTCTGCATGATACCCGAGCATAAGGAAAGGTTTTTGAAAACCGACCTTTATGCAAAAGCCTTCGAGGCCGGGGTGAAGGTTTACGACCATTGCCCGCTGGCGGCATTGACGGTAAGGGTCGGCAATAAAAATATACTCTCCTCCAGCGGCAAGCTGTATTACTACCTCGAAGGCGCCGAGTACGGCTCGGATGAAGACTGCCTTCGGGCGTGCGGGGTGTAAAAATGAGAACGATTAAGGCCAAACCGGTTCTGCCGGGGAAAGCGCAAGGCCCGGCGGTGGTTACGAGGATGCCTATGAATTTCACCGCTTCTTTTACCAAGCCTATAAACGCGGTTCCCTGGAAAAAGGCCTGTGTTCAGGACCGCCACCACGAGCTTTACAAAACCGACCTCAAGGGGACGGTACTGGTGTATCCCGCGGTTATCGGCTCCACATATACCGGAGCGGTGCTGTTGGAGCTGATGCATTCCGGCAGCTCGCCGGTGGCGATGGTGGTTCGGCACGCCGATTCGCTGATGGTATCGGGGAGCGTATTGGCCGATGTATGGTTCGAGTGCGGGATACCGGTGGTGGAGTTCGACTCGGAAGAGCTCTACGACAAAATAAATAACGGCGACCGGGTGGAAGTGGACGGAGACACGGGCGAAATAAATGTCCTTTAAAACGCAATCTCGTTCGGAGGATGAACGGCTTCAATCCCGCCTTATTTTCGAGCGCTGCAACTTCAGGATGCCCTTGAGGTCGGATATCCCCCTCAACTCTATCATTTCCAGGTAGTGGGTCATAATTCTGGCGGTGACGGTGGCGTCGTCCAGGGCCCGGTGCCTTTTTTTGAAGCTGAGTCCCATGTGGGCGGCCACGGTGTCCAGCTTGTGGTCGGGCAGGTAGGTCATGAGCCTTTTGCCGAGCTTCACCGTGCACAAAATGGGCGATTCTTCCTCCAGGAGGGGTGGTACCCCTCCCCAGCGGGAAAACTCCGACCGGAGAAACTTGGCGTCAAAGCTTGCGTTGTGGGCGCAAAATACGGCTCCATCCATAAAATCCCATAACAACCCGGCTATTTCCTCGAAATACGGCGCTGTGGTCAACATGCTCGGCTTTATGCCGGTAAGCCAGGTTATGTATGGGGGTATTTCCCTTCGCGGCCGGATGAGGGTGGCCAGGGCGCGATGTTCTCGACCGTGGCGCAACCTGACCGCCCCCACCTCTATAACCCTGTGCCCGGGGAGAGAGCCGCCGGTGGTTTCCACGTCCACTATCACTATGTCCGGAATATCCAGCGACAAGTTGAACGGCCTTCGGTTTTAATGTGCAATTCGCGGAGGTTTTTCTTTACGGGATTCTTGACACCTCCACTGTGGTTTGCTATCTATTATTATCCTTCGTTTTTAGGAGTGATGTTAACAAATCCCATCGAAATCGGCATCGACCCCCGGTGAGACGCCGGATTTGGGAAAGGAAAGTGATGTACGAAAAATTTACCCAAAAAATTTACGACCATCGCAGCTACAGCGAACTCTCTCGACTGGTAAAACTCAAGAGCTCCAAACGACTCACCATAAGCCTGGCCATACCCACCCTTAACGAAGAAGCGAACATAGGCAACGAGATTGAGCTTGTGCGCAAGTCCCTGATGGAGCAACATCCCCTTCTGGACGAAATAGCCGTTGTGGACTCGGGAAGCACGGATAATACTCACGAGGTAGCCCGGCAAGCCGGGGCGGAAGTCTACCTGGCCGATGAAATACTTCCCGAGATGGGCAAACACCGGGGAAAGGGTGAAAACCTCTGGAAAAGTCTTCACGTCCTGTCCGGCGATATAGTGGTATGGGCCGATGCGGATATCGAAAACTTCCACCCCAAGTTCGTCTACGGTCTGGTGGGGCCGCTATTGGAGGAAGAGGAGTTACAGTTTGTAAAGGCCTTCTATGAAAGGCCGCTTGCCGTGGGCGGAGACCTCTTGGGCACCGGCGGCGGAAGGGTTACCGAAATACTGGTAAGACCCATTTATGGTTGTTTCTATCCGGAACTGGCGTTGATGTTCCAACCCTGTGCGGGCGAATACGCGGGCAGGAGGGGACTACTGGAAAACCTGAGCTTTGCCATGGGTTATGGTGTCGAAACCGGGTTGTTGATAGATATTTTCGAGCAGTACGGATTGGACGTAATAGGGCAGGTAAACCTGGACAAGCGCATCCATCGCAACCAGGACCTGGAAATGCTGGGAAAGATGAGCTTCGAAATCCTCCACGCTTTCTTTAACCGGCTTCAAAAGTACGGGCGGGCTCACTTGGAGACCGAAATGTATGAAAATTTCCTCAGGGCTCACCTCGAGGAAAACATGATTTCCGTGGCGAAGGAAAACGTTCAGACAGGTGAGCGGCCCCCCATCTTAACCATTCCCACTTATCTGGAGAGGCGCAAAGCATGCCAAAAATGGTCCTGGTCAGGCACGGACAAACACATTACAATCGCCTCGGTCTGATACAGGGTCGCACCGACACCGAACTCGATTCCGAAGGCCTTGCTCAGGCCGAAGCCCTTGCCGTACGCCTCAAAAAAAAGCCTTTTGACGTTGTATATTCGAGTCCTCTGCGCCGCACCCTGCAAACCGCTCGGATTATAGTAAAAGGACGCGGGCTGGATATAATCACAGATGACAGGCTGCTGGAAGTTGACCAGGGGGAATGGACCCATAAGAAGGGCGGGGAGCTTTACCGCAACCTCAAGCGGTACCGCGATTGGGTTGCCGACCCCACCTCCACACATCCCCCCGGCGGGGAAGACGTCTTTAAAATCGAGCGGCGGGCGCGGTCTTTTCTGAAAAACGCCGAAGGCGAGCATATCCTGGTGGTGTCTCACGGCGGGTTGATTGCCGTTATGAACGCGGTAATCGTCGGCGAAAATGTGAAAAACTCCTGGAAATATTTACCCGCCAACGGCCAGGTTATTGCCCTGACTTACAATCATTTTACTTCGTGAGAGGCCCGGGTGGCGCCACCCTCGGGATTATCGGCGCCAGCCTCGGGGCGCGGCGGGCGATGGCCCCTGACGGCCAGGCTGTCGGGTCGGCCGGCGAGTCCTTTTAAGGTGATGCCGTTGCCTTGTTATTCGGAAGACGGAGGCATGGAAGCGTTCGGGCCGCTTTTTTGAAGTAACTCGAGCGCCTTTTTGGCGGGAGTACAGTTCGGGTTTACTTTCAAAGCCTTCTCGAAGTGCTCGCTGGCCATGGCAAGGTTTCCCTCTCCGGCGAACACCCTGCCCAGAATGAGGTAGGGTTTGTCGTTGTCGGGGTTCATGGCGATGGCCTTGTTGAGATTCTGCTTGGCCTTTTTTATATCGGAGGCGTTTTTTGAATCGCGCGCTATTTGAAAAACCGCCCATCCCAGGTAGGCGTAAAAGTCCGGCTCGTCGGGCTTCAGTTTCAAGGCTTCCTCGAACTTGGCCCTTGCCGCCGCCGGGTCGCCTTCGAGCATGGCGCGCTCACCTTCCTTGAAGGTTATCTCGGCCTGCAAGGTTTCATCCCGGGCCCTCTGCCTTTGCTGGGCCTCCAGGTAATGCCGGTACTCTCTCCGGCTTCTCTCGTCCAGCAGCACCCGCCGGGCCGCCTGTGCCTTTTCCAGTATTTCGTGCAGTTTCCCGGTCAGGGAATGCATGTCGTAATCCGGCATGTTGTCCGGGTGGAACTTCTGCTCGATACTTTCGTAAGCCTCCTCGACCTCTTGCGGCGCGGCGTTAAAATCCACGCCGAGCACTTTGAAGTAATTGGAGCTTTTTATCCGGTAATATTCCCGCATTATGTCGGCCAGGATTTCCTTCGGCAGGGGCTTTTTATGTGCTTCTTTCTGACCCTCGCTGACAAACTCGCTGGGCGCGGCTTCCGTCGGACTGTCGCTGAATTCTATCATGCCGGTAAAGATGAGCATCCACAGGAGTTGATAGCACTTTGCCAGGTCGTCCCGGCCGTAAGTGACCAAATCCTTCAGCTTGCGCGTTCCATCGGCCATCATGGCGAATTTTATTTCATTGGTTTCCAGCTCCAGCTCGTCTATAAGCTCCGCGAATTTCTGCGTCCGGACGGCGTAACGCTCCATGTTCTGATGTACGGGAGCCGCCAGGCGTTTGAGAGGATAGTGCTTTTTTATTCCCGACAGGATTAAACTGAGCGGCTTGAACTCGAAGTTCGGCACGTTCTCCGGTAATGCGTCCGCCGGGTGGAACTCGAAGTGACCCTCGCCGCACGCAAAGCACGTAATTATTATTCTTTTTTCGTATTCCTTTACGTGAGAATAAAGGGTTTCGTAAGTCATTGATGATGAATTCACGAGGGCTTCATTCAGGCTTCTGCCCTCGCTTCTCATCAACATGAGGCTTTTGGAATACTCCTCCTCGCTGATGACGCCTTCCTCGACCAGCATCAATGCCGGGTTTTCGTTCCTCAACGTACTGGTTGCGTGGGCGATAAGACCGTCCTTGAAGTATATTTCGCGCAATATCCGGTTTCTTTCGAAAGAAAGCTTGCCGGTTCGCCTGAGTGCCGCCAGCCTGAGTATAAGCTCAGGCAGCGGCGTTTGGCTGAGGTTGCCCTTGTGAATCGCCTGACGGAGCCCATCCTGGGGAACGCTTTCTTGAGGAGGCAGCGGCAGTTCATCTATGGATGCGGATTTCCCGGGCGATTCGGCCTCTTTTTCCCGGCGGGATTGAGGCGGCGCCTTTGGAGCCGTTTGAGCGGAAACCTGCTCGGGCTCGGGGGGGGCTTTCAGTAAACGTTTCAGCAGGGGAGTAACAGTGTCGCTCTCTAACGGTTTCGGAAGGTAAGCGTCGGCGCCGAACATGTCGACGGCTTTTTCGCCGAGGCCGGGACTCAGGGAGTACTTCTCGCTCGCAAGTATCACCTTGGTGTTTTTGCCCATGGGGTGCTGCTTGATTCTCCGGCACAGCACGCTTCCGACGACCTTGTCCAGTTGCACCGAGGCAATGACCACCTCGGGAGCTTCCTTGCGAAAGCGCATGTATCCCGCTTCGCCGTCAATTGCGGCTATCACCTGAACGTGTTCGCCTTTAAGCCATGCCGCAATTTTTCGGGGCGCCTCGGGGTCGGGGTCAACCACCAATACCTTTTTTTCAGAGGTGGCGGTCACGTGCTTTTCAGGAGCCCCCTTACCGTGTCCAGTACGGCCGATTGTTTGATGGGCTTGGTTATGTAGTGCTCGATTCCCAGCGATTTCGCCTTATCCACCGACTCCTGTTTACCCTCGGTGGTAATTACGACTACGGGAATGTTTTGAGATTGGGGGTCTTCGCGCATGTGTTTGATGAGCTTGAAGCCGTCCATCACGGGCATGTTCAGGTCTACAAGGGCGACGTCCACTCCGCCTTGCTGTAAAATCTTCAAAGCTTCGAGGCCGTCCCCGGCCTCCACGATTTCCACTTCCCCACCAAGCCGCTGGAGCGCAAAATGCAATAGCTGCCTCATAGTAACCGAATCTTCAACAATAAGAACTTTCGAGCCCATCGCTTTCGTCCTCTGTAAGGACTATTTGGTCAAAAGGTCTATGAATCCCTGGATGGTGTGGAGCTTTCTCTCCGATTCGCTGTACAGCTTGGCGCTGAAAAGGGCCGTCGCCGCATGCCCGGCCAGCAAATTGAAAAGCTCGTAGTCCACGTTGTTAAACTCGTCCTTCTGCTGCAGCAGCCTGTAAATCACCACCGCGCCAATGACTCTGTCTTTAATCGTGAGGGGCACACAGACCACGGGATGATGAGGGTCGGGTTCGCCCTCGACGTTGCTGCCCCTTTCGTAGAAATAACTTTCGCCCGTCTCCACGCATTTGCCGATTATGCCTTCTCCCCTTTTCAGTTGAGGATAGGTGTCTACGTCAAACCCCTCCATTGCCACAGTATTTATAGCTCCCGTCTTTTCATCGAGCAGAAGCAGCCCGAAGACTTCGGCCCCGATAAGGTTAATGATTATCTCCATGATAATGGATACCACTTCGTGAAAGTCCAGGGTGGAATGAAGCTGGTAACTGGCCACGTAAAGATTGGCCATGTTGTTGTTTTCTTCCTCGATTTCAAGGTAGCGACTCACAAAATCCTTGTTCTCTTCTTCCACCTGCTGGAATTTCTCCAGTATTTGAGCCTTTTCCTGCTCCAGGTTTTTTTTCTCTTCCAACAGGGCGGCAAGCTCTCCGTTGCCCGGTTGCGCAACGCTGCCTTTCTCGCGAAGTTGCCGGTTTTCCTGTTCAATCTGGTGGGCTTCGTTTTGAAGGCGCTCGTTTTCCAGCAAAAGCTCCTTGGTGAACTCCGCCACCTTGTTGAACATGCTTAAAAATTCTTTCCCTTTAGCGAACAAATCACTTTCCGGGTCGTATGAAGTCATCCTCTAAGTCTCCCCCGTCTATCAGGGCATGATAACACACCCCCAAACCGGCGGCAAGGGTGAAAAAGTTACCGAAATTAAATAAAAATTTGAAGATTACCCTGTACGGGCATCATATTTTTAGCATCAAGTGACGTTAATCGCAAACGCTGATAATATTTGCACTGTTGCACCGGGATTCCCTGTCAGGGTCTGATACTGCCGGGTTCATTTTCCGGGAATCTTGGTGTTGCGTGCGGATGGTTTATAACGTAATTTATTAACAGAAACCCTATAAGGAGGATTGGATTTGGCTCCGGAGACCGCGCCGTATATCGAGCCCAACCACCTGTGGTCACCATCGGAGGGCTTGAGCGAGAGGGTTAAAAAGCTCAGGGAGGAGTACTTCAGCTATTACAAGCGGGATTACTTCCGGAACGAGGTGATGCCTTTCGTTTGCCGCCCGGAAGGCGATGTGGTCTGGTCCTCGTATAACTGGGGCGTAAGTCCCGAAATTCATATTACTTTCCCCAGTTTCGAGAGTACCCTTCAGTCCATGGGGAAGACGGTTCCCTTGCCGAAAGGCTTCTGGGATGAGCCCTTGGCGGTACGCAGGGCCGTTTTCTTCGCCGAAGTGTTGCGCTGCCATATGCCGATTCGGATACTCGAAGGTGAATTGATTGTCGGCGGCCAGTTCAACGCCGCGCTCTCCCGGACGCTTACCGAAGATGAGAGCAAAGAATGGCGGCGCAAGGAGCGCAAGTGGTTTAAGGAATACCGCAAGCAGGACTTCTTCGGAATAGGCAACTGCGGCGCCGTGCCCGGCCATATAATCCCCGATTACCCCCGCGTTTTAAGGGAAGGGTTCGTCGGTCTGACGGAATATTTCCGCAAAATCATGGACTCCGTCGAAAAAAGCGACCACAAGAACTTCCTTCGGGCCCTTATAATAAGCGCGGAAGCCACAAAGGATTTTGCGGCACGCTATGCCGACAGGGTCGAAGAAATATTGGAGGAAGAAAGCGACCCCTCACGCATGGAAGAACTAAGGGAAATCGCCCGGATATGCCGCAAAGTGCCCTGGGAGCCGGCGGAAACGTTCCACGAAGCGGCGCAGTCGCTGTGGTTTACCCACATGCTGGTGATGACCGCCGAAAGCTACCCCGGCCCGGGACTCAGCCCCGGCCGCGTTGACCAGTATCTTTATCCGTATTACAAGGCCGACGTCGAGGCCGGTCGGCTTTCACCCGAGGGCGCCCGGGAGATTATAAGGTGCTGGTTTATCAAGCATAATTATGCCTACGACTTCATGGGCCGCGTTGGAACCAACCAGGGCATCAACAGCGGCTTCGGGCAGCTCATAACCCTCGGCGGCATCGGCCCCGACGGCGAAGACGCTTCCAACGAGCTTACCTGGCTCATGCTGGATGTCATCGAGGAGTTGAACATGCTGGAGCCGAAGCCCAACATCAGGCTCCACAAAAACACTCCCGACAACCTTCTCGACCGGATAGTAGAAATGGTATCGAGGACTCAGGGCGCGCCGTTTCTGTTGAATTTCGATGAGATTGCCATGGACGCCCTCAGGTGGGCCGGTCTGCCGGAGGAGAGGTTGTGGAACTACGCCCCGGTGGGGTGTCTGGAAAACACCCTTCAGGGCGACGACCGCTCCGGCACCGTGGATGTAAACCTGAATTTGGCCAAGGCCGCCGAGCTTGTGTTTACGCGCGGCAGGGACATGAAATACAAGCTCAGGCTTGGGCCGAGAACCGCCGACCCCGCCGGGTTCCGCTCCTTCGGGGAGTTTATGGAGGCTTACAAGACGCAATTGCTCGGCATCATGGACAAGCTTCTCGACAGCGCCTGCCTTGCCGACGAAATACGCTCACAATACGAGCTGGCGCCGTACCTGTCGGCCATAGTGGGTGGATGCGCGGAAAGCGGCAAGGACGTCTGCGCCGGCGGTCCCAACTATAACTTCATCACCGTCGAGGGCGTGGGCTTCGCCGACGCCATCGATTCGCTGGCGGCGGTGAAGAAGATGGTTTTCGATGAGAAGAAGGTTACCATGAGCGAGCTTGTGAAGGCTCTCCGGAAAAATTTCAAGGGTTACGAAAAGCTCAGGCAGATGCTCATCAACCGCGCCCCCAAGTACGGAAACGACGCCCCGGAAGTGGACGCCATAGCCCGGGAGATTAACGAGTTCTGGACGAAGGAAGTATTCCGCCGCACCAGTCCCGCCACCGGGCGGCGGTTCAGGGGAGGGTACCTGTCCTGGAACTACTGGATTATCTACGCCACCCGCGTTTCGGCCTTGCCCGACGGCAGGCAGAGGGGGCGGTACCTGTCCAACGGAATCTGCCCCTCCACCGGCGCGGACGTCAACGGCCCCACAGCGGTGGCTTGCAGCGTCAACAACGTGAACCTGGAGACCGTCCCCAACGGCGCCTCACACACCATGAGCCTGTCCCCGTCGCTGGTGAGGGACAAGGAGCATCGTTTGAAGCTGAAGGCATTTTTGAGGGGTTACGACAAGAAGGGCGGAAGCGCGCTACAGATTAACATGATTGACCCGCAGACGTTGAAAAAGGCTCAGAAAAATCCGCTGGACTACCGGAACCTGTTGGTCAGGGTCACCGGATATAACGCCTACTTCGTCACCCTCGGCAAGGAAATCCAGGACGAAATAATCAGCCGCGAATCCCACGCCATGTAAAGGAAAAACCGGTGAACCGACTGGAAGGAAAAGCGCTGAAAGCCTACAAGAGCGAGGCCTGGCCGAAGTTCCTCGCCACAGTAGACCCTGATGGAATGCCGAATGTTGTCCCGGTGCTTACCCTCAAAGCCGCCGACCCCGCGACCCTGATATTCGCCCGGATGATGGTGTGGAAAACCCTCTCCAACTTCCAATCCACCGGCATCGCCACGTCCTGTTGCTTCGGCCCCGGAAGCAACTACTGGCGGGTAAGGCTCGAATTCGTGGAAATGGCCAAAAGCGGGCCTTACCTGGAAGAGTTCAACAAAATGGCCCTGTTCCGCTACAACGCCTACGCAGGTGTTACCGATGTCGGGGTGTTTCGGGTTAAAGAGGTCCTTTCACCTCGGAAAATGCGCTGGGCGGGGCGGCTGTTGGAGATGAGGAATGTCCGCAAGGCCGCAAGCGCTGTAGCTCGACCTATAGCCGACGGCGGCCCCATGCCTCCGCCGGTAATCGAGCATTTCAGCAGGCGCGCGGCGTTGAAATACACGGCCCGGGTTGATGAGGAAGGCTGGCCCGCGCCGCAACCGGTCTTTTCGCTCTTTCCCGCAGGCGCCTCGGCGCTGGTTTTCAAGGCCGATGACGAGCTTCTGCCGGAGGAAGGGCAGCCGATGGCGGCAAGCTCCATTACTCACAAGTTGATATCGTACCAGGTCAAGGGGAAATATAGAGGCAGGATGAAGGTTTCCGGCAAAACGGCCGACGTGCTGGATGTCACGAATGTTTACTCAGCCAGTCCGCCACTGCCGGGTAAGAGCATATATCCCCCCGAATGACCGTTGAAACCGATATGAGCTGACGCTCATCGAAATAAAACAAAACAAGGAGCGGATAAGATGCCGTTGTTCGAGTTCAAATGCAAAAAGTGCGGTAACCAGTTCGAGGAGTTGGTGTTTTCTTCCAGCGGGGACGAGGAGATAAAATGCCCCAAGTGCGGGTCGGTTAAAGTCGAGAAGCAGATGAGCACATTTGCCTCGACCGGAACGGACAAAAGCGCGGCCCGTGATTCCTCCTGCGCCCCGACCGGCGGCACTTGAAGGATATAACCTGGCGGGGCAGGTTGCCCCGCACGGCCAACCCATCGACAACACCACCCCGGCAAATTTGTGGGAGCGTCAATCATCGGATGCGTGCGATTTATCCGCGATGCATCGCGCAAGGTACAGGTATTACGTCCCGGCCACC
>CAYWKU010000009.1:0-125293 GCA_964459325.1 uncultured bacterium | reverse complement strand
CTCGAAACAGGGATATGCTGTCCAATTACAAAACCGTTTTTGGACAGGTATGACCGAAGATTACCTTCAACTGGCGCCATATCCATCGCCAGTGGAGGTATATGTGCAAAACCAGCAGGGCCAGGAGGACGAGCGCCAGGTACCAGTGAATGTCGCCCCAATCGTGCCTGCCCAGCCACAGGAAAGTTATAGGCTCCTCCTTGCCGAAGCCCCCTTGCCTGCCGCCGCTGCCCGGCGGGAGAACATATCTCAGTATCAGTGCGATAAGGGCGAGCATGACCATGTCGGCGAACATGACCAGCTCGACCCAGAAATTAAGCCTGTTTTTGCTGAACTTCATGTTCGGTTTCCGTTCTTTTTACCCGGACGGCCATTTATGAACGCTTCCGAGCAAACAAAGAGGCTGACATGCACCGATTCTGCGATGCACATCAGCCCCCACACTTTTTACTGAATTTTCGCCTGTCTATTTCTTTTTACCCCTGGAAGCGCCCTCTTCGATGATTTTCATTATCCTGTAAATTCTGTCCACTTTCTCGGAGGCCGCTTCTTCAATGATGTAGATGAGTTCTTTCTGTTTGAAGTTATACTTCTCTCCGTCCGGGTTGTGAATAAGCAAATCGTGGGGTTTCACCCCGAACACTTTGGCTATCCTGTCCAGGGTAATAAGGGAAGGCACCCTCGCGCCCCTCTCCAACAAGCTCACATAACTGTTATCAAGCTCCAAAAGGTCCGCAAGCTCCTCCTGTGTCATGTCCATTTCTTTTCGGTAACTGTACATTCTGTCCGCGAAAGTTCTGATACTTTCCTGCATGCTCATTTTCAGTGCTCCTTTCAATTCATAGCAAAAGCCGAGTTTTCCTTTTTAGAATAACACATTTTTTACGAGATTCAAGATAAAAATGACATACCGTTTTCTTTTCCCGCCCTCGAGAGGTCGGCGCTTCCCGGCCGAAGGCTTATTGCGTGCGATAAAGTATTGCATCTCCTACACTTTCAGGATTTTCAGGATACCGGCGGGAACGGTGGGGGCAAAAAGCTCCATGTCCTTTCCCGGGGAATCCCCTTTTCCCGATTTCCTTTTTATTAGTCATACGCCTAAAGATTTTACATCCCAATTGACGCTCCCGCCGGTAATCTCTTGCGATGAAGAGTAAAAAAAAACCGGTTTTTTGGTCTTGGGGGTATTACCGTTATCCTTTCTTTTCAATAGGTCACTTTGCCCAATCCCCATTGCCCCTCCTTTCTACGTGCTTACTTTAAGATTCTTACCGTGAAAAAAAGATACACAGATTTTTATTGGAATTTTATTAAAATATGGTTACGATTAAATCAGATAAAAGAGAGACTGTTGCAGAATGTAAAATCGTAACGCCGCCATCCTTGGCGGCAGCGTGGAAGGCTCCTATTTTAAACAACCTTGTTCGCCCTTCCGGGCGTTACGAAAAATAGCATTTTTCAACACCCTGCTAAAATCTGATTCCGCAACAGTCTCAAAGATTTCTCTGTAAATTATCGGGAAAAACCTGATTCCCGAAAATTGTCACCCCACAAATAAACGCCCGGATTTTATGGCGAGCAGCCTGTGAATGTGCTATCCATATTTTCAAGGAGAGCGAACATGAGGATAGAAAAAAGAGAAGCCCCCCGGACCATGATAAGAATACAGGTAAACTGCGAATGCGACGACGCTTTCATCTACGATTACTCGTACGATATGAGCGAGGGCGGGATTTTTCTCTCTACCTCCGAGCCCCGCAGCGTGGGGGACAGAATCAAGCTGGGCTTCATCCTTCCCGAGGTGCTGGAGGAAATAGAAGTTACCGGCGAGGTTACATGGGTCAATCCTCCCGGCTCGCAGGATTTGCCGCCGGGCATGGGAATCAAGTTCCTGGAACTGCCGGAGGACAAGAAAGAATTGATTCAGGAGGTAATAAACAGGATAGAGGGCGGCAAGGGAGTCCCCAGCCTCGAAGAGTGAGAAAACATGCGCCTGCCCCGGATTATCCTGATTACCGATACCCGAATCATTGGACGAGACGGATTGCCGGAGGTTGTAGAAAAATGCCTCAGCGCGGGGCTTGACGGGGTGATGCTCCGGGAAAAACATCTCCCTGCCGCCGAAATCTTCGAGTTTGCTCTGAAATTAAAGGATATAACGGCCTCGCACGGCGCCGCATTGATAATTAACGACAGGGCCGACGTGGCCATCGCATCGGGCGCGGACGGCGTCCACCTGCCGGGCGCCGGATTCCCCATATGGAGGGTGAAACGGGCCGCCGGCGAAGGTATCATAATAGGTAAAAGCGCTCATAACATGGACGAAGCAAAGGCCGCCCGGGAACAGGGGGTCGATTACATCGTACTCTCGCCGGTTTTCAAAACAAGCTCCAAACCCGGCGCTGAGGCGATGGGAGTCGGGGAGTTTGAAAAAATCGTCGCCAATGTGCAAATTCCCGCTTATGCGCTCGGGGGCGTCGAGCCCTCCAACGCAAATCAGGTCATGAAAGCAGGAGCCGCGGGCGTGGCGGTAATATCCGCAATACTGAAAGCTCCAGACTACGCCGAAGCGGTCAGGCGACTTAAGCAATCGCTGGAAAGGAACTACCATGACACGGCTCGAAGCAGCGATAAAAAATAAAATCACCCCGGAAATGGGGACCGTCGCCGAGACGGAAAATCTTGCCCCCGAAAAGGTGCGCGACGCCGTGGCGCGGGGAACAATTGTAATCACCAGAAACGCCAACCGGGACATCGAACCCCTCGGCATAGGAGAAGGCACGTACATCAAGGTCAACGCAAACATCGGCACCTCCCGCGACCACTCCGACATCCGCGAAGAGCTGGAAAAGCTCCGGGCCGCAGTAGACGCGGGAGCTCACACCGTGATGGACCTCTCCACCGGCGGGGACATCTTCGCTATACGCCGCGAAATACTCGAAAACTGCTCCGTCCCCCTGGGGACCGTGCCCATCTACCAGGTGGCAGCCGAAGCGCCCGAAAAGAAAAAATCCTTCCTGGATACCCGACCGGAAGAATGGCTCGAAGTTATCGAGCAGCAGGGCAAGGAAGGCGTCGATTTTATCACCGTCCACTGCGGTGTTACCCGCCGGTCCGTGGAGCGCTACCGGGCGGAAGGGCGCGAGCTGGACGTGGTCAGCCGGGGAGGTTCGCTCTCCATTCACTGGATGGACCACAACGAGGCCGAAAATCCCCTCTTCGAGCATTATGACCGGCTCCTGGAAATCGCCCGGGAGTATGATATGACCCTGAGCCTGGGTGACGGGCTGCGACCCGGTTGCATCGCCGACGCCACCGACCGGGGGCAGGTCGAGGAGCTTATCGAGCTGGGGGAACTGCAATCACGGGCGATGAAAGCCGGAGTGCAGGTGATGATAGAAGGCCCCGGACACGTGCCCATGGACCAGGTTCAGGCCAACATGCAGATACAGAAGCGGTTGTGCCACGGAGCGCCGTTTTACGTGCTCGGCCCCCTGGTTACCGACATCGCCCCCGGCTACGACGACATTACCGGCGCCATCGGCGGCGCGCTGGCCGCTTGGGCGGGGGCGGATTTCCTTTGCTACGTCACCCCCAGCGAGCACCTGCGGCTGCCGGATACCGAAGACGTCCGACGCGGCGTCATTGCCAGCCGTATCGCCGCCCACGCTGCCGACTTGGTGCTCGGCAAAACCGGCGCACGGGAAATGGACCTCGAGATGGCCCGGGCACGCAGAAACCTGGACTGGGACAAGCAGGTGAGCTTGAGCATCGACCCCGAGAGGGCAAAAAAATTGCGCGAAAGCCGACCCAGCGGTGAAGAGGATACATGCAGCATGTGCGGCGAGTTCTGTGCCATCAAAATGTTAAAGAAAAGCGCCAAGGTCTGAAAATTCAATGGAGTTCGATATTCTGATTAAAAACGGGCTCCTGGCCGACGGGTCGGGAGCTTCGTTGTTTGAAGCCGATGTGGGCGCCACCGGCGAGCTCATCTCACAAGTGGGAAACCTGAAAGGCAAAACCGCCGCCGAAGAAATTGACGCATCCGGCATGGTCGTCGCGCCCGGCTTCATTGATATTCATGGCCATTCCGACTACTTCATACTCGTCGAGCCCTCCTCGCTCAGCAAGCTGTTGCAGGGTGTAACCACGGAAATCTCGGGTAACTGCGGCTACAGCGCCGCTCCCGCCTCCGACGAGCTCAACGAACAAAGGGCCGAAAGCCTGGACTCCAACTTCGGCATCAGGCCGGACTGGAACTCGCTGGCCGGGTATCATGAAAAGCTCGAAGGTATCCGCCCGGCCATAAACATCGGCAACCTCATCGGCCACAACACGGTGCGGGCGAGCGTAATGAGGGGCGAAGCCCGCCCGCCGGACGAGGGGGAATCGGCCCGCATGAAGGAAATGATATGCGACGCAATGGCTCAGGGGGCTTTCGGGATAAGCACCGGCCTGATATATCCCCCCGCGTGTTTCTCCGATGTGGAGGAGCTGGCGATGGTATGCGCCCCCGTGGCCGAATCCGGCGGATTCTTCGCCGCGCACATGCGCAGCGAAGGCGCCGGGCTTATCGAGTCGCTGGCCGAAGTCATGGAGGCATCGAAAAGGGCGGGGATACAGCTCCAGGTGAGCCACTTCAAAGCAAGCGGCCCCAAAAACTGGGACAAGCTGGACAAGGCGATTGACATGCTCGACCGCGCCCGCTCGGGAGGACTGGACGTGCGGTGCGACCGCTACCCCTACACCGCTTCGTTCACCGGCCTGAGCGCGGTGCTGCCGGCGTGGGTTTTCGAGGGCTCCCGGGAGGAGTTCAGGCATCGGCTGACTTTGCCGGAGGTAAGGGATAAGATAAGGAGGGAAGTCCCCGCCGAAAATGGAGAAGATTACCTTGACAGGGTGGTGATTGCCCAGGTGTTCGACGAAAAGGCACGGCGTTTCGAAGGTTTGAGCGTTACCGAAGCCGCCCGGCGGGAAAATGCGGAAACCTTCGACTTCCTATGCGAGTTGCTATCGGCGCAGACCAGTGACCCCACGGCGATATTTCACACCATGAGCGAGCCCAACATGGCGCGAATACTGAACCTGCCTTACGCCTGCGTCGCCAGCGACTCCGCCGTACGGGCAAAAAACGGGCCCCTGGCCTCCGGGAAACCTCACCCGCGCGCTTACGGCTGCTTCCCCCGGATGCTGAGGCTGGCCCGGGAAGAGAAAATCATGCCGATGGAGGTAGCCGTCCGGAAAATGACCGCCGACGCGGCGAAAACGGCGGGAATATCGGGCAGGGGCAGGTTGAAACCCGGCTTCTTCGCGGACATAGTGGTTTTCGACCCCGACAAGGTAAGCGATACGGCAACTTACGATAACCCTCACCAATACCCGGAGGGGATAAACCTGGTGCTGGTAAACGGAAAAATCGCTGCCGCCGAAGGGGAGCCGTCTTCCGGAAGGTTCGGGAAAATATTGAAAAAGTCGAATTGAGGTCAGCCGATGGTTCTGATAGGTTTTACCACCGATTATGAAGGCCCGGACGAGTTTCACACCCGGATAGAGGGGGTGGGAAGATACACTTTGCGGGAAAGTTACACCAGGGCGATAGAAACAGCCGGGGGTGTCCCGGTGATGCTACCCGTTGTGGGAAACCCCTCCGTTTACCTGGATTACCTGGACGGTGTGATAATAACCGGCGGCAACTTCGACCTGCCGCCGGAAATAAGCGGCATACCCGATAAGTCGAAGGCCAGGAGAGTTAAACCCAACCGCACCGATTTTGAAAAAAAGCTGTTGGAGGCCGCGCTGGAGGCGGACTTTCCCGTTCTCGGCATATGCGCCGGCATGCAGTTGATGGCTGTCATCGCGGGAGGAAACTTGATAGGCGAGATATCCGAGGAGGTCCCGGACGCTTTCGACCACGAGCAGAAAATCCCACCGACCGAGACGAGGCATCCGGTGAAACTGGTGCAGGGCACCCTCCTGCACCGGCTGGTGCTCAAGGAGCAGTTGGGGGTCAACAGCACACATCACCAGGCGGTGGCCGACCCGGGAATATGCATGGTAAGCGCCTGGTCCATTGACGGAATTATAGAGGCTATCGAGTGGCCGGGGAAATACTGGGCGGTAGGTGTCGAATGGCACCCGGAGTTGCTGGCCGACAACCACGAATCCCACGCCGCCGTATTGAGGGGATTTATACGTGCTTGCGCCGACAGGAACCGAACTGCCGAGTGATTACTTCAGGTCCGATTCCCGGTGACGTTCCAGGACGAAGAAGCTGGGCATAATCAGCTTCGAGCCAAGCGCCGTGTAAGCTTTTCCCAGGTAGATTTCCGGGTTGTCGGGGTGGGGCTGAACAAGGTAATCCCTGAGGAAAGAGCCCTCGAACAGCTTGTTGTCTCCGGCGGAATAATCCAGCACCAGGGCGTGCGGCTCCTTTTCGGAAATGGGTATCGTGCCGGGCTTGTTGACGCTGTAGAAGCCGAAGCGCCCGGGGTTGTCGTCGCTGGGCTTGCATATCCATTGGCCGTTAAGGCCGTTCTGTCTTACCGGGATGTTGTAGCCGAAGGGTTTGCCGTCCTTGTGGTAAAAGCCTTTCTTGAACTTTCTTATGCCAAGCAGCGACGCGAAAGCGGGGGTATTCCAGCCGCGAAACTCGTAGCCGGCCAGATTTTCAAAATCGGGGGTCTTCGACTGCCTGAAAATCTCGTTAAGTTTTGAATCGCTCAACCTGGCCAGTTGCTCGTAAGTGTACTCGACATCCATCTTGTCCTCCCGTTTATGATATTAATAACTAAAAATTCGAATCATTGTTATTTCTTCTTTTCCATTATACCTTCGGTTCTTGCCAGCGATGTGAGCCTTTTGATGCTCCTGGTGAGGCCGGACTTAACCCTCATCACGTCCACCGCTTTTACCGTAGCGGGAGCGTGCAGCTCGAACTGGTCCAGCATATCCTGCAACTCTCCGTCCACTTGTTGAGCCAGCTCCAGGTTTTCGCCCACCAGGCTGACAAGCTCGTCCTTCTCCAGCTTGTACCTCGCCTTCTTGTACTCCTCGATGATTTTACTTGAAAGCACAATAGCCTTCTGAAGCGCCTCGAACATCCTCCGCTCCTCGCCCATCGCATCCAGGTCGACCAGAAATACGCTTTTCTGGAAGGGGTCCATTTTTCCGACGTCCAGGTTAATCTCGGGGATGACGTGAGGCCCTTGGCTTCCCTCATCCACGCTCAACAGCTCCCGGAACACCCGATTGATGAGGTTCTGGGTGGAGAGGCTTTTGAAGCGTGTCGCTGCCGCTTCCTCTCCATTTTCCTTTTCGCCTATTTCCCTGATGCGCTCCAGCGATTCGGCAATAGCTTTGCGAGTGTGAGCAGCTTCTATAACGAGATTCAGGTCGTAGTCGGTTTCCTCGCTTTTTTTTCGGAAACTCCGCGCTACTTCCTCGGTTTTGTCTATGATGGCCTGCACCGTTTCCTGCTGATGCGGAGGAGACTTCTTCAGGTCGGCCTTTACCTTTTCCACCAGTTCGGAGCTCGATTTGATACCGCCTGTTTCTTTCTCGAAAATTTCGATAAGCTTGTTATTGAGGGTCACGTTGTAGACCACCAACGCCTTGAGCACTCGCGGGTTGGGCAATTGCTGTCTTATTTCCTTCTTGAAGGCCCTCATGGTATGGATGATTTCATTGTCCAGCAGTGCGTCGATTTCCTCGATTTTCTGAATTCCCCTTGCGGCCTGCTTGAACTCCTCTATCGTAGCGGGTTCGCATTCATCCGGCCCGGGGGGCTTATCGAAGAGTTCATCGAGAATTCCGTCTATCTCGTGAGAACCTTTCAACACCCTCTTGTTTCCCACCCGGGTGGTACAAAGCTCGGTGGCCAGAAAGTCTATCTTGTCGGCGTCTTCATCGGAAAGCTCCGGCCTGGATAAGTAATACCTCAAAAGCTCCCGGATTTCGGCGTCGCGGGTATCGTGGGTCTTTTCACAAAATGCTCTGATCCGGCGGGGATTAAGATTCCGGTCAATTTTCAGCAGGAGCTCATTGAACACCCTCAACTCCATCTCCAGGGTGTCCAGTTGTTTGCGGGCGCCGTCCGATTTCTTCCGACGCAGGTCTTTCTCCAGCGACGAAAGCCTGACCTGGAGCTCCTTTATTCGTTGTTTGGCAAGGTCGAGGTCCGGGTTGGGTTCCGGATACATAAGGACGATGGCGCGCAGAAGTGTCCAGGCGGACTTGAAACCGCGCACCAACTTGTTATACCTGGATGTCATTTCTTTCCAGGCCCTGTTTTGGTTTTCCTTACTCACCGTCCCCGTTTTTCAATGTAACCGAAGCGAATTAAAGCGTCAAACCTTTAAACCTACTCGAAAATCGCTCCACCCCATGCCGGGCCCACAAGCACGGCTGCGGGCGTAAGTGCCTTCGGAGCCTTCCTTTATTCCCTTGGGCATTTCATTCCACCATAAAGCCTGAAAAGGCCGGGACTGCGCGGCCCCGGCCTTTCCGGAAGTAACTTCATGTCAGCGGAGAGGGAGGGATTCGAACCCCCGGTACCCGTAAGGGTACAGTTGATTTCGAATCAACCGCCTTCAACCACTCGGCCACCTCTCCGTTCAGGAATCATGGTAACCCCGCTCATAACGGGCGTCAATGAACAACCGTACCCACTACTGTATCCCGAGTCTTTTCAGTGCTTCGGATACGATTTGCGACAACTCGCGGTTGGTCACGTTCCACAGCGTTCTCACGTCCAGAAGCAATTTATCATCGTGAATTCTCCCTATCACCGGCGGGTCGGCTTCGATAAGCGCCCGGAAAATATTCTCAGAGCTTTTGCTTCCATGAGTTATAACCACCCCCCATGAGGGCAATTCCGCATCCGCCAGAGCTCCCCCACCGACTTTTCCGTTGCAGCGGACGATTTCCAGGCCAAAATCCTCCAACCCTTCCGATGCCAACCTCTTCTTCATAGCCTTTGCCAGAGACGAGGCCCTGCGCTTGAGCTTGCCCGGTTCGGCGGAAATCATTTTAACCACCGGTACGCTTTCTTCCGCTTTTCCGGCCCGGTACAATCTCAACGTAGCCTCCAAAGCCGCCAGTGTTGACTTATCGACCCTCAAGGCGCGATGAACCGGATGCTTTTTCAACTTCTCCACCAAATCCTTCCGGCCCACGATGATTCCCGCCTGCGGACCTCCGAGTAGCTTGTCGCCGCTGAAGGTTACCAGGCCCGCACCGTCATCCAGGGTTTCCTGCGGCGTGGGCTCGCGTGGAAGGCCGTATTTTTCCGTATCCACGAAGCAGCCGGAGCCCAGGTCTACCATGAGAGGCAGTTTCTTTTCATCCGCCAACGCGGCCAGTTGCTCCACCGTTGCTTCCTGAGTGAAACCTCGGATATAAAAGTTGCTGCGGTGCACTTTTAACAACAATGCGGTGTTTTCGTTGATGGCGCCGGCATAATCGTCGAGCTTAGTCTTGTTGGTAGTGCCCACTTCCTTCATAATCGCGGCGGAGGCGGCCATTACGTCCGGCACCCGGAAGGAGCCGCCTATTTCCACCAACTCCCCGCGACTCACCACCACTTCCCGGCCTTGCGCAAGGGCCATTAACGCCAGGAAGACCGCCCCGGCGTTGTTGTTAACCGCCATCGCGGAGCTTGCGCCGGTAAGCTCGCACAAAAGCTCCTCGATGAGCGACTGGCGACTGCCCCTTGCCGCCCGGTGAAGGTCGTACTCCAGGTTGGAATAATAAGGCGCCACTTCGTCCATTGCTTTGACTGCATCGGAGGCCAGCGGCGCTCTTCCCAGGTTGGTGTGCACCACCACGCCGGTGGCGTTTATAACCTGCCTCAGCCGGGGGTTTAAATTTTCCAGCGCGATGTTGAAAATTGTAACATGGAGCGTGTCTTTATCCGCGTTCGCAAGCAGCTCATCGCCCTGTAAAATGCGGTTTCTAACAGCCTCCACCCCCCGCCTCAATGCGGCGGTAGCGGCGGGTTTGCCGTACCGGTTCGACATGGCGGCCCCCGCACCCGAGGCCAGAAGCCCGTCCACCCCGGGCAGGTTGCGCAAGGCCGATTTTACCTCTTCGATCGCCACTAACTCTCCTTAACGCTTTTGATTACGGAGGAGTTGAAAATCCCGTCAAGCAGCCGGGCAGCTTCGCCGGCTTTACGTAAAACATAAAACGCACATTACGTATCGGGATTCAGGGTGCGATAAATCCCGTGATATTATCAGCCCGTAGGGGTGGGCTCCAGCCCGGAAGCTATTATATCGTCGATGGTTTTGCGGACTTCTTCCGGCACCTCCAGGAACTTGACCCCCATTCCCGGAGTCATCCCCGGCTCCGCCTCGTCGGGGTTGACCGTGCGGACAACTTCCGCATTGACGTCCACCGGCTGCAACCGGACATCGGCATCGCCCGGTTCGTCCTTGACCAGGTTGAACATAAGCCTAACCTTGCTACCCACTGGTAAAGGCTGTTTTGTTATCACAAACAGGCCGCTGCGGCTGATATTCTCGAAATGCCCCGACTCATAGCGGCCGGCTTTTTCGTTCCAAACCTTTACCACGTCCAGATTGGCTATCCTGGGGTCTCGTTTGGAGTTGTCATCCATATTTTCCACCCGCTTTCTTTCAGTCGGAAGCATGCCCCGTCACATCAAACAATACGCGCCCGGCAGGATTCGAACCTGCGGCACCTGGCTCCGGAGGCCAGTGCTCTATCCCCTGAGCTACGGGCGCCCGCTCTTATAATTAAAATATAATTGAAACAGCCATCTCCCGCAAGGCGTTTGCGCCTATACGGAGTGGGGCCTCTCGTCGCTACTTGATTTTAAACGGATGCTGCGCTATGCTTCTCTTCTGGCGATGTGAATGCATCCCCGGAACCTTCCCCGCCGGGGGAGGTTTTTTTAACGCCGGAGGCGCTATATGGCAAACTCTCCCCGGCCGGTTATGGACTCCAAAAGGATGGCCGCCGCGCTGGACCGAATGGCCGCACAAATCAGGGAGCGCAACCGCGATGAAACCGATATCGTGCTGGTCGGAATCCGCGCGGGCGGAGACCACTTGGCAAAAAGGCTTTCGGCCCGGCTGAGCGACGCCGGCGGTGTCGAAATACCCGCAGGGGCGCTGGATATAAGCCTGTATCGTGACGACAAGGAGAGCGTGTTCGGCGAAGTCCGCTCCACCGAAATCCCCGGCGGCAGCGTCGAAAGCAAGGTCGTAGTGCTGGTGGACGATGTCCTGTTCACTGGAAGAACCACGCGCTCCGCCCTTGACGCCCTTATGGACTACGGTCGCCCCAAAAAAATACAGTTGGCCGTCCTGGCCGACAGGGGGCGCCGCGAGTTGCCCATCCAGCCGGATTACGTCGGTATATCGGTGGAGACCGACCCCGACGATACTGTACAGGTCAACCTGGCAGAGGACGGGAAAGAAGATTCGGTGACAATCGGGAAAAATGAGTAGCGAGGAACACAAGCAGCTTAAAGAGAAAAACCTGCTCGGCATCGAAGACCTCGACCGGGAGGATATGGAGCTGGTGTTGGATACGGCCGGGAGCATGAAAGAAATCAGCTTCCGGCCCATCAAGAAAGTGCCCACGTTGCAGGGCAAGACTCACGTCAACCTGTTTTTCGAGGCCAGCACGCGAACCCGCACCAGCTTCGAGATTGCCGGAAAAAGGCTGGGCGCCGACACCATCAACTTCAGCGCTTCTACTTCCAGCCTGGTCAAGGGCGAAACGCTTATTGACACCGCACGCAACATCGAGGCCATGGCGCCGGACATACTGGTAATAAGGCATTCGGCCGCCGGCGCGCCGCATTTGCTGTCCCGCTACATCGAATGCCCTATAATCAACGCCGGCGACGGCGCTCACGAGCACCCCACTCAGGCGCTCCTGGACATGTTTACCGTCAGGGAAGCCAAAGGGAAGCTCGATAATCTCAGGGTGGCCATCATCGGCGACATAGCTCACTCCCGCGTGGCACGCTCGAATATACTGGCGTTCGGCAAAATGTGCGCCGAGGTGGTTGTTGCGGGGCCGCCAACGCTTATGCCGCCGGAGGTGGAAAGGCTCGGGTGCGAGGTGGCCCCTTCTCTGGAAGAGGCCATCCGGGGGGCGGACGTGGTGATGATGCTGCGTATCCAGTTGGAAAGGTTCAAAACCGCGCCTTTGCCCGGCTTACGAGAATATTCGGAACAATGGGGGCTTAATCCCTCGAATGTGGAGCTGACAAAACCCGATGCAATAGTCATGCACCCCGGCCCCATTAACCGGGGGGTGGAAATCTCCCCTGAAGTGGCGGACGGGCCGAGAAGCGTAATTCTGAACCAGGTTCAGAACGGAGTCGCCGTCAGGATGGCGCTGTTATACCTGCTCACCAGGAGGAGCTCCTGAAGTGCCGGAGAAAATCATAAAGCGCGTCAAGGGAGGAAGGGTAATCGAGCCGTCGGTGAACCTGGACGCCTTCCTGGATGTGATAATAGAAGGGGATAATATAAAGTCCCTGGTCGAGCCGGGGGACGATTTTCCCGATGTGGCCGAAGTTTTTGACGCCACGGGCAAACTGGTGACGCCGGGGCTTATCGACATCCACGTTCACCTTCGCGACCCGGGGCAGGAGTACAAGGAATCCATCGAGACCGGAACCCGCGCCGCCGCATACGGCGGAATTACCACCGTCGCATGCATGGCAAACACCGACCCGGTCAACGACAACGCGGGCATTACCCGGTACATTATAAAAAAAGCCTGCAAGGCCGGTTACGCTCGCGTGACGCCTATAGGCGCGGTCACGAAAGGGCTGGCGGGCGCCGAGCTTGCCGAAATGGCGGAACTGGCGGAAGCCGGTTGCATCGGGTTCAGCGACGACGGAAATCCGGTTATGAACGCCGAGCTTATGCGACGCGCCCTCGAATACGCGGGTGGGTTGGACAAGGCGGTTATAGTCCACGCTGAAGACTCCAACCTGTCTCACGGCGGGGTAATGAACGAGGGGAAGGTGAGCACTCAGCTCGGCCTGGAAGGCGTCCCGGCGGCCGCCGAGGAGGCCATTATCGCCCGGGACATTATACTGGCCAAGCTGACCGGCGCGCCGGTGCATTTCGCTCACGTCAGCGCCGCCGGGAGCGTGGAACTTATAAGGTGGGCCAAGAAGCAACTGCTTCCCGTTACCGCCGAAACCTGCCCCCATTACTTCATACTTACGCAGCAGGCGGTCAGGGGGTTCGACACTTCGGCTAAAGTCAACCCGCCGTTGCGCTCGGAAGCCGACGTAAAGGCCGTAAAAGAGGGTCTGGCAGACGGGACAATCGACTGCATCGTCTCCGATCACGCTCCTCACGCCCGCCATGAGAAGGAAGTGGAGTTCGACCTGGCCCTGCCGGGCATATCGGGGATTGAAACCCTGCTCGGCCTGACGATGAAGCTGGTTGAAGACGGCACCCTGCCGCTCATCGATGCGATACGAAAGCTCACTTTCGCTCCGGCCCGGGCGTTGGGTCTGGATGCCGGAACCCTGGGAAGGGGAAGCCCGGCGGATATTACCGTTATCGACCCGGACGCCGAATGGGAAGTGGAGCCGGCTAAATTCAAAAGCAAGGGTAAGTACACGCCCTTTGAAGGAATGAAATTGAAGGGAAACGCCTGCTTCACCATCGTTGGAGGGCAGAAAATACAACCTGAAGAATCATAAGAGGTAAATATGGAACTTGACCGACGGATTGAAAAACTTAAATTCGATGAGAAAGGACTTATCCCCGCCGTCATCCAGGACGCAAAGGACGGCTGCGTGCTGATGGTAGCTTACATGAACGCCGATTCCCTCAAGCGTACCGCAGAGACCGGCTACACTCACTTCTGGAGCCGCTCCCGGAGCAAAATGTGGGTGAAGGGTGAAAGCAGCGGGCACAATCAGAAAGTAAAGGAAATTCGTGCCGATTGTGACGGTGACTGCCTGCTCGTGCTGGTCGAGCAAGCCGGCCCCGGCGCTTGTCACACCGGCCATCGCTCATGCTTTTACTCGAACCTGGAAGGCGAGGAGCTGGAGCCGAAGACCTTCGACGAAGGGGAGGTTTATAAGAAATAACCGGATGTTACGGAATCGGAGAGGGTTGACAAAATCCCCTGATTATTAAATCATATTGGTTTGTAATGAATCCCAATAAGGAGGGAGGGATATAATATATGCCCGGCGTAAAAGTCCGGGAGAATGAGTCCTTCGACAACGCGCTGAAACGTTTCAAAAAACAGTGCGAGAAGGCCGGAGTTCTCTCCGAAGTACGCAAGCGCGAGTACTATGAAAAGCCGAGCGTCAAGCGCAAGCGCAAAGCTCTGGCCGCGCGGAAGCGTATGCTGAAAAAAATGCGCAAGGAGAACAATAGGTAGCGATGGCTTCCCTTGAAGAACGCCTCGTTGAAGACATGAATAGGGCCCAGAAGGAGCAGGACAAACTCCGACTGGGCGCTATTCGTTGGATGCGCGACACCCTCCAGAAACACGCCAAGGAATCCGGCAAAGAAAGCCTGGACGATACCGAAGCGTCCGAAGCGCTCGGAAAACTCGCAAAAAAATACCGGGAAAGTATAGAACAGGCCAGGGAGGCCGGAAGGAACGAACTGGCCGAAAAAGAGGAAGCCGAGCTGCGCGTCCTCGAGGAATATCTGCCCAAGCAGCTTTCCGCTGCCGAAATCGAGCAAATGGCGAAGGAAACCATCGCCGAGGTCGGCGCAAAAGGCCCAAAGGACATGGGCGCGGTCATGAAGGCGCTCAAACCCAAGTGGGCCGGAAAGGCCGACGGAAAAACAGTCAGCGAAGTCGTCAAGGCAAAGCTGAACGAGTTGGACAAATCGTAACTAATAAGGGGCTTTTAAAAAAGCCCCTTTGATTTTGTACCTTACCGCCGCTTATGGAGAAACCTGAAGAATGAAACTGAAAAAGTTTTATGAGAAGGTCATCGAGTTTGGCAGGGCCGCTGACCCTCGCGGCAAAAGCGAGGTGGACAGGGAGCTTAAGGACAGGAAGAAGGTTTACGAAGAGCTGCAGGGGCGCAAGAAGGAGCTTTTCGACACCGAAAGCCTTAAAAATCCCTATTCCGACACCCGCATCCTTCACGGCGACCCGGACACGAAGATTAAGACCGTAATGCTGGGGATAGACATGGAAGGGCCGGAGCTTTTGCTCGCCGACCACCTGCGGAAGCAGGGCAAAGGCCCCGACCTGGTTATATCGCACCACCCGGAGGGCCATGCGCTGGCGAGACTGGCCGAGGTTATGGGGATGCAGGCGGTAATAGCGTTCCGGCACGGGGTGCCCATAAACGTGGCGGAGGATTTGATGAAATCCCGGATAGGCGAAATCGACCGCCGCGTGGCGCCCGGAAATCATTACCGCAGCGTGGATTTCGCAAGGATTCTCGACATACCGCTGATGTGCATTCATACCCCGGCGGACAACCACGTTGCGAGCTACCTCCAGGAGATGTTTGACCGCAAAAAGCCGCGACAGGTGAAGGACGTTATGGAGCTGCTTTACGGACACGACGAATATCTCACCGCCGCCAAAAGGGGAAGCCCTCCCAAGATTTTCGTCGGCGACGAAAACCGCCGGGCGGGAAAAATTTACGTGGATATGACCGGCGGAACCGAAGGTAACGCTCAGATATACGAAAAACTGTCCATCGCGGGCATCGGTACGGTCGTGGGAATGCACATATCCGAAGACCATCGAAAGAAAGCCGAAGAAAATCACGTGAACGTGGTCATCGCGGGCCATATCGCCAGCGACACTCTGGGCCTCAACCTCTTGCTGGATGAAGTTTGCCGACAGGAACCACTCGATGTTATAGAATGCAGCGGCTTCACTAGGGTAGACAGAACAAAAAGCAAAAAGAAGGCCGGCAAGACTGAACGAACCGGCGGGAGAGCTGAATCGAGTGGCCGTTCCTCCCGAAATCGTTGAAGAAGTAAGGGCGCGGGCGGACGTTATTGACGTCATCGGGGATTATGTAGGTCTGCGCAAAAGGGGGCGCAACTGGACGGGACTGTGCCCCTTCCACGCCGAGAAGACACCCTCGTTCAGCGTCTCCCCCGAAAAGGGAATGTTCTATTGCTTCGGGTGTCAGAAAGGCGGGAATGTATTCACATTCCTGATGGAAATGGAAGGCTTCTCGTTCGAGGAGGCCGTCCGAACCCTGGCCGCCCGATACAGCATCAAGATACCCGAGAGGCCGCTTTCGCCTTCGGATAAAAAAAGGCGCGAGGAGAAGGAAGATATATCGGCGGCGCTCGAAGAAGCCGCTCGGTTTTATGAAGATAAACTCCTTCGCTCGGAGGAAGGGGAGCAGGCGAGAGGGTATCTGCAGGACAGGGGATACGACATTAACATCTCGAAGGCCTTCCGGCTGGGGTGGGCGCCTAAGAGTTGGGATGACCTCATTAAGCACATGGATAAAAAGGGCTTTTCGGCGGGGTTACTGGAAAAAGCCGGCCTGGCGGTGAAAAACAGTTCCGGAACGGGCTATTACAACCGCTTCCGGGGCCGGATAATATTTCCCATCGTAAGCGTTCAGGGGCGGGTGCTCGGTTTCGGCGGAAGAGTCATTACGGATGACGATGACGGCCCCAAATATCTGAACAGCCCCGAGACGCCGGTTTACAGGAAGGGCGAGGTGCTCTACGGCCTTCACGCCGCCAAGGGAGCGCTCAGGGACAGGGACGGGGCTGTCGTGGTCGAGGGCTACTTCGATTGCTTGGCCCTCCACAAGCACGGCTTCACCAACGCCGTCGCCACCTGCGGCACCGCGCTTACCGTCAATCACGTCAGGCTGCTGTCGCGCTATACAAAGAACATTTACCCCCTTTTCGACGCCGACGAGGCCGGGGCCAGGGCCGCCCGGAGGGCGTTGGAGGTTATCATCGCCGCCCCCGCGAAGGCCTACAAGGCGCTATTGCCTTCAGGCGACCCGGACAGCTTTCTCGCCGAGAAGGGGCCGGAAGAGATGAAACGGCTCCTCGACGAAGCCCCGCCGCTTTTGCAGGCGACCATCGAGGAGATAGTTAAATCTCACGGCTCAACGGTGGAAGGGCGGCAGGAGGCTTTGAAGGAAGTCTCGGAACTTCTGGCGCAGATGGGCGACCCGCAGGCGATGGAGCTTTATATTCGGGAAGCGGCGGCGATGATGATGCCCGGCTCGGGCTCTGGTTTCGAGGAGCTCATTCGCAAGGAAGTGGCGAAGCACAAAAAATCGTCGGCCCGGCGCGAGGTTCGTGCCGGCGCCGGAGAGGAAAAGCAAAAGGCGCCGCAGCGCCCCGGCTCGGAGCTGTACATCCTGGCGCTTTGCCTGCACAGCCCGCAAGCGGTCTCGATGCTCGGGCAATGCCCGGAGGTCGTGGAGGATTTCGAGGACGAACAACTGAGAGATGTAGGAAGAAAAATTATCAAGGCGGGGAATGTCTCGGGAATTATGGAGGAACTACCCTCCGACCTTTACGCGACTTACAGCAGGCTGGAAATGGAGCGGAATTCGGATGATGAGGAAGAGGGGGACGTGGAATCGGAGTTCAAAGAGATAGCCTTGAGAATTCGGAGAAAAAAAATCAACATCATGAAAAGGAGATTGCAGGAAGAGCTCGGCGCCGCCGACTCACAGCGACAGATGGAATTGTTGAAGGAAAAATCCCGTCTTTTGGAGCTGGAGCGCTCGCTTGAGGCGGAAGGCGTTTTCCCCGTCGGCGGGCAACGGGAAAAGGAAGGTTCCCTTAGAGAATGAGCGTTGAGCAAAAAGACGCCCTTTTCGACAGGCTCTTTAACGTGGGCCGGGAGAAGGGATATTTGACCTTCTCGGAGCTCAACGAGCTTATTCCGCCGGAGATGGTTTCGCCGGAGGAGCTGGACGAGATGGTGGCCCGGCTTATAAGCCGCCGGGTGCTGGTGGTGGAAAGGCCGGAGCAGGTGAAGCTGTACAGGTGGCTGGTACAGGCGCCGGAAACCGAAATTCCCCGAAAGGAGAAATCGGCCGAAAAGGAGGAAGAGGAGGCCCTTTATCGCGACCCGGTACAGATATACTTAAAGGAGATGGGCGAACGGTCCCTTATGAAGAGGGAGGAGGAAATCGCCACCGCCCGGGCCATCGAGGAGGGCGAAAAGGCCATGCTCATGGGCCTGATGGCGGTTACCACCACGGCGGAAATTTTCGAAAAGTGGGCCGGGCAGTTGAAAAGCGGCGAGCTTGCATCGAAGCATATTCTTGCCGAAAGCGAGGATGAAGAGGAGGACTACCCGACGGAAAAGCTGGTGGCGGCAACGCTGGAAAAAATAAGCCGCCGCATAAGGAAAGGGGCGGGCGAAAAGGAACCGAACCAGAAGGAGCTACTCAAACTGGCCGAGTTGGTGAACGATTTGAAGCTGCTTCCGGCGCGACGAATGGAACTTGTCCGGGAGGTGTACCACCTTGCCTGGACGATGGCCGAGGGTTTGCCTTCCCCGGAAGAAGAAGAAAAGATGTCCGAATCAGAGCGGAAACGGATAAGAAAAAACGCCCGCCGCAGGCTCCGCCGGAGGGAAGAGAAGCTGGGTATGGCGGCGGGTAGAGTCATGTGGGCCGCCACCATGGTGGAGGAAGGAAACCAGCAGGCCGTGGCGGCCCGGAAGGAAATGGTGAAGGCCAACCTGAGGCTTGTGGTGAGCATCGCTAAACGGTACAAGCGCCAGGGAATGCACTTGTTGGATTTGATACAGGAAGGAAACCTGGGCCTGATGAAAGCGGTTGAAAAATACGAGTACCGGCGGGGTTACAAGTTCGGAACTTACGCCACGTGGTGGATACGGCAGTCGATTAACCGCGCCATAGCCGACCAGGGACGCACCATACGCATCCCCGTGCACATGAGCGAAATTCTGGGTAAAATATACCGGTTCAGCAGAAAACTTCTTCAACAACTGGGAAGGGAGCCGACGCCCGAGGAAATAGCCCAATCAAGCAATATATCCGTGCAAAAAGTGGTGGGCCTCTTGCGTATGGCGCCGGAACCTATATCATTGGAAAGTCCGGTGGGGAGAGAAGAGGATAATGTGCTGGCCGACTTTCTGCCGGACGAAAGCTTCTCATCACCCAGCGATATCGCGATAAACAGTAGCCTGAACGACCAGACGCGGAAGATATTGGCAACACTCTCCCCGAGAGAAGAGACGGTTCTTAAAATGCGCTACGGCATCGGCCAGAAGAACGTATACACCCTTGAAGAAGTCGGAAAGGTGTTTAAAGTTTCAAGAGAAAGGGTCAGGCAAATAGAAACCAGGGCCATCAACAAGCTGAGGCAACCTTCGCGCGCCATAAAGCTTAAAGGGTTTGTGGAAGCCGAATGATGAGTAGCGAAACGGGCCCATAGCTCAGTGGTAGAGCCTCCGGCTCATAACCGGCAGGTCCCAGGTTCGAATCCTGGTGGGCCCATTTTCAATCTAAATAATAAAAGGCCCTTGCCGTAAACCGGCGGGTAAGGAGGAGGTATTATTCGTTGAACGAAACTATTAAGCAACTTCAGTCAATCCAGGAGCTTGATGTAACAATTCGCGACCTGAGAAAGCAGTTGGAAGAAATTCCCCGCCAAAAAGAAGATATAAACGAACAAGTCCACGAAAAAACAGGTCAAATTGAAACCCTCCGCTCTCAATTGGATAACCTTAACAAAGAAAAAGACGAGAACGAGAAGATGCTTTTCATCGAGCAGGAAAAGATGAAAAAGCAAAAGGCAAGGTTGTCCGGCTCCAACGTGCGCAACCCCAGCGCTTACTACGCCAACCAGAGGGAAGTGGAAAAGCTCAAGAAGGATATAGATGCCATGGAGGCCACTCTGCTCGAAACCATGCAAAACATCGAGGAAACCCAGAACAAGCTGGAACAGATGGAGGAGCAAAAGAAGGAATTGGAATCTTCCTTAGAGGAAATATCCAAGGAGGTGGAGATCAAGGTGGATAACATTTCCGCTGAGCTGGATGACGAACTCGATAGGCGCAAAGAGCTGGTGGAAAACGTCGAACCCGGGGCCTTGGCGCTTTACGAAAGAATTCAGAACCACTTCCCCGGGGGGGCGATATGCCGCGCCATGAACGAGATGTGTACCGGCTGTTACATGCAAATTCCTCCGCAGTTGTTCAACGAAATACAGAGACAGGACAACATCATCACCTGCCCCGCCTGCCAGCGTATTCTTTATTACATTTCCGAAGAGGAACAAGCTGCGGAGGCCGCCGGCCCATGAGCGGGGACGACTCCCGCAACGTTCTGGCCGCGCTGGCCGAAAGGTTGAGCGTAAAGAAGCTATTGGAAGATTTCCCCGGCCTCACCCCCGAAAAGTTAAAGCAAATTTTACTTCAAGCTTCCTGCAATGCGCCTTCCGAACCCGATAAACAAACTTCTCGACAACTCGATTTAGAAGAACCCGTTATCATCAATATAGACGGGGCCAGCCGGGGCAACCCCGGCGAAGCGGGAGCGGGAGCATTGTTGCAGGACTCATCCGGGCACACGGTGGAGTTGAAAAAATACCTGGGGCAAACCACCAACAACGTTGCCGAGTACGAGGCTCTCGTGGTGGCGCTGGAGGAGGCCCGCAGACTTGGCGCCGGGGAAGTCGAAGTGCGCTCGGACTCCGAGTTGTTGATTCACCAGATGAACGGCGTCTACCGGGTAAAATCCGAGCAGTTGAAGCCGTTGTATGAAAAGGCCGGCTCGCTGGCCTCCGGTTTCGGGAAAATCAAGTTTGTGCACGTAAGAAGGGAGGCCAACCGGGAGGCCGACCGGCTGGCCAATTTGGCCATTGAAAACCGGGATTCCGCGAAGTTATAGCGCACCATAATCGTAGGGAGCGGTTTTTCAGCGGGCAATTCGGCTGTGGAAACCGACCCCCACAAGGGTGGGGGGAACGTCCTTTCGGCGATGAGTTCGGCTGTTGAAACCGGCGAGGATTACTGATAGTCTATAAGATATAGAAAGCGCGTTGGGGTGCAGGTGACCGCCCGTAAGGGAGGAAAGTCCGGGCTCCACAGGGCAGGGCGCCGGGTAACGCCCGGGGAGTCGGCTCGTAAGGGTCGGCTCACGGCAAGTGCAACAGAAAGCAGACCGCCTCTTCCCTCGCGGAAGGGGTAAGGGTGAAACGGTGAGGTAAGAGCTCACCGGCGGTCCGGGCGACCGGGCCGGCCAGGTAAACCCCGCCCGGAGCGAGGCCGAATAAGGAAGCGATCGAGGGTTGCCCGCCCGATGCTTCCGGGTAGGCCGCTTGAGGCGGGGGGAAACCCCCGTCCCAGATACATGGTCGCCGCCCCGAAAGGGGTACAGAACCCGGCTTACACCCCGGCGCGCAATATTTTTTATTATGATGAAGTTGAAGTCGGCAAAAGCCAGTTGGCTGGCAAAGACAACGGCGCTGCTTGCACTTTCATGCCTCGTTGTATCCTTGGCGGGGTGCGAAAGGGATAAGGCCGCCGAGCAGGCGCTTGCCCCCAGCGAGGCGCGACCCGTGGGCGAAAGGAATTACGGACCCATCGAACCGGTCGTCCTTGAGCTGCCGGAGGAGGTAACCGAAGCGCTCGACGGCTCCGATATAGACGGCAATCCCATCGACAAGGCGTACATTTACTTCAAAACATTCGCGCTGGTGGTATACCGCGATTCCTTCGGGGTCAAGAAGTACATTGACGACATTTCCGCCGCCCTGGGTGAGTTGGCTCAGGATGAAAAATTCAAAAATGCCGCCGATGTCTGGGCCATACAGATGCAGAAGCGCGGAACATCGAGTTTCGTAACCATTGCGGTAAACCCCGAACAGGCCCGAATATACTCCGACTCCGGTAACATAGAAACATTCCTCCGGGAAGCGGACTACCTCATGGTTTCCGACCGGATAATTCCGCCCGATAAGCGCATTGGCCTTTACCGTGGAAAAATCGAATTGGGAGATTTGTCGGCCAAAGGCGAAAATGATTGACGAGATGGATAAGAAAGCGGAAAAGTTGATTGAAAGCGCCGGGGACGCGAAGGAAGGTTTCCGGCGCGATTTAAAATGCAGCGTTTATCCAAATGAAAAGGGCGCGGTTACCGTAAGCCGCCTGACGGACATGTACCACGAACTTACCCTTGCGCTAGAGATAGACAGCTCCGATTTCACCATCTCGGAGACAGGGGTAAAGATGGACAGGGTTCCCTATCCGGTATGTAAAGAAACAGCCCGGGAAATAGAAAATCTCAAGGGCCTGCCGATTTTCCATCCCACGGTTAACCGAGAGGTCAGGAGGCGAATAAAGCGCCACGACGGGTGCACCCACCTGTTCGAGCTTATCGAATTTACTCTCCAGACCCTCTTCTCGGGAGGCTCCGCTGCGGGGTTGAACGGCGGGCAGGCGGTGCAGACCGAGCAGGAGCTTCATCCCGAGGAACACCGCCAACTTCAAATATCCAACCCCCGCCTCAAGAATACCTGCCGGGCGTTCAAGTCCGAAAGTTAAGCTTATTTTTTGAGAAGTTTGTCTAAAAATCCCTTTGATTCGGATTTTTTGACGCCGCCCAATTTTTCAAGCTCCTGCTGCGCAAAGACATTCTTCGGGTCGTATTCGACGGCTTTCTGGAAGCATTCCAGCGCGTCTTTTTCGTGGCCCTGGTCCTTGGTTATCCAACCCATGAAAAGGTAGGCTTCCGCGTAACGGGGATTAATGCCGAGGGCGGTTTTTATATAGGATTTGCTTGCCCCCGCATCGTTACTCCGGGAGGCGTATTGTGTCCAACCGAGAAAGGCGTAATAAGGCGCCTGCTCGGTGTCCAGGTTCGCGGCGGTGTCGAAAAACTTGAGAGCCAGCTCCGGCTTGCGCTGCGACAGGTACCATTTCCCGCGCATCCACTGCTTTTCGGCAAGTTGTTTCATGAGTTGTAGGCTCCAAGCCTTTTTCCTCTCATCCGCGAACAGTCCCATTTCGTAATCGAATCTCTTGTTCGGGTCGAGAAGGGTATCGTAAGCGTTGCGCAAACCTTTTTCCACCTCATCCACGGTCTTTTTGGCCCCGGGGCTCATCGAGTGGCTCTTGTCGGGATTGAACTGAGAGTGCCGGTAGAAGTAAGCCTTCTTCACTTCAGAGGTCGATGCCTCCGGGGTTACGTCCAGTATCTCGAACGGGTCGCCCCTGCGTATGACTTCGAGCATCTTTCTGAAACGCTCCTCGAGCTGCGGGTCCTTGGGAGCGGCTTCCGCATATGTTCGGGGCTTTTCGGTTTTTTCAGGCTTTCTTGCCGTTGAGGTGCGTTTCGAGCCGTAAGTAACCTTAAAACGGGTGGGTTGTTTTTCGATTTTTTTCCTTTTCTTTTTCCAGGGAGGCTCGGGTGGGGGCTTGGGTGGTTTTTTGGCTTTCGGGGAGGTGTTGGCGGATTTTACCGATTCGGTCTCGGGAGGTCGCTCCGCCCCTTCCGAAGCTTCGGTTTCGGTATCGAGTATATCTTCATCCTCCAGGCTCGGCGCCTCCACTTTCCCCTCCCACGGATTGGCCGGATTGGCTTCTTCGGCGGTTTCTTCCGATGCCTCCTCTATCGCTTCTTCCTTTTTTTCAGCCTCGGTGGGCGGGTTGTTTTCGCCGGGCATTTTACCGTTTATGACTATGGCCCCCGACACTAGAAGGATGAAAACCAGCTCCATGGACTTGGAAATATCGGGGTGCAGCTCCCCCAATAATTGACCCAGAGAGGTTTCTCCCTGCGGAATGGACTCCAATCGCGCTTCCGGAAAATAACGCTGTACAAACGAAACCGTCTCCTCCATAATATCCGTCGTCTCCACGGTTTCGGCGGCCGCCTCCTGCAAAAGGCTGGGAGCATCGAGAACGTGGTAGGTTGAAGTGCCTTCGCATATCAGGTGAAGCGGGTCAATGTCGAAAAGCTCCACCCGGTCCAGAAAATCCTCGGTGAACTCGAATATGTAACATCCCTGCGCCGACCCGAATAAGGTCAGCAGCCTCTTCCGGGACTGCTCCTGCAGGTGGAAGTAGCGGGAGCTTTCGTCAAGTATACCCAGCTCGAGAAGGGCGCGGTCTTCTTCCACGTTCTCCTTCTCCATGAAAGCTTCAACCTTGTCCAGGCTTTCCTGCTCGATTTGACCGGCTTTGAGCATTACCTGCCTCAGGGACTCGCCCGACAGTTCGGACCTGCAATAAACGGGCAGGCCTTCGAGAAAGAAAACCTCCTTGTGAGCTTTGTTTCTCTCCACCGTGAGCACCCCGGTGACCTTCCATATTTTGGCCGCCCCCATCAGGAAGCTCAGCGGAGTCTCTTCCAGGGTGCCCTTTCTGATGTCGATATCGGGCAGTTGCAGCAGGCTGATTCCCATGTCGATTTTTTCCGCAGCTCAGGCGCTTAAGTACTTGCTCTTATTCTCCAGGATATGTTGGCAAGTGCGAGTGGCCAGCGCCATGATTGTCTCCTGCGGATTGACCCCCAGCGATGTCGGGATAACTCCCGCGTCTGCAATAAACAGGTTCGTCACGTCGTGAGTCTCGCCCCAAGGCCCGGTTACGTTCTTTTTCGGGTCGGCTCCCATCCTGGTTGTACCCATGGCATGCACCGTAAGCAACTCAATGTCTTCCCCGGGTATGTAATTTTCATAGATTCTCGGAATTTCGTCAATGCCGTGTATTTGCTCGAGATTTCTGAACGGCAATACGACGCTCTTTGCCCCGGCGGTGAACATTATTTCACTTGCAATCGTCACCCCCCTGATTAGCCTCTGTCTTTCCATCTCATCGATTGTGTAATACATGAGGGTACTGCCGAAGGGCCCGGGCTTGACCCTGCCGCTGGTGGTATCGTCCACCAGGGTTCCGCCGATTATCATGTGGTTGAATTTTTCCATCAGCTTGAGACTGGCTTCCCCGTATTGAGGAAAGCTCATGGCCACCAGCGCCGGATGAACCCCGCTCATAGTCACAATCATCCCTTCGTCGAGGAACTCGTGCACCTGGTGGCCCTGGTGTACGCCTTTCCAGTAATAAACCGGCTCCTCGAACAAACCTATCGCCTTGGCGTTGGGATGGCAAAGGAAGTTCCGCCCTACCATGCCGGAGGAGTTGGCCAGCTTGTTTCGCAAAAGCAGAACCGGGGTCTGAAGGGCTCCTCCCGCGAGCACCACCGCTTTCGCTTTTACCTTGAATTTCGATAACTTCCTGCCGGTTTCCCTGTCTGTAACCTTACCGGCAACCCCCGTTGCCCGGCCGTTTTTGGTCATTATTTTAGTCACCTTGCAATCGGAATATACGCGGGCCCCGTTGGATACCGCCCGGGGGATGTAGCTTATCAGCGTGGATTGTTTCCTGTCGTCGGGGCAGCCGAAGATGCAGATGTTGCTGCCGCAGCAATTCTTCTGGTTGCGGCGGTTGGGGGACACAAAGTATCCCAGTTCGCGGGCTGCGTTGAAAAACATGTTCTCTCCGGGGCTTATGGTGTCCGGGTGTTGGGGCGCTACGCTTATTCTCTCTTCGACTTTTTCAAAGTACGGCTCCATTTTTTCGGGAGTTAAATCCTGCAGGCCGTATTCCCACTGCCATTTTTTGAGTATTTTTTCGGGAGTGCGCCAGCACATTCCGCCGTTGATAACAGTGCTTCCCCCGACGCAACGGCCCTCGCTGAACACGATGTTCGGCTTGCCCATGATGATTGTCGCCCCGGCGTCACGATAAAGCCGCCCGGTCATAGTGGCCGGGTCCTGGTTGAAGTCCTTGCTGGTGTAGTAACCGCCTTCTTCCAGCACCACCACGTCGAGGCCGCCTTCGGCCAACTCGGATGCTGAGCACGCTCCGCCGGCGCCCGAGCCTATCACCACTACGTCCGCCTCTTCCTTGAAGCCCTTTTGTATATCGGAGCCCTGCATTATTTTGCCGGCCATGTTTACATCTCCTTCGCCGTTACTTGGCGTATGTGAGCTTGCAGGTCGTAGCCTATGTGTTCGAGCACCGTCGGGTGGGAATAATAGGCAACCATAACCAGGCCCTTTATACCCTTGATAAGCTCCCGGCGAATCTGCCAGCGGGAGTTTATCCAGCTTTTGACGTACTCTTCCCTCTCGGGAAGACTCATCTTGCTGAAGCTCTTCAGTTTTCCTTTGAAAATAAGGGCGCCCCTCTCGAGGAGAAGCATGCCCAGTATAGTGCCCCACTTCAGATGCACCGGAAAATATTTGAGGTATCCGTCGACGTAATCGAGTATGTAGTCGGTAAGGTCGGGATGAAAGTCCTCGCTACGGGGCATGACCACTTCTATCAGGGACAGGAGCGTCTTGCGCGCCCATTTGGGCAAGTTACTTTTTGCCACTGCGATAATCCTCCTAGAAAAACTTGAAAGTTTAAACGGTTCGATACCATTAAAATCCGGGACATTCAGATAAAACTGAAAAAGATGAAACGGTTAACAATTTACTCGAATAGCAAGTAGTTGTCAATCCTTTGAGTGCCCCGTCTGTATCAAATGGTAGGCGCGACCCCCGGCTGGAGCCTTACGGAGCCTGCCCGTCAGGGCGAGGCACTCCTGTCGCGCATTCTCATATGCAATGCGCCGTGTTTACGAATTTCACCCCAGCTCGCGGATTTTTTCGATAAGCGCGGGGATAAAGCGGTGAATATCCTCGGTAATACAGTAATGCGCCGCCCGGCAAAAGGGGGCATTTTTATCCGTATTTATGGAAACGATGAGACTCGAATTCTTCATACCCATGATATGTTGAACCGCGCCCGAAATCCCGGCGGCTATGTAAAGCTTGGGCGATACCGTCCGGCCGGTCATGCCCACCTGGTGCTCCAGCGGCAGCAATCCCGCGTCGCAGACAGGCCTCGAGGCCGCAATCGCGCCCCTGTTGAAAAGCGACGCCAGCTCCCGGGCCGGGTCCATCCGGTCAGGGTCGCCCACACCGCGCCCCACAGCCACTATGGCTTCGGCCTCTTCCAGGTTCGCCGACCCCTTGTCCGCTTCCGTTCGGCCGATGTTTTTAACGGCGCTTTCGGGCGGCTCGAACTCACGGGAAACCACGCTCCCCGGTTCTTCTGGCGACCAGCCGGGGGGCGATTGAGCCCCGGGCGTCACCGTGACGATTGTCACCTCTCCCCTCGCCGGCTTGATGTCCTCGTATACCTTCCCGCCGCATATCGCCCGGGTAAAAACCGGCTCCTCTTCCGGGTTGAATTCGCTCACTCCGGTTATGCAGGAAGCTTTCATGTCCATCGCCAGCGCCGGCGCAAAATCCCAGCCGGTACTTGTGTGACCCGCGACGATGAAGCCCGGAGTAAATTCCTCGGCAAGCTCTTTCAGCACCTTGCGGTAGACGTCGGAGTTGTAATCGCCCGAATCTTCGACTTGAGCCGAAATTACCTCGCAACCGGCGGCCAAGGCGATTTCTTCGGCAAGCTTTCCCGGCTTCTCGCTCAGCACTACTGCGGCAAGACTGCAATCGGCAAAGGAAGCCACCCGGCGGGCAAACTCGATAACCTCCCACGTCACCCGGTCTATACAACCTCCGGAATGTTCCGCCACCGCCAGGACGTATTTCCGGCTTTCCGGTTTCATAAAAGTGAAGTTTTCTCCCGTATGATTTTGACCAACTTCTCTGCCTTCTCTTCCATGCTTCCTTCCAAAAATACACCTTCCCGGGCAGGGGGTGGCAGATAAACTCGCGCCACATTCTCGTTTTTGGGCGGAGGTAAAAAGCTCTCCGGGTCGATTTTCTCTATTTCCTGCTTTTTTGCCCGGAGCTTGTTGGTAAGCGTCGGATAGCGCGGAGTGTTGATGCCTGACTGAACGGTCAGTAATGCGGGCAGAGGCAGCTCGATATCGGCCCTTACACCGCCCTCCAGTTCCCGCCTGCAAGTTACTCTTTTGCGGTCGGGGGAAATTTCCTCCGAAATTACGGCGGTGGTATAAGGCAGGCCCAACATGGCGGCGGTCATGGGGCCGGTCTGGCTGCGCTGGGCATCCTCGGACATTACCCCCAACAGCGCCAGGTCGAAGCCTTTTTCACTTGCGTATGCGGCAATCAGGTGTGCCGTCTCCAGCGCATCGAGCCGCCTTTTTTCCGGTGAAAGAATGTGAACTCCGGTTTCAGCGCCGAACTCCAACCCCCGCCGCACCGCGGCGTCCGCGCGGGCAGGTCCCACGGTCAGGGCGGTTATTTCGGTATCCTCGAACCTTTCACGTATCCGGACGGCTTCCTCAAGGGCGTATTCGTCGTAGCGGTTAGCGCGAAAGACGAGGTTATCTTCTTCATAACCTGTGCCCTCCGGTACGATTTTAAAATCGCTCTCGGTGTCCGGCACCTGCTTTATGCACACCAGTATCTTCATCGGATGTTCAGGATGGTATCATACCTGCCCCAAAAAGCGAACATTTGCTCGTTTTTTATTGACTTCCCCCCACGAGGGTGCTAAACTTCCCGGAGCTTGAGGTTGTTATACAGTTTGTCTTTCAAATCAAAAATCCAGAAGTAAGGGGTGTTTCATGAAAAGAAATAGCTTGATTGTCGGTGCGGCCTTTGCCTGGGCGTTTTTGGCATCCATAGCGATTTGGGGATGCGCAAAGAAAACGCCTGAAATGGAAAAAGTTAAACTCACAAGCCCCGAGGTGCTCGAAGAGCAGTGCCGGGACTACGTGGGCAAGCCACGGGTGGAGAAGATTACCGACCGGGTATGGGTGGCAATCGGCTACGACCTGGCCAACGTGGTGCTTATCCACACCGATGACGGCAACGTAATCGTGGACACGGCCATGAGCCCCGCGCGGGCGAAGGAAATACAGAAGGCCTTTGCGGAAGAAGCCCCGCAGGGGCCGGTAAATACCATCATTTATACCCACAGTCATATAGACCACATCGGAGGAGCTTCCGCGTTTGTGGAAGAGGGAACCGAAATATGGGCCAACGAGGCTTTCGTCGACCACTTTCTGAAGCAGTACGGGATGTTCATGGACACCGAAAAGCGCAGAGCCTTCAGGCAATTCGGCAAGGACGTGCCGATTGACCTTTTGCCGTGCTCTGCCCTGGGTCGGAGGATGGATTTCGAGGCGGCGCTGAAAAACGGGGTGCGGATGCCGACGCATACCTTCTCGGAGTCGAAAAAACTCGATATAGGCGGGGTGAAAATCGAGTTGATTGAGGCTTACGGAGAAACCCACGACGAGATAGTGGTATGGCTTCCGGAGGAAGATACCCTCATAGCCGCCGACGATTTCTACTGGACTTTCCCCAACCTCTACACTATCCGGGGCACCAGCCCCCGTCCGGTGGATAAGTGGATAGAGAGTCTGGATAAGATGAGAAGGCTGCAGCCGGAAAGGTTGGTGCCTACTCACACGATTCCCATTCGCGGGAAAGATGAAATCCAACAGGCACTTACAGATTATCGGGACGCCATTCAGTGGGTGCGCGACGAGGTGGTCAGGGCCGCCAACGCCGGCAAGGACATCGAAACCATATCCGAAACCGTCGAGCTTCCGCCTCACTTGGCCGAAAAGCGTTACCTGAGGCAAATGTACGGGCAGGTGGACTGGTCTGCAAAAGCCATCTACTCCAACGCCCTCGGCTGGTTCGACGGCAGCCCGGAAAAGCTATACCCCATGGACCACAACGAAATCGCCCTGCGGGAAGTGACCCTGTTGGGCGGCCCTGAGAAGGTAATGCAGATGGCGGAGGACGCCCTGGCCTCCGATGACCCGAAATGGGCGGTTCATTTGCTTACCAAGCTCGATAAAAGCGGGCTGGACTCGGATAAAATGCAGGGTAAGCTTGACCGCAAACTTGCGGAAGGGTATCAACAGATAGCCGAAGGGGTGTATAACACAAACGGACGCGGGTATCTCTTGCAATCAGCCATCGAGCTTGTCAACCCGCCCGAAAAGATGCCAGAGCCTCAGATGACCGAAGAGGTGGCCACCGCCGTGCCACTGGAGAAAATCTTTTCCATAATGGCAACCCGCCTGGACGTGGAAAAAGCCCGGGATATGCACCGCTCGGTTCAGTTCGTTTTTCCCGACGAGGATAAGAGGTTCGTGGTCACTGTACGCAAAGGCGTGGCCGAGGTAGTTGAGGGTGAGCCGCTGCCGGGGACGCCCGAGCCGGTGGCGGTGTTTACTTCCGACGCCGACACCTACCGCAAGCTGGCGCTGGGGCTGTTGTCCCCCGCGAAAGCCTTCGGAACCGGAAAGATTAAAATCAAGGGCAGCAAGTTGAAGTTCGTAAGTTTCCTGAATCTGTTTGAAACCGGGGTATAAAACCGATGAGCACCCTTTTAATGATTCGCCACGGACAGGCCAGCTTCGGCGCCGGCGACTATGACAAGCTCTCGGAGACGGGCGTGGAACAATCCCGCCACTTGGGCGAGTACTTTGTAAGGCGGAATTACCTCTTCGACAAGGTTTACACGGGAGCTCAAGAGAGGCAGAAGGAAACCCTCGAGGAGGTGGCGCGGGTATTTTATGAATTCGAGCTGGATTTCCCTCAATCGGATGTTATCGAAAATTTCAACGAGTACGACGCGCGGGGAATAATGACTTATCTCTTCCCCAAATTACAGGAGACCGATGGCCGGTTGAAGGAGATACTCAAAAACGCTTCAGACTTGAGGCTCGACAGCTCCACCGGCCGGAAAACCTTCCAGGAAATCTTCGAGATTGTAATGAATCACTACATTGAAGGCACTACGGAGGTGGAGGAGTTGGAGTCGTGGAAGTCATTTAACGAACGCGTGGTGAACGGAATATCGAAAATTGTCGAGACTTTCGGCGAGAGCAAAACGGTTGCCGTATTTACATCGGGCGGGCCGATAAGCGTGGCCGTTCAATACGCCCTGGCGCTTTCGCCGCAGAAAACGCTCGGGCTCAACTGGGTAGTGAAAAATTCGAGCATCACCGAGTTCAAATTCAAACCCGGCCGGTTCACGCTGACCGGCTTTAACATGCTCCCCCACATCCGGGAGGATACGCTTATAACGTACAGGTAGGAGGAAGGTTATGGATTTTTCCGTATCGGAAAAGATGAAGGTTGTCCTCGAGATGATTAGGGAATTCATGGAAAAGGAGGTCTATCCCCTGGAGCCGCACTTCGCGTTCAAGAAGTTCGGGGATATGTGGCCGGAGATTAACAAAAAGCGGCAGATGGTAAAGGACATGGAGCTATGGGCGCCTCAGCTTCCCAAGGAACTCGGCGGCATGGAGCTTTCCCTCATGGAGCACGCTCTCGTTTCCGAGGAACTGGGCCGAAGCCCGCTGGGACATATCATTTTCGGGTGTCAGGCGCCGGATGCCGGAAATATCGAGATACTTGAAAAGTACGCCACGCCCGAACAGCGGGAAAAGTATCTCATACCTCTGGCCAACGGCGAAATACGAAGCTGCTTCTCCATGAGCGAGCCGGAGCTGGCCGGCTCCAACCCCATACAACTCAATACCACCGCCGTGAAGGAAGGTAACGAGTGGGTAATCAACGGGCACAAGTGGTTCACCTCCAGCGCCCAGGGCTCGACCTTCGCAATAGTGATGGCCATCACCAACCCCGATGCGAACCCTTATCAGCGCGCCAGCATGGTTATCGTGCCCACCGACAATCCCGGGTTCAACTGGATAAGGAACATATCGGTAATGGGCCACGCGGGGGACGATTACGCCAGCCACGCGGAAATCATGTACCGGGATTGCCGGGTGCCGGAGGAAAACCTGCTCGGGGGAGAAGGGCAGGGCTTTATTATCGCCCAGGAGCGGCTCGGGCCGGGGCGCATCCATCACTGCATGAGATGGATGGGAGTTTGCGCCCGGGCCTTCGAGATGATGTGCAAACGCGCCAGCGAAAGAAAGGTGGGAGGGGATAAGTACCTCGCCGAAAAGCAGATAGTTCACGACTGGATAGCCACCAGCCGGGCTGAAATGCAGGCCGCCAGGCTGATGATACTGCACGCCGCGTGGAAGATAGAGACCGAGGGGCTTTACGCCGCCCGGGAGGAAGTATCACTGATTAAGTTCTACGTGGCACCCATCATGCAAAATATCCTCGACCGCGCCATACAGGTGCACGGGGGACTGGGTGTCAGCGACGACACCGTCCTGTCCACCTTCTTCAGAATGGAACGCGCATCACGGATTTACGACGGCCCGGATGAGGTGCACAAGGTGGTGGTGGCGAAGCGTATCCTGCGCGATTACCCGCTGCCGGAAGAATAGAAGCGGATAAGTTCCATGCCGACCGGTGAATGTGTTCTTCAATACAGCGATTTCGAGCGCCAATGGGCGCCCATGGTGGATACCCTCTGCCGCGAGATATACCGCGAAAACCGCGACAGGATTGCCGTAAAAAAGGAAAAGGTCGCGGTCAGAAACATGAGGAAAATCTTCGAGGCCGTCTTGTCCCTGAGCAGGGAGAAGGGCTTCAACAAGATGACGCTCAGGGATTTGAGCCGCCGGTCGGGTCTGAGCATGGGCGCGCTTTATTCGTACTTCTCCGGCAAGGAGGAGTTGCGCTCCATTGTCCAGAAACAGGGCATAATCTACGCACGCAAAATAATGAATGACCAGATGGAAAAAGCCCGCGGTCCGACCGAAAAGCTCAGCATGGCCATACGGACGCACCTTTACCTGAGCGAGTTATTGCGGGCGTGGTTTTACTTCTCTTACATGGAAGCCGGCAGCCTGCCGGAGGATGAAAAAAGGGAAGCCATGCAGGCGGAGCTGGCCACCGAGTCCATATTCCGCGAGACACTGGACGAAGGCATGCGAAAGGGCGAGTTCGGCGATATTCACGTCGACCTCGTAGCCGCCGCAATCAAGGCCATGCTCCAGGACTGGTACCTTAAGCGATGGAAGTATAAACGGAAAAACGTTTCCGTGCAGAATTACGCCGATTTCACCGTTAATTTCGTTCTGGCGGCTATATCGCCAAGATAAAGGAGCGATTACAATGTCCTTCATAGACCCCACGCGACCTCCCCGTCAGGGGGAAGAGCCGGACGAAAAGAAAATCGAAGCCTACCTGAAGGAAAACATACCCGGCCTGGAGGGGAAACTGGTTATCGAACAGTTCCCCAGCGGCCACTCGAACCTCACATACCTTCTGCGGGTGGGCGATTCCGAGCTGGTGCTGCGAAGGCCTCCTTTCGGCGCGGAAAACATCAGGGCCGGGCACGACATGAGCCGCGAGTACAGGATTCTGTCCAAGCTGAGCACCGTCTATTCCCCCGCGCCCAAGCCGATGGCCTATTGCGAAGACGAATCGGTCATGGGCGCTCCATTTTACGTCATGGAGCGTAAGAAGGGCATCATACTCCGGAAAGACCCGCCGGAAGGACTGAGCATAGACCCGCCGACCGCGGCAAAGCTGTGCGAATCGCTGGTGGACAACCTGGTGGCCATTCACGGGGTGGATTACGAGGCAATCAGCCTGTCCGAAATAGGCAAGCCCAAAGGATTTCTCCGGCGGCAGGTGGACGGGTGGGCCGACCGCTACGAGCGGGCGAAAACCGACGAGATACCGCAGGTGGAGCCGGTAGTAAAGTGGTGCAAGAAGAACGTGCCCGAATCGCCCCCGCCGACGCTTATCCATAATGATTACAAGTTCGATAATTTCGTCCTTGACCCGAACGACATAACCCGCATCATAGGCGTGCTGGACTGGGAGATGAGCACTATCGGCGACCCGTTGCTCGACCTGGGGGTAACTCTAAGCTATTGGGTTCAGCGCGACGACCCCGGGGATTTGCAACTGGCCCGCACGGTGGCCACCAACCTGGAGGGCGCATACTCCCGGAAGCAGGTGGTAGATAAATACGCCGAAAAAACCGGCCGCGACGTGTCGAATATAAACTTCTACTTCGCCTTCGCGCTGTTCAAGCTGTCGGTTATAGCTCAGCAGATATACTTCCGTTACGCGAAGGGATACACCAAAGACGAGCGGTTCGCCATGATGCTGCCGGCGGTGAAAATACTTACCAAGTACGCTCTGCAGGTAGTCGAGACCGGCGAGCTGGAGTTCAAGTGAGGGGGGCTTTATGAGCGAGTACGACTTGAAGAAGGTAATGGTGGCGGGAGCCGGGTTCATGGGAAGCGGCATCGCTCAGGTGAGTGCCGCCGGCGGCTTTGGAGTGAAGGTTTACGACGCCGACGAAAACGTCGCGGCGAAAACCATGGACAACATCCGCTGGTCGCTGGAAAAGCTGAAAGGAAAGGGGAAGTTGACCGAGTCTCCGGAAGACGTCATGGGGAGGCTCCAAAAAGCCGGTTCACTTGAAGAAGCCGGGGATGCGGACGTGATAATCGAGGCCGTTTACGAGGACGAAGGCGTTAAGGGCGAGCTTTTCGGGGCGCTCAACTCGATTATAAAGGACGATGCCATTGTCGCATCCAATACCTCCAGCATACCTATGGCGAATCTGGCGGCAAAGATTAAAAAACCCGCCCGCTTCATAGGGATGCACTTTTTCGGGCCGGCGCCGTTGATGGAGCTGCTGGAGCTGGTGCTGGCGCCGGAAACTTCGGATGAAACGCTCGAGGCGGCGAAATGGTTTGCCGGAAAGGTAGGGAAGACGCCCATAGTGGTGCGCAAGGAAAGCCCCGGATTCCTGGTCAACCGGATATTCAACGCCGCCGTCTTCGAAGCCATGCGATGTTATGTGGAAGGTATAGGTACACCGGAGGACATCGACACCGGTATGAGGTTGGGTTACGGGTGGACCGCCGGGCCGTTCGAGATACTGGACAATGCCGGCCTGGACGTGGTAGCGGGCATATTCAAAACCATCGGTCTCGACCCGCCGGAGGAAATAAAGAAAAAGCTCGAAGCGGGTCACCTGGGCCGTAAAACCGGGGAGGGAATTTACAAGTACGACGGCCCGTGGGGAAAGCGGATAAAGTAGGATAAAGGCAGAACATGAAAGAAATTCCAATATCCATGTTCCGGAAATATTCCTGCAAACATTGAGCCCGATTCCCTGAGGAGGCTGGACGCTCTAAAGAGCGTCCAGCCTCCTCGAAGGGTCGGGCAAACAATTAGTGAGACTATTTCCGGGACACAACACTAGTATTTTATGTTTTAACAGACACTTTTCAATCCTTGCCCCTCCATGCCGCGGCCTTTTCGGATTCCCGCATAATCTTTCCGCGAGCGCCCAGGTATGTTTTGTATCCGCCCGCCAGGTTGAGGGCGTTGAACCCGTTCTGCACCAGTATCCTGTAACCGAGGTATCCCCTCAGGCCGATGGCGCAGAACGGCACGTAGGTTTTGCTCTTGTCCAGCTCCGAAAGCCTGCCGCGCAGCTCGTTTATCGGGATATGCACCGAGCCTTCTATGGCGCCGAGTTCGTCCAGCTCCTCCCGGTTGCGTAAATCCAGAATGACGTACTCGTCGCCCAAGTCGGCCAGCCGGCCCCAATTCATGTTCTTAACGTCGTTTTTAATTAAGTTGGCCGCCACGAACCCGGCGATGTTGACTGCGTCCTTAGCCGAGCCGTAAGGCGGGGAGTAGGCGAGTTCGAGCTCTTCCAGGTCGAACACCGTCAGCTTTCCGTGGATGGCGGTGGCCAGCACGTCAATGCGCTTGTCCACCCCTTCCTTGCCGACCACCTGTGCTCCCAGGAGCCTGCCGTCGCTGGGCGAAAACAGGAGCTTGATGGACATCATCTCCGCTCCCGGATAGTAGCCCGCATGCTGGTTGGAGTGAGTATAGGAGACCATGTAGGGTATGCCGCGCTCGGTAAGTGTTTTTTCGTTGCAGCCGGTGCCGGCCACTTCCAAGTCGAAAACCTTAACCACGTTCGTACCCAGGGTGCCCCGGAATACGGAACTTCTCCCAAGGGCGTTGTCGGCTGCGATGCGTCCCTGCTTGTTGGCCGGCCCCGCCAGCGGGGTCATGACGGGCCTGCCGGTGACGTAGTCCCGGATTTCCACGGCGTCGCCGATGGCGTATATGTCCGGGTCGGAGGTAAGCATAGTGGAGTCGGCCTTGATGCCCCCGCGTTCGCCTGTCTCCAGCCCCGCGTCCCGGGCCAGCTTGTTTTCCGGCTTTATGCCGACGGACAGCACGACCATATCGCACTCTATTTCGGTCCCGTCGGCGGTTTGCACCAGCGAGCGATTGTCTTTTTTATGGATGGATTTCACGCCGTTGTTCAGATACAAATTCACGCCCTTTTCACGCAGGTGAGCCTGCACTATGGAGGCCATTTCGTAATCGAGTGGGGCCATGACCTGGTCCAGCATTTCAACGATGGATACATTGACTCCGCGCTCCGCCAGGTTTTCTGTCATCTCCAGCCCTATGAACCCGCCGCCGACTACTACGACGGATTTCGGGTTCTTTTCGTCCACGTAAGCTTTAATCCTGTCAGTGTCCGGGATATTTCTCAGGGTGAAGACGTTTTCCGAGTCCACGCCTTCCAGCGGCGGTTTTATAGGCTCGGCGCCGGGGCTGAGTATCAGTTTATCGTAGCTTTCCCAATACTCCTTGCCGGTGGATAAGTTTCGGGCCTTTATCTTCTTTTCAGCCCTGTTCAACTCGGTCACTTCGGTCAGATTTCGGACGTCGACATTGTAGCGATTCTTCAACAGTTCCGGGGTCGCCACCAGCAAATCGTCCCGTTCCTTGATGACACCGCCGATATAATATGGCAGGCCGCAGTTGGCGAAGGATATATGTTCTCCCCGCTCGAAGAGCACTATTTCCGCGTGTTCGTCAATTCTGCGCGCCCGGGTGGCCGCCGTAGCGCCTCCGGCGACCCCGCCTACAATCACCAGTTTTGTTGCCATGTTCAAAACCTCCAAAGTCCAAGATGTGCATTCTTCAGGGAGTTTAAAAGGGTGGGGATGGAATTTTTTTATCCCGAAACCGCCTTTTGGAAAGGTTCGGTTCCCATCCTTTCGACGGTTTTCCCCATTCGCTCTCCCTTTTTTGCGTTGTTTTTGTAAAAATCTATAATTTTAGCCACGGCGTCTATCGCTTCGTCATAGTCCAGACCCGAGGCGATTTTCTTTCCGATGCGGGGATTTGCTCCGACGTTTCCGCCGACCAGTATTTCCCAGCCTTCCTTTCTGGCCACCGCTCCGATGTCCCTCACCCACGATTCCGCGCAGTTGAGGTTGCAGCCGGAAACCGATATTTTCAGCTTATTCGGCAACTCCATGCCGTGGTAAATCTCGTCAAGCTTCATACCCATGCCCAGGGCGTCTCCCTGCCCCAGCCGGCAATAAGTATTCCCCGGGCAGGCCCTGATGCTCCGGACGCACAACCCGACCGCCGCGCCGGGACTCATGCCCAGCTCCTCCCACACCCTGTCGATGTCCTCCTCGCGCAGCCCGACAATTGCTATGCGGGTGGCGCCTGTGATTTTTATCGCCTGGGCGTTGTACTTTTCCGCCACGTCCGCCAGTTTGCGCAGCAACTGTGGCGTCACCACCCCGCACGGTATATGCGGCGCGACGGCATAAGTTTCCTTATCCCTCTGTAAAATCGCTCCTTTTTCGCCTGGTTTGAGCATTGTGGATTACTCCTTTTTTTGATTTTTTAAGACGAATGATATCTTGCCCTGTTTTTACACCGAGGTCGTTCCCGGAAGTAAAAATTAAAAGTTGAATATGTTTGAATGGATGTACATACTCAAGAAAAGTCTTCGATATAGTGAACAGAGAAAATATATGAAAAATCCTGCGGGAGCGCAATCGCATCAAAATTCAAGAGGATTTTGGCTTTTTTAGCAAAGGGGTGAACAAAATGGATGAGAAGGTAAAACTCTACGCCCTCTCCACGTGCGGCTGGTGCAAGCGCACCCTGGAGTGGATGAAAAATAACAACGTAACCTGCGATACCGTCTACGTTGACAAGCTGGAAGGCGATGAAAGGGAAAAAGTCCTCGAAGAGGTGTCACAATACAATCCGAAAAAATCGTTCCCAACGGTCGTCGTGGGCGATGGCCGCTCGGTAATCGTGGGCTACAAGCCCGAGCAGCTCGAGCAGGAGATTAAGGATTAAGGGATGACCGGAGAAAGCCCGGACAAGAGAGCCCGGAAGCTGATGGAAAAGCTGGACGCCGAAGCGGAAGCTTCGGGGTACCACCTGAATCCCGACGTCGAGATGACGATGGAGTTGTGCCGCGGCCTGGTGCAGAACATCGACCGCTACGGCTACATGGCCTGCCCCTGCCGACTGGCCGAAGGGGACAAGCAGGCGGACCTGGACATCATATGCCCCTGTGACTATCGAGACCCCGACCTCGAAGAATACGGCGCCTGCTATTGCGCCCTCTACGTCAACGCGGCCATCAAGCGCGGCGAGGCTGAGGCGCAGCCGGTACCCGAAAGAAGACCCCCTGAAGAGGAGCGCAGCAACCCTCCCGAACAGAAGGTCGGCGATGAGCAGAAGGTCTGGAGGTGCCGGGTTTGCGGCTACCTTTGTGCCCGCAAAAGCCCGCCCGAAACCTGCCCGATTTGCAAGGCCAAAAAGGAGAGGTTCGAGGAGTTCGGGCTCCCCTGACGCCCCTTAAAGCGGCAGCGTAAGCCCGGCGCCGAAGGCCCAGAAAAAAAATTCCTGTTGCCGGCGCTGTAGCACTCCAAAGAAAGATAGCCCACATAACTCGTTATGTGGGCAGACATGCGGTAGCATGACTGCGGGCACTTTGGAAGAAAATTTCTCACGTGAGCGATAGCTCACCCACACAAGCAAGTTGTGTGGGCTATCAACTGCAGCCCCGGTATTTGACGGACAAGAATGTCCGTCCTCCGTTTTTGCCGGAGGCCGGGCATTCCTGCCCGGCGCTGAAGCTCCCGATTTCAGAGGATATACCGCGACAGGTCTTCGTCGGTGACCAGGTCCGCCAGGCGGCTTCTCACGTACTCCCGGTCTACAACTATCTTGTCGCCCTTTCGCTCGGGAGCGTCGAAGCTAATCTCGTCCAGCACCCTTTCCATGATGGTGTGCAGCCTGCGGGCGCCTATATTTTCGGTGTTCTCGTTGACTTTCTGAGCCATTTCGGCTATTTCCGCAATCGCCTCGTCGTTGAACTCGATGTTGATATCCTCCGTTTTCAGCAGCGCTTCGTACTGGCGGGTGAGGGAATTTTCCGGGTCTTTCAGTATCCTGATGAAATCGTCCTTATTGAGCGCGCTTAGCTCCACCCGGATGGGGAAGCGGCCCTGCAGCTCCGGTATCAGGTCGCTGGGCTTGGTCATGTGGAACGCCCCGGCGGTGATGAAGAGTATGTGGTCGGTTTTTACCATGCCGTGCTTGGTGGCCACCGTGCTGCCCTCGACAATGGGCAGTATGTCCCGCTGCACGCCCTCGCGGGAGACATCGGGCCCGTGGGACGAGCTTCGCCCCGCCACCTTGTCTATCTCGTCGATAAAAATGATGCCGCTCTGTTCCACCCGCTCCAGGGCCCTGCCCTTGACCGCTTCCTGGTCAATCAGGTTACCCGCTTCCTCCTGGCAGATGACTTTGAAAGCCTCCCGGGCCGATACCTGGCGGCGATTGGTTTTGCTTGGCATTATGTTGCTCATCATCTCGTTCAGATTGAACCCCACCTCCTCCATGCCACCGGCGCCGAATATTTGCGCGAAGGGCATATTCTGGGAGCTGGTTTCAATTTCCACCAACTTGTCGTCGAGTTTTCCTTTTCTCCACAGGTACCTCAGCTTCTCCCGAAGGCCGCCGGAGCCGGTAAACTCCACGTTGGTGCCCACCTCCGTATCCATAAGGTCTTGTTCGGTATCCACCTTGGGCATAAGGGAGTCCAATATCCTCTCCTCGGCCAATCTTTCGGCTTCGGCCTGTACCCGCTCCCTTTCTTCGTCCTGCACCATTTTCATGCTCAACTCGACCAAGTCGCGCACCATGCTTTCCACGTCGCGTCCCACGTAGCCTACCTCGGTGAACTTGCTGGCTTCCACCTTGATGAGCGGGGCACCGGCCAGCCGTGAAAGTCGGCGGGCTATTTCGGTTTTTCCCACCCCCGTGGGGCCTATCATGATGATGTTTTTGGGGGCGATTTCATCCCGAAGCTCCTCGGGAACCATCTGCCTTCGCCACCGGTTGCGCAACGCGATTGCCACCGCCCTCTTGGCCTTCTCCTGTCCCACGATGTAGCGGTCCAGCTCCGCCACAATCTGCCGGGGGGTGAAGCCCCTGAGGTGAGTGCTTTCTTCGGTTCCTTTTTCTTCCCTCATAATGGCGAATGAGTCGCCATAGATGTTCTCGGCGCTCATAAGTTAATCTCCTCTATGGTTATCTCCCGGTTGGTAAATACGCATATCTGCCCCGCTATCTCCAGGGATTTACGCGCTATTTCCTCGGCTCCCAGGTCTGTGTCCGCGACGAGCGCCCTGGCGGCGGCAAGGGCGTAAGGCCCGCCGGAGCCGATGGCGAGTATGCCGTCGTCCGGCTCGATTACGTCCCCCGCTCCGGAGAGGAGGAAGCTCCCGTCCGTCCCGGCGGCTACCATCAGCGCCTCGAGCCTGCGCATGGCCCTGTCCATTCGCCAGTCCTTTGCAAGCTCCACCACCGCTTTCTTGAGGTTTCCCGAGAACTGCTCCAGCTTGCCCTCGAACCTGTCGGCCAGCGCCATGGAATCGGCGCCGCCCCCCGCGAAGCCCACCAGTATGGATTCGTTGAATATGCGCCTTACCTTTCGGGCCCCTGACTTCATGATGGTGTTGTTCATGCTCACCTGTCCGTCGCCGGCTATTACCACTTTTTCGGAGTCGCGTACCGAAATGATAGTGGTTCCGTGGATTTTATCTGTAACTCCCACTTTTTTCTCCGTTTCGTTTTTTTGCTTTAGTCGCCCTCCATGCCGTCTATAAAGGCGCGTGCGTTCTTGCCCAGCTCCTCGATGTAATAGCCGCCTTCCAGTATAGCAAACCTGCGCCCGTTGCATTTGTCGCGGGCCGATTCGTATACCATCCTGCCTATTTTTCGATAGTCCTCGGTGGAGAGGATGCCTCCCCAGTCCTTTTCGTAAGTGTCGAACCCCGCGCTTACGCCTATGATGTCGTACTCGTGGCCGGCAAGCCCGTCGTGCACATAATCCAGAAAAGGCTCCGGTCGTATCTCCTCCACGTTCCAGACGGTAACGTTTTTGTCTCCCCTGTAGAAGTTGTCGGTTCCGTCTCCGAAGTGCAGGTCTATGTCGAGTATGAAGGCGGAGTTTATTTTATTTTCCGCCATCAGTTTTTCTATGGTAACAGCCATGTTGTTGAAAAAGCAAAAACCCCAGGCGCTGTTGGGACTTGCGTGGTGACCCGGCGGCCTTATTGCGGCGAAAACGGACTGAGAGTTTGTGCCGATTTCACTCGCCAGTATTGCCCCGCCGGCGCTTAGCATCGCCACTTCATAGACGGGCGAGTTCTTTATGCCCCGGTAGTGGGCCGGAGTATGCACCCGCAGGATGTCTTCCTCTGTGGCGGGTTCCGGCTCGCGGTGTGGTAAATCCTTGACCGCCGGAAGTATCGACTCCAGCCTTTCCGGGCATTCCACCCCGGCAGTGGGGTAGTCCTCCAAGTATCTCTCATGGGTTACAATAACGGTCTTTTCCGCCATGATAAAGCCTCAAATATCCTTTTTTACTCGGATTTTGCAGTTGATACGGGAATAAGACATATAAGTCAGGCAAGGGGTTAAGCCCCTTGTCTTTTCCAACTGCTAAACCCGGGTTTTTACCACAATATAATTCCCACACGGAAAATTTCATTGATTTTGCGGAAATTTTCCCGGAGGAGCTTTAGTGCTTTATCTCGAAAATTGTTGCCAGCTTCTTGGGTAGCTCGTTCCTGTTGTCTTCGGTCAGCTCCATGATTTTAAGCTCCGGGCGCCTCAGTTTGGGCCGCAACGTCTTTGCCAGCCCCGAGCGGGCCACGTAAAGCATTCTCGGCGCCCTCGCCGACCATGCGGCCGGCGCGAACCCCTCACCTTCCATCTCCAGCGGGCCAATCTCGTCGATTATTATCAAATCCACCGGCGCGGGCCTGGCCAGGAGCGTGTTGGCCCAGACGAAAGCTTCCCGGTGAAAATGCCATCTGCCCTGGGGGAACCATCCCTCCGGCGGCTCGGAATCGTCAGCGACCCTGGCAAGCTCGCACCAGTTCCCGGTGCTCAAATCCTTCAGTGCCAATATCTCCACTTCCCCTGAGTCGTCGAGGCACTTGTCTATGCTTACTCCGCTCACTTTCCATCCAGCGGAGCGGGCGATTTTAAAAAGCTCGCCGCATACGGTAGTTTTACCCGAGCCCTTCGGCCCGGTCATAAGAACGCTTATCAATCCGGTTTCCTCCTGGTATTTATGGTTAATTTAACCTATTTGTTTGCGCTTCGTCCACCTTTCGTGGTATTCTTAAAGAAGATTATGTTAAAAGGATAAACAGGAGGTCGAATGTTATGGACACTATGACTTCCGTCCTGGGAAGGCGCAGCATCCGCAAGTATAAGAAAGACCCGATTAACTCTCAAGACCTTGCCCAAGTGCTTGAAGCCATAAGATGGGCACCCAGTTGGGCGAACGTTCAGCCGTGGGAGGTTGTACTCGTCCGGGACGCGGATGTAAAAAAGCGCCTGCAGGAGACATTGCCCAAGGGAAATCCCGCCAAGGAAGCCATAGTGGCAGCTCCCGTTGTAATCGCAATGTGCGGGCGGTGGAACGAATCCGGTTTTTATAAAGGAAAAAATGTTTCTTCGCTGGGAGACTGGATGATGTTCGACCTGGGCCTGGCGTGCCAGAACCTTTGCCTGGCCGCCCACGCTCTCGGCCTGGCTACCGTCAACGTAGGTTATATTGACCACGACGCGGCGGGGAAGGTATTGGAAGTGCCGGAGAACGTCACGGTGGTGGAATTGATACCGCTCGGATACCCGGACCACAGCCCCAATCCGCCCAAGAGGAAGAATATAAACGAGTTCGTATCGCACGATAAATTCGGTCAGCGGACATAACAGCTCGGAAATGTAACGGTTGGGAGTGTTTGCCGGACGGGGTCGATTAGCCGCAGGGGATGGAATGAGACGGGGTCGGGCTGATTTTTTTCGCACAACTCCGGGAAGATTCTGAAAAATTCCTCGAATTTTGCCGTTGGCGGCGATTGAAGCGGCCAATGGGCTTAAAGCCCGCTGCCGCAAGCGGTTCCAAATGCGCAACCACGTTGCCGTCAGGCGAAAAGTATGTTAAATAAATAAGTTACAAATCCGCACGCGACCGGACCGGGGAGGGGGTGACCCTTTGGGGTTAGCTTCCCGGAGCGATGGCGCGGAGGAAATAACCCGCAAGGAGACAGGAATGAGCGCAATCCAGATGAAACAACTGCTGGAGGCCGGAGTCCACTTCGGCCATCAGACCAAAAGGTGGAACCCCAGGATGAAACCTTACATCTTCGGGGCACGCAACGGAATTTACATCATTGACCTTCAGAAAACGGTCACCATGTTCGAAAAGGCCTACAACTTCATCTCCGACATCGCCGCAGACGGCGGAATCGTGTTGTTCGTGGGCACCAAGAGGCAGGCTCAGGACTCCATCCAGGAGGAAGCCACCCGGGCGGAACAGTATTACGTTAATAACCGCTGGCTGGGCGGCACCCTTACCAACTGGAAAACCATCCGCGGCAGCATTGAAAGGCTCCATGAGATTATACGCATGGATGAGGACGGAACGCTCGAGCAGCGGCTTAAGAAGGAGGCCCTGACCCTCCGCAGGGAAAGAGCCCGGCTGGAAAACAACCTCGGCGGCATCTCCAAAATGCCGCGCCTGCCGGACGCCATGTTCATAATCGACGTGCGCAAGGAATACATCGCGCTTCGAGAAGCCAACAGGCTGGGTATACCCGTGGTGGCGGTGGTGGACACCAACTGCGACCCCGAGGGTGTGGATTACCTGATACCCGGCAACGACGACGCCATACGGGCGATAAGATTGTTCGCGCAGAAAATAGCCGATGCATGCGTCGAAGGGCGCGAGAGGGGCGAAAAGGAGGTTGTCGAACAACCGGCGGCCGCCTCGGCGGCTCAAGTCGAGGTCGTCAAGAAAAAGTCCGCCGAAGAGAAGGAGGCCGCCGAAGAGAAGGAGGCCGCCGAAGAGAAGGAGGCCGCCGAAGAGAAGGAGGTCGCCGAAGAGAAGGAGGCCGCCGAAGAGAAGCCTCCCGGCGCTGAAGAAGAGGAAAGCGATTATCCCGCGCCCGACATCGACGCTGAATATTACGAGGAAGAATACGAGGCGGAGTGACGGCTCCGTCCTCGATTAAACATAGCTTCCGAGGAGTAGTTTAAATTGGAAATCAACGCGAAAATGGTAAAGGAACTCAGAGACAGAACCGGCGCCGGTATGATGGATTGCAAAAAAGCGCTGACCGAAACCGGCGGCGACGTCGAGTCCGCCGTCGATTTTTTGCGGCAGAAGGGAATCCTGAAAGCGGAAAAGAAAGCGGGCCGGGCCACCACCGAGGGGCAGGTCGCCGCTTACATCCATCCCGGCTCGAAGATTGGCGTTCTCATCGAGGTCAATTGCGAAACCGACTTCGCCGCCCGTACCGACACCTTCAGCGAGCTGGTCAAAAACCTCTCAATGCAGGTGGCGGCAGCGGCGCCGATGTGCGTGAGGCGCGAGGAGCTGAGCGAGGAGCTGGTTGAAAGGGAAAGGGCCGTCTACCGCAAGCAGGCCCTCGATAGCGGAAAACCCGAAAACGTGGTGGATAAAATCGTGGAAGGAAAGCTGGGTAAGTACTACGAGGAGAATGTTCTCCTGGAACAGGCTTACATCCGCGACCCGGACATGAAAGTGGAGGACGTTATTAAGGAAGCCGTCGCGGACATAGGCGAAAACATCCGGGTGGCAAGGTTCACAAGGTATCAATTGGGAGAAACCCAGGCCGCCGAGGCGGAGTCTGAAGAGGAAGGTTGACCGCCACAACCGGCCATGAAAAGTGATGCCGAAATGGCTCAGGCGAAACCCTTATACAGCCGGGTGCTGATAAAGCTCAGCGGCGAAGCACTGCAGGGCGACCGCACGTACGGGGTGTCTTCCGAGTTTCTTTACGAAGTGGCGGACGAGTTCGATGAAATACAGAAAATGGGCGTGCAGGCATCGGTGGTTATCGGCGGAGGCAACATATTCCGGGGTGTAAAGGCCAGCGCCGAAGGTATGGACAGGGCACAGGCCGACTACATGGGCATGCTGGCCACTCTCATCAACGGCCTTGCACTGCAGGACGCCCTGGAAAGGAAGGGCATCGCCACCCGCGTGATGAGCGCCCTCGAAATACGGCATGTTGCCGAGCCTTACATCAGGCGCAGGGCGCTGAGGCACCTGGAAAAGGGTCGCATAGTAATCTTCGCAGCCGGCACCGGCAACCCCTACTTCACCACCGACACCGCCGCCGCGCTGAGAGCCGCGGAAGTGGGCGCCGAGGTGATAATGAAGGCCACAAAAGTGCCCGGCGTCTTTGACAAGGACCCTTACGAGCACCCGGAGGCCACCAGGTATGAACGGCTTACTTACCTCGAAGTCATCAACCGGCAGCTCAAGGTAATGGATTCGGCGGCCGTCAGCTTATGCATGGACAACCGCATCCCTCTGATTGTCTTAGACGTTTCCGAGAAGGGAAACATGGTGCGGGCGATAACGGGGGAGACCATCGGCACGCTGGTGGGGGAAGAATTTTCTCCCGCTTCCTGAAGTCCTAACTGCGGGGAGGTTAAGAAAATGACAGTTGATGAAGTTTTCGACAGCATAAAGGAGGATTTCTCGAAGTCCGTCGAAGCCCTGAGAAAGGACCTTTCCAAGATGAGAACGGGCCGGGCCAGCGTGGCCATGCTGGACGGCATCAAGGTCGACTATTACGGCACACCCACGCCTCTCAATCAGCTCGCCAACCTGTCGGCTCCCGAAGCCAGGCAGATAGTTATTCAGCCCTACGACCCCGGCTCGGCCAAAGAGATAGAAAAGGCCATAATGGCCAGCGACCTGGGGCTTAACCCTCAAAACCAGGGCAAAATCCTGAGGATTACCATACCCGAGCTTACCGAAGAAAGGCGCAAGGAACTGGCGAAAACCGTGCGCAAGCGCAACGAGGAGGCCAAAATAGCCCTCCGCCAGATACGGCGGGAAGCCAACGACATGCTCAAACAGATGGAAAAGGACAAGGAAATCAGCGAGGACGACATGCATCGAGCCCAGAAGCAGGTGCAGGAGTTGCTCGATAAGAATATTGAAAAGTCCGATGAAATAGCTTCGGTCAAGGAAAAAGAAATAATGGAGTTTTAGCGGGGGAATTTTTGGCTGACGTTTTTGACCGGCTGGACATGAATCGCCTGCCGCAACACGTTGCGGTCATTATGGACGGTAACGGCCGCTGGGCGCTGGAGCGGAAAAAGGAAAGAATTTACGGCCACCATCACGGGGTAAAGGCCGTCAGGGAAACGGTTACCGGATGTCGGGAGCTGGGCATCCCTCACCTTACCCTTTTTGCCCTGAGCAGCGAAAACCTCAAAAGGCCGCCCGCCGAAATCGAAGCGCTGATGAGCCTGCTTAAACAGTATCTTGACGAGGAACTCGAAGAGATGCTGGAAAACAACATCGGCCTGCACCCGGTCGGGAAATGGAAAACTTTACGGTCGGACGTGGTGGAGAAAATAAAGCAGGTGGTGCGGAAAACAGCGCATTGCCGCTCCATGACCCTTCACCTGGCGCTTAACTACGGAGCCAGGGCGGAAATTGCCGAAGCGTGCGCCGCCGTGGCAAAAAAGGCCCGGGAAGGCGAAATCGGCGACGAAATAACCGAACAGACCATAACGGAGCACCTGTATACGGCGGGGGCGCCGGACCCCGACCTGTTGATACGCACCAGCGGCGAGATGCGCATATCCAACTTTCTGCTGTGGCAACTGGCTTACAGCGAATTGTACTTCACCCCCGTCTTGTGGCCCGACTTCCGCAAGGAACACCTGTGCGAGGCGCTGGCCGATTACCAGAGCCGGGAAAGAAGGTTCGGGATGACCGGCGAGCAGCTTCGAAGCGCGGGGGGAAAATCAGGCTCGTGACATCCCTTTCCATAATCGGTTCCACCGGCAGTATCGGTAAGAGCGCTCTGGAGGTGGTGGAAAACCGCCTTCCCGACGTGAAAATCGTGGCCCTCGGGGCCGGCAGAAACGCGGAAACACTCTCCGAACAGGCCCTCAAACACAACCCCGAAGCGGTTTCCGTCGCGGATGAGGAGACCGCCGACAGGCTGCGGCAGATACTGGGGGATTTCGCACCCCGCATCATCGTGGGCGTTGACGGCATGCGGCAACTGGCGGGGATGGAAAATGCCGACACGGTGCTGGTTTGCGTGGCGGGGGCTTTGGGAGTATGGCCCGCGTGGGAGGCGGTTCGCTCGAAAAAGCGCCTTGCGCTGGCCACCAAGGAGGCGCTGGTGCTGCTCGGGCCGCTTCTTGCCGACGAGGCCCGCAGGAGCGGCGCCGAGATTATACCCGTGGACAGCGAGCACAGCGCCCTGTTTCAGTTGATGAGGGGGCTCGGGCCGGGCGAGGTCAGGCGGTTGTGGCTGGGCGCAAGCGGAGGGCCTTTCCGGGAAGCGGATGTCGAATCCATGCGGGGGGTTACGCCCTCACAGGCGCTGAACCATCCGGTGTGGGAGATGGGCCCAAAGGTCACCGTGGACAGCTCCACACTGATGAACAAGGGACTGGAAATAATCGAAGCCAGGTGGCTGTTCGAGACCGAGCCGGATAAAATAAAAGTGATTATTCACCCGCAGGGGCTGGTGCACGCCATGGTCGAGCTGGTGGACGGGACGGTGCTGATGCACGCGGGAACCCCGGACATGAAAGCCCCCATCGCTTACGCGCTGAGCTATCCCGAACGCACGGAAAAAATCCTGGAGCCGCTGAACCTGGCCTCCGCCGGGAGCCTCACGTTCGAGGAGCCGGACCTGGAAAGGTTTCCGTGCCTGAGCCTGGCCTGGAAAGCGCTGGAGATGGGCGACAGCGCTCCGGCGGCCCTGAACGCCGCCGACGAAGTGGCGGTAAAGGCTTTCCTCGAAGGGGAAATTCCTTTCATGGCCATACCGGAGGTTATCGAAAAAGTGCTGAATGAGCACCAAACCTTTGCCGTAAATTCGCCGGAGGATGCGCTGGCGGCGGACGAGGTGGCGCGGAAGGCGGCCTCCAAAACCATTGAAAATATGCCGTTTGATTGATATATACTGAAATTGAGGCTTCGGAAAAATGCTTACAATAATTACGTTCATAATAGTCCTGGGCATCATGATAGTGGTGCACGAGTTCGGCCATTTTATGGTGGCCAAGAGGGTGGGGGTAAAGGTCGAGGCTTTTTCGCTGGGAATGGGCCCCGCTTTGCTCAAAAAGAAACGGGGTGAGACCGAATACCGCCTCAGCGCCTTCCCCATCGGCGGCTACGTCAAAATGCTCGGCGAAAGCCCCGGCGAGACGGACGAGGAGATACCCCCGGAGGACGTGGGCCGCTCCTTTTACAGCCAGAGACCCTGGAAGCGGATAGCCATAACCGCCGCAGGGCCGTTTCTGAATATAGTGCTGGCGATAGTGCTGGCGCCGGTAATTTACATGATAGGAATCGAAGTTCCCGCCTACCTCAACTCAGAGCCGGTTGTTGTTGGCTTTGCCCCCGACAGCCCCGTCGAGCGGGCCGGGTTCAAGTACGGCGACAAAATCCTTTCTGTGGACGGACGGAAGCTGGATACGTGGCAGGAAGTTACGGAGTACTTCGCTCTCAATCCAAATAAGACGGTTGACGTAAAAGTTAAGAGAGAGGGCAAAGTACTTGATATTTCTATGAAACTCGGCGAAAGCTCCAGCCACGGGAGAGGAATCAGCGGCTTCACGCCCCTGGAAACCACCGTAATCGGCGCATTTACCGAAGATTCGGCGGCGAAAAAGGCGGGACTTAGGGAAGGCGACCGGGTGGTGGCCATAGCCGGGAAACAGGTGAAATCTTTCAGCGATATGAAACGGCTCATCCAGGAATCGGCCCCGGGACCGTTTACCATAACGGCGATGAGGGATGGACAGAAGGTCCAGGTCGAGGTCAAGCCGAAGCCGGCACAAGAACCCGACGGAAAGGAAATATACCTGATAGGCATAAGCCCGAAGGTGCCGATGGAGCACGTGCGCTACGGGCCTGTAAGGTCGTTGCGGGAAGGCACGGGTTTTCTGTGGAACATGGCTGCCACCAACGTGGTGGCTCTCGGGAAGCTTATCACCGGTCAACTATCCCCGAAGGCCCTCGGTGGGCCGGTGGAAATCGGCTTTTTGGTGGGAAGCGCCCGGAGGGCCGGATTTTCTTACCTGGTGCAGATAACTTCGCTGATAAGCCTGCTTTTGGGCATCATCAACTTTTTCCCTATACCGGCCCTCGACGGGGGTCATATCATGTTCGCCTCCATGGAGCTGGTCAGTCGCCGGAGGCTTAACCGGAAAGTGGTGGATATAATGAACACCGCCGGGTTCGCATTGCTGATGACCCTGATAGTGCTGGTCACCATCCAGGATTTGCTGCGGCACAAATCGGGCATACTGGAGTTTTTCGGATTCGGATGAGTGAGGCTCGTCCCATGAAGGTGCTGGGAATAGAGACCGCCACAAAAGCCGGCGGCGCCGCAATCATGGACGGCGCCGGGCTTGTTGGAGAAATTTACGAGGTGGAAGGCCCCACCCATTCCCGCAGGCTGCTTCCCGCAATAGACAGGTTACTGGCCGAAGCCGGATGGCGGCCGGGAGATATCGAGCTGGTCGCAGTCAGCATCGGGCCGGGGTCTTTTACCGGCCTGCGGATAGGACTCGCCGCGGCCAAGGGCTTCGCCTTCGCCTCCGGTTCCCGGATAATCGGCGTGCCCACCCTCGACGCCTTTGCTTACCGGGTGACGAAAGCTTCCTGCGGGTTGCCCATACTGCCGGTGATAGACGCCCGCCGCTCGGAAGTGTTTACTGCAATGTTCGACGCCACCGGAAAAAGAAAATCCGAGGACGAAAATTTAAAGCCTGAAATTCTGGCGAACAAAATAAAAGGCCGGAAGATGGTGCTGGCCGGCGACGGCGCCCGGCTTTACGAAAATATACTGATGGAGGCCCTGGATTCGTCATCGGTCAGGGCCGGGGCCGATTACGACGACCCCCGCCCCGGCGCCGTGGCGGAAATGGGTTCGATTCTGTACGAAAAGGGCTCGGTAAGTGACCCGGCGACCCTTACCCCCATTTACGTCCGCGCCCCCGACGCCGTCATCAACCCGAGGCCGCAAGAGAAGCCTAAGTCCCCTATTAAGGGTAGCACACCCTGACCGGAGGGTGGCTTGTGGGTGGCGTGTGGGAGCGACCTCCCGGTCGCAATCGGCGTCGAGACCAAAGGTCTCTCCCACTGGAAAGTGTGGGTTACATACACTCCAAGGTTGCAGCCCGGTTTCCATGGAACTCCGGGGCCGGTCAGAGTGTGAAACGGCCCGGTTTTTCCGGAAAAATTGGAAGAGGGGGGACGTATTTGACATTATCGGGTGAGTTGGCATATTAATATACAGGTGGTGGATGGGTAATATGTGTTCTTTCCTTTAACCACAAGGAGGTATCATGGCGATTGACGACCGGGAGATTACCCAGCGGTTGTTGACCACGGACGAGGAATTTAAAAAACTGCACGAACAACACCAGGAAATGGAACAAATGCTCGCAAAATTCAAAGGCCGACTTTATTTATCTCCTTCCGAAGAAGCCGAAGTAAAAAGACTGAAAAAGAAGAAACTTTTGCGCAAAGACGAAATGTATCGCAAAATCTTTGAGTACAAAAAGCACATGGACGTTTAACTTCGGAGGCGATGCTTATCGGGAGGTAATTTGTAATTGAAAAGCGATAAAATTAAACGCGGACTGACAAGGGCCCCTCACCGGGCCCTTCTTTATAGCACCGGGGTAACCCGCTCGTCGCTGGACAGGCCGTTTATTGGCATAGCTTCCGGCTTTACCGACTTGGTTCCGGGTCATGCGGGAATGCGCGACCTGGAGCGGTTCATCGAGAAGGGCGTCCATTCCGGCGGCGGATATTCCTTTATTTTCGGTATTCCCGGAATTTGCGACGGAATAGCCATGGGCCACGGCGGGATGAATTATTCCCTGCCTTCGCGGGAGATTGTCGCCGACGCCGTCGAAACCGTAGCATCGGCCAACAACCTCGACGGCCTGGTTCTGTTGACCGACTGCGACAAGATAACCCCCGGCATGTTGATGGCCGCCGCAAGGCTCGACATACCTTGCGTGATGGTAACCGCCGGCCCCATGCTGGCGGGACACTATCGGGGAAGGCGACTGACCCTGGTCAGAGATACCTTCGAAGCGGTGGGCAGAGCACGCGCGGGTGAAATCACCGAGGAGGACGTGGAATGCCTGGCTATGGAAGCTTGCCCGGGGCCGGGTTCGTGCCAGGGAATGTACACCGCCAACACCATGAATTGTCTCACCGAAGCGCTGGGGATGAGCCTGCCCGGCTGCGGCACAGCGCCGGCGGTGAGCGCCCACAAGAGGCGGATAGCCTTTGAAAGCGGAATTGCAATATGCAATTTGATAAAGAAGAAAACCACTTCCCGAAAGATAATGAACGAAACTGCCTTTCATAATGCAATAACCCTGGACGTGGCACTCGGTGGAAGCACAAACACCGTCCTGCACCTGCCCGCCATCGCTCACGAGGCCGGGGTGAAGCTAAGTATCGAGAAGTTCGATGAAATCTCCCGGAAAACGCCCCACCTGGCCAACATGAGGCCCGGCGGGGAGCACATGCTTGAGGACCTTGACCGCGCCGGAGGCGTGCCGGCGGTGCTCAAAAGGTTGGGGAACCGCATAAAGGGAAACATTACGGTTACAGGAGCTTCCATCAAAGACAGCATATCCGCCGTAAGCTGGATTGACGACGAGGTCATCAAGACTACCAAAACCGCTTACCGGTCGGAAGGCGGAATAGCCATCCTGAAGGGCTCGCTTGCGCCCGGCGGAGCCGTGATAAAGGCTACTGCCGTGGACTCCGAATCCATGGTAATGGAAGGAAAAGCCAAGGTTTACAACAGTGAAGAGGCGGCCATGGAGGCCATTTTCGACGGCAAGGTCAAGAGGGGCAACGTGGTGGTCATCCGCTACGAAGGCCCCGGCGGCGGCCCGGGCATGAGGGAGATGCTGGGGCCGACCAGCGCCCTGGTGGGCATGGGACTATCCAAAGGCGTGGCTCTTATAACCGACGGAAGGTTCTCGGGAGGCACCCGGGGGCCGTGCGTGGGGCACGTGTCGCCGGAGGCCGCGCGGGGCGGCCCCATTGCGCTGGTTAAAAGCGGTGATAAAATCAGACTGGATATTCCCGAAAGGAAATTGGACCTTTTGGCGCCGAAGAAGGAGCTCTCCGCCCGCAAAAAAAAGTGGAAGCCCCCGGCGCCGAAGGTCGATTCAGGCTGGCTGGACCGCTACAGAAGGCTGGTAACCAGCGCGGCCACGGGCGCCATACTGGAGTAACCGATGAAAGAATTCAGCCCTTTTTCGCCGGGAAAGATAGTTCCCGCTGACTTTTTTGTGGGAAGGGAAAAGGAGCTTGCATCGCTTAAAAGGGGCTTTGGACAAGTTGCCGCCGGAAGAAATGAATACGTTTTTCTCACCGGCGAGCGGGGTCTGGGAAAGAGTTCTCTGGCTTCTTTGTTGAGGAATATGGCTATTTCCTCGCCCGGCGTTCCGAGATTACTCGGGGTTCATTGTTTCCTTGGTGGCGCAAATGATTTGAAGACAGGGTTAAAATTTATTATCCAATCCATGATTGAAGAAGCTGCCGCTATTGAGGGGATATGGGATAGAATCGAAAAACTGGTTGAAAAATATGTAAAGGATGTGCAGGTAAATTTGCTGGGAACAGGAATAAAAGTCGAGTTTAAGCAGGATGAAAAACTATATCGAGATTTGAATATTACGTTTTTGCAGGAAATTAACAGTTTGTTTAACAATGTCAAGAATAATTTCAAGGGTTTATTGCTTATTTTGGACGACTTGAACGGTATTACTAAAGATGAAAATTTTGCCAATTTCCTCAAAAGCCTTATAGATAAAGTGGAAACTAATCCAAAGAGCAATGTTCCATTATATCTTTTACTCAGCGGCCTGGAAGAAAGAATGGAAGACATTCGGAAGAAGCAACCCAGTGCGCCTAGGATATTCAGGCAAATAGAATTACAACCGATGAATGAGAAGGAGTCTTCTGACTTTTTTAATAAGGCTTTTCAATCCGTTGGACACGTGGTGGATAAAGAAGCACTCGAGTATATGGTTGTATTTTCCGCTGGTTTTCCCGTTTTGCTCCATGAAATAGGAGATGCCGTTTTTTGGATGGATACGGATGAAAAAATTACAAAATCCGATGCCGTGGATGGAATCATAGAGGCAAGCCAGACCATAGGGGTTAAATATCTGGACCGAAAATTCTACAAGGAAATAAGAAGTGATAAATATCGAGACATATTAAAGGAAATCGCGGTGGATGGATGGGAATTCAGCAGAGCAGAGGCTTTAAAATCTTTATCAGAGGAGAAGGTGAAAGTATTTGATAATTTTATCAACGGGGCGAAAAAATTGGGGCTTATCAGGACTAAAGAAAGAGGAATGTACGAATTGGTTAATCCTGTTTTTTGGCTTTATTTTGCTGTAAAGCGCATTCAAAGCAAGAAATAAAAGGAATACGGATTTATGAAGAAAAAAGGCTCGGAAATCCTGGTTGAAGGACTGGTAAGGGAAGGTGTGGACGTCATGTTCGGTTTCCCCGGAGGGGTGCTGTTGGACGTTTACGACAAGCTCTTCGACGCTCCCATCCGGCACGTACTTACCCGGCACGAGCAGGGCGCGGTGCACGCCGCGGACGGTTACGCCCGCGCCACCGGCAAGGTGGGCGTATGCATAGCCACCAGCGGCCCCGGCGCCACCAACCTGGTGACAGGCATCACCAACGCCGCCATGGACAGCGTGCCGCTGGTAGCGTTTACCGGCCAGGTGCCCACTCACATGATAGGCGGCGACGCCTTCCAGGAAGCCGACATCGTAGGCATAACCCGACCCGTAACCAAGCACAGCTACCTGGTTAAGGACGTGCGCGACCTTGCCCGGAGCATAAAGGAAGCCTTCCACATCGCCAGAACCGGCAGGCCCGGCCCGGTGCTGATAGATTTGCCGAAGGACGTCACGGTCGCCGAGTGCAACTTCAAATGGCCGGAACAGGTCGAGCTGCGCGGCTTCAAGCCGGTGCTGAAGGGCAACCGCGCACAAATAGAAAAGGCCGCGAACGCCATTATTTCCGCCAAAAGGCCGGTAATATATTCGGGCGGCGGCGTGATAATTTCCGGGGCCCATGAAGCGCTCCGGAAACTGGCGGAAAAATACCGTATCCCCGTAACTTCGACCTTGATGGGGCTTGGCGCTTTTCCCGGTACCAACCCCCTGTTCCTGGGAATGCTGGGAATGCACGGCGCCTACGCCGCCAACATGGCCATCAGCGATTCCGACCTGATTATCGCCATCGGCGCCCGGTTCGACGACCGGGTTACCGGAAAGATTGACGAGTTCGGTGTGAACGCGAAAATAATCCACATGGATATCGACCCCAGCGCTATTTCCAAGAACGTGGAGGTGGATATACCCATAGTGGGCGACGTCGGAAACATCCTGGCGGAGTTGTTGGAAGTGATGGAGACGAAAGAAAAGCCCGACAAGGCTTTCCGGGAGAAATGGATTGACCAGATGGAGAAATGGAAGGAGGAACATCCTCTGACCTACTCGAAGGAACCCCGGGACGTCATAAAGCCTCAGTACGTGGTGGAGCGGCTTTTCAACAAAACGGAAGGCAAGGCTATCATCACTACGGAAGTCGGACAGAACCAGATGTGGGCCGCCCAGTTCTACAAGTACGATAATCCCCGCACCATCATAACCTCCGGCGGCCTCGGCACAATGGGATACGGTTTCCCCGCCGCAATCGGAGCGCAAATCGGCAGGCCGGACGCTACGGTCATCGATGTGGCCGGGGACGGCAGCATCCAGATGAACATCCAGGAGCTGGCCACGGCTGTGCAGAACAGGCTGCCGGTGAAAATCGCCGTCTTGAACAACGGCTTTCTCGGCATGGTCAGGCAATGGCAGGAGCTGTTCTACGATAGAAGGTACTGCCAGACCTGTCTGGAAGTGGCGCCGGATTTTATTAAAATAGCGGAAGCTTACGGGGCCGTCGGCATGAGAGCCACTCACCCGGACGAGGTGGATAAGGTTATCGAGGAGGCGCTTTCGGTTAAAGACAGGCCGGTGGTTATGGACTTTGCCGTGGACAGGGAGGAAAACGTCTTCCCCATGGTTCCCGCCGGCAAGGCCATAAGGGATATGATGCTGGGCCCACAGCCCGAAAAGAAAAAAAGAAAAGTCAGGGCGGTGAAGTGATATGCGGCATACCATAAGCGTGCTGGTTGAAAACAGGTTCGGGGTGTTGGCCAGGATAGCGGGACTTTTCTCCGGAAGGGGTTACAATATCGAATCCCTTTCCGTGGCCCCCACCGACGACCCCGATATCAGTTACATGACTATAGTCACGCGCGGCGACGACCGAATCATCGAGCAGGTGACCAAGCAGCTCAACAAGCTGGTCGACGTGATGAAGGTGCAGGACCTGACCGGCAAATCCTTCGTCGAGCGCGAAATGGTGTTCATGAAAGTCGCTCCCGACCCGGAAAACCGCGGTGAGGTCATGAGGTTGGTGGACATATTCCGGGGCCGGATAATCGATGTAAGCCCCAAGGGGTTCATCATCGAGATTACCGGCACCGAGGAAAAGGTAAAGGCGCTCATGACCCTGCTGAAACCCCTCGGCCTGAAAGAAATCGCCCGCACCGGCAGCGTGGCCATGCCCCGCACCGAGCCGACTTCCAAGTAGCCGTTTCTTGAAGGGAAAAAGAGCTTACCCTCCCCTCCCTCCATACCTATTCGCCGGGCAGCAGGTGGTTTCATGTCAGGATTGCCGGGTAAAGAAACGGGGGCCGTTTCACACCCTGTGGGGTTTTGTTATACCCAAGCTGGAAATGACCGTTTTTTAGAGGGGGAATTGACGGGGGCGAAAGTTTGTGTAAACTAATCATGATAATAACTACTCCATTTGTAATATTTCAGGTTATGAATTATACTGGAATAAACAAACTCGGCGCCCGGCGCTGCTTCATAGATAAAAGTTCTATAAAAACAAGGGGTTACTCTTGAAACGCGCCCTTTTTAAGCTGGTTATTCTGGCCCCATGTCTGGCCCTGCCTTGGGTGGTCACAGCCGCCGAGAAATCAAGCGCCGGAGCCTCCGATTGCATGGAATGCCACGGGCGGGAGGACATTTCGGGCGAAAAGAAGGGGGAAACCACCAGTATGCACGTGGACGCCGGCGAGCTGGCCGGCTCCGTCCACGGCGATTTGAGCTGCGCCGACTGCCACATCGAAGCCGTCGAATCCGAGGGCCAGGGAGAACCGCCTCACCCCGAAGACCTGCCCCGCGTTACGTGCAACCGCGCCTGCCACCAGGAAGGCGGCCCGGCCAAGTACGAAGACTCGATACACGGCAGGCTGGCCCTGAAGATGGAAGACCCCGACGTGGCCCTGTGCCAGGATTGCCACGGCGGCCACGACGTGGTCAAGTGCACCCATCCCGCCTCCGACAAGCCGGTATGCAATCCGTGCCAGGGTTGCGCCAGGTGCCATGAGAACGAAGACCTGGTGATAAAGCACCACATTCATAAGAAAAACCCGTGTCTTCAATGGCAGATGTCGGTGCACGGCACGCCGAGAATGATTGACGGGGAAATGAAAGTCCCCGCCAAGTGCACCGACTGCCACGGCGTTCACACCATCAAGGGCGTGGGCGCGCCGCATTTGCCTGCCCGGCAGCCACAGACATGCGGCAAGTGCCATCCCGAGGCCCTGGATAAGTACCTGGAGAGCATTCACGGCGCCGAGGCGGTCAGGTTCAACAACCCCGATGCGCCGTTGTGCGTGGATTGTCACGGCGAGCACAACATCCTTTCTCCCGGAATAGAAAAGAGCAAGGTCAGCCCCAAGCACGTGCCGGAGACCTGCGCCGGGTGCCACGCCCGACCGTCTCTCATGAAAAAGTACGGCATCGAGTCGGACAAGGTGGATACTTTCATCAACAGCTTCCACGGCATAGCTTTGGGCTACAACCAGGAAGCGGTGGCCACGTGCGCCAGTTGCCACGGGCATCACCTGGTGCTGCCCGCTTCCCACCCGCGCTCTTCGGTTCACTCCTCGAACCTGCCGGATACCTGCGGCAAGCCCGAGTGCCATCCCAACATGCCGCGGAGCATAAAGAACGCCGAGATACACGTGGATTACTCGTCGCCGGAGTCGGGGGTTGTCTACTGGGTTAGAACCATACTGGTGTGGGCGCTGATTATCCTGATTGTGGTATCGGTTATATGGGTGATACCGGACATTATTCACCGGATAAGGGTCAGGATGATAAAGAAAAGGGGCAAGTGATTCTCAAAGGATAGAGCGGTCTCGGATATTATAAATGAATAACCGAAACTTTTCGTTGACTGATATGCCGGTAAGGGTTACGGCGGCGGCATTGATTGTGGCGGCGGTGCTCTTTGTGTGCCTCGTGCCCGGCGCAAGGGCTCAATCCAACGACATCTGCCTTACATGCCACGGACAGGAAGGGATGGAGGGAGAGGACGGCGAAAGCATATATGTGAATCCGGAAGTTTACTCGAACTCCATTCACGGCAGGAACGAGCTCGATTGCGTGATGTGCCACCAGGAGCTTTCCGGGGTGGAGGATTACCCCCACAAAACGGACATTGTCCCCGCCGATTGCAGCCTGTGCCACGACGGCGCGGCGGAGAAATATTACAAGGGCCACCACGGCAGAACGAGAAAGGCGGGAAACGAAGACTCCCCCGCCTGTCGGGACTGCCACGGCAAGCACGACATACTCCCTTCGGACAACCCGGAAAGCAAGACAAGCCCGTTCAACGTTCCGAAAGTCTGCGATTCCTGCCACGCCGACCCGGAGCTTGTGGCCCGCAACGGGTTGAAAAGCATAAAGTTCGTAAAATCTTACGACACGGGCGTGCACGGCGAGGCGCTCAGAAAATCGGGGCTGGTGAGCAGCGCCGTCTGCACTAGCTGCCACGGGGCTCACGAGATATATCCGGCCGAGAATCCCGAGTCGAAGATAAACAAGAGCAACGTTCCCAAGACCTGCGGCGGTTGCCACGTGGGCGTGTACCGGGATTACGTAAAAAGCGTTCACGGCAAGGATTATCTCAAGGGGATAAAGGACGTGCCGGTGTGCACCGATTGTCACGGGGAGCATGAAATTAAGTCTTCCGAAGACAGGGAATCGAAGGTGTACCCCACCAAAGTGGGGCAGACGTGCAGCCGTTGCCACGACAACGCCGAGCTGGTGCGCAGGTTCGGGTTGCCGCCGGACAGGCTGCGCACCTACCGCGGCACTTACCACGGCGTGGCTTCCATGTCGGGCAACACCCGGGTGGCCAACTGCGCAAGCTGCCACGGGGTGCATAAAATTCAACCCTCCTCGAACCCCGAAAGCCGCATTCACCCGGACAACCTGCCGGATACCTGCGGCAAGCCCGAGTGCCACGAATCGAGGCTGGAAAACGTGGTCAAGGGGAAGGTTCACATAATAAAAACCCGCGAGGACAACGTGTGGGCGTACATCGTCAGCAGCGTCTATAAAATACTCATCTCCCTCACCATAGGAGGGTTCCTGATTTTCATAGCCGTAGACCTGTATGCCCGCTACCGTCGGAAAAAGAGGGCTCAAAGGGCGAATAAAGGAGAATAGTGAAGATATACCGTTGCAGAATGGGAAATGATAACGCAGCCAATACCGCGGCGGCAGGAGCGCCGGGCCTGCCATGCAGGAGGGTGGCACCGATAGCTGTGCTATCGGTGTGGGAGGCCCTTCAGGGCACTGATAGCGAAGCTATCAGTGGCGCCCGCCGGGCATTATTCATGGTAGGGGCGACACTCTTGTCGCCCGGAAAACCCGACAGGAGTGTCGGGCCTACCATTCTGTCGCGGAGCCCGACATGAGTGTCGGCCCTGCCGTGTTTAAACCGGTTATTTATCGTTCCCCTTTGATAAAGGAGGCAAAAAGGACGGGTTAATGGCGGAGGAACCTCAACATAACAGGGGCGCCGGCGGGCAGTCGAATGCCGGGGAAGAGACAGACCCTCATCTGAGGGACGACATCCGCGAGAAGTACCCGGACGAAGACGAGCTTGTGGCGCCCGATGAGGAAATCGAGCGGATGCCCTTTGTGGAGAGGGTGCAACATTACCTGCTTATCGCCTGCTTCCTTGCGCTGGTAATTACCGGGCTGCCGCTGTTTTTCAGGGATAACATCGTCGCCAAAGCGCTGTTTGGGGTGGAAGGCGGGTTCATGGTTCGCTCCATAACCCACCGGATTGCCGGTGTGACCATGATAGCTCTGAGCCTGTTTCATGTCGCGTATATCATCTTCAGCAAGCGCGGGAACGAGCACTTCCGGAAGATTATCCCCAACCCGAAAGACGCCTGGGACGCCGTTCACACTTTCATGCACAACCTGGGGCTGATGTCCTACCTGAAAAGGAACGGCTTTTTCCCCAACCTCTTCGAGAAATACCCGTGGCTTACCTTCGAGAAGCCGCCGAAGATTGGGCGGTACGGTTTCAAGGAGAAGTTCGAGTATTTCGCGCTGGTGTGGGGCAACATCGTGATGATAACCACCGGGTTGATGATGTGGTTCCTGGAGGCGTCTCTTGCCATATTCCCGAAATGGTTCCTGGACGTAGTGAGGGTGGTTCACGGCTTCGAGGCCTTGCTGGCTCTATTGGCAATAGTCATCTGGCACATGTATAACGTCCACTTCAACCCGGAAGTCTTTCCCATGAGCAAAACCTGGATTACAGGCAAGATATCGAGGGAGGAGCTGAAGACGCACCATCCGCTGGAGTACGAAGAGATGCTGGAGGAAAGAAGGGCGCAGAAGCAATCGGGTAGCCTTACAGATACGGAACGAAGCGAGGGAACATAAATTAATAACTGATTCGCATGTGTAACGTAAGAAAGGCGGGGCCGCCGTTTTTTATGCGGAAGCCCGAAGAAATCCTGTCGGAATCGTTGAAAAAACGGGTTTTACGGACAAGACGATTAACGGCCATAGAAAGGTGACCGAAGCAATTGAAGGACGGCAGCCATTTTTTGTTGAATAACCGCAACCGCCTGATTGTTTTACTGTTCTCCGCTTTAGTAGTGATTTACATGGTTTTTGGCCCGTTTTTCGGAGCGGGTGCGGTGGCCGCTTCCGATAAGCCCGAAGGCCCGACGGCGGAAGAATGCCTTATGTGCCACAGCGATTCTGGGTTGACCACCGAGCGGGAGGGCAGGGAAGTATCGCTGCACGTGCCGCCCGAGGAGTACAAAAATTCGCTGCACGGGGGGATGGAATGCATCGAGTGCCACTACGACCACACCAGCGAGGATTTCGTACACCCCGGTTACGTCGAGGACGTGGACTGCGAAAAATGCCACGAAGAGCAGGCCCGGATATATGCCGGAAGCCTTCACGGCAAGGCCGTCAGGGAGGGCGAGGAACTGGCTCCGAGATGCCGGGACTGCCATGAGCCTCATAACACACTCGACGCACAAAACCCGGCCTCCCACGTCAACAAGTTCAACATCCCCTACGTGTGCGGCAGGTGTCACAAGGAAGGCACGGAAGTTAACAAAAGGTATGATATTCCCAAGGAACAGATACTCACCCATTATTCCCTGAGCATTCACGGGGAGGGGCTTTTCAGGAAGGGCCTGACCGTCAGCGCGGTATGCACCGACTGTCATACCTCTCACAACACCCGCTCCCACACCGACCCCGAGTCCAGCATTCACAAGGATAATGTGCCCGGAACGTGCCAGAAATGCCACGGGCTTATCGAAAGGGTGCATCGCAAAGTCATAAGGGGCGAGCTGTGGGAAAAGGAGCCCGACAAGGTTCCCGTCTGCATCGATTGCCACTCACCCCACGAGATACGAAAGGTTTATTACGAGCTCGGAATGTCCGACAAGGACTGCATGGTGTGCCACTCCAGGCCCGACCTGACGGGAGAAAAAGACGGAAAAACGGTCTCCATGACCGTTGACAACGACGTGCTGAAACACTCGGCCCACGAAAACGTGGCCTGCGCCAAGTGCCATACCGACTTGAGTATCGAGCACGAGCGCCCCTGCTACACCACCCCCGAAAAGGTGGACTGCTCCATCTGCCACGCGGAAGTGGTGGAGACTTACAACACCTCGATGCACGGAAAACTTTATAACAGGGGCGACCCGAACGCGCCCGCGTGTGAAGACTGCCACGGCACGCACGAGGTCATGGCCAAAAAGAATCCCGATTCCCCCATTTATCCACGAAATGTCCCGGAGCTGTGCAGCAAATGCCACCGGGAAGGGAAGCCGGCGGCCAAAAGGTACAAGGGAGACCAGAAGGATATAGTCAAGAGCTACGTCATGAGCATCCACGGCAAGGGGCTGCTGGAAAGCGGGCTGGTGGTCACCGCCACATGCGCCGACTGCCACACCGCCCATCACGTCCTGCCCGCCGATAACCCCGAATCGAGCGTGCACTCCGAAAACGTGGACGAAACCTGCGCCCAGTGCCACAGCGGAATTTACAACAAGTTCAAGGAAAGCATTCATTCGGATGCAGTCGCCGATACCGACGAGTCCCTGCCCATGTGCAACGATTGCCACTCGTCACATACCATCAGCCGGACCGACATGAGGGGGTTCAAGCTGGATATTACCCGGCAGTGCGGGCGGTGCCACGAAAAAGTGACGGAAACCTACTTCCAGACTTACCACGGCAAGGTGTCCAAGCTGGGCTTTACCGGGGTGGCCAAGTGCTACGATTGTCACGGGGCACATTACATACTGCCCACCGACAATCCCGAATCGATGGTATCCCGGCAGAACATCGTGGATACGTGCGCGAAATGCCATCCCGACGCCCATCAGAGGTTCGCCGGCTATCTCACTCACGCCACCCATCACGACAGGGATAAATATCCCATACTGTTTTACACCTTCTGGCTGATGACTTCGCTCCTGATAGGCACCTTCGCCTTCTTCGGCGTGCATACCGTGTTGTGGCTGCCCCGTTCGTTCCAGGCCATGCGTCGGCGCAAAAAGCTGGAGGAGAAGGCCGCTTCCGGGCAGGAGCGGCAGTTCAGTAGATTCAAACCGCTGCACCGGCGGCTGCACATTTTCATGATAATCGCCTTCATAGGCCTGGCGCTCACGGGAATGACGCTCAAGTTTTCGTACCTGGAATGGGCCAGGTGGCTGTCGCACCTTCTGGGCGGGTACGAGTCCGCCGGGTACATCCACCGGATTTGCGCGGTGCTAATGTTTTTCATTTTCGGCATTCACCTGGTGGACATGTTACGAACGAAAAAGCGCGAAGGCAAGTCGTGGAAAGAATATCTTACCGATCCCGAGTCCATGATGCCGAACAAGGACGACGTGAAAGATTTCATCGCCACCTTCAAGTGGTTCATAGGGCTGGGGCCGAGGCCTGAATACGGGCGATGGACGTACTGGGAAAAGTTCGACTACTTTGCCGTATTCTGGGGTATAGCCATAATCGGATTCACCGGGCTGTTTTTATGGTTCCCCGAGTTTTTCACCCACATTTTCCCGGGGTGGTTCATTAACGTGGCGACCATCATCCACTCGGACGAAGCGCTCCTGGCGGTGGGATTCATATTCACCGTGCATTTCTTCAACACCCACTTCCGCCCGGACAAGTTCCCCATGGACCCGATCATATTCTCGGGAACGGTGCCTCTGGAGGAGTTGAAGGAAGACAGGCCGCGCTGGTACAAAAAACTTGTGGAATCCGGAGAATTGAAGGAAAACATGGCCGAGCCGCTGCCGGAGGTGGTGGTGCGGGGTATGAAAATCTTCGGGGGAGTGGCCCTATCTATCGGGATTATATTGATTTTACTGATAATCTGGGCGGAGGTTTTCGGGTATAGATAAGGGATAAGGGAAAACCGGTACTTAAATGCTTGCTGATGGGCCGGAATAGGATGAAAAAAAAATGTTTCCAATAACATGGAAAATAGGACATTCAGGTACTATTTTTTGAATAGGGGGGTTGACGCTATACCAGAAAGATGATAAGGTTACTTCCACTCCATAATTATGATGGCTTTAGTTAAGGTATAGATGTCGAGGCTGGGGCAACGGGAAACTTTTGTGAGGAGACTGCAAAATGCGCGTATGGCAAAAGGCGATTCTGACGGGAGTGTGTTGCGTATTTGTCGGCATGGTGGTAGCCGCTCAATCCGCTGAATACGACTACGCCGGGACAAAAAAATGCAAAATATGCCACAAGGACGAGTATGAAATCTGGGAAAAGAAGAAACACGCGAAAGCGTGGGACACACTGAGCGCCGAGGAGAAGAAGAACGAAAAGTGTATCGGTTGCCACACCACCAACGGCCCCGAAATGCCCGATGTTACATGCGAAGCCTGCCACGGCCCCGGTAGTGAATATTCCAGCCCCATGATAATGAACAAGGCCAAGTACAAGGCCAATCCCGAACAGCAGCACAAAAAAGCAATCGAAGCCGGACTGCAATTTCCCACAAAGGAAACCTGTGTCAAGTGCCACAACGAAAAAAGCCCCACTTTCAAGGGCTTTGATTACGAGAAGCAGAAGGCGCAAATCAAACACTGGGACTGATTAATTCCTGAATTGCAGCAACCTTAAGCTTCCGAAAACGGAAAACGAAAAGTTGAACGTATTACTGTTTCAATAGGATAAATGGGGGCTGATAATGACTGACAAACCCGGGCCCTTTATCCTCTGCACCCTGCTCCTGGCCTTTCTGTTGGCCCCCGCCGTGGGCGTCAAGGCTCAGGAAAATGACCGCTTGCAGGGCTTCGGAGAACTGGGTTACCGCTGGCGCTCGGACGGTGATAACGCCGACCAGGATTTAACCCAGGCGCTGTCGCTCGATTATTTCAGACCTTGGAAGCGGCTTGGAAATAATGCGGAGGTGGGCGTAGCCTTCTACGGGCTGATGCAGGAAGACATCGACGGCCTTCCCGAGGACGGCGAGTTCGACCCCTTCAGGGAGGTCGCCGACAGTTACGAAGACGGCGTGGCCGGTTGGGTTTATCTCGCATACGCCGAGTTGAACTCCACCGGCTTTTTATCGGAGGCCCGGCTGGGAAGGCAGGAGGACATCAACCTGGAGCCGGTGGCCTTCGACGGCGGGCTGGTTACCGTCCGGCCCCACAGGATGCTGGAGGTTACGGCCTTCGGCGGGGCGCCGGTCAACCTGTTCGAGGAGTACGAGGACCGTGAAGGCGATTCGGTTGCCGGAGGCTACCTCAACTGGCGCCTGATGAGAAACCTGTCGGTGCTGCTCGGTTACATGAACCTGCGCGACGAGTTGATGCTGCTCGACGGCGCCGAGAAAACCGTCGAGGAGGGATTGGCCGTAGGGCAGTTAACCTACCGCTTCCGCCGCAACACCCGCCTGATGGCCAAAGCCTCCATGCTGGACGATGAGCTGAGGGACGCCACGGCGCGGGCGAGTTACTACAATTACGATATCGACTTCAGGGTAAGCGCGTACTACTACAAGCTCTTCATCACCCGCGAAGCCGAAACTTACGCCGAAGACCCCTTCTCCATCGTGCTGGGCGACTACCAGCCTTACCAGCAGGGTAACGCGACAATATATAAAGGTATCGGCGAGCACGTCGGTATCGAAGGCGGAGCCACCTTCCGGGAACTCGAGGATTACGACGACGAAACCGTCTACAACCACACCTACGAAAGATACTTCGGCAGCTTTTACTTGTACAAGATTCCCTTCCGGGGCTCCGAGTGGGTGGCGGGAGCCGACCTCTGGAGCGCCCCCGGCGACGCTTACGACCGGAGCTACCGGGCCGAGTACAGCCAGAAGCTGGGCAGGCGCGGGAAGGTGCAGGCCGGAACATCCTACAGCCTTTACAAGGTGGATGAAGTGACCGGCGAAGAGGACGAGGACGTTCAATATTATTACGTGGGCCTTACCGTGCCGGTAATGTCCCGGGCAACCTTCAGAGTGGACTACTCCTTCGAGGACGGCGCCCTGAGGGAAGTGGACACCCTGAAAGCCAGGTTCAAGTATGAGTTTTAAAAGCCAAAAAATCATGCGGCGTGTGGTGCTCCTGGTTGTTACCGCATTCATGGCGGCGGTGCTTATGGCGCCCTCCTGCCTGAAGGGTGGCGCGTGGTTCTCCCACGAAAAGCACGTCGAAGACCAGGAGCTTGATTGCGACATCTGTCACTCCGGCTCGGGGGACGGAAAAATGGCCGGCGCGCCGAGCGCCGAGGTGTGCACGGCATGTCACGAGGAGGCCGAAAAGTACTCCGGCATAGCCGGAAAGCTCACCGAAAAATGGCCCCGGATTAAAGCGTTGCCGCCGGATGGAAAGTTCTCCCACCGGACTCACAACGAGGCCGGCGTGGAATGCTCGGAGTGTCACGGCAAAGTCGGCTCCGGCAAGAGGGTCACCTATCGGCACATGCCCGACGAACAAACCTGCCGCTCCTGCCACGCCGAGAAGGGCGTCGGCAACGACTGCTCCACTTGCCATTCGGAGATTAACGCCGAAACCGCTCCCGAGGACCACGGCCAGGCGTGGATGCGATTCCACGGCGATTCGGCGAAAAGCCCCGTGGAAGGCGACAGGTGCATGCGTTGCCACCAGGAAAGCAAGTGCGACAGTTGCCACAGCTCCCAAAAGCCGCGCGACCATACATATACCTGGAAGGATTATGGACACGGGGTGGCTTCCCGCATAGACCGTAGCCGGTGCGCAACCTGCCACCGAACCGATTATTGCACCCGGTGCCACCGCGAAAATCCGCCAAGGAGCCATCGCGGGGCATGGGGCTCGCCGTCCGACCGCCACTGCTTGAGTTGCCACGTGGGCGGCGGTAGCGTGCAGAATTGCAGGGTCTGCCACGGCGGCGGGGTGGGACATCGCAACGCGCCCTTCCAGCCGGCGGGAGCGCCGCACGACAGCGCCACCGATTGCAGAGCGTGTCATACCGGGGCTTCTCTTGGTCACCCGGATAACGGGGATAACTGCACAATTTGTCACAAATAGCAAAAAACAACGGGGGTCGGATTATGCCTGGATTAAAAAAAGAAAATCAAAAACTGAAGTGGCTGGTTCTCATCTGTATAGCCGGCCTGCTGGCGGCCATAGCATCTTGCGCCGACGCTGTGGATGAGGAGGAGACGGCCAAAGCAGCCAAGAAAGTGGCCCCGGAAAATGTGCCCACCGTCGGCCTGGACACCTGCACCAACTGCCATTTCGGCCAGACCCAACAATGGCTTTATGGCGTTCACGGCAACTTAAACGATTCAAGCCACGTCATGCCTCCGGACGAGCTCGATGCGGACGGTTTTCCGAGTTATGATTATTTCAGTGACGACACATGCGCCGGGTGTCACGACCAGCTTGGAGACGGACGCCGGCTTACCGAGGGTTACACCGGAAACGTGGACAGGCCGGTTATCGGTTGCGAATCGTGCCACGGAGGGGGAGCCAATCACTACGGCATCGGCGAAATGCCCTTCCCGAAACCCGACTACAACCGTTGCGGCCAATGTCACAACACCACCTTCCCCGACGGCCATTTGAATTACCATCCCACCGGCGACGCCATTCTGGAGGATTACCTCCTTTCCCCGCACCTGGCCACGCTTAACGAGCACGTTTTTGAAGACGGCAGCAAAACCGACGTGAGGGCCAGATGCAGCCGCTGCCACAGCGATGAAGGTTTCCGCAAATACGTGGACCAGGTGGCCGGCACTACCGGACACGATGAAATAGTAAGTTTCTTCGACGGCAAGCCCGCGGTGGAAGATGGCAGCCCGGTGCAGTGCAGCACGTGCCACGATGCGCATAACGTCACCCCGGACAAGCTCGAAAGGTTGCCCGCCGACACCGACACCCAGGGTAATGACGAATCCCGGCAGTTCAACACCTGCACCGCCTGCCACCAGCTCGTCCAGGAAGACGGCACCGTACTGGCCGACGCGGTTGACGACGATTACGCTTACCATGACCCCGCGAAAAACGACTATGGGAAACTCGACGAAATTATTACCGATACACACGCTGCGGTACCCGGGGATACAAGGCTCAATACCGGCGCAAGCGCGGAAGCTCTCTACTTCATAAAGAAGGGTGACGAGTCATCCTGCGCCGGTTGTCATAATCCGCACATGGCCGACAACACTATCAACGAGCAGTACGCGGAATCCGGACACGGCGACCGGTTGGCCGAAGCGTGGGTGCATTACGACTGGAAACATATAAGCCGTAGCGATTGTCAGCGTTGTCATACCTCCACCGGCATGAAAGAATACGCCGATTGCTTCGCGGACTGGAACAGCGACGGAAGTTGCGACCCGGCGGACTTTACACCGGCCGACACCACCGACGATTACGACCCCGCTGCCTTTAACAGTGCGTTCAGTATCTATGTGGGCTGGGAGCCTCCCAGCACAACTCGCATAGACGGCAACGACCAGAATGAGACCCTGTACTGCTGGGCGTGCCACACCAACTACAAGGGTTTCTATACTTACACCGACGAAAGCGATACGGAGCACCGCGTCGGCATCCGCAATCCGGGTCAGGTTACTCCGCCGTACCCGGATATGAATGTTAACGGAAGCGTCGTCACCACGGCCACGGCGGCGTTTGAAGACCTGAACGAATCCAATGTGTGCATGCTGTGCCACGTGGGCCGGGAAGGCGGCGCAAATGTTTACGATTCGACTGCGGATTTCTCCGACATCGGACCTCTCAATTCCCACTACCTGTCCGCGGGTGGCCAGCTTTTCCGCACTACGGGTTACGAATACCAGGGTCGCGATTACAGCAACGTGAGCTACTTCGAGCACGACGAAATCGGCATGACGGATTCCCAGGGAGTGCCGTTGCATGAAGGCACCGGGGACAACGGGCCGTGCGTGGGATGCCACATGGAGGGCGATAAGAGCCACTCTTTCGAGCCGGTTGACCATTCACCCTCCGGAACAGTTACTTTGACCACCGACGTTTGCGCCAATTGCCACAGTGGACAGTATGCTATAACGGGAGCGGACCTCAAGACAGAGCACGAAGAATATTTCGATGCCCTGGAAGCGCTTTCTGCGATTTTACTCGCTGACGGCAACACGAGATTCTGCCCCACCGCGTATCCTTATTTCTATCCGGCTTCCCAGGACTGCGCCAGCGCACATTATGGATTGCACAGGACGGACTGGGTGGATCTGGATGGAGACACCAACCCGGACGGCAACGGCAAAGATAACATGGGCGCGGCGTTCAACCTGAACCTGTTGCACCACGACCCCGGCGGATACGCTCACAATCGATTCTACGTCAAGCGGCTGATTTACGATTCCATAGACTGGATGGACGACTTTGCTCTGAACGACTCGACGCAGGGCACTCTGAACGGTCTACCCGCCAGCGCTTACAAGGCGGGGGCATGCCAGTACCTCTTGGGTGACGACACCTGCGCTTCGGGCTCCAGGCCCTGACCACCTCGGGAAGAATTAACGTATAAGCATTACGGGAGAGGCCCGGCGACAGGCCTCTCCCATTTTTAAAACGGAATATTTTGTTTTAAAATTAACTTACTGTTCGTTAAATACTGTATGTTAGCCCCAGCATGATGTCAAAAACACAGGTTAGATAATGGCGAAAGACAACAATTCAACTCCGAGATTTCTGAAAACCAGGAATTTTCTTAATTACATATTATATCCCTTCGGCATTCAGTCCGAGGGAAGCTGGTTCATCCGGCTGCATGGCCGTTTTTTTCTTATAATGGGTTTTATCGGCTTTGTCTTGCTTATTGTGTTACTCGCTTTCATGTTCAGCTACAGCACCCAGCCGGAATTTTGCCGGAGCTGCCACATTATGGAGCCTTATTATCAGGACTGGGCCACCTCCACTCACCGGGAATACGCTGACTGCGTAGATTGCCATTATCCCAAGGGCGCCGGCATCCTGCCGCAGAAAATGCGGGCGTTGAGCCAGGTGGTTCAATACGTTACCCGGACTTATCGTCCGAGACCCAGGGCCGAGGTGCCCGACAAGAACTGCCTTCAGGGGGGATGTCATGAAACCCGCCTGCTCGACGGGCAGACCACATCAAAGGAAGGCATACATTTCAACCACACGCCTCACCTTACCGAGGTGAGGAGAGGCTTGCAGCTTCAATGCACCAGTTGCCACTCGCAAATAGTCATCGGTGCTCATATTGAAGTTACCTGGTCAACTTGTTACCTGTGCCATTTCAGGGGGCATGAACCCTCCCGGGTGGAGTTGCCGCTGGCGGGCTGCAGCAATTGCCATACGCCGCCAACCGACAAAATCGAGATGGGTGACGGCTCCACGTTTACACACAGCGATTACACAGAAAGGCCCGAAGTTGAATGCATAGACTGCCACATGGACAGCATCGCCGGCGCCGGACTTGCCCCCAGGGAGCTGTGTTACAGTTGCCACAACCAGCCGGAGAGGCTGAAAGAATATGATAAAGTGGATTACGTGCATCAGAACCACGTTGCCGAGCACAAGGTGGAATGCAAGGCCTGCCATCTGAAAATAGACCACGAGATTGGCGCGCTTGAAAAGGAGCCGGGAACCTGCTCGCAATGCCATACGCCTCAGCACGACGCGGTTCAGAGGATGTACAACGGCGAGTGGCCGGGATTGGAAGAGCCGCAACCTGCAACGATGGCGAAGCGGCATGTACAATGTGTGGCATGTCACACCAAAAAGGAAAGCACCGACAAGTACCAGACGGGACATTTCGCGCCCGACCCGCAAGCTTGCGACAATTGCCACGGAGAAGGTTTCGGCTCCTTCATCGATATCTGGAAGGCCGACCTTGAGCAGGCTATGACGTCAATCGAACAGAAGATGTCGAAGCTGGAAAAATACAGGAGTACCCTCGACGATAACAGCACGAAAGCCGGTAAAATAGACCGGCTTCTCGAAAGGGCAAGCGAGGAAATATCCTTTGCCAGGTACGGGCGCGGCGTGCATAATTACAACCTCGCCGGCGAACGGCTCGGCAAGCTGAAAGAAAAGCTCGAAGAAATGCTGCCGGAAAAAGAAGAATCGCAGTAACTTCAGTGAACCGGTCAATCTCCACGCATGGAAATATCATCTCGCTTACCGGGCCTGCGACATGAAAGTGGGTTTTTAGGACCTCCACCGGTTGTATGGTTCGTAAAGCCGCCGTCTCATACGAGCCGTCCGGCCCGGCGGCATTTCCCTTGCCGGCGAGCCATGCGGCCTGAGAAGGACGCCGGCGTTCCGATTGCCCCACATTTATGTCGCAGGCCCTCGCTTACCCGACCCGTTGCATCCGCATCCATAGGACGTTAAATTAGATAAAGAACTTGCCTTGCGCCCGTAGCTCAGCCGGATAGAGCGTCGGACTTCGAATCCGCAGGTCGCAGGTTCGAATCCTGCCGGGCGCGCTTATTTGATTTTAAGCATCTTCCCCACGTGAGTATTTATTTGCTTTTCTGACTTGTGTATGGACTTATAATTCCGGCCAGTTAGAACGAGGTATAATTTCGATTTCAGAAAAATATATAAGCGCGACGCCTCCCGCGATGTTGCCTTGACCGGGATGCGGCAGGAGACGCCGCGCGCTTTAATCGGGGTTTAAGTAAGCTCAGCCTTCCTTTTCGGGAATCTGAGGTTCCCCGCCGGATTTACGCAGTTTGAGGAACGTCGTCGCCAGGAAGTACAACAACGGCAACGCTCCCAGCACGATGATTATCAGGTCGGGCGCCATCCTCCACGTTCCTATAACCTGGACGAAGGGCTTCTCGTAAAACTCGGCGCTTCGTGCGAACCAGAAGCCCGTCTCGTAGCTGTGCCAGAACTGGGCCAGTCCCACCGGAAGCAGGGTGGTGGCGAACAAGAGGAAAAGCCCGCCGTTGAGACCCCAGAACACCAGTTTGAGCAGCCTGTCGTTCCAGTGCTCGTTCTTGACCAGCCCGCGCCAGGAGAACAGGATGAGCGCTATGGCCAGCATGCCGTACACGCCGAACAGCGCGGTGTGGCCGTGGTTAGCGGTCAGGTAGGTCGCGTGCTCGTAATAGTTAACGATGGGCAGGTTGATGAGGAAGCCGAACACGCCCGCGCCCAGGAAGTTCCAGAAACTGCTTGCCACCAGGAAGTAAAGGGGCCATTTGTAGGGGAATTCCCTGCCCTGGTCGCTGATGTGCTTGTACTCCATCCACGCTCTCACCACCAATAGGATGAGGGGCACAGGTTCCAACGACGCGAACACTCCGCCCATGGCCAGCCAGAAGGTCGGCCCGCCGAACCAGAAGTAATGGTGCGCCGTGCCGGGGATGCCGCTGATGAACACCAGTATGGCTGTCAGATACGCCACTCGAATCGCCGATTTCGCGCTGACCAGTCCGAGGGACACCAGGAACAGCGATATGACCGCAACCCCGAAGAACTCGAATATGCTCTCGACCCACAGGTGCACCACGAACCAGCGCCAGTAGTCGGCGATGCTCATGTGAGACCCGCGGCCGTAGAACAGGCCGAATCCGTAGAATGCCACCACGAAAATGGCGCTGAGAACGTAGAAGATTATCAGCGACTTGCGCTCCTGTTCCACGTTGGTGTCCTTCAAAACCGGCGCTATGCCGCGATACACTATCACCAGCCAGAAGATGAGGCCGCCGAAGAGCAGTATCTGCCACAACCGGCCCAGCTCGATGTACTCCCAGCCCTGATGGCCGAGCCAGTACCACGCTTCGCCGAGCATTCCCTTTATGCTGAGCGCCTCGCCGGCCAGGCTGCCGACCACCACCAGAAATGCCGCGACGAAAAGCACGTTTACCAGAAACCTCTGGGCCTTCATTTCCCTTTGGGCTATAAGCGGAGCCAGGTAGATGGCGGTGCCTATCCAGGAGATGGCAATCCAGAAGATGGCCAGCTGAAGGTGCCAGGTCTTAGCCCAGCTGTACGGTATCAGGTCGGCGACGAAGCTAAGGTAAAAAGTGCCGGGGTGGACGGTGTAATGAGCCAGCAGGCCGCCTACGAATATCTGCACCACGAACAACAATCCTGCCACCAGGAAAAACTTGGCGCTGGCGAGCTGGCTGGGAGTCAGCGTCATATGAAGCAGGGCGTCCGAAACCGCAGCCCCTTTGGCTTCGCCGTAGAAGAACCGATAGCGGTGCACTATGTAGATAACCAAACCGAGAACGAGTAACAGCGCCAGGATTGATATTAAGGTCCAGAAAACCGTGCCGGTGGTGGGCGAGTTGCCGACCGAACGGTCAGGCGGCCAGTTGTTGGTGTAGGAGAAATTCTTGCCGGGGCGGTCCGTGCCCGCCGCCCATGCCGTCCAGAAGAAGAAGTCGGCTATGTCCTTGCGCTCGGCCGAGGTAGTGACGGTGTCCTTGAGAAAGCCGTAGCGGGGCGAACCCGCTCCCAACTCGTTCTCCCAGTGGTCGCGTATTTTTTCGAGGGCGAAGGCCTGGGCCTCGTTCAGCCGGATAGTGCCGGTGTCCGGGTCGTAGGTGTTTTCATGTATTTCTTTTTTGACCCGGGCCTCTATGGCGTTCTGACGGCTTTCAGGCGCCTCCCCGAATGCGTCTTCGGTGTAGTTGCCGCCGGATGCGTAGTAATCGCGCATCACCTCTCCCATCATGTGAAGGGTGTCGGCGGAAAAGTCGGGGCCTCGCAACGAGCCGTGCCCCCATACGCTGCCGTGGTCCATCAGGCCGTAGCGCTGGTAGACGTCCTGGCCGCTCTTGATGGCGTCCCTGTTTGTAAGCACCTCGCCCCGGTGAACAACTTCATCGGGCACCGGCGGGACCTTGTCCTTTGCGAAGTATCCTCCGATGAGCAACATGAGCATTGCCACAATGAAGGATGCTATCGCTCCGTTTCTGAGTCCTTTTGAGGGGTTCATCCTTTCAACTCCTTTCGTGTTTGGATTTTTAAGTTCAGCTTTGTTTTACCGTGCTTTCTGTCCGTACCTTTCGCGGTAGAATTCGAGCATTTTTTCTATCTGGTCCGGTGTCATTCCCTTTTTCCACCGATGCTCGGGCATGTTCATCACTTGGTCGCTCACGCCGGGCATGAGTTTTTCGGCTTCGGGCAGGAACTTGTTGTAAAAGTGTTTGGCCACCTCGTAAAATCCGTGCCACTGGGTGAAGTCCGGCCCCATCATGCTTGCGCCCATCCGGGCGCGCCTTCCTTCGTGATGCCACAGTTCGAAGTAAGTCCACTCGATTTCGTCGTCGAAGGGGGTAGGGGTGATTTTTCCGGCTTTTCTGAGCTTTGACATTATCGATGTCGCCGGCTCGGCGAACTTGCGGTTGTAAAGCTCCACCGCGTCGTCGAACATGGCGAAGTAGTTGTCCACCCACGTGCCCGCGTGGCACTGCCCGCAGACCGACTTCATCCTGCCGCGCTTTTCCTTCCAGTTTTCCTGCTTTTTTGAAATTGGGGGTCTTAGTGTCCAGGAAATCCGCTCGCCCACGTCGTGGGTGACTTCCATTTCGGGAGTGGCGCTCATGTGGCAGGTGGCGCAGGTGGGCGCGGCGGAATAATCCTTCCCCACGACCCACTCGACGCTATCCAGCGACATTTCGTCGCGGTAAGCGGTGAACATTATACCGTGCTTGGATTCTTCGTAGATTTCTATCTGCGGGTGGTCGGGGCCCATGTGGCATCTTCCGCATGTGCGTGGCTCCCGCGCCTGCTTGCGGGAAAAGAGGTGGCGGGTATGGCAAGCAGTGCAGCTCCCGCGAGAACCGTCCGGGTTAACCCTTCCGATTCCGGTGTTGGGCCAGGCGCCGGTGACTGGTACTCCGTTGTCGTTCACCTGCACACGGGAGCCGTGGCACTGCTTGCACCCCAGGTTGGCGGCCGGGCCTCCTTCTGCGACTTCCCCGAGGATGTTGTCCAGCGACCCGATGAATCGGGCGGCCTCGGCATGGTGGGAATCCGCGAACTCGTTGACTTCCTTCTCGTGGCATTCGGCGCAATCCTTGGGTGTGGGAATCTGTGAGACCAGGTAGTCTTCGTGCTTCCATGCGTCGGGGTCGTTCTTTTCGGCTTCGTGACATGCCATGCAGCCGATGCCCATCTGGCCGTGGCGGGAATTTTTCCACTGGAGGTTCACCACCGCCGCCACCTTTTCCTTCTCGTGGCAGTCCATGCATTTTTGGGTGGTTTCGTCCGCGTAGTAGCTCGGCGCTTCGGAAGTTTTTTCGGTCTTTTTCTGCGGAGGCTTGTGCTTGTCCTTCTTTTTGTCGAACAGGCCGGCCATTACCATTGTGGAGGCGAAAATCGCCGCCGCCACCGTTACAACTACAATTTCTTTCTCACCTCTCATCGCTCCCCTCCTCAAAAGTTTCATTCTCAAAATTTCAGATTTCCCTATTTTAACTTGGCAATTCCCCGTAGCTTGCTACGGGGTTTTGGGTGATCACCTAATTGCCGATACCCCGCAGCTTGCTGCGGGGAGCTTCATCGTACTTAATTGCCTGATTCATGACACACGACTCATACAATAATTTTTATTTGCCGTGACTATTAAAATCCGACAGCAAGCTGCAGGGTGACTATGCTGTATTCGTCGTCTTCGATTTCTCTTTTATCTGCGAGTGTGTAGTCCGCGCTCACCTTGGCGTTGTGGCCTTTAAGGTAGTAGTTTGCCCCCGCGGAGAAGTAATGGATGTCCTCTCTGTCTCCGGGGTCATCCTTTTCGTTGATGAGCTCGTACTTCCCGTAGGGCTGCAATCTCCCCGGGCCTAGCTTGCCGGGCAGAAGAAAACCGGCCTGGGAGTAAAAAATCTCGGCATCCAACCCCTCCAGGTAAGTGCCCGGGGCGCCGTTTTGGAGGGCGGTGTAGGATGACTCAATGGTCAGGGAGGCGGTTGAAACCGGGTAATCGAAGAAAAGGTCGAAGGTTGCCGCCTGGTAATCCGAATCGGCCTCCGGTCCGAGATTTCTCTGGCTGTCGAAACCGGCTCCTATGGCCAGCACCTTCTTTTCGCCTAAATAGGTTCCCTTGTTGAACCAGCCTGTTTCCTTATCGTCGAGCAGGCTGACAGCCATCCTTCCGGCGTATCGCAACTCATCTTTCGGGTTTTGAGCCACGCTTTCGGTACCCTCACCGACCATCGCCCTGTACCGCACCAAGCCGTCGAAAAGGTTTCCCCACAGTGTGACGCCGTCGTCGCGCCCCACCTTGCTGGGGAAAAAGATGCCGCCCCTTATTCCGGCCTGGGTAAACGGCAGGTCGAGAGTTAGAAGGCTGAAGGTTGTGGTGGTGCCGTAGCTTCGGGTCAGGGGCACGTACATGCGGCCCAATTTGAACATGAGCTCGTCGGCGGCTTTGAGCTGTATCCATCCGTCCCGGAAAGCTACCCCGGTGCCCAGTCCGTAGCCGGGGTTGTCCAGACCTTCCTGGCCGATTTTGTCCGCGGCCACGTTTACGAAGTAGGAAACGTCCTCCATCGCTTCGCCCTTGAGGGTCAGGTAAACCCTTCTCACCTGGAAGTCGTTCAGGTCGTAGCGGTCGCCTTCGGTCGTCACCCTTCCGTCCTCAATGTACTGATACCAACCCATGACGTGGAGGGAGATGTCCATGTATGTCTCTTCGTCGGCGGAAAACCTGTAGCCTGCGGCCGCCGTAGCGGGCAATAAGCCCGCCATGAGAAGGATTACGAGTATATGCTTAGATAGCTTCATCTTCCGGCGCCTCCTTTTGCTCCATTTAGCAAATCAAACAGTAAGTCGTTAGCAGGCCCTCAAGCGGTTTGCGCTTTCTTGAAAATCTCCCGAACCCGATTTGAGCCGGCTTGTGTTTTCATTACGTTACTCGCCAGGTTTTCAATTTTTTCCTCCGCCGGCCTTTCGGTTGCGTCTTCCAGGAAGTTGACTATGTGGTCGGCGTCCCAGATGATTCTGAACTCCGGCGTATCTATGTTCTTGGCGCTGTGGTGATTGGCTATGATTTTCGAGACATGCTCGATTGTGTCTTCGTCCAGGTCCAGCTCCTCCATGATTCTCTCGGCGATGGGCGGCCCTTCGATTTCCTGGTATTTGCCCGCGTTGGAGCCGTGTTTGGCTTCAGCCTCGTGTATTCCGATGTCGTGGAGCACCGCCGCGGATATGACCACCTGCGGGTCGGCCTGTTCCTGCCTGAGCAGCGCCTGGGCCTGGTCGAGCACCGCCAGCGCGTGGGATATGCGCTTTTCGTCGCCTTTAAAGTGCTTTTTCATGTGCTCGATGAGCTTGTCGGCGAGCGAAACCTGGCCGCTGTCTTCCTCCTGCATTTCCCTGGGGTCGAATCCCAGGCATTCCTTTGCGTGTTCGCACCAGAGGGCACAGCCGAGGCTCAGCTTCGGGTTTTTGACCCGGGCGCCGCATTTGTGACATCGTCGCCGGGCGTCGTCTTTGAAGAACTCGACCTCGGCGCCGCATTCGCCGCAGGTAACCTCGAAAATGTCGTCCGGCCGCCAGAAGCGGGTATCCTGTCCGGGACATATCTTTTTACTCATAACAATTCACCTCCTCCGTTATGCCGTGGAGGCATACTCGATTTCCTCTTCCCTCAGAATCTCTCCTGTCCTGCCTATCATTATCGCCTTGATGGGCAAGTCCACCCCCGCCTGCTCGGCGGCCTTCTGGGCGGCGAAAACGAACCCGCGGCAGCACGGAACTTCCATGTAAAGGACGGTCAGCGAGCGCGGCCTGGCGGCGCCCAGTATATCCGCCAGCTTTTCGATGTGGGCTTCCAGGTCGTCCAGCTTGGGGCAGCCAAGGGCTATGGCGCGGTCGGGAAGGAAGTCCCGGTGCAGGTTCGGGTAGGCGGCTGCTGAGCAGTCGGCCATGAGAATCAGGTCCGAGTCCTTGAGGAACGGGGCGTGGGGCGCGAGAAGTTGCAGTTTTATCGGCCAGTGTCCGAGCCGTGAAGCGACGTCCGCGTCTGTGCCCTGAGAGGCCGGTGAGGATTCTCCGGATTTAAGGTCCATGGTGACGGAAGAGGGGCACCCGCAGGGCAACTCGCTCTCGGCGGCGGCCTCTCCGGTTTTTTCCTTCGAGGCTTCCTCCAGCTCCTTCAGGCGCTCATGCACCTTCTCTTCGTCGAACTCCTCGGCTTCCCGCTCGACGATGTTGATTGCGCCCTGCGGGCATTCGCCCAGGCATGCGCCCAGGCCGTCGCAATATACGTCGCTTACGAGCTTGGCCTTTCCGTCAACCAGCTCGAGGGCGCCTTCGGCGCAGGCGATTATGCATTGGCCGCAACCGTCGCATTTTTCTTCATCGATTTCGATAATTTGTCTTTTGGTTTTCATTATTGTTCACCCTCCTTACTTACTTTTGTGTTTGTTACAGCCTCGATGGGGTTTTGCCCCTTTTTTGTGCATGCATTTGAACGGGCAGTGATGATGACCGGCGGATGTGTCGCAGGGGGCCTCTTTCAGCCTTACTCCTCTCTCCTCCATTTTTTTTGTGTATTTTTCCGGGTTCTTTTCAAATTCCGCCTTGCAGCCCGGGCAGCAGAAGTAGACACATTTTCCCTCGTATTCGGCGTAGTATTTTTTGTTAATTTTTCCGCCCTTGACGGGGCAATATCTCTGCCGTTCGGGGCGGTCTTGAGTCTTCGCCGGTTTCTTTGCGGCGTTGGCGCATCCGGTGGCCACGAAGCCCGCCATTATCGCGATAGCCAGAAATACCGTAAACTTTCTTTTTGTTAAAAATAACAATTTCTACCTCCTTGTGCTTGATTCTTTACTCCGCGTTCTGCCTGTCGAAAGTTCCCGTCAGCGAGGACAGGGTGGTGCTGGCAAGGTAATCTTTGGCTTCGTAATTGACCTTTTCCACCAGGTCGCACAGTATGCATATGGCGCCGGTGCAGACCGGGGAGCCCAACAGGCATTTGTCCTGGGTGACGGGTCCCTCTATTACTTCGTAAATGTCCAGCAGACTTATGGAATCTCCTCCCCGGTCGAGCATGAAGCCGCCCTTCGGCCCCCTTATGGATTTCAGGTAACCGGCCTTTGTCAGCCTTTGCATCACTTTCGACAGATGCGCTTCGCTTACGTTTAACCTCTCGGCCATCTCCCCGGTGGATATCATCCTGCCGGGGTTGGCGGCCAGGTAGACCATGGCGTGTAGTGCCAGGGTCGCCGCTTCGGATATTTTCATTAATAACGCCATTATCATTATTCCGTATACTAGTACTATTATACCACATTGTTTGAGGTTGTCAAGGGTAAACGAGAATTTTTTTATTTTTCCTAAATTTGCTTTATTTCCAATAAGTTGCCGCTCATCTGCCCAAGTGGTCAAGGCTCGCTGCCTTCCGGAGCCTCCCCCGGGAGGAAATTGCTAAGACAAGGGGCTTAGCCCCTTGTCCACTATGAGTTATCCCCTGACCGGGGGGAAATGGAGTAGTGGCGAGCGGCGCTCGCCACGAGGCTTACCATCATCCTTTCCTGATTTTCGCCGCCAGTTTCCTGCCGGTTTCGGCTATTGCGGAAATATCTTCGTCGGAAGGAGGCCCTTTCACTTCGTGAACCCCGGCCAGCTCGATTTTGGTGGGACCGAGCACTTCCTGTGCCGCCTTGACGGCGCCACCGCTCCATCCGTAGGAGCTGAGCACCACGCCGTACTTCAGCGGGGGTTTAAGGGCTTTCACCAGCGATGCTCCGAAGGCCGCCACCGGGTGCATTCCTCCCAGGACGGTAGGGGCGCCGAAGACGATGGCCCTGGAATCCACCAGGTCTTTTGCAATCTCCCCCAGTCCGGTTTCCGCCAGGTTGTACACGGCCACCTCGATGCCTTCCGAAATCAGGGTATTTACGATGGCGTTTACCATGGTTTCGGTGGATTTCCACATACTTACGTAGGCCACGATGACCTTTTCGCGGGTTTCGCCCGAGGTCCATTTTCTGTAGGCGTCCAGTATTCTTCCCGGTTCGGTGTGCACCGGCCCGTGGCTGGGGGCGATGGCGTCAATTTCCAGCTCTTCTATTTTGTCCAGGGCTTTGGCGCCCATTTTCCGGAAGGGCATCATTATCTCGCCGAAGTAGGTTTTGGCCATTGCGATAAGCTCTTCGGATTCGTAGTCGTAGAGCGCGTTGGCGGTGTGCAGCCCGAAAAAGTCGCACGGAAACAGCACCTTATCTTCGGCGGCGTAGGTGAACATGGTCTCCGGCCAGTGCAGGAAAGGCGCTTCTATGAACTTCAGGGTCTTATCTCCCAGCTCTATGAAATCGCCGTCGGCGATGATTTTTATCTTTTTTTCCGGTATGTGGTGCATGGATTGAGCCATTTCGGCGCCCTTTTTAGTGGTCAACACGGTGGCCGACGGGCTTAGTTCGAGTATGGCCGGTATGGAGCCGGCATGGTCGGGCTCGGCGTGGTTCATCACCACGTAGTCTATGCCGCCGGGGTCGGTGATTTCCCTGATGTTTGCAATCAACTCGTCTTCAAAACCCGGGTTTACCGAATCGATGAGGGCGGTTTTGTCGCCGCCTTTCAGCAGGTAGCTGTTGTAACTCGTTCCCAGGGGCAGGGGGATGAGTGCGTCGAAAATGTTGCGGTTCCAGTCCCTTGCGCCGACCCAGTAAATGCCGCTTTTAATTTCTTTAACAGCCATTTGAACACCTCCTGTTTCAGGTTGCCGGTGCTTTTTCCTTTACGTTCAACAGGTTACGTTTGTTCAATCCCGAGCGTTCCCGGAATTTACTGAACCTCTCTTCAATATGGGCATTCTCTATGAAATCCCAAACCACGTTTTCCATGACCGGTATCAAATCGTCAGGCCCGTTAACTTCACCGTTCACCTCCGCCAGGTGAGGATGTCGGCCGAGTCTTCCTCCCATCATTATCCTTGCCCCCGGCCCGGTGAGGCTTATGCATCCGGCGGGGCAAACATCTCTGCATTGAGTGCACCCCATACATTTTTCATAGTTGAAGGCGGGCGGAGCGTCGTCAACGGTGATGGCTGCATCCGGGCAGGCTTCGGCGCAGGAGCCGCAGATGGAGCATTGGTCTTTGTCCACCGAGGGCCTTACGAATCCCACCAGCCCGATGTCCGCTATCTGGGGCCGGGAGCAGGCGTTGGGGCAGCCGGAGACGGAGAAGCGCAGCTTGTGGTGATAGAGCACCTTGTCACCGGGGATTTTTGCCCTGAGCCGCTCCTGTATGTCGTTTTCACTGACCCAGCGGTCTATAACTTCCTTCCATTCGGAAGGCGTTATCAGCTTGTTCGGACACCCCGCCAGCTCGCCGTGGCAAGTCTCCACCACCACGGTTTCGGCCCCGGGCTGGTTGGGTTTGGGCATCATGCTCTCTAGCTCGGCCGAGGATTTTCCGGCCGAGACGGCTTTGAACCGGGCCTCCGCTTCTTTGAAGTCCTCCAGTGTCACCTTTTGGCCGCCGTTTTTTTGCACTCGCTCCTCGACCTTCCTGCGCACCAGGGGCCGCACGAAAAAGGGCGCCTTTTTCAGTTGAGCTTTAGCCTTTCTTTCCCACGCCAGTCCGCTCATTCTCCGCTCCCCCCTTTCGTATTCCCGAACCTCACGGCGAGGTTGTCGAGGGTGGTGGAGGAGGTATATTCGCGAAATTGCTCGTTAATTTTCTCCGGGAGGTCGCTCAATATACACCCTTCGCCGTTGCAGGCCCTGTCCGACAGGAGGCAGCTCGTCGATATCAACTTGCCTTCCACCGCCTCGAAAATGTCCAGCAGTGTGATATTTTCGCCCGGTTTCGCCAGTTTGAAGCCGCCCTTCGGGCCGCGAATGGACCTGACCAGCCCGGCCCTCACCAGCCGCTGGAGCACCTTGGACAGGTGGTTTTCGCTGCCCCCGAGAGCGGTGGCTATGCCGTGCGTGGTGAAGGTGGTGCGGGGCATTTGAGCCATGAGCACCATGGAGTGCATGGCCAGGCTCGCCGCTTCGGATATTTTGAGTACTCCGGACATTGTTTTTCCTAAACAGTATTTAAGTACTAATATGCAACAATGCGGCGGGGTTGTCAAGAGCCGACGCAAAGTTATTTGAATTTTTCCGGTTATGTTGGGGAAGAATGTCGGGAGCCTTCGGGAATTGCCCGGCAGGAGTGCCGGGCCTGCCATCCGCGTGACGTCCCAAAAAACATCATGGTAGGCGCGACACTTTTGTCGCGCAATCCCAAAAAGCCCGGCAGGAGTGCCAAGCCTACCATAATGTCGCGAAGGGTCTAGAAGTGTATCTCGTTTCTGGCGGGCGGCGGTCTTTCCACGGCGGTTTCGCCCAACAGGGGCTTCAATTCGCTCAGAAGGCTTGCCCATTTTTCGGGCTCGAGGAGTATATCCGCCAGCCGCACCCGACCTTTCTGTACTCCTTCGCGTGCATACCATTGTATGGTGGAATCAATTATCCGATGCACCATCTCGTCCGGGACGAATTCGGCGATTTTAGCGCCGTTGACCGGGTGGCGGCCGTGTTTTCCGCCGCATCGGACCGTCCAACCGGTCTTTTCGGCCCTCCACGAATCGGTGGGGCAGTTGCGTATGCAGTCGCCGCAGTAGAGGCATTTTTCGGGATAGAATACGGGCCTGCCGTCGGGGTCGTTTTCTATGGCGCCTTCCCGGCAGGCTTCTGCGCAAATGCCGCAGCCGATGCACTCTTCCTCGAACCAGGCCGGCTTCACCGCACCCTGAAAGCCCAGGTCATGCTCGTTGGAGCGCGTGCAATCTATGGGGCAGCCGGAGAAGCATATTTTGAACTTGTGCGGCAGCGACTTTTTTGCGAAAAACCTTTCGTTCACTTCGCCCGCCATCTTCTGGGTGTCTGTGAGGCCGTTGAGGTTGTATTCGCAGCCTGCGCAGGCGGTGGGCACCCGCACCCTCGGCCCGCAGGAAGCTATTTTCTGGTCGGCCTCCGCAAGCTTTTCCCATACCTTTTTCAAGTCATGGAAGTCCACGTAGGGTATTTCCACCGACTGGCGCACCGAGATATGGACGTAATCTTTTCCGTAATTTCGTGCCACTTCGAGCGTCTTTTCCAGCTTATCCAGCGTTACCCTCCCGCCGGGGCACATGAGCCGCACGGTAAACAGGTCCTTCTGTCGCTGTTTAATGATTCCGCCGGTGCGCAGGGTGTCGAAGTCCAGCTCGCCCGAGCGGCCTTCGATTTCCATGTCCAGTTGCACCTTGCCGGTTTCGTCATCGATGTATTTATCCGACAGTTCAGCCATGAGCTTTCTCCTGTTTCCGTTGTTTTTGCTGCCGGGAGAATATTTCCAGCGTCACCCGCTCGAAGCGGCCCTCGTTGAGCCGCCACGCGGCGTACTCCGCATTTTGTCCGTTTACCGCAACTATAAGATATATAAGGCCGCCGGCGGCCCTTTCCAGGTCGTGCCGCGAAGGCTCGGGCTTTCCGTCGGGATGGGAATGATAGCACCCGGCTATAGCCGCCCGGCCATCCGCTTCCATGTCCACGGCGTGCAGGTATGTTTTGTGGTCGAGCGTGTAGCGGTCGCCGGGCCTTCCCTTTTCGGTATTTTCACCCCGAAGTGCCATGTTAACCGTGGAAGCGTCTTCGCCGTCGGCCATGAGCAGGCCGCAGCATTCGTCGGGGTGGCTTTCTTTTGCGTGGGCAACGGCTTCGTCGAGGGCCGGTCGCAGTATTTTCATTTTTCCCTCCGGCGCCGGGTTAACCGGTGGCGCAATAGCCGCCTTCCTCGGTCGGCTCGGTTATGCGTTTTTCGGCGCCGCAAAGCGGGCACCTGGGGTCGGGCGAGCGCTTGACGGTCATGAATTCGCAGGAGAGGGCGTCGTAAATCAAGAGCTTGTGGCTCATAACTTCTCCGAGATTCAGAAGTACCTTTATCGCCTCGACCGCCTGCAACGTCCCCAGCACACCGACTACCGCGCCCAGTATCCCCGCCTCCCGGCAGCCTGGAACCGAGCCCGGGGGCGGCGGTTCGGGGAATATGCACCGGTAGCAGGGGTTGCCTTCGCCGGGGAGGAAAGTCATGAGCTGCCCCTGGAACCTTACCGATGCCGCCGACACCAGCGGTATGCCTTCCAGCCGGCAGGCGTCCGCAAGGAGGTAGCGGGTGGGGAAGTTGTCGCTTCCGTCGAGGGCCACGTCGTAGCCTTCCACGATTTCCCTGACGTTTTCGGGGCTTATCCGGTGGGGTACGATTTCCACTTCGCAATCGGGGTTCAAGGTTCTCATGGCGATTTCCGCCGAGACTGTCTTGTTTTTGCCGACGTCCGGGGAGCGATGGATTATCTGCCTCTGAAGGTTCGAGAGCTCCACGTCGTCGCCGTCCACCACGCCTATCTTTCCAACTCCGGCGGCGGCCAGGTACAGCAGGGCAGGGGAGCCCAGTCCCCCCGCGCCGACCATCAGGGCGCCGGAGTCCATGAGCTTTTTCTGACCCTCGACACCCACCTCGGGCAGGAGTATGTGGCGGGAGTATCTTTCCACCTGCTTTTCATCGAATCCGAGTTCGCTCATTTTTTCAGTTCCTTGCTTTTTGTTCAGAGATTCCCGGATAGTAATCCGGCCATATCACACCCCGACTTTTCCCGGAGTTTTATAAAGGCCCGTGCAACGCCCTGTGTGTTTGACATTGACCGTCACGGAGGTTACGCGCCATAAACCGCCCTTCGGTCAGGGTGTGCTACCCCTAAAAGGGAGCTCGATTTTTTCCCGGCGCTTTCCGCCCGCTATGGGGGAGATGACGGTCACCACGTCGCCGTCTTTGAGAGGTGTGTCCAGCCCCCTCAGCCAGCGGATGTCTTCGCCGTCGTTTATATGAATGTTGAAGCGGCGCGAGATTTTGCCGTCCTCTTCACATATTTCACCGATGATGCCCAGTTGCTCGAAGGTTTCCCTGACGGTAGCGCCGTCGGTCTCGGTTTTTGCTTTGCCTCCCAGGATGTCTTTCAGGTTTGAGGCTGTTCTTACGGTAATCGGCATGATGATTTCTCCTCCAGCGGGTGTAATTTTCTGTCTGGTAAATACAAGATTTACCCCCGCCAATATCATGTAAGGGGGCGCAAAACAGGGATGTCGAAAAAGGGTTGTTGTCGCGTTTGTTAATCACGCTGCGCCCGGTGTTAGAGCCGGGGATTGGCTTTCACTCGCTGCGATATTGTTATATCCGCCATTTCTCGACACCCCAATTTTATGCCCCCCAATCTAACTTTCGAGCTTTCTTATCAATAGTGAATATTTTTCCACTTCCCGTTTTATTCCTTCCAGCCTGTATCCGTCCTGCTTGAGGGTTTGGGATACGTCCCGCAGTTGTTCCGGGTCCTTCAGGATGACTTCAAGTATTCGTCCTGCGTTTATCTGCTCCAGGTGCAGTTTTGCTTTGACGGTGGTCATGGGGCATATTTCGTCGCGCAGGTCGACTGTTTTTTCGATATCGCCCGTGGCGGATTTATTCAGAGCCTCCATATATTTCCCTCCTTCTCGTGGTTCTCCGGAGCGAAAAGGTCTGTGGAGAGGTATCTTTCGCCGGTGTCCGTCAGCACGGTGACTATGAGCTTTCCGGAATTTTCCTCCCGCCTCGCGACTTCCACTGCCGCCCATGCGGCGGCCCCGGAGCTGATTCCGGCGAATATCCCCTCGCGGCGGGCCAGGTTTCGCGCGGCACGGGCGGCGTCTTCGTTGCTTACCCGTATCACTTCGTCGATGATTTCGGTATTCAGTACCTCCGGCACGAATCCGGCGCCTATGCCCTGTATTTTATGGGGGCCGGGTTTTCCGCCGGACAGTACCGGAGCGTCGGCGGGTTCGACGGCAACCACCTGGAAATCGGGCTTCCTCTCCTTGATTACTTCCCCCACCCCGGTAATGGTCCCGCCGGTTCCGACACCGGCCACCAGGATGTCCACCTTCCCGTCGGTGTCGTTCCAAATTTCCTCGGCGGTGGTTTTGCGGTGAATTTCGGGGTTTGCGGCGTTTGCGAATTGCTGGGGCATATAGCAGCAGTCGCTGTCGCCGGTGGCCAGGGCGGAGGAGCGCCTGACGGCGCCGTTCATGCCTTCCGTGGCGGGGGTGAGTATTATTTCGGCCCCGAACGCCTGAAGTATGCGGCGCCTTTCGGAGGACATGCTTTCGGGCATGGCCAGCATGAGCTTGTACCCTTTGACGGCGCAGACGAAGGCCAGGGCGATGCCGGTGTTGCCGGAGGTGGGTTCGATTACCACCCTGTCGGAGTTGATTTTCCCTTCCTTTTCGGCCTCTTCTATCATCGCCAGGCCTATGCGGTCCTTAACGCTGGAGGCCGGATTGAAGAATTCCAGCTTTCCGGCGATTCTGCCGGGTAATTTTTCCTCCATGCGGTCCAGCCAGACCAAGGGAGTGCCGCCTATGAGTTTTGTTATGTCTTCGGCGATTTTCATATCAATTCAATTTTCCCTTTCGAGCCGATGAGCGGGCCGGTGCTTGTCATTTATTTCGACCGATTAGGTCAAGTTGTCGGGCTAAAAATAAATGTTCCCTCCGCCGCGCTTAAATTACATAATTCAGGATTTTTCCACTGTTTATCTTCATCTCTTCCTCCACGAGGTCCTGAAACGTGGTGGAATCGTAAACTTCGGAAATAGCTTTTTCGGCCTTTTTCCACATGGGCATGAACACGCAATCCCTCTTGAATGCGCAATTCCTTTTCGATTCCCCCAGCAAACATTCGACCGGCGCAACCGAGCCGTGAAAGAAGCGTATGATTTCCCCCACGCTCAGATTGGCCGGCCCTGAGGGCGTATTGGCATTTTTGTGATATCATTCTATATAATTATCTCAATCAAGTTGGTCGAGAATATAAACAAGTTTTCCACCCCTGTCAATACCCTTCTCCTTATAAATTAATAAAGTCCCAAAATTCACGGATAATGGGCCCGGCTTGTTTCTCACCTTGACCGCTCCCGGGGATTTCATAGAAACCTGCTTCTCGTGGGAGCGCTCTCCTGGTCGCGACCATTGTCGAGACCAGAGGTCTCTCCCACAGCTATGCGCTACCCTTTTCCGACATTTGGTTATCACTCCTTTATAGGGTTACCCGGGATTTTTCGATTTATTCATGTTCCGAATCCCACGGGAGCTATTCCTCTATGATTATCGCCTCGGACGGGCATTCGTCCGCCGCCTCGCGGGCGCAATCCTCCTGCTCCGAGGGCGCCGGGTCTGTCTTGACCTTTGCGACCATATCGTCGGTCATCTCGAAGACGTCCGGGCAGGTTTCGACACAAAGCTCGCAACCGCTGCAAAGGTTTTCGTCCACTTTCGCTTTCATTATTGAATCCTCTCTTTCTGTATAGTTGCAAGGTGTGGTGGCCGGTTAAGGAACGCTTTTTAGAATCGAAAATTTTAACCGGTCCGGCCAAGATATTTCTCCTCGAGCTGATGCAACAGGCGGTGATACTCCTCGTGTTTGCCGGGGCCGATTTTTTCCCTTTCCACCTTCTCGAACTGCGCGGCAAGCTCCGCCTGCTTTTCGGCGGACACGTGGCTGTCGGCGATGAAGTAAAGCACGTTGTTCTCCTTGTCGATGTGCTGTGCCAGCAGGTTGATGTAGTTGCGGGCGTTTTGCGCGAAGTTCTTAGCTGCGCCGTTGTCGCCGCTCTTGTACTTTTCGGCGGCGTCGGCCATTTCCTTGACGTAGCCCCTGCCTTCGTCGTGCTCGACCAGCATCATTCCGGTGGGGCCTCCGTTGCGGGGTATGCCGGCTTCTTCGATGGCCGGGAAAAGCAGGTCCTCCTCCTTGCCGTGATGGCACTTGTCGGCGAAGGTGCGGATGAAGTCTATTATGCGCTCGAGGTGGTCGGGTTCCACAGAATCTCCGTTATCCAGTTTGTCGGATATGGCGGCCATGATTTTGAGCATCAGCTTTATGGCTTCGTGGTCTTCCTTGAGTTGTTCAGTCGGTTTCATGGCAATTACCTCCCTTCCTGCCTCCGTTCTTGCATCTTTTTCAGCATACAGGTACTAATATACCACATTATTCGGGTTATGCAACCCCTTTTTTAAAATTTTTTATAACTAACCGATTATATTGATATTTTTTCTTTAGAATGCGATACAGGGTTCAGGCTGCCCGTTCTGTAGCCGTCCAAATCGAGGGCCACGTACCGGAAACCGGCTTCCCGGCAGGCCCGGGCTATCCTGACATACCGTTCTCCCTCGAACATCCTCGCAATTTCCCCGGCGGCAAGCTCGATGCGGGCCACTTCGTCGTGATACCTGACCCTGAATTCCCGGAATCCTTCCCGGGATAAAGCCTCCTCGCTCCGGTTGACCATATCCACCGCTTTCCGGTCTATCCGGGTACCGAAGGGAAACCTGGAGGCCAGGCAGGGCGACGCGGGCCTGTCCCAGGTCGGGAGGCCGAGCTCCCGGCTGGAGGCGCGGATTTCGTCCTTGGTAAGGCCGGCTTCCAGCAGGGGACTTCTTGCGTCGAGTTGTTTGACCGCCCTGAGCCCGGGGCGATAGTCTTCCACGTCATCGGCGTTTGTGCCTTCGGCCACGTGCCTGATGCCCAGCCGGTCGGCAACCTCGCGGGCGTGGGCAAGCAGGCCCGACTTGCAGTGGTAGCATCGGTCGGAGGGGTTGGATTCCACTTCGGAGCCTTCCAGCGGCTCCATCTCGACCTCATCGAGCCGTGCGCCGATTATCCCGGCCAGCCTGCGGGCTTCGGCGGTTGTGTTTTCGGGGTAAAGCGGGCCGTGTTCAAGAAGCCCCACTGCTTGGTTGGGGCCGAGCTTGTCGACGGCGATTTTCAGCAGGAAGGTGCTGTCCACTCCGCCGGAGAAGCACACAAGCACCGATTCCATGGAGTGAATAATTTCGCGAAGGTTTTCGAGCTTTTGCTGCGTTTTCATTGTTGTTTTCATTTCTTTGTCTCCGGGTTGGTTTCCGGAGTCTACCTGTTTATCTCAATCGTATTACTCAAGTATGAAAGCACCCATTACAGCGGGTGTCAAGTGGCGCCTGGAGGTGCCGGCCCAGAGCAAGGCTGTTTTAATGTATGATTGGGGATTTCGGATATGGAGACGGCATGTTCAGAAATTAGTTGATTTGACAACAGATGGGTTCGTCCGCCTCGCTTAATGCTTGGTGGTTTTTGATAAGTAGCTTTTTCTTCGGAACAAATGTCGATTTTTGATGTTTCTTCGGGTGCGGCCTCGACCGAGCACTTGGGTTTTTGCCCGGATTTCAAGAGGAAGCCGCATAATGGCCACGCGGGATTGAATTAGCAATTGATATTGGAACGTAATATTCTACACTTTTATAGTGGAAGGGGCAGGGGGGTTATCAAATCCGGCCCTGCGAATCCGTTGGAGCATGCCGCGCTACAGCTACATTTAGTAGAAAAGGATTATGCCGATGAGTAAATCAAGGTTTCTGGCCCGGGTGCTCGGCAGCATTTTTCTGGTGGGCACTTTCCAGATAGCGTTGATGGAGGTGCTTTATTACTACATCATGCACGCCGTGCCGGGCGAATTCAAGTACATGGTCATATATCCGCTGCCGATGGCATACTGCGTTATCGGGAGTTTCTGCGTCGTCATTTACTTTTACTGCAAGCCGATTCTCCGTTTCATCGATGCAGACAACGAAGGTGAGACGCCGGAAGAGGGGGAAGTCTTAACAACTCAGGACCGCCTTATAAATCTCCCTTATTTTATTGCCGTGGCTTCTTTTCCGGCTTTTATTATCGGCGGTGTGCTGGCTTCGCTGATAATCAACTATAAAATGGGCTGGCCTCTCGGAAAATGGCCTTACGGGTTTCTCGGCGGGCTGTTCGCGGGGTTGCTCGCAATCCCCAAATCCATATTCATGATAAACTGGGCTGTTCATCCGGTTCTGGAGCGCACAACGAGAAGGCTTCCCTTCTCGGAAGCGTCGAGAACCGCCGGAGTCAGGATAGACCTCAAAACCAAGATAGTCGTTACCACTCTTGCGCTGGTCCTGGCCATCTCCGGTTACTGCGTCACCCTCGGGTATTCGCAGACCGACACTATCCTGAACAACATGAGCAGGATGGAGAAACTCTTAACCGCCGAAGCCTCGGCGGGACTGGTAAACGAAATAGAAGGCGCCGGAGACCCGAATATCCGCTCTTCGCAATACTTCAACAAGCGCATGGGAAGCCTCAGGACATTCTTCATAGGACTCATACTTTTCGGGCTGGTATTATCGGTCCTGGTGAGTTTTGCCGTGGCGAAGCAGATTACGCGGCCTGTGGGACAACTGCAATCGGTTACACAAAAGGTAAAGAGGGGCGAGTACGGGGAGACTGTGCACATGGTCGGTAACGATGAAATAGCCATACTGGGCTCGGCTTTTAACAGGATGACAGGCGAGATTATGGAATATATGAATCGCAGCAGGTCTTTTCTCGATAGTATCCGCGAGGCGGCTGAGACGTTGATGCCCACCTCCAGGGGTCTCGTGGCCATTGCCGAGCAGCAGTCGTCCAGGAGCGTCCAGCAGGCGAGCGCCGCCGAAGAATCCGCCGGCAGCAGCGGAGAAATGGCAGCCGTTGCAAAGCATATAGCCGAGAACGCCGCGGCAGCGGAGCACTCCGCCGAAGAATCCCTCGACCTGGCACAACAGGGGCGGCAAAACCTGGAGCAGATGAAGGTCAGGTTCGGAAATATCAGCGACTCGATAGAACGAATCACCGCCGCCATAACCACCCTCGGCGAAAAATCCGGGCAAATCGGGGAGGCGGTGAAGATAATCAATGAAATCAGCGAGAAAACGAATCTACTGGCTCTCAACGCCGCACTTGAAGCCGTAGGGGCCGGAGAGCAGGGCAGGAGATTCAAGGTGGTGGCCAACGAAATCAGGCGCTTGGCGCAATTTTCCAATCAGGCTACCGGCAAAATAGACCACCTGGTAAAAAGCATCCGGGAATCGGTCGGGGTATCGATGACGCTGGGCGAGGAGGGGAAGGAAGCGGTCGTCCTGCAGGGAGAAGCTATTGAAGAGCTTTCAGGCGGATTCGGATTGATTTTCGACAAGGTCAAAGGCTCGCACAAAAATATCAAGGAGATAGAGCATATGACTTCACAGCAGGCTACGGCAAGCGAACAAATGGCCAAAACAATCACCGAAATCACCGAAACCGCCCGGCAGGGCTCCGATGACGCCGAAGAAGTCAGGAAGTCATCGAAAGAAATCGAAGGCCTCGTCGAAAAACTCAACTCGCAGCTCGCTACTTAAAACCGGAGGATGGGGTGAAGTTATTTTTTAAACTCCATCAACTATAGCACCCCTTTGAATTTGCCCCCCTATGAGGCCGGGAATGATTAGCAAGACGATACCGACAATCAGCCACCATGGCTTTCTTTGCTTTGAAGTATTAGTATTGGACATTTACATTGTGTGATTCGTAGACATCCTTTACACCAGAAATGCTAGCATTTCTGGTATTGTTTCGGATTCGTCCTCGAGTCGGCTAAATATGTAAGTATCCGATTTCGAGTCCGAATCCTATGATTTTAGGGTTTTGTGTTAAACTCAAAATGGGTGCATAAATCTGGTTACAGCTAGTGTTGTGTCTCAGAAATGAATTATTAAAGTAAGCCCGATTCCCTGAGGAGGTTGGCCGCTCCTTCGAGCCGGACGGCCTGTAAGGGACAAAACCTTCGGTTTTTCCTCAGGAAATCGGCCAACTGTCCTTCTCAGGCCGTATGGCTCGAAGGGTCGGGCAAACAATTAGTGAGGCTATTTCCGGGACACAACCTAGATTGTCATTGTACGTCTATGTCTCCGAGACACACAGGCGGGTTAGACCTTGGCTAGTGCAATTAATGTTTTACAAAATTACCTGATAAGAATTGTATTTCCCGATGGTTTGAAGTGATAAAATTTTCATGTATAATTTCCCTGCTATTTTGAATAAATGTCACAACAGGAGGGGAAAATGTTTAAAAAGGCCCTTTTAATTATCACCACAGTAATGCTGGTTTTACTTGCCGTGTGTAACTGTGAGGAAAAAGAAGAAAAAACAATACTCAAGCTGGGCCATATTCTTGATGTAACCCACCCGGTACACAAAGGAATGGCCCACATGGCCGAACTAGTAGAGGAGCGTTCAAAGGGCAAGATGGTTATCGAAATATATCCCAGTGCCCAGTTGGGAAATGAACGAACCTTGATTGAACAGGTTAAAATGGGTGTGCTGGATATGGTAAAAACCTCTGCTGCACCCATGGAAGGTTTCGAGAAAACTTATTCGGTTTTCAGTTTACCTTATCTTTTCAGAGACAGTGAACATTATTGGACAGTCCTGAAGGGTGACGTGGGAAAGGAAATGCTCAAAGCGGCCGAAGACCTTGGCTTGCGCGGACTTTGCTATTATGACGCCGGAGCCCGGTCTTTTTATACCAAAGAGAAGCCCATTCTCAAGCCAGCTGATTTGAAGGGAATGAAAATCAGGGTAATGAAAAGCCCTGTTTTCATGGACACCATCTCGGCAATGGGAGGAAGTCCAACTCCTATCGGTTGGGGCGAGTTGTATACGGCGCTTCAGCAGGGAACGGTGGACGGCGCGGAAAATAATCCCCCGAGTTTTTACAGCTCCCGCCACTATGAAGTTTGTAAGCACTATTCTCTTGAGAAACATGCCAGGGTACCCGACATCCTGTACATAAGTACAAAGACCTGGGATTCACTCACCCGGGAACAGCAGAGTATTCTGAAGAAGGCGGCCTGGGAATCTACGGAATATCAGCGCGAATTGTGGGTCGAGGCTACTGAAGAAGCACTTGAAAAAATCGAAAAGGCGGGAGTGAAGATTTACAGACCCGATAAAGAGCCTTTTGCCGATGCCGTTAAGGGTATGATGAAAAAATATGAAGGCACGGAAATCGGGGCTCTTGCAGAACGCATTAAAAATACAGAATAGCTCCGATGAAAACGCTCGCCGGAATACGGACCTCACTGGTCCGGGCGCTCGAAATCGTGGTTATAGTCATTATGGGGGCATTGGTACTGGATGTTATGTGGCAGGTCTTTTCCCGCATGGCATCAGGAATCCCTCAGAACATCATTGATATTGAACCCAGCAAATGGACGGATGAACTGGCGGTGATGCTGCTTATCTGGGTGTCTCTACTGGGAGCCAGTGTGGCTCTGGTAAAGAATGCGCACCTGGGTGTGGATTATTTTGTCGCCAAGATGCCCGAAAAAGTCCGGGAAATAACGGGGTTGGTTGTTTACTTAATGACTGCCGTGTTCGGCGCCCTGGGCATGATATATGGCGGGATTATTTTTGTTGCTGAAAATACTCAACAATTTTCCCCGGCGCTGAATCTGCCCATGAGCACGGTTTATGTAGCTGTCCCTATAAGCGGCTTTTTCTTTTTGCTGGTGTCCCTGGAATCATTCATCGAGCGGCTGGTCATACTGAGAAAAGGCACGGATATTTCAGGAGAAAACGGCTGCTGATGGAACTACCGCTTTTCATACTCATACTGACTTTCCTCCTGCTGCTGGCCATAAACACGCCGATTGCCGTAGCTATCGGTTTAAGTGCTCTGGTTTCCATACTTGTTGCCACAGGCGAAACCATGGTGGCCTCCACAGTCGTGGCTCAGAAGTTAGCGAAAGGCATCGAGAGCTTTTCATTGCTGGCGATTCCTTTTTTCATATTATCGGGAAACCTCATGAGTAAAGGCGGCCTGGCGCGGAGGCTCATTGACCTCGCAGACAGCATTCTCGGACGGTTCCGCGGAGGTCTGGGCTACGTAAACATCCTTTCCTGCATGTTGTTCGGTTCCATATCCGGCTCGGCTGTTGCGGCGGTATCTTCCGTGGGTGGTTTTATGATACCTGAAATGAACGCGAAGGGGTATGACAGGGATTTCAACGTTGCAGTGAGTACCACCGCCGCCACCACCGGACTGATGATACCCCCGAGCAACGTGATGATTGTCTATGCGTTGGCCAGTGGAAGTGTTTCAATTGCTGCAATGTTTGTGGCCGGAATCCTTCCGGGGATACTTATCGGACTGATGTTAATGATTATCAGCGGAGTTATCAGCATTCGCCGGGGATATGGGGCGGGTAAGAAGGGTTCGTTGAAGGAAATACTTGTAAACTTTAAGAGAGCAGTGCTGAGCCTGTTGATGGTTATCATAGTTTTAGGAGGCATCTTCAAAGGTTATTTCACGGCTACCGAAGCCGCGGCGGTAGCGGTGGCTTACTCTTTCGTGCTGGCCGTACTGGTGTACCGCGAAGTTAAATTGCGTGACCTGCCGGAAATACTCCTGCAAACAGGAGTGACCACTTCCGTAGTCATGCTGCTTATCGGCACCTCCATGGGTATGTCCTGGTGCCTCACAACCCAGCAGGTGCCGCAGGACGTGAGCGCGGCTTTATTATCGGTAAGCGATAACCCTCTGATAATTATACTTATAATAAATGCAATTCTGCTTTTCGTCGGAATTTTCATGGACTTAACCCCTGCGGTGCTCATATTCACACCAATCTTTTTACCGGTGGTGACCGGCTTTGGTATGAACCCGGTGCATTTCGGGATAATAATGCTGGCCAACTTAAGCATCGGTCTGTGCACGCCGCCTGTGGGAACTTGCCTGTTCGTGGGATGCGGGGTGGGTGAAACCACCATAGCCCGAGTGGCTAAAACGCTGTTTCCCTTCTGGTGCGTAATGATAATTTCTTTGTTAATAATTACCTATGTGCCCGAATTATCGCTCTGGCTGGTGGAACTTATCTCAAAACCACCTCCTGTACCGTGAGGGCGTGGATTTGATAATAGTAGCTTCAGGAGAAATAAAATCCGAGTTTGCTTAGGCTTTCCGGATAAATTAAAATCTTGAAAATGTATAATGAAATCAATCGCTTTTAAGCAAAGGCGGGCGGCCGGTTGCTCTTCCGGCGTTCCGGAACACTTGTCGTAGAAGCGAGGAAGGAGAAATGGTAATGAAAACGGCTAAAATTGGAATGTTGGCGTTGCTGGCAAGTACCGTGGTAATGCTGGTAGCAGCTAAATATATGGTAACCAATCCTGTCGACAACGAGCTGAAAGGCCGTGTTTTTGCCGTTGATTGGGATAAGGCACAGAAACAAAATCCGGACATTACGCCCGATAACGCCCGTGTTTTGGACGCTGAGGGCAATGTTCTTTTGACCCAGACGGTTGATAACGATGGCGACAACGAAATCGATGAGATTTTGTTTGTGGCCGATGTTCCAGGGGACGGGAAAAAGAATGTTGAGATAGTCGCTGATAAATCTCTCACAATGCCTGATACTGAAAAGAAAACCGGCGCGCGTTACGTTCCCGAAAGAAAGGGCGATTTTGCGTGGGAAAACGACCTGATTGCATTCCGAGCTTATGGGCCGGGCCTGAAAAAGAGCAAGGAAAACTGCGGATTCGATTGCTGGATGAAGCGGGTTAAGCACCCCATTATTGATAAGTGGTACAATAAAATCAGTTACCATATCGACACGGGAGAAGGCCATGACGCTTACCACGTAGGCGACAGCCTCGGCTGCGGCGGAACCGCCGTATGGCACGAAGGAAAAATACACAAATCCAACGTCTATACCGACTGGGAACGTTATGCAAACGGTCCACTGCGCTCGGTTTTCGAGCTTTCATACGGACCGTGGGAAGTCGACGGGAGGAAAATTACTGAGACAAAACGCATCTCCATCGAGCTGGGTGAGCGGATGTTCCGCGTGGATGACACCTTTTACGTTGACGGTGAACCGGCGAAGCTGGACATAGCTGTTGGTTTGGCTACTCACGACGGCAAGGCGGATGCGTATAAAAACCTCAAAAAGGGCTATATGTACTGCTGGGAGAAAATTAACAGGTATCATTTCGGCACCGGTGTGTTCGTTTCTCCCGAGCTTATAAAAGAATATAAACTGATTGACACCAAAAAAAATGACGATGGACATGCGTTGTTCGTCGTAAATACCGGCAAGGACGGAAGTTTTACTTACTATGCCGGATATGGATGGGAAAAAGCAGAAGAAATAGTTTCCCGGAAGCAGTGGGAAAACTATATAAAAGATTTTATCCGCACTACGGAAAATCCGCCAAAGATTGAAATGAAGTAAAAATATCGCCGACTTGCGCGTCGGTCTGATGATGGGAGGTAACATGAAAACCAGGTATACCGCGGACAAAATACGCTACAAGACTATGACAACCGATGAATTGAGGGAAAATTTCCTGATTGATTATTTATTCAGGGAAGGTGAAATACTCCTGGAATATTGCGAAATCGAAAGGGCGATTGTGGGCTCCGCTGTTCCGACGAAAAAACCACTTAAGCTGAAAGCCGGAAAAGAGCTTGCGGCGGAATATTTCTGCCAGAGGCGCGAAGTCGGCATCCTCAATACGGGAAATAAGGGAAAAATCACCGTAGACGGTACGGAATACGAAATGAGTAACCTCGATTGCCTCTATATAGGCAGAGGGTCAAGCGAGGTTTCCCTCGAAAGCGACGATTCATCTGAGCCTGCGAAATACTACATATTGAGCCACCCCGCACATACTGAATATCCCACCAGGCGTACCGGACAATCCGAGGCTACCACTGTAAATCTTGGTTCCCAGAAGGAAGCAAACGTAAGGACAATTTACAAGTATATACATCCGGACGGCATTAAAAGCTGTCAGTTGATGATGGGTGTAACTTTCATCGAGGAGGGAAGCGTCTGGAACACCATGCCCCCTCACACTCACGAACGGCGCACGGAAATTTATCTGTACTTCAACATGGACGAGAAAGCCGCAGTATTTCACCTGATGGGGCCTGCTGAGGAAACCAGACACATGGTGGTGAGAAACCGCAATGTTGTCGTATCCCCCATGTGGTCCATTCACTCCGGAGCCGGAACGTCCTCCTACGCTTTCTGCTGGGGCATGGGTGGAGAAAATCAGGACTTCGACGATATGGACCATATCCGGATAACAGACATTAAGTAAACCGGGAGCAAGTCGATGATACTGGAAAACTTCAAACTTGAAGGCAAACAGGCGATAGTTACCGGGGCTTCCTCCGGCATCGGCAAAGCTATAGCAATCGCTCTCGCTCAGGCGGGAGCCGATATAATAGCAATGAGCAGGGTTCGCGAGGGCGAAGACGAAACCGGTAAAACCATAGGAGAGCTCGGCCGGAACTATAAGCACTTCGACGCCGACCTTAGTGACCGGGATTCCCTTTACAGGGCGATAGAAAAGGTCAAGAACGAATTTGACCGAGTGGACATCCTCATAAACAATGCCGGCACCATAATGAGGAAGCCGGCTGTCGAACATCCGGATGAGTACTGGGACAGGGTGGTCGAAGTCAACCTCAACTCCCAGTTTATATTAACCAGGGAATTCGGAAAGGACATGGTGGAGTACGGCTCGGGCAAGATAATCTTCACATGCTCTCTGCTGACCTTTCAGGGTGGCATTACCGTCCCGGGATATGCCGCCAGCAAGGGAGGTGTAGGGCAGCTGGTGAAAGCTTTCTCCAACGAATGGGCCTCGAAGGGCGTCAATGTGAACGGTATAGCTCCCGGCTATATCGCCACTCCCAATACCAAGGCACTGAGGGAAGATCCCGAGAGATACAATGCCATCCTCACTCGAATTCCGGCAGGCCGATGGGGTGAACCCGAGGACTTTGCGGGCCCGGCGGTTTTCCTGTCATCGGCAGCTTCGGATTATGTCCATGGAGCCATTCTTCTGGTGGACGGCGGCTGGATGGGGCGTTGAAAATACTCCCTTTACCTTACCTGTCAACCCGGGCGGTGGAGTTTTTCATCGCCTTCTCAACCTCGGCCAGAGTGGCCATTGTGGTGTCGCCCGGCGTCGTCATAGCCAGCGCGCCGTGGGCCGCGCCGTATTCGACGGCGGTTTGAAGGTCATCCTTGTCCATTATGCCGTAGATTAGTCCGGAAGCGAAGCCGTCGCCACCCCCGACGCGGTCCAGGATTTCCAGATTTTCCCTGAGAGTGGCTTCGTAGAAATTCTCGTTCATGTGAGCCACTGCGCCCCAGTCATTTACCGTTGCGGTTTTAGCGTTTCGGAGGGTGGTGGCGACGATTTTGAAATTCGGAAATGTCTTTACCACTTCCCGTATCATCTCTTTGAATTTTGAAGTGTCCAGTTTGGAGTATTCCTTATCCGTATCCTTTACTTCAAACCCAAGAGCTGCCGTAAAGTCCTCCTCATTACCGAGCATCACGTCGACGTATGGGGCAATCGCACGGTTGACTTCGCAGGCTTTATTTTGGCCTCCGACACCTTTCCATAGCGAGGCCCTGTAATTAAGGTCATAGGAGACTATCGTGCCGTGACTTTTGGCTGCCTTTACGGCTTCCATGATAACTTCGGGCGTCGACTCGCTGAGGCCGGCGAATATGCCGCCGGTGTGAAACCATCTTACCCCCTCGACGCCAAATATCTTTTCCCAATCGAAATCTCCGGGTTTCATTTTAGAGGCTGCTGAGTGCGCGCGGTCGGAACATCCAAGGGCTGCTCGGAGTCCATGGCCCCGTTCCGTGAAATTTAACCCCACCCTGGCATCTCTCCCGATACCGTCAAATGGGACCCACTTAATGTGTTCCCTGCTTATGCCACCCTGGCAAATCAGGTCTTCGAGCAGGTGTCCGACGGCGTTATCAACAATTGAAGTAACAACGGCGGCACGCTTGCCGAAGCAACGGTTCAGACCGCGAGCCACATTATACTCGCCACCTCCTTCCCATACACGGAAATTTCGAGCAGTATGAATACGTCCTTCTCCGGGGTCCAGCCGAATCATTATTTCGCCGAGGGAAAGTATGTCGTATTTGCATTCATTTTCGGCTTTCAAGTCGATAACGCTCACGTCTACCTCCAAGTTAAAAATTTCTTCCGGCTAAATAAATTCTAGTATTAACTATATGTCGAAAACCGTGCCATTTTACTTCTTCAGCATGGAAGTAACTTCCACGACTCTTTCTCTTATTTTCTCCCATTCCCCCTTATTAATGTCAGGTTTTGGGGCAATCCAGGTCCCACCTACAAAGGCTACTGCATCCATCTTAAGGTATTGCTGCATATTTTCAATTTTAACTCCACCCGTGGGCATGAAGCGCACTCCCGTATGAGCGTAAGGGCCTGAGAGCGCCTTTAAAGTTGAAGGTCCACCCATGGCGCCTGCCGGGAAAAACTTCAACGTCCGACATCCCAGCGACAAGCCTTGTTCAACCTCGCTGGCCGTGGCTACTCCCGGAATGAAAGGCAGCCCGATTCTGTGCGCATAATTTACAATTTCGGGATTCAATCCGGGCGCAACGCCGAATTTAGCTCCTGCATCCCTGGCTTTTTCCAGGTTCTCCACAGACAGTACGGTCCCTGCTCCCACAAACATTTCCGGCCGTTTGTTTCGTATAAGTTCAATGACTTCCGCCGCCGAGGAAGTCCTGAATGTGACTTCCGCCACCGGAAGACCTCCCTCAATTAACGCGTCCGACAATTCCAGAGCGTGTTCGGAGGATTCTATGGCCACCACCGGAACTACTTTGTAATCACTCAGCTTTTTGAAAATTTCTTCATCACTCATACTTCATTATCCCGAAGGTATGTTTTCGCTCACACGTTCTTTATGAAAAGGCTTTACTAATTTATATCAAAACTACCTCACATTCAAAGAGGTTTGTCTCCTTCGGATGTGACCATGTGGAAACAACCATTTAAAGTGGTATTGATTAATTTTTAAAAGCACTATTCCGATAAAAATCCGCCACACCTTCGTAACCAACGCCCGCAGGGCCGGGGTGCACGACTTCGTCATCATGGCCATAACCGGCCACAGCACCATTGAGATGTTCAAACGCTACAACAAGGTGGACGCCGAAGACCTGAAGAACGGCATCAACTCCATAGGGAAGAACGGCAAGAAGGCATGATAACCAGAGGGGGAGTCGCTCAAGACGAGAGGGTATATATATCTGTTAAAGGGTCCTCATGCATATTTAGAATGGAAATAGGAGATTTTGCGAAAGCATTATTTGGCTTTTGGCTTTATAGGTTTTTTTTTCTTTCTTTGCATACGATGTTTTTCCGCTATCTCCCGATCCAACTCTGTTGGTGAAGTACCTTTTAGCAAAACCACACTAGTTGGACTTGCCGGAGTGCTGGCTGATATCAGATCATTCCACTCTTCACGTGTCCTAATTCTTTCAGTTTCATATATGACAAAGATATACTTTTTATATTCATGGCCATGATATCCCCCCAAGTCTGCTAGTAATTCATCGACGATTCTTTTAGCATCTTCTTGGCAAACTATATACTTATATTCGATAAGCGTTTTAAGAGAAGTTATACCGGTGTCAGGTTTAAAGCCTTTTATAGGTTTAGATATAGTTGGGTTTGTTTTTAAATCAGGGTAAACACACTTTAATAGTTGTTCAATACGCTCATGAATGTCTTGCTCGTCTATTGGCTTCCACGAAAAAAGAGTAGGGGAAATAACATAGAGCTCACATCTTTCTAATATGCCGATTAATTCCTTTGTCTGTATGTCTGTTTTACCATTTTCCATCTCAGGGTATATTGTTTCCAGGACACTTATGTATTCCAAAGCTTTTTGATCCCAAATTAAATATGGTTCTTCAGGGCCCATTTCGGAATCTAGAGGGTTTTTCTGAAAATTGGAATAATCTTTAAGAGCCTCGCTTAGTAGAACTTGGTGATCTAGGATTTCAAAAAGTGAAAGAATGGCTCTCCAAGCCCCTTTCAAATAAATCTCAGCCGATTTTTTATCATACTTATCATAATCATCGGGCACATAAAATTGCCTTTCCCAGCTATTTGAAGCTTTTCTAAGCTCGCTCTCAATTCGTCTAAGTGTATCCCTGACCCTAGACACATCATTATCTTTAAAATTATCAGCCATAAAATAATCCTCAAAATATTACATAAAGTGCTGAGATAAGTAAGCCCAATAAAGCTAGGACAATGCTTAAACCACCTAACCATGAGCTGACTTGGATCGATCTGTCTGGATGATATAGGTAATAGTAAATATGGGCGAATGGATCAGAAAGAGGTTCTATTTTTTGAAGGTCAAACTCATGTTTGTCTCCTGTCCTTACATTCAGGGCTAAACGAGTATCTTTATCCATACGGATGATATCTTTTTCGTTTTCTCCCATTATGGACCTATAAACAAAAAACTCTTCACCATTTCTACTTAAGGATATTTTGCAGATATTTTTTCGATTGATTACATTTCTATTATCTACTTGTCTGCTGATATTATTAATTCTTACCCATCCCTTAAGGATATCCCAATCCTCACATTTTTTAACAGTAAGTTCCTTTTTAAGTGATTTTTGCGCCAAGGTATGCCCCCTTCCAATTAAGGCCACTCACCTGATTTTTCACTCAGCTTCCCTCGGGTAGCCACAAAAAACAGCCACATGGATTCAGAAGGTTGGTTAGGAACGCCCGTAAGTACTTGAAAAGTAAGTCGGGGCGAGAGGATTTGAACCTCCGACCACCTGAACCCCATTCTTAGAACTTGGAATGGCCCAAGTGCCCGGAACTTGGGCCTTTTCAAGTAAAAACAGTAACTTAGCGAAAACGGGCAATACTCCGTGAAGTCCATTATTTCCATCTTGTAGTGTGTATTTCAAAAAAAGTGCAGCGAAAGTGCAGCGCGAGATTGGTCTGTGGCACAAGAATACATTTACTTTAGGTATGGGTGCGGTGTTCCGCATACCAAATTTTGATAAAGGAGGACATTGAGATGAAGAAGTATTTATTGAGCATTGATCCTGCAACTTACAAGGAGTTCCGCAGGTGCGCCAAGGAGGAAGGCAGGTCTATGAGGTGGTTGATCGAGCGTTTTATGCGTCAGTACACCCAGGAGAGGAAACGCACTAAGACGGGTAAGTCTGGGAAAAAAACCCATCTTACTTAGTTGATTTCGCAGAGATTGGCCGGGTGAGGGATTTCCCTTACCCGGACCAACCCCTATCAGAGATAATATAAGGAGAAAGGACAATGGAATTGAGGAGAGAAGACATAATAAAGGAAATAAAAAGCGGTAAGATGACGCAGGATAACGTTATCTTATACGACATAAGCAACGAGGATTTTGTTTACGCAAGGGAAATGTTGATGGATAAAGAAGGTTTGGATAACACAGAAATACCCTCTTCCTTGGAAAAGAACCCGTTTTCTCAGGGAGTATCCGAAGAGGAAATGGTGAGGCGGTACAACATCCATTCGAATGCAATTTATTATATGGGCCTTTCCAACCATGATATTGGCTACCTGTCGCGGTTGTTGCACCTTGCCTATGGAAAACGTGATTATTGCTTCCCAAGCATCTCCACCTTAGCTAAGCGGTTCGATATGAATAGGAGTACCATCACAAGGAACAACCAAAAATTGGCCGAAGCGGGAGTTATTCAGATTGTTTCAATGAGAAGCAAGAAATCGAACAATTATCTGAATATCTACTTTTTCCACCCTGACATTATATCTGTTCGATGGCTTACCAAAGAACCATTGCAGAACGAACCCGAGATAGTGAAGCAAGCGAGAGGGTTTTTGAACCCCTGGAAAAAATTGCCTTACAACATGGAATACTTCGAAGGTGCTGAAGAGAATGATTATGAGTATGAGGTTGAGTATGTGCAAAGTTGCACGAGTGCGGTGCAATATTGAGCGTGTATGGTTCATTTCTGTGCAAGAATGCAGCGGCTACGTGCAATTGTTCAACCCTAAGAATACAAATAATAAGAAACCATATATTTAAGTATTCAAGTATCAAAGAATACAAAGCCTTAGACCGTCCCTTCTTTTGATAAAGAAGGAACCAAGAAAACCCATCTTTCTTTTTGAAAAAGAAAGAAGCAAAGAAAACTATCCTATCCAGCGGGATATCACCGCTGGAATGGATAGCGGCTTTTTCAATAATTGATTTATAGAGCTACTACCAGGTGTATATCAGGCTTGGGTAGCGGAGACTGTACTTATTGTCCTCGATTATGATACCAAGGCCTTAGACGAGCACTGATCTTGGAATGTATTCAAACGTATCCTTGATTTGGGTTTCTGATATCTGGAGTTTCTCAGGAAATTTTGAACACCTAAACAGTTTTTTTCTAAAGTTGAGTGTGTATACTAAATCCAAGTATAGCCAGTTATAACTATCTGATTACAAAGGATAATATAAATATTGAACAGTAAGATGAACAGTTATTGACTGTAAAGAAATTACTCTGAAATTTATCTCTGCTTTTATACGGTTCTTTATGCCATCTTTCATCTTTCCCCTCTTTTCCCAACACCTCAAAAAGTGCAACGAGGCCCCTAATGTGACCTGAGCGAAGGCTTCCTCAGTATCCATTATAGCCCCTATCCCAAAAGCGGATAGCGGGCTTTTTTTGTGCCTGGAAACGGCGACGAAAGGAGGTGCAGTATGAAGGCGAAGCAGGCGGCGAGGAAACTTCGCAGCCTCTACTACCGACAACGATTGTTCCAAGAATACCCGGAACTGGAAAAGGAGGTGATGGAATGGGCGGAAGAGACCGGAACCGAATTTTTCGCAGGCTTCAAGATTGAATTTACGCAGGGAGGCCACCTCAGACTGGCGAAGGTGGAGACAAACGCGGAGCAACTCGAAATCGAGTTCCCCGGAAAGGAGGAAACATGACTACTACGAAAACCAAAGGAAAGGAAAAAACAAAGGAACTTATTGAAAAGCTCAAACAGGGTATCAATGAAGTGAAAAGCAGCAAGGAATTCAAACGGGTACTCAAGGCCATGTCCATGTTCCACCGTTACTCATGGTGCAACTGCCTTCTTATTGCTATGCAGATGCCTTCAGCAACACGAGTGGCAGGTTATAAGACATGGCAGAAACTCGGTAGACAAGTCAGGCACGGTGAGAAGGGCATCGCCATATTTGCACCTATGCGGCTAAGAAGGAAGGATGAGGAGCTTGAGGAAGATGAAGACGAATACTTCCTCATATTTCGGGTCGTTCACGTCTTTGATGTTTCCCAGACCGAAGGCGAGCCGCTACCAGAACTGGCTTCCATAAATCTTCGGGATACGCACAAGGGACTACTGCAAACTCTCACCAAATACTGCGATAACAAACAACCACCTATCAAGGTCAGGTTTGTACCTCTGTCCAACTGCTACGGTTATTCAACGCTGGGAGAAGTAATTATTGACGAAAACAAAAACCCAACCGAGCAAGCGGTGGTGTTGGTGCATGAAATCGCACATGAATTGATACACCACACCAAGGCGAAACGAAAAGAGTTGAGCGATGAACAGAAAGAACTGGAGGCAGAGGCAACAGCGTATGTGGTTTGTAACCATATAGGATTGCCGGAAACGGGTTCTGAAAGATACTTGAGTTTGTATCACAAGTCTTATGACCTTCAGCAATCGCTTGAAGCCATCCATCGTGCCGCCAGCGAAATACTCGGAGCAATCTACCCACAGGAAGGAGGTGAGAAGGATGTGCCAAATCAGGTGTGAAGCCTGCAGGGAGGCTATAACTGATGATGACGAGGTCATCGAAGTTCGCCTGGGATTTGTAGAAAGAGGCGACTATACGCCCGAAATGCAAATCGCCTATTTCCATGCCTCATGTTTTCTCGCCAACGTAAACCCGCTCGTTATGCTTGAGCAGGCTGTCCTGCAATAAACCCGCCTCACGACCCTCAAATAACATTGATTGAAAGGAGGTGAAATCCATGTACGAGGACGAAACCCTGTGTGCACTTTGCGAGGAGCCAATCGAACATGCGGACACTCACACTTACGAAATTCGCCGCTGCATCGAGGCTAACGGAGACCACTGCCCATCCCTGGACCACGGCTTTTTCCACACCGGATGCCTGCAGAATTTCCAGGAAGAACCCGCCGAAGAATAATTCAAAACCGACAATCGAATACATTGAGAGGAGGTGAGTAAGTCACAAGCGGCAGAAGTGCGTCCACCATTCACCATTCAGCCAACCTACAGTGCCCCGGCTTGCCATCTATCAGGTCGGGGCCTGTCATTTTCAGGGAAGGAGAAGAAGATGGAACCTGAAATCCGCGAAACACTGGAGCGTGCCTTTTCACCGGAGCAGATAAAGCAACGCCAGGGCAACTTCGGCCAGACGCTCGATTATATCGAGGGCCACGCGGTCATCGAGAGGCTGAACGAAGCCTTTGAGTGCGACTGGTCGTTCGAAATCACTTACCACCACGTTGGCGAGGAAGAAGTTCTGGTGATGGGCCGCCTCACTGCGCAAGGTCTGGTCAAGGAACAGTTCGGCTCCTCATCCGTCAGCCGACGACGCGACGACAACAGCGCCATCAGCATCGGCGACGACCTTAAATCCGCAGCCACCGACGCCCTGAAAAAGGCCGTCACACTGCTCGGAATAGGCCTCCACTTATACCATAGCCATCAGCCCTACCACTCCACCGGCCCCACCTATCACAACCACCACGACAAGGGCAACGGCAACGGAGGCGGCAACGGGAGAGCCACCACCCGGCAAATCAAGGCCATATTCGCCATCGCCCAGGACAAGGGCCTTTCCAACAAGGATGTCAGAGACCTCTGCGTGGACACTTTCGGGAAAGTGCCCGACTATCTCACCAAGAGCGAAGCAAGCGAAATCATCCAAGACATATCAGGCCGTTAACCCGCACCGAGGGTCGGCAGCACCCGCCTGTCGGCCCTCTTTTCCAATCACCCACAGTTCTATGACCGCATCTGTCACAAATACCCTCAAAAATATCATAGTATAAGGTAGTATAATCAGGTCTGTGAGTATACAGATGGAAATTGCGACAAATTTTTTATTTGAAAACCCTTGAAAAAATTCACCAATTGGAGTATATTTTCGCTGAATTTTGACAGAAAAGCATAATAACTGATTTTGAAGCAGGGGGATATATAGTGCCTGAAAACGGACATCGAGAAACGGTATTGAATTTGCTCAAAAATCTGGATGGCCTTGAACCTCTGAAGCAACTGTTCTGGAGTGAGCTTAATTACGAACGGGTAAACAAACCAATCTCCCAGCGCAATTGGAGCGATACCGCCCGGGAAGCTCTCACCGAGCCTCCGCTGTTGTTTGCCGCAGGTGGGGAGGACGAAGCATTCAAGGTCATTTATTCCCAACTGGCCTCCGATAAGCTGCTTAAAACACGCGAACGCCCCGTCATAAATGCGCTTTTGCAAGAATACGAATACGCTCTTTTTGTCTTCTCGAATGAAAATCAGGACCAATGGCATTTCGTGAATGTCAAGAATATCGGAGAGGAGCGTAAAAAGAGGGATGAGGATAAAAGGAGGAGGTTCTTCCGCCGGATTACCGTCGGACCCGGCGAGCGCCTCCGGACGGCGTGTGAACGCATATCCATGCTTGACCTTGCGGATATTCATCCCGATTTATTCGGATTGTCGCCGCTGGCTATTCAAAATCGTCACGATGAAGCTTTCAACGTCGAGGCGGTAACCCAGCAATTCTATAAACATTACAGGGAGATATTTGAAGCCCTGCAACGGAAATTATCCGCCCGGACCGACGATGCCAAATGGGCGCACGATTATTCACTCCAGTTCATCAACAGGCTTATGTTTCTGTACTTCATACAGCGCAAGGGATGGCTCGGAGATGACCCTGAGTTCCTGAGAAACTTCTGGGAAGCATACAAAGATAGCAAGCAGAAGAAAGACAACTTTTTCGAAAAATGGCTCAAGGTATTGTTTTTTGAAGCCTTCAATAACAAATTCCACGGTGGTCATAAGCATTTTCCCGATGATATAAAACAGGCACTCCAGATGGCCCCCTTCCTGAATGGCGGCCTGTTCGAGGAAAACGACCTGGACAAAAAGCATAACGCCGAAATATCCGATGAGGACTTCCACAAAATATTCAACTTCCTCGAAGGCTATAACTTCACCATCAGCGAAGACAGCCCACTCGACCAGGAAGTCGCCGTTGACCCGGAGATGATAGGGAGCGTTTATGAGAACATGGTCAATGTCTCCGAGGAATTCGATGACCGTGGTGAGGGCGGTATTTTCTACACCCATCGCACGGAAATCGAGCTTATGTGTCGCCTTTCCCTCGTTGACAACCTGGCTAACAGGATTGGCGGGAAGCATAAAACCGAGTTGTACGAGCTTGTGTTCGCCTTCGAGCCGGATGAAAAAACCGCCGCAGATGCCGAAATCGAGAAAAAAGGATTGTGGGAAACCGTCAGCAACGCGCTCAAATCCACCACAGTCCTCGACCCGGCGTGCGGCTCCGGTTCGTTTCTGGTGGGAATGCTCAGGGTTATTGACGACCTTTCAGAAAGGGCGAACGAAGCGCTCGGAATTGAGGAAACACCCTACGAAAGACGCAAACGCATCATCCGGGAAAGCCTGTACGGCGTTGATGTGGTGCAATGGGCGGTAGATATAGCGGAGCTTAGGCTGTGGCTGCAACTGGTGGTCGAAACCCGGCTTGAAAAGGCTGAATTGAAATTCAGACCGCTGCTGCCAAACCTCACGTTTAAGATACGCCGGGGAGACAGCCTGGTGCAGGAAGTCGGCGGGATAAATCTTGGACATATAAAAAGAAATATCGGCCTGTCGAATGAATTGAAAGGCAAAATTACAAGGCTTAAAGCCGAGAAACAGAAATTCTTCAACAATGACCCGAAGGCAAAGTATAAGCGTCAAAGTCAACTGGAGGCCGAGGAGCTGAATTTATTCAGGGTAATCCTTGCGGCACGGGAGCATGAAATAAAGGAAAGAATAAAGCTTCTCAAAAGAAAAATCGAAGGCCCGAGTGAAACCCAAATCCGGCTCGACGGTACCGAAGAGAAAAAACCGCATCAGGTGGAAAACGAGGTGCGGGACCTGGAGGTGGAGCTGGAACGGGTACAACGGGCACAAAAAGCCCTCAAAACCACAAAGGACATACCCTTCGTATGGGATATCTCCTTCGTCGAAATATTTGAGGGAGACAAAAGCGGCTTCGATATTGTCATCGGAAATCCGCCTTACGTGCGTCAGGAAAACATTGCCGACCCCAATCTCGCAAGGTCTGAGGTAACGCCCGAAAATAAAAAGAAATACAAGGAAAAACTGGCCCGCTCCATATATCAGGCCTTTCCCGTGTTTTTCAAGTATGACTTCTATAAAGACAAAGCGGCGTATAAAATGAAGTCCACCGGTGACCTTTATATTTATTTCTATTTTCATGGTCTGTCGGTGCTCAATCGGCAAGGCTCGTTCTGCTTCATTACCTCAAATTCCTGGCTGGACGTGGGATACGGTCAATACCTGCAGGAGTTTCTGCTCAAACACGCTCACGTGAAGATGATAATAGACAACAGGGCAAAACGGTCTTTCGCATCGGCGGAAGTGAATACGGTTATAGCTCTCTTTTCCGCTTCCGATGAAAAATCCTCGCAGGGACTGGATAAAAACGCCCGGTTTGTCATGTTCCATGTTCCCTTCGATGAGGTTCTGTCTCCCGTTATTTTCGAGGAAATCGAGGAGGCAGGGGATAAGAACTCCACCCCCGACTACAGAGTATTCCCTGTAAGGCAGGAAGAACTGCTCATGGAAGGGCTGGAAACGAAGGACGAGGAAAAGGGAAAGTCATCCCCCAAACCCCGCGGCCCGCTTATCAAAACGGCAAAATATATCGGGAACAAGTGGGGTGGAAAATACCTGCGGGCGCCGGAAATATACTGGACTATTCTCGAAAAAGGAAAAGATAAACTTGTGAGGCTCGGGGATGTCGCTGAGGTGCGTCGTGGCATTACAACCGGCGCAAATGAATTTTTCTATCTGGATGAAGAAAAGATAAAAGAATGGGGTATCGAAGAAGAGTTCCTGAAAACGGTGATTGTAAGTCCCCGAGAAAGCAAGTCAATTGAAATAAAACCTGAGGAACTTCCCAATAAAGCCTTTATTTGTCATAAAGAGAAGTCAAAACTTCAAGGAACCAATGCTTTATCTTATATCAAATGGGGCGAAAAGCAACAATTTCACACCAGACCAAGTTGTCGGGGACGTGTTCGGTGGTATGAATTCCCGGAGAAAAAATGGGCTAATATTTTATGGCCGATGATACACAATGAGCGTCATTGTGTCTTTTGGAATAAGTATAATGTGGTAGTTGATCATAATTTATTCGAGATATTTGGCCACAATGAAAACCTTATTTGGGGAAGTCTTTTTTGGTCAGCTCAAATACTTTTTAGGGAGCTTCATGGTAGAGTTAACTTAGGACAAGGAGCATTAAAAACAGAAGGAATAGATATTAAAACGTTGTATGTTCTCAATTTAAATAACCATTCTACATCTGAAAAAATACAAAATATACCGAATGCATTTTTTAAGAGCAGGATTAAATCTATTGCTGAAGAGTTGGAAAATCCTGAACGCCGTAGTTTTGATGACATTATTTTTGATGCACTTGGCCTTACGAAAGGTGAGCGTGAAGCGGTATACGAGGCCGTTGTAGAGCTTGTGGAGTGGAGACTGAAGAAAGCGAAGAGCGTATGAGGAAAGGGGTAATCATGAGCAGCAGGGAAGATAAAAAGGTAAGCGGAAAGAGGATATATGTAACCTTCCTTCATGGGGGCACAATAGCGCTGCACCCCAGTAACTGCACAGGTGAGCGCTACAGGATGAAAACAGACGGCAGCAAGCATGTATCATCCGGAACAAGCGATGAGGAGTTGGGTAAACTTGTAAGAGCGATGCTTAACGAATGTAAGACAGAATGAGATGTGGTTTCGGAGGCGGTGATGATTGAAAACAACCCTACCAACGTGATAGCGGCTTTTGAGATGCTTCCGGAGGGCACGACCTATTACGGGAATTTTGCGCAGGAACAACCGGCTTCCGTGAACGGGGAGACGCTCGGATGACACACGACATTATAGATAATCGCAAGGTTAAGCTCGCGGATAATATCAATCGTATCCTTCCGACCACTGAGACGGCCCGGTTCGCCGTGGGGTACTTATTCCTCTCGGGTCTGGAGAATATTGCAGACAAGCTCAAGGGCGTTGAGGAAGCAAGGCTCTTAATCGGCAATACCACCAACCGGGAAACGCTGGAGCAACTTGCCGAAGGATACAACTACATCAAATTTATCGAAGATGAGGCCGAGAAACAGAAGTATCCGAAGAAAAACGAAAGCAAAAATATGGCTTCCGAAACCGCCGCTAAAATACAGGCGGGTATGGAATTGATGGAGCAGACCGACGAAGCTGAGCAACTTGTCAGAACACTGTCCGACCTTATAGCGGAAGGAAAGATAAAGGTAAGGATATACACGAAAGGTCGCCTCCATTCCAAGGCCTACATATTCGACTACGGCAAGATTTACGACGAAAAGGGCAACCTCACCACTCGCCACGAGAAGGGCATCGCCATCGTAGGCTCCTCAAATCTTACGCTCTCAGGCATCACCCACAACACGGAACTGAACGTGCTGGTACAGGGCAATGACAATCACGCCGAGCTTGTGAGGTGGTTTGAGGAGCTCTGGAAGGAAGCCCGGGATTTCGATGAAACCCTTATGCAGGAGATAAAGCAATCCTGGGCCATGGCGCCCGTAAAGCCTTACGACATTTATATGAAGACGCTCTATACCCTTGTTAAAGACAGGTTGGAAGACGAAGAGGGCACCGAAATATTGTGGGATGATGACATCATAAAATCGCTCGCGGACTTTCAGAAGGTGGCCGTAAACCAGGTCATTCAGATGATAAGGGATTATGGAGGCGGGTTCGTCGCGGATGTTGTGGGGCTGGGTAAGTCTTATGTCGGCGCAGCCATAGTCAAACATTTCGAAAGAACCAAGCATGCCAGGCCTCTGATTATATGCCCCGCCGGATTGGTTGAAATGTGGGAAAGATATAACGAGGTTTATCAGTTAAATGCCCGGGTACTGTCCATGGGGATGTTAAAAGAAGATGAGGAAAATAATGTAAGGTTTTTATTGGAGGACGTGAAATACAGGGACAGAGATTTTGTTCTCGTGGATGAAAGCCACAATTTCCGCCATCCGGATACTCAAAGGTACAAAGTGTTGCAGGCTTTCCTGGCGACGGGGAAAAGATGCTGTTTCCTTACCGCAACTCCGAGAAATAAGAGTGTTTGGGATGTGTACAATCAAATAAAGCTGTTCCATCAGGACGATAAGACGTTTCTGCCTATAGACCCTCCGAATTTACGAGAGTATTTCAAATCGATTGAAAAGAATGAAAAGCAACTTCCTGATTTGCTTTCACACATACTTTATCGTCGAACGAGAAACCAGGTTTTAAAATGGTACGGCTACGACGCACAAACTCATGAAAAGTTAGACCCTTCGCGCATTGATGAATACAAGTCGGGCAAGCGGCGGGCATATATAATGGTCGGCGAACGGCACCAGTTTTTCCCGAAAAGGGAGCTTCAGACTATCGAATATAGTATTGAAGACACCTATCAAGGCCTTTATCAGGACATTCGCCGTTACCTGGGCAAACCGCGCAAAAAACAACTGGCCAAACCCAAAGACGATGAGCTTACTTACGCACGTTATGGCCTTTGGCATTATGTTCACAAGGATCAACAGCGGCGTGAACCGTACCGCAGCCTTCACCGGGCCGGGTTTAACCTGCGTGGTCTTATGAGGGTGTTGCTTTTCAAAAGGTTTGAGAGCAGCATATATGCGTTTCAGCAATCGGTTCGGAAATTGATTGATAGCCACAGGCTGTTTCTGAAAGCCCTCAACGAGGGAATTGTTCCCGCCGGTGAAGAGGCGCAATATCTTATATATGAGCCGAACGAAGCCGAGGAGCGGGACATTATGGAGGCCTTGCGAAAAGCGTCCGGGAAATACAAGGCCTCGGATTTCAATATAGAGTTGCTGAAAGAACATATAGAACACGACATTAACCTGCTGAATAAGATTTTAAATCTTGTCGAACCTATCACGCCGGAACAGGACGCGAAACTTAAGACCCTTCAAACCTGGCTGAAAAGCAAGCCGTTGAAGAACGGGAAGCAGTTGATATTTACCCAATACGCCGATACAGCCGACTACCTCTATCGGAACCTCAATTCGGGAGAAAAGCGTAGAGACATAGATGTCATCTATAGCGGCGATAAGAGCAAAGCTCGTGTTATTGGTCGTTTTGCGCCCCGGGCAAACCCTGAATATAAACCCAAGAAGGGTGAGCATGAGCTGAAAACAGTTATAGCAACCGATGTGTTAGCGGAAGGCCTGAACCTCCAGGATTGCGATAAAATAATAAACTACGACCTTCACTGGAACCCCGTAAAACTTATACAGAGGTTTGGTCGAATTGACCGTATAGGTTCGGAAAATGAAGTGGTATATGGCTTTAACTTTTTGCCCGAAACAGGCATAGAAGAAAACTTGAGATTAAAGGAAAAACTGCAGAACCGTATAAACGAAATTCAGGAAACTATTGGTGAGGATAGCGCCATTCTCGACCCGAGCGAGCAAATCAACGAAGAGGCAATGTACGCCATCTATGAGGGAAAAGACACACCCCTGGACGACTACGGCGACGAACAAGAGGACTTTGTGGACTTGAACGAAGCTGAAGAGATATTGCGATTGCTCAAAAAGGAAAATCCGGGAGAATATGACCGTATCGCTAATTTGAGAGACGGCATACGAACAGCCAAGTCATCGGGAGAAAAAGGCCTATATGTCTTCTGCGAGGCTGGAAATTTTCAGCAATTGTTTCTGCTCGACGCAAAGGGAAATGTCGTCTCAAGAGATATTCCACGAATACTGAATACCATCAAGTGTTCATCATCAGAAAAAGGATTGACACTGCCTTCAGGTTATAACTCATCAGTCATGAAAGTGAAACGCCAGTTCATTGAGGAGGTAAAGCATCGCCAGTCGAAGGAACATACCATATCACTTACCCAGGCTCAGCGATATGTATTGAGAGAGCTTGGAGTTCTATTTGAGAATACAAAAGATGATAATCTCAGGTCGAGCATTAATATCCTTGAGAAAGCTTTCAGAGGTCCGATAACAACTGCGGTAAACCGGGAGCTTAATAGAATTCGTAGAAATGGAGTTACAGGAGAAGATATGTATAAACGGCTCAGGGACATATACATCCAGCACAACATGAAGGACTGGGCACGACAGCTAAGCCTCCTGAAAGAAAACCACAAAGCCCCGAAGATTGTTTGCAGTGAAGGGTTATTGTAATATGCAGACAAAGTTATCAACCACTACGGCGAAGAAGTATTGAAGATGTACGAGGTGAAGTAACTGTTGAGTTTGGAATGCACGCATTGAAGTGTAGAATTGGGCCGTTGCAACATGTTCTATAAATTAGTACAATCGTTCTTGTTATGAGAACGGAGCCGGGCAACATGGCGGGCGCATTATTCGGAAAGACCAGGCGGAGCATACTGTCCCTGATATACGGAAATACCGACAGGTCTTATTATACCAGGGAGATTGCGAGGGAAACCGGCATTTCAGTAGGTACCATACAGCGTGAACTGGAAAACCTCGCGGGCGCCGGAATAATCGAGAAGAAAGCCGAAGGCAGGCACGTCTACTACCGCGCCGCGCCTTCCTGCCCGATATTTGATGAATTGCGAAGCCTCGTAAGGAAGACCGGCGGGCTGGCGGACACAATCCGCTCGGCGCTTGAGCCGGCAAAAGAAAAGATACGATTGGCTTTCATCTACGGCTCCACGGCACAAATGGAGGAAAGAGCGGGCAGCGACGTGGACCTCATGATAATCGGCGACATATCATTCGGAGACGTGGTGGACATGACCGCCGGGCTTCAGAACTCCATCGGGAGGGAGATAAACCCCACGGTGTACCCGGCAAAGGAATTCCGCAAAAAGACGAAATCCGGGAATAATTTCCTCAAACGTGTTATCAAAGGGCCGAAGTTGTTTCTTGTAGGCGACGAGGATGACCTTAAAAAACTGGCGAAATAAGGGCTGGCTGAAGGCGCACAAGGCCGACGGGAATGAGATACGCAATCTTCTCGGCATTGCCGACAGGGACCTGAAAGATTGCCGGGCCAAAGGGATAAGCGCCGACTGGAGGCTCAACATCGCGTATAACGCCGCCCTCCAGACCGCCCGCGCAGCGCTGGCGGCGTCGGGATACAGGGCATCGGGCGAAGGGCATCACTTCAGGGTTATTCAATCGTTGGATTATACCGTCGGATGGGATAAAAAATCGGTCAACAGGCTCGATGCTTTCCGCAAAAAGCGCAATATAAGCGACTACGACATGGCGGGAAGGGTCTCGGAGGCTGAAGTAAAGGAAATGACAGAACTTGCGAAGAAGCTCCGGGAAGATGTTGAAACATGGCTATATTCCAAATACCCGGAACTGATGGATTGAGCCGGGATGTTCATGAAAGAGGCCTGAACAAAGGAGCAGAATTTATCAGCGCTACTCATTGAACTGAAAGCATTCTTTTTTCCATCCACTTTTCCTTTTTTCAACCAAATCAAAATAACCTTCAACCAACCAACTCAACGAAAGGAGCGTATCATGGGATGTACAGGTGTTTTCCCGGATAACCGGGAACATAAGGCCAAGAGGCAGGCAGTGAGCTATTCCCAACTCCAGACCTACCTCCAGTGCCCACAGAAGTACCTTTACCAATATGTCCTTCGAGTTCCCATCGAGGCGCAGCCGGAGGCCTTGGTCTTTGGAAGACACATCCACTTCGCGGTTGCTGAATACTACCGCTATAACCAGAAAAACGGCTCACAGATGCCCTTAGAAGGCCTACAGGAGGCTTTTATGGAAGGCTGGAGGGAGGAACCGGCGGACATAGCCTGGAAGAATGGCAACAACCGCGAGAGCCTCCAAGGGCAGGCTTTGGCAATGCTGGAGACATTCCACCGGGAGCGCGAGGAGCCGAAGGAGATTATAGCCGTGGAAAGCCGCTTCCAAGCGCCCATACTTGACCCCGAAACCGGAGAGGAACTGGATAAGGAATTAGTGGGTACCGTAGACCTCGTCGAGAGAAATGAAACCGGGGAGACAGTGCTTGTGGAACTCAAAACCTCCAGCAGAGCGTATTCACCCGGACAAATCGAATATAGCCACCAGCCTTCAATCTACTTATACGGCCTTCAGCAGCAAGGCCTACTGGAAGAAGCCTACGAAACCAAGGTAAGGTTTGATGTGTTGACCAGGACAAAAACGCCCAAATTTCAGCAACTTACAACCACCCGCAGCAACAAGGACATCCAGAAAACAATCCAACTCATCAGGGAAGTCAGCAGGGCCATCGAACTCGAAGTATTTTACCGAAACAACGGCTGGCAATGCGGAGACTGCCAATTCCGGGAGGTTTGCGAGTAAAATTTCAGGAAAATTCGAAAAAATTTGGGAGGGATTGGAGCCTCCGGTCCCTCCCTTAAAACCCTCAAAAATTCATAACCTATAAATAAACAGAATTCCATTTTTTACGACAAGGTGGTTTAACTAAACTTATTAAATATATATGAAGAAGCAAATATGAGCATTTTACGCATCATACATAAAGTAAACTTTTTGTCTACATATAGAAGGGCTATGACGGCAATATGTCCTGTGTGCCCACATGGGTTTCCCATGTAGCTCAGGCTCATCGAGCCGAATAAATAAGGAGGATTGTTATGAGTGATTTTGATTATGTTGTGGAGTTTGATGGGCATAGAATAGTCCAAGGAGATGCCACAGATATCAGTGACGTCTCGAAGTTGTGTGATGGACGAAAGCCGGTATTGGCTATTTGCGACCCGCCTTATGGCATCAACTACGATCCGGATTGGGATACATTTTCGAGCACAAATGATTACTTGGAATTTACACTTACCTGGGTATCGAACCTGCTTGAGGTAATGGATAATGGAAGCCTGTATATCTGGTCAACGCAGAGGGATATGGTTTGTTATGAGGTTTATCAGGCATTGAAGCAAGTACCGGAGTTGACATTTCAGCGGGAACTGATATTGGAAAACGGGAAAATAACCCGCCTGAAGGACAATTGGCCTTTGAACGAAGAGCGCTGTTTTTACTACCGGGTGCGAAATGGCTATGTTTATCATCGGCAGTATTCAAATGAGCAGAAAAAAGTTGCCTACGGCAAGGCTCAGGATAAACCGAGGTTGGCGGGTAGCCTAATTACCAGACACGACATTCAGAGTGTGTGGTGGAACCATAGAGAGGCGGCACCTGGAGCAAATCATTCACTCCAAAAGCCCTTGGATGTGTTGGAGAGGATTATCAGAACGTCCAGCAACGAGGGTGATGTGGTGATTGATTTTTTCAGTCATTCAGGCTCCACCGTATTGGCATGTGAACGGACAAATCGCACCGGCCTGACCATGGATATCGATAGGAAATACGTGGATATCACAGCGGATAGGCTGGTTCAATATCGGGAAGCCGCCTGATTTTATATCGATATAGCCCCGGACAACTTTATGCTCCGTGGCCGCTCACTCCCTTGGGGAGATATAAATACTTGAAAAATAAAATGATTTGAGAGGTGTTTTGATATGAAGAAATTGTTGAAGGCAAAGGATTTGAGTAATTTATTGAATATCTCGAAATCCACCGTTTATGACTGGGTGGAGAAGGATTATTTACCCTACATCCTGTTGAAACGAGGAGAAAATAAAGCCATCATCCGGTTTGATGAAAACGAAATCGAAAACTGGTTGAGCCAGAGAAAGCGTGAAACCAGGAAACATTCACTGAAGGGAAGGAGCAGAAATCTTGAACGGAAAGGAGGTGATAAAGATGAGTATCGGTAAGCGTAAGCGCAAGGATGGCAGTTACAGCTACTACATTCAGTATACCCTGAACGGCAAGCGGGTTACCGAAACCGTCCCGGCACGAACTGAACGGCAGGCCCGGAAATACGAAATCAGGCGATTGGATGAGATTGAGAAGCAGAAACACTCCAACGATACAACCGATATCAATATCACTTTTGCCGAGTGGGCTGAACAATACGTCCTGATAAAGGAAACTCAGGGCCGGAAAACCATCGGGCACATCAAGCAGGTGGTGAGCCGCCTGGCTTCCTATTTCAACGAAAAGCCCCTATACCGGATTGCAAAAGCTGATGTGGAACGGTACGTGTCGTGGAGAAAAACCTGCAAGTTGAAAAACGGCCGGACTTTGAAACCGGCTACAGTCAACCGCGACCTTGCCCAGCTCAAGAACCTCTTCGAGGAAGCGGCCAGGAACGGAATAATACCGAACAACCCGGCCCAATACGTTCGTTTTCTAAAAGAGCACAACGCCAGAACCCGCGTCCTAACAGAGGAAGAATTCGAGCGTCTTGTTGATTGTGCTGCACCGCACCTCAAGGGCGTTTTGCTTGTGGCATATCACACCGGTATGAGGCGTGGTGAAATACTCGGCCTGACCTGGGATAAGGTTGACCTCGAAGAGAGGGTCATTCGTCTGCAACCGGAAGACACCAAGACTGATGAGGGTCGCATTGTTCCTCTCAACACGGTTCTGATTGACCTTTTCGCGGAATTGAGCAAGGTGCGCCATTTGAAGCATGATTACGTGTTTACCTATAAGGGTGAACGCACGTACGAATTCAAGCATGCTTTTGAAACAGCTTGCAAGGAAGCCGGCATCGAAGACTTCAGGTTTCATGACCTTCGACATTGCTTCAATACCAGGGCACGCAGAGCAGGAATACACGACCACCTGATTATGAAAATCACCGGTCATAAAACGCGGGAGATGTTCAGAAGGTACGACACAGTGGACGAAATGGACATTATTTGTGCAATCGAAAAACTTGAAAAGTGCAGCGAAAGTGCAGCGCGAAAAAATAGCGGCTCCAAAGAGCCGCGTAAGTACTTGAAAAATAAGTCGGGGCGAGAGGATTTGAACCTCCGACCACCTGAACCCCATTCAGGTGCGCTACCAGACTGCGCTACGCCCCGATGTCTATTTAAAATCTAACACATCCCCCGTCCCCGTGCAATAGCCCGAACGCCGGGCAGCGCCCGGGTTTTTGACCAGACAAGGGCCTTCCCTTACCCTTCTGCCTTGCGGCCATGTGCCGGGGTTCGTGGTATCATAAATCCGCAAGCGCAGGAATACCGTGATGAAGATAAAAAAGGCAGAATTCATAGCAGGCGCCGCCAACCCCAAATCCATTCCGCCGGAAACTCTCCCCGAAATAGCCTTCGCCGGCCGCTCCAACGTTGGCAAAAGCAGCCTCATCAACAAACTCGCGGGCCGCAAAAAACTGGCTGTCACATCCTCCAGCCCCGGGCGCACCCGGCAGATTAATTTCTTCAACATCAACGACAGCTTCATCTTCGCCGACCTGCCGGGGTATGGCTACGCCAAGGTCAGCCAGTCCGAGCGCCGCAAGTGGGGAAGGCTCATCTCCGAGTATATGAAAGACCGCCACACCCTCCGCGCAGTGGTGATGATACTCGACATACGCCGCGACCCCGGGGATGAAGAGCTGTCACTACTGGATATGCTCGAAGACCTGGAAATCCAGCCGGTCATCGCGCTGACCAAGTCGGACAAGCTCAAACGGGGCCGCCGAAAGGCGCGGGTGGCGGAAATGGCGCGGGCGCTGGAAGTTGAAACGGAAGCACTCGTCACTTTCTCCGCGGTTACCGGCGAAGGAAAAGACGAACTGTGGGGAGCCCTCAAGCGATACTTGCCACCGTGCGCCGGTTCTTAAGCTCATACTTTAATGCAGATTTTTCCGAAGTGTTTTCCGTCTTTCATATATTGGAAAGCTTCGCCCGCTTCGCCGAAGGAGAACACCTTATCCACCACCGGCTTCATCTGGTGCGTCTCGATGGCCCGGTTCATGTCCTCGAAGCTCGTGCGGTGCCCCACGAAAATACCCTGCACGGTGACGCCCTGCATGACGATGGGCAGTATGTTCAGGCTTTCGGCGGCGCCGGACAGGACACCGATGAGGCTGATTTTTTCTCTGAAGCTGATGGCGCGCAGCGATTGTGCCAACGTTCCCGCTCCGCCGACTTCCACCACGTGGTCCACGCCGCGCCCGCCGGTCATTTTGCGAACGGTTTTGCCCCAGCCCTCGTCTTCCTTGTAGTTGACCACCTCGGTTGCCCCGAGCTTTTTCAGCTTTTCCATCTTCCAGAGGCTGCTCGTGGTGGCGATAACGTCGGCGCCGTGCAGCTTCGCGAACTGGAGGCTGAATATGGATTCCCCGCCGGAGCCCAGCACCAGCACCGTATCGCCCGCCTTGATGTTGCCCAGTGTTACCAGCGATGTCCACGCCGTCACCCCCGCGCACGGCAAAGCGGCGGCTTCCTCGTCGGATAAGTGCTGCGGCGGGTGCACCAGCCCCGCTTCGTCTATAACCATGTACTCGGTCAGGGCGCCGTCCAGCGGGCTTCCCAGGGTGGAGCGCAGCTCGTCGTGGTCGGGTTCGCCCTTTATCCATCGCTGGAAGAAGGTGGGGCAGACCCGGTCACCCTCCTTGGCGCGGGTGACGCCCTCACCGACGGCGGCGACTTCGCCGACTCCGTCCGATAGCGGCGTCACCGGCAACGGCTGCCTGGGGTCGTAAAGCCCCTGCACCATCAACAGGTCGCGGTAGTTCAGGGACATGGCCTTCATCTTCAACGATACCTGCCCGGGGCCGGGTTGCGGCGCTTCTTCCTCCACCTGCATCAGGTTTTCCAGTCCGAAGGAATCCTTGACCACGTACTTCCTCATATCCGCTCTCCCTTCGTAAAAATTAGCTTGGAGAGTAACATTATACATCATATGGGCGACGGGCAACCATATGGCCCGATAACGGAGGGCGGCTCAAAGAAAATTACTCCACCCGTGCCGCTTTTTCTGAAAACTTTCTCTTAACAGGGTGTTGAAAAATGCTGTTTTTCATAACGCCCGGACGGGCAAAAGGCGCCTTAATAAAATCAGCTACTTACAAGTGCCGCCAGGGATGGCGGCGTTACGTTTCTGACTTTTTCAACACCCTGTTAGATATTTTTTAAAATGAGTATGCGATGCCACTATTTAAAGTATCAACATCCGCTTCAAAGCAAAATAAGGATTAATCTCGTTTTCCCCCTCACGCGTCGCACCGGTCGCGGCGGCGGAGTGGTTCGAGTTCTTCCTTCAATTGCGAGGGGATTATGCGGATTACCCACACCCCCGGCGCCAGCTTCGACGGGTCGGAAGATATCTCTTCGTTGTGCGTCACGATGCGGCCGCTGAACGGCATGAACACCCCGTGCACTTCCCCGCCCGCTTTCAGCTTGAACCCGGGATAGCCCTGCTCGACCAGGTCGTTTTCCACCGGCAGCTCGATTTCGTCCACCTCCGGTATGGAATCCAGGAATCCGCGCTCGACGCCGATGTCCAGTGTGCCGTCCTGGTTGTAGTGGGCCCACGAGTGGTCAGGCAGGTAGAAGCAGGTGTTGGGCAGTATCGGCTGCCCCGATTTTTCGTACGACTTTTGCTCCGCTTCCCGCTCCTGTTGTTGTTCCTGCATCCCGGCGCTTCTGCGCAGCGCGCGGTTGAGCGGGCTTAGAAGCTCCTGCCGGGTGAACGGCTTCGGGATGTAGTCCATCGCCCCCAGCCGCAGGGCCTGGATGGCGGTTTTTATGGTCGGGTAGCCGGTAATCATGATGGTCGGGGGGGTGACGCCCTTTTCCTTCATGGCGTGCATCATTTCGATGCCGTTCATCTCGGGCATCATCAGGTCGGTGATAACCGCCAGGTAATCGTCGTTGTCGAGTTTGTCCAGCCCCTCCTGAGCGGTAAACACGCCGTCCACCTCGTAGCCCAGGCGGGACAGTATTCTCTTGATGCTGTGATGCACAATCTCTTCGTCGTCGATAACGAGGATTTTGCCCCGGCTCTCCTCGTCACTCATTGGCTGCGCTCCTCTTCTCCTCGACCAGCGCCGGCAACCTGACCTTGAAGGTCGAGCCTTTTCCGACTTCGCTATCCACCTTCACCTTGCCGCCGTGCTGCTCCACCATGCTCTGGACGACGCTCAACCCCAGCCCGTTGCCCTGCTGGCCCTTGGTGGAGTAAAAGGGCTCGAAAATCTGCTGTATCTTCTTGTGCGGTATCCCCTGCCCCCGGTCGGTTACCGCCACCTCCACGGTGTGGCCGTCCGCGTGCATTCCGCTGGAGATGGTTATCTTCCCGGCGTTATCCATGGCCTCGGCGGCGTTTATGATAAGATTCAGGAAGACCTGTTGGAGCTGGTTGGGGTCAACGCTCACCTGCGGCAGGTTCTTCTCGAGTCGAATGTCGAACTCGATGTCGTGGAACGGCGCCTGCTTCTGCACCAAGCTCAGGCTGCGCTCCAACACGTGGTTTATGTTCATGTTCTGCCGCTGCGGCTTGGACATCCGGGCGTAATCCAACAGGTCGCGGACTATCTGGCGGCAGCGCATGGTTTCCTTCACTATGACGTCGATGTCGGCCCTCGCGGGGTCGTCTTCGTTGAAGTCCATCTTCAGCTCTTCGGCGAATGACAGGATGCCGGTCAGGGGGTTGTTCAGCTCGTGAGCCACGCCGGCCGCGAGTTTCCCTACGGCCGCCAGCTTTTCCGACTGCACCACCGCCTCCTGCAGGCGCTTGTGCTCGGTAACGTCGCGGGATATCGAGCATACGCCGGTGACGTCGCCCTTGTAGTCCACGATGGGGAACCGGACGGTATCGAGGAACTTTTCCCTGCCCTTGAGCACCAGCTTTTCTTCCGAGCTCATGTGCTTGGCGTTCTCCAGCACTTCGCGGTCTTTGTTAAAAAGCCGCCGGGCCAGTTTTTCGGGAAAGATGTCAAAATCGGTTCTGCCAAAAAAATCATCACTCTCCATTCGAAACAGGTGCGCCGCCGGAGGATTTATTTCCAGGTAAATACCACCCGTATCCTTAATGGTGATCATGTCGTGTGCGTTTTCAATGAACTGCCGGAATCGCCGCTCGCTCTCCTCGGTTTCGCGCTTGAGCATCACCTGTTCGGTAATCTGCCTCGAGGTTTCCACCACCCGCGCCACTTCGCCGTCCTCGTCGAACACGGGAGTGGCGGTCACCTCGTAGTATCCCTCCTGCACGCCGTCACCGGTTTCGAACTGGATGTACTGCACCGGCTTGGCGGTTTCGAAAACCTCCTCGAACGGGCATGTCGAGCCTTCGATGGGCTGGTCGCGATGCTTGCGGCAGAACGGGTCGGGGCAGTGTTTTCCGGAAAGCTGGTTCGGCTCCCGCCCGGTAACCTCGTTGAAGCGGGCGTTAATCCGCTCGATGCCCATGTCGCGGTTCATGACCACCACCGCGTCGGGGATGCTGTCGAGTATCTGCTGGAGCTGTTGCCGGTCTTTGCGTAGCTGCGCCTCGTAGCGGATTTTCTGCTGAAGCTCGTCGCGCAGATTGACGTTCACCTTGTCCAGGTCCCAGAACACCCGCGCCACCAGGTGGTCCATCACCCGTATCCCGGGCGGTATCAGCCGGTAAAGCTCCTCGAGCACGTCGTCCCGGCCGGTAAGCTCGATGACCAGCTCCAGGCCGGCGAGCTTGAGGGCTTCCTCGATGGTGTTGAGCGTCTGCCAGCCCTGCTCGCGGGCGTAGGTCATGCCCGGCGCGTCGTTTACCTTGTCGACGACGGCGACGATTTCGGGGCTGAGGATTTGCAGCCTGCCCTGGACTATCATTTCCAGGATGGCTCGGCAGCCTTTGCCCCCACCTATTATGGCGGTTTTCATCGGCAAGAATCACCCTTCTTATATAAGAAGGATACCATAATCCTTCGCGGGAAAAAAGACTCAAAGAACCGGAAGCGGGAGCACCGCAAGCTTAAAAGGGCAGCTTGAAGTCCCCGGAGCCGGAACCCGAAGAGGGAAGGTCTTTGAGGAGGTCGTTGAATTTGTCGGTGCGGGAGGCGAGTTTATTCTGAATGACGTCCAGCCCGGCGGCGTCTTTCTTCAAGCTCGCGAGTTGAGGGCCGGCTTTTTCGGCGATGGCTTCCCTCAGCTTCGCTTCCCACTTGGAGGCCTGAGCGCGCAACTGTTTGGCCAGGGCGTTTTTGAGCACGGTGTCGAGGTTGGAGTTGATTTTCAGCTTATAGTCGTCAAACGGGCCGGTAACCTTCGCCGACAGGTTGATACTTTTTATGTCTTTGAGCACATCGGCCATAACCTTCATCAGTTCGCTGCCCCCCGGGGCGCGGGCGTCGAGCTTGAGGGATTTGAAAAGCGCTTTGGCCGTTGCGTCAATTTCCCCGCCCGTAAGCAGGGCATCCACCGACAACTCGGCCAAGCCTTTTTTCATGGTAACGGGCAACTCCTCGGAACGCGATAACGCCGCTTCCTTGAGCTCGTACCCTTTAACCGCCAACTCTGCGGTATCGCGGGGCTTGTCCGGTTTAACCCGGTTGACGGCGCCTTCCAGTTTGACGGACTCGAGGTCCTCGAGCTTCTCGCCCGCGAAATTGAAAGTAGTGGGCCTGCCGGTGATGTATTGCTCCGCCGTTATATCCTTGATTGTGCCCGAGACGTCGCCCGCATCGAGCGACACCGACACCAGGGCTTTTCTTATCAGCAAGCCGGGCTTGGGGTCGCGCTCCTTATAATGAACGTCCAACCCCCTTGCCCGTGGCGGCTCCACGGCCTCCGGCTCATCCGACTTTTTCTTTTGCGCCTCCCGGAAGAGGGATTCGAGCCTCCCTCGCCAGTAGAGCGCCTTGCGCACGTATGATGCGGCTCGCGGCCCCAGGAGGGTTTCGGTGGCGTTGGCAAATCCCTTCGGCGATAGCCCGTACTTTTCCTTGAGGCGGTTGAAATCGCGCTTCGGCGCCCGCGCGGCGTCGCGTACCTTTTTCTCCAGCGATTTCGACAGCTCTTTGAAATCGTCCCGGGCCTCTCTGACCGCCTTGAGGTCTTTTTCTATGTCCTTCTTCAGCTTTACCACCTCGGAAGCGGAGCCGACGATGCCCGACACGTCAGAGCGGGTGGACTCCAGAGCCTCGATGCGCTTGCGATACTCTTCGATTTCCTCTTCCCCGGGAAGCTCCTCGATGCGCTTTTGCCACCGCTTCTTCTCGGTCTCGACCTGTTCCTCGACGGAGTTGGCGATTTTCAGTGTCTCGAGGTCTTCCTTTTCCAGCAGCTTTTTTACGTCGGGCAGGTCGATGGATTCGAGCTTGAACTTCGCCTCCTCCACCTTGGTTTCCGCAGTCTTGCGGACGGTTTTTTCCACGGCGCCGGATTTCTTGCGGGGGGTATCCAGCTTCACGCCGTCCACGGTCATCTCCTCGATGATGACCTTGCGCATGAGCAGCCACGCGCCGTCCATGGTGAAGGCTATCCTTTTGGCTTCGACCGCGTTGCGCATGGGCTCGTCGGGGTTTGTCACTTGCAGCCCGTTGAGCGTAAGACCCAGCGGAAAGAGCGACAGGTCGGCGTTCGCCAGTTCCACTTTCGCGCCCACGGCCTCGGTCCCCACCCGCTCGATAATGCGCTCCACGTAACCGTCCACAAGGAGGAACCAGAATGCCGCGATAAGCGCGGCCAGTATTACGAAGGGCGCCAGTCCCCGCCAGCGTAACCACTTCATGAGACACTCTCCCGAAGGTCGGAGACGGAGCGGTAAAGCTTATAGAACTTGGTGCCCTGTATGGCCCGGGCGATGCGGGTACGTCGTACCCATTCGACAACATGTTGCCGGTACTTGCGGATTAACAGGTTAAATACGATGTACAGCGGAACGAACAGGATTATGGAAACAAGGAGGCTGCCCATGACGATGGTGTTGTTGAACCGCTCAAGCCGCCAGAAGGAGGAGTTGTAGAGGGACGTCCAGAGTCCTTCCAGACTTTCCGCCATGAGGACTTTCAGTCCTACCATGTGAAAGAGCGGGTCAAGAACGTAGGAAAGGCCGGAAAACAGCGCCAGCGCAAGTATAAAGCCGGATATGTTTACCCGCAGAACCATCACCAGCAGAAGAATGATAATGTTGTGGAGGCTCAATATCGGGGTAAAACCCGCAATCATGGCGAAGCAGAAGGCGAGGCTAATCTGACCCGGGTCGGTTTCGGAATTCATGGCTTTGAACAGCTTGGCGATGGCTCTGAGCATTTGCGAAATACCTGAGTTTTATATACCTCATGGTTAACCGCTTGTCAAACCCGGGGGCAACGACAGTCTTTTGTGCCCGGTTCTCTTCTGCCCTCCGGGCGGCAAGGTGCGAAGAATTATGCTATGAGTAACTTTGTAATCAAAACCGGATTGGAGAACGAAAAATGTTCGAGTGGTGCTCGCACACGAGGATAATCCAGGGGGAAGGCGCTATCGCATCCGCCCGTGGCCAGGTCAAAAGGCTCGGGGCCGAAAGGGCGCTGGTAATCACCGACCCCGGCGTAAGAGAAGCGGGCCTCACCGATAAAGTAACCGAAGTGCTCGGCAAAAGGTGCGCCGGCATTTTCGACGAAGTGCCGCAGGACACCGAGCTGGAGGTTATAGACCGGGCCGCCGAAATTGCACGGTCAAACGGGGCGGACGCGGCGGTCAGCGTCGGCGGGGGCAGCGTTATCGACACGGCCAAGGTGGTCTCGCTTGTGCTCGGACTAAAAGGCTGCGCGGCCGACCACGTGGGCCTGTATGTGCTTACCGGTCGCGGCGCTCCTCACGTATGCGTGCCCACAACGGCGGGCACCGGCTCGGAGGTGACGCCGGTGGCGGTGGTGATGAGCGGCGGGGAGGGTAAGAAGGTGTACTACCTGGGCGAGCACGATCTGCGGCATAAAATCCTGGCGATCGTGGAGGAGGAAGGGGCCGAAAAGGCGAGTTATGCCTTGAAGCTTCTGCAGTCGGAAGGCGAACTGACGATCGCGTCGACGGGCAAGGATCCGCGCACGGGGCGGATGGAGACGCAGGAATACCGGGTCGAGGGCCCGGTCACGATCTTTCTGACCACCACGGCGATCGATATCGACGAGGAACTGCAGAACCGCTGCCTGACGCTCTCGGTGGAC
>CAYWKU010000008.1:0-143852 GCA_964459325.1 uncultured bacterium | reverse complement strand
AAATTCGACGACTTGAAACCCATAACTTGAAACTTGATATATCGCGCCAAGGTTTAAAACTATACCCATCGAAAATGGGGATTATCTTCCGAGGCCGCCCCCGCTGCCTTGGTCAATCGCCCAAAAAAGTCGGCTAACAATCCGAATTTGCTCAACTTTTGAAAAAGTACCCATTTACCCCGAAATTCGCTATTGACATACACAAGATATGGTGTAACTTAATAAATACCGACATACATATGGTATATAATTGGAGTGCCGGAAAATTTGCGTTTTTGTTAGGGATTTTCCAAATCGGGTATATTTTTCAAGTCCTCGGGAGGGTCGTATGAATCGCACTGAAAAGGAAAGCCGGAAAAGGGAACAAGCGACAACCGTCGAAGATACTAACCGGGTGAAGGGCAAAGAAAATCTGCCCGAAGGGTTGCCCGAGGGGTGGGATTTCGATATGGTAGTGGAAGCTCTGGTGCGGGAAAAAGACCTGAAACTCAGGGAAGCTGAAGAGGTGGCTGAGGCCGTCCGCAACGAGCTTATAGACCTGGGGATAGATAAGGTGGAAGAGCAGTGGCTTGCGGAAATGGTGGAAACCAAGCTTATCGAGCTTAACATGATGCCGGAGAAGAAAAAATCGGAACATACCGGATTCTTCCAGAAGGGACGTATCCCCTTCTCGGAAAACGCACTACGCGTACTCGAACGACGCTACCTCAAGAAGGATATGGAAGGCAAGGTAGTGGAGCGCCCCGAAGAAATGATTCGACGCGTGGCGGGGGTCATAGCCAGGGCCGACACCATCTACGACCCGGACGCGGACGTTAACGCCACCGAGGAGAAGTTTTACAAGCTCATGGCCGAGCTCAAGTTCATTCCCAACAGCCCCACCCTGATGAACGCCGGCAGAAGCCTGGGGCAGCTCAGCGCCTGTTTCGTACTCCCGGTGGAGGACAGCATGGAGAGCATTTTCGGCAGCCTCCGGGACGCCGCGCTCATCCATCAGTCCGGAGGGGGCACGGGCTTCAGCTTCAGCCGCGTGCGGCCCAAAAACGACGTCGTTCAGTCCACTCAGGGTGTCAGCAGCGGCCCGTTGAGCTTTATGAAGGTATACAACGCCGCCACCGAGACCATCAAGCAGGGAGGTACCCGCAGGGGCGCCAATATGGGCATTCTCCGGATAGACCACCCCGATATACTTGACTTTATATCCAGCAAGGAAGAGGGCGCCGCGCTCACCAATTTCAACATCAGCGTGGGGCTGACCGAGGAGTTCATGAACGCGGTCGAGGAGGATACATCCTATGCGCTCTACAACCCCCGCACCGGCGAGGAAAACGGGAAGCTACGGGCAAAGGAAGTGTTCGACAGGATAGTCGCTTCCGCTCATAGAAACGGGGAGCCGGGGATTGTCTTTCTCGACAGGCTCAACCGCGATAACCCGACCCCTGACATGGGCGAGATAGAAAGCACCAACCCGTGCGGCGAACAGCCCCTCTTGCCTTACGAATCATGCAACCTCGGCAGCATCAACCTGGCGAAGGTCGTTCGCGACGGAAAGGTGGACTGGGACGAGTTGCGCCGCATCGTATGGACATGCGTCCATTTCCTAGACAATGTCATAGACATGAACAAGTACCCGCTGCCCCGGATTGAGGAGATGACCCGCGCCAACCGCAAAATCGGCCTCGGCGTGATGGGATTCGCGGATATGCTCATAGACCTGGGCGTCCCTTACAATTCCCCGGAAGCCCTGGATGTGGCCGACGAGGTTATGAGTTTCGTACGCAACGAAGGCCGCCTCGCCGGCGCATCGCTGGCCAAAGAGCGGGGAGCGTTCCCCAACTTTGAAGGAAGCGCTTACCACCAGCGCGGGGAAGAGCCGGTAAGAAACGCCACCGTCACCACTATCGCGCCCACCGGCACCATCAGCATAATCGCTGGATGCTCATCCGGCATCGAGCCTATCTTCGCCATCTGCTACATCCGCAACGTGATGAGCGACGACGAGTTGGTGGAGGTCAACCCGCTTTTCGAACGCATTGCCAAAGAGAGGGGTTTCTACTCCGAGTCCCTGATGCGCAGGATAGCCGAGCAGGGACACCTGGAGGGCATCGAGGAGGTGCCGGAGGACGTGAGGAAGATTTTCGTCACCGCCCACGAGGTAAGCCCGGAAACTCACATAAAAATGCAGGCGGCCTTTCAGAAGTACACCGATAATGCCGTGAGTAAGACCGTAAACTTCCCCGAGTACGCCACACAGGAACGGGTGGCCGAGGTGTACGAAATGGCGTGGAAGCTCGGCTGCAAGGGCGTCACTGTCTACCGCGACAAGAGCCGCGATTCCCAGGTGCTCAATATCGGCAAGGTAAACCGGAAGGGGGAGGCCGAGACGGCGGAAGCCGAGGTCGATACGGAAATTCAGAAGTACGAAGGCCCGCCGCTTTCCCCCCGGAAAAGGCCCGACCTGATTAAAGGGGCCACCCGCAGGCTCAAAACCGGCTGCGGCAACCTCTACGTTACCATCAACGAGGACGAAGAAGGACTCTTCGAAATATTCACCGCTATGGGCAAGGCGGGCGGATGCGCCTCCAGCCAGGCCGAAGCCGTCAGCCGCCTCATATCGCTCTCCCTCCGGGCGGGTGTGGACACCGAAGCAATCCTCCGGCAGCTCCGGGGAATCTCCTGCCCGGCTCCCACGTGGCAGGACGGGGAGATGATTATGAGCTGCGCCGACGGGCTGGCAAAGGCCATCGAGCTGTACCTCGCCGAAACCCGCGCCAACGGCCGGCGGGTGATGAAAAACGTCGAGGAAACCGTCCGGGAGGAGCGAAACAGGCCCGTGAGCCACACCCCCGTGCCTGCCGACGGCCCCATGCCCACCATCTGCCCCGACTGCGGCTCCAAGCTCGAACTCGGCGGCGGCTGCGCATACTGCCGAGGATGCGGCTTCCAGAAGTGTAGTTAGTTCAAAATGCTCTCGAAATCGTTTTAATGCCGAATTTTCGAGAATAATGTTAAAGGAAGTGGTTGAATTGTGGCAACACAAACTTACACATTATTAGATGACTTTGAGCTTAAGGGACAATGGTGGTTGCCAAGTAACCCCGATGTTAAGCTCGCAGGGTGGCCCGGACGTTATACGTCCGGGTCCCCGTAAGGGGACAAGAAAATTTAGCATCGAAGTTTCGGATTTAGAGACGGAATTTTCGGCAAAAAACAGGGGAAAGTTTCTTGTTGCTTGCGCAACCCCGACGTATAACGTCGAGGCCACCCGGTTAAGATAATAGTGGTGGAAGGCGATTGGAAATGCGAAAGGGGGGATTCGAACCCCCACAGGCGTGCGCCCACAAGATCCTGAATCTTGCGCGTCTACCAGTTCCGCCACTTTCGCGCTCCGGGCCGTTTGCCCTATTTCGTATAATAAGATAATCTTTCGGGTAAGGCGTTGCAAGTAGGCAAAGTTGCTTTAATTTCACTTAAGGAGGCCGTTGCGGGATATAAAGAACGTAACGCCACCGTCCCTGACAGGCCGTATGGCTCGGTGGCATCTTGTAAGTACTTGATTTTAAACAACCTCATTTGCCCGTCCGGGCGTTACGGCATAATTGATTCTGCAACGCCCTCTTAAGTTGCGGGTTGCGGTAACCGCTTTTCCAAAGAAATAAATGGCATTTCCCGAAGATTTAATAAAACCCCTGCGCAAGATTCTCGAAAAATCCCGGGGCAGGCCGGTGTCCACGCGGGAGTTAATGGAGCGCCTTGAGGTCAAGCGCCATCAGCGCCGCCAGTTTCGTAGCTGGCTCAAGGAGCTTGCCCGCCGGGGGGAGTTGGTGCGTTTCGCCGGCGCCAAGTGGACTCTGCCCCGCGAAGAGCACCTCGTGGACGGCGTGGTGGAATGCCACCCCGACGGCTACGCATTCCTCAGGCCCGACGACCCTGACTGGCCCGATGTGTTTATAGCGCCCGGAGACCAGTCCGATGCCATGCACGGCGACCGGGTGAGATTGCGGGTAACGCGCTCCAAGAAGGACGGCCGGAAAAGCGGCCGGGTGATGGAAGTGCTGGAGCGCGGCACTCAGTACATCGTCGGAAAGTACGGCAAGGGATACGTCTACCCGGTCAACGAGCGCATACAACAGCGGGTTTTCGTGCCCGGGAAGCTCAAGCGCGGGGCCGTCGAGGGCGAACTGGTGGAGGTGCGCGTCAACTCCTACCCGGAAGACGACCACGAAATGGAGGGGGAGGTTCTGTGCCGGCTCGGCTCCATCGACGACCCCGGTGTGGATATGTCCCTGGTGATGGCCGACCACAACCTTCCCCGTGAATTTCCGGGGGAAGCGCTGGATGAAGCCCGTTCACTGCCCGATAAGGTGCTTTCGGAGGAGTACGAGGGCCGGAAGGACTTGCGGGAGCTGCCCCTGTTTACGGTCGACCCCGAATCCGCCCGCGATTTTGACGACGCGGTGTATGTAAAGCGCGAGCGTAGCGGCTGGCGGCTGTGGGTGGCCATCGCGGACGTCAGCCATTACGTGAAACCGGGTAGCGACCTGGACTCCGAAGCCCTCGAGAGGGCCACCAGCGTCTACTTCCCCGAAACCGTCATTCCCATGCTGCCGGAGGAGGTGAGTGCGGGTATAGCCAGCCTCAAGCCCGACGTGGACAGGCTGGCGATGGCGGTGGAGCTGAAGTTCAGCAACGACGCCGTCCGGCAGGAGGTACATATTTATCCCGCCGTAATGCGCAGCTCGGCCCGCCTTTCTTACAACCAGGTGCGAAAGGCGGTGCTGGAGGAGGACCTCGATGAGAGGGAAAGGATAGGCGAGCGGATTCCCGACCTTGAGGTGGCGATGGAGTTGGCCCGGGCGCTTCGGAAAAAGCGCCACACGAGGGGCAGCCTCGATTTCGACCTGCCCGAGGCGCTGGTTGTGCTGGGAGAAGAAGGGGAGGTCCAGGAAATCCTGCGCTCCCGCAACGACCCGTCTCACCAGATGATTGAGGAGTTCATGCTGGCGGCCAACGAAGCCATCGCCCGCTACATGGAGGAGCACGAGTTGCCCTCCCTGTACCGTATCCATGAACCGCCGCAGGCGGAGAAGATGGAGCAGTTGATAGGGGTGCTCGGGGCTTTCGGGTTGCAGTTCGATTATACCGACATTGGTGAGCGTGACCTGGCGCTGCGGCTGCAAAAGGTGCTCAAAAAGGCCGAGGGCAAATCGTATGAGCCGGTGGTGCACCAGATGGTGCTGCGCTCCATGATGCAGGCCCGTTACAGCCCGAGGAACCTGGGCCACTTCGGCCTGGCCGCCGACCATTACCTGCACTTTACAAGTCCCATCCGCCGCTACCCGGACCTTTTTGTGCACCGGGTGCTCAAGAACCACCTGGCTGGAAGACCGGTCAGGGCGCCGGAAAACATACAGTCGCTGGCGTCGCAATGCTCACAAATGGAGCGGCGCGCCGAAGAGGCCGAGCGGGACATGGACAAGATAAAAGCGGCCAGGTTCATGAAGGCCCGGGTCGGGCAGGAGTACGAGGGCTACATCGTCGGCGTCACAACATTCGGGCTGTTCGTGGAAATTATCGAGCATTTCGTGGAGGGGCTGGTGCATGAAAGCCGTCTGCCGCCGGATAGTTACGGCATCGAGCCCAATACCATGTCGCTGGTGGGTAAGCACACCAAGCGCAGTTGGCGCGTCGGGGACAGGGTAAGGGTGACGGTTACCGGCGCATCCATCGAAAAGCGCCAGGTGGATTTCGACCTGGTGCTTGATGAGGATGAAGCGGAAATCGAGCCGGGAGCCGCCCGCATATCCAAAAAGCCGGCGAAAAAGAAGCCCGAAAAGACCAAGAAGGGCAAACCTGCCGGTAAAAAAGGTAAGCGCCGCAATAATCGACACTAGCTTAACGGTAGGCGCGACCCCCGGCTGTAGCCTTACGGGCGAGGCACTCTTGTCGCGCATTCACAAATGGCGGGATTGTCCGACGGAGGATTGCCGGGGCTGCCGTACGTAAATTATCTTGAAAGCCCTCATTAGCTTTACAAAACGGGCATTTGGGTTTACTATCGGTTGCCGATGACAAACACCCAAACCCGCGTGCTGAGCGCCGTTATTTTCATTCCCGTACCCCTTATCCTGCTGATAATAGGTGGTTTTGCATGGGGGGTGCTGATTGCGATAGCGGCGGGCATCGGCGCCTATGAATACTACAAAATGGGCCTTGCCCGTGGCTATAAGCCTCAAACGGTTGCCGGAGTGGCGGCGAGCGTGGTACTTTGTCTGGGACTGGGTCTGGGTTGGCCCATGATAGGGCTGGGCATCGCCGCGCTGGCGGTGCTGGCGATGGCCGCCCTGGAAGTCCGAAGGCAGAATCCATCCGGTTCAATCGCCAACATGGCCGTCGGGGTATTCGGGTTGATTTACGTCGGAGGCTTCTTGTCCCACGCGGTGTTAATAAGGAACTACCTGGAAACGGACGCCGAAGGGATTTTTTTTATGCTTATTGCGCTGGCGGCCAGCATGCTTTGCGACACGGGAGCTTATTTCGTGGGACGGGCTTACGGGAGAAGGAAGCTCATACCGGGTGTCAGCCCCGGCAAGACGGTGGAAGGCACGCTCGGTGGCATTGCCTCCGGTATAATTACGGTTTGCGTAATTAAGCTGATTGCGGGCATTTTCATGGAAGTCCCCTTCGGATGGGGCCTGGCGATATTGCTGGGCGGCCTGATAACCATAGCCGGGGTGATAGGCGACCTGGTGGAGTCCATGATGAAGCGCGATGCCGGAGTCAAGGATTCGGGTAACGTAATTCCCGGCCATGGAGGATTGATGGACAGGCTGGATGCCCTTTTGTGGGCGGTTCCGGCTACTTACTACTTCGCGATATGGGTAGCGGCATAATAACCTGGAACGGAATTACTCCCCGGGTGGGCGAAAAGGTATTCATCGCCGACGGGGCGTATGTTATAGGCGACGTACAGATAGGGGACTACTCCAGCGTGTGGTTCAACGCGGTGGTGCGGGGCGACGTTAACTACATAAGAATAGGGAGCCGCACAAGCATCCAGGACTGCGCCGCTTGTCATTGCACCCGCCGCTTGTATCCTCTTGTGGTAGGCTCCGAGGTGACGGTGGGGCACGGAGCGGTGCTGCACGCATGTACCGTGGGAGACGGATGCGTTATAGGAATGGGTACGGTACTTTTGGATAACAGCGAAGTCGGGGAGCAATCAATTATAGCGGCGGGCAGCGTGGTAAGCCCCGGAACGAAAATACCGCCGAAAACATTGGCGGTGGGGTCGCCGGCCAAACCCAAGAGGCAGGTGACCGAAGATGAGTTGAAATGGTTTGAGGAGGGCGTCGAAAATTACGTCCGACTCGCCCAAACCTACATGTGAGGTGAGCCGTGGCCAAGCGTGATGTATTAAAATCCAGTAAATACTTCGGGGAACTCGGTGACAATGAGCTGGCCGAGCTGGAGGGGATAATCCAGGAGAAAAATCTGCCCCCCGGAACTACGCTTTATCTGGAAGGTATGCTGGGCGAAAGCATGTACATTATTGAAGAGGGCAACATAAAAATCAGCAAGATGATAGCGGAAGGCGAGGAGCAGGTTTTGACAGTTCTGGGAACGGGGGAGCATTTCGGAGAAATGGCCGTCCTGGACGGCGGCCCCAGGGCGGCGAGCGCCGTCAGCACAGCCGAAACCAGGGTGCTCACTCTCAAAAGGAAGGATTTTCTCGAGCTCGGAAAGTCCAAACCGGATGTTTGCTTGAAGATAATGTGGGGCATGGTCGGAGATTTCAGCAAAAGGATAAGGGGAAACGCTGAAAAATACAGCAAAATACTGACGCAGGCCTCCGAGTCTTCTTGATAAATTGACCAAAGTGGCGGCAATGGACTTGGGCACCAACACCTTTCGGTTGCTGGTGGCCCGGATGGATGTTAATTCGAGGCCCTTACCGGTAAGAAAAGAGCAGGTAATAACACGGCTCGGTGGCGGATTTGACCGCACCGGCGGCAGGATTTCCGAGCCGGCATTGGAAAGAGCGGAAAAGGCTCTTGAATTTTTTTCTCAGATTATCGCCGAAGAAAAAGCCGATTCTGTGGTGGCCGCGGCGACCGAGATTGTCAGGCGTGCTTCCAACGGCCCGGATTTTCTGGACAGGGCTGCCCGGATTCTGGGCGCGGAAGTGGATGTTCTTACTCCCGAGAAGGAAGCTCGACTGGCACTGAGGGGAATCATGGCTTATACTTCCCCGTTACAGGGGCTTGCGGTTACGCTGGATGTCGGCGGAGGAAGCACCGAGTTGGCGCTTGCCGACGGAGTTGAGCCGCTGGATTGGATAAGCTTGGAGCTCGGAGTGGTGGATTTGTCCGAGCGGGTGCTCGGCAAAGGAGACCCTCCGGCGGCTGAAGCTTTGGCTGAATGTGAAAAGGAAATTGCGGCGTCGCTGGAAAAGGCTGTCGATAAGTTCGGCAAGCACGCACGTCCGGGGGTATTGGTGGGTACCGGAGGCACCGCCACTTCGCTGGCGGTTATTGACCTCGGGCAGGATGAATACGATGAAGCCGCCGTTCAGAACCACGCTATTAACCGGAATAGGGTGGGGGAGTTGGAGCGGTGGCTGTCCACTATGACTTTTGAAGAGCGTGCGAAGATATTTCCGCTGGCGGGGGGGCGGGAGGACGTAATAATCCCCGGCGGCATGATTACGCGGGTGGCAATGGAGCTTTTCGATATCGAGGAAATGATGGTAAGTGATTCGGGTTTGTTGGAAGGCCTGGCTATGGCCGGCGCCTCGTAAATTACGAAAGGAGGTGAAAGAGGCATGAGGAAGCTGCAACTGGGCTTGTTCGCGGCTGTAACCGCTCTGTTGGCGGGGTGTGGCGGCGGTGGAGCCGCCGAGGCAGCCGAAGCTGCGAAAGTGGTAAGTTCTTCAGGTCCCGGGTACATCTTCACCATTCTTCTGGTGGTGATTCCCATTTTCGTCATCCTGGTGAAACTGTTCAGAGAAAGTGAAGCCACCAGCGATTCGCTTATTTCTCTGGAAGGCCAACTCAGGAGACTGAATAACAAGATTGACGACCTGGAGGCCGGTTTAAAGGGAGAAAAGAAAAGCGAATAATAAAAACAGTGCGCCGGGGTGAGCGGTTTGGGTCATGGCCGACCGTTCCCCGGCGCAGTTTTTATCCGCTCCGAATTTTGAATAGGAGGAAGCTGACGGCAAGTGGAGACCGCAACGGACAAACCTCTTGATAAATACAGGAAAGAGTTTCCCATAACAGATAAATATATCTTTCTTGACCATGCGGCGGTGTCGCCCTTGAATTCGAGGGCAAAGGGAGCCGTAGAGCGTTTTTTCGAGGAAAGTCAACGACTGGGTTCCGAACGGCACAGGGTGTGGAACGAAAAGGTTGAGAAAGTCAGGGAATCGGCGGCGAATCTTATAGGCGCCAAGCCCGCTGAAATAGCTTTCATTCCCAACACTTCCACCGGGATAAATATAGTGGCTCAGGGTTTGGAGTGGTACCGGGGAGAAAATGTAATCACCCTGAAGGACGAATTTCCCGCCAACGTTTATCCGTGGATGAACCTGGTGAGCAGGGATGTGGAGCTCAGGTTTGTGCCGGATAAAAAGGGCAGGATATATCCTCTCGATATATTGCGAAAAATCGATAATCACACCAAGCTGCTGAGCGTATCCAGCGTAGAGTTTCTCACGGGGTTCCGGAATGACCTGGATAAGATAGGCTCCATTTGTTCCAGCGAAGGTATACTTTTCCACGTGGACGCCATACAAAGCCTGGGTGCTTTTGGTGTGGACGTGAAAGAATCCCGGATAGATTTCCTTTCGGCGGACAGTCACAAGTGGCTGCTGGGTCCGGAGGGTATAGGTATAATGTATGCTTCGGAGGGATTTATAGACCGGCTGAATGTGGCCTTTGCCGGGTGGAAGAGCGTAAAAAATCCCACGCGATTTTTACCGTACCATTTCGACCTGAAGGAGGACGCTTCCCGGTTCGAGCCCGGCAGCATGAACCTGATGGGCATTTTTGCCATGGGTGAAAGCATCTCAATGATAGAGGAAATAGGGGTGGAAAATATCTCCCGCAAGATACTCGGCCTCACCGACAGGCTGGCCAGGGGGCTTTCAAAAAGAGGGTGGGAGTTGGTAAGTCCCCGGAAGGAAGAGGGCGAAAAGTCCGGGATAGTGTCTTTCAAGGGCAAAGAAGACTCCGCCGCCGTGATGAAAAGGCTGGAAAAGAAGGGTATTATCATCACATCGAGGAGCGGTATTTTGAGGGTTTCTCCTCACTTTTACAACACTTTCGGGGAGATAGACGATTTCCTGGAGGCGTTGGGGGACAACCGCGCATAGAAGACTTTAACCGACCCGGAAATGTGACGGCTAAAAGCCGCGGGACCAGGCGAATGAAGACGGGCGTTAGACTTTTATAGTCAGCCGGAAAGGGAGTTGGCGGAAATGGATTTGAGTAATTTCTTTTCCCGTTGGTCTTCGATGTCGCCCGATGGCGTATATCTATCCGGAGATGAACGCAATTTTTCGCCCAACATTATTTTCTCCCAGGCGCATTGCCTGGCCACCGGCCTGGTCGGACTGGGCCTGCAGCCGGGTGGCGGCGTCGGCGTATGGATAAAATCATCACCGGAGCTGGTAATCACTTTCTTTGCCGTGCAATTGGCCGGTGGCTGTTATGTGCCGATTTTCTGGTATAACGATGAAAAGCATCTGGCGAGCATGTTGAATCGTTCCGGTTGCTCCGTTGCAATTATTTCCCTTGACTATTACGACATATATCACCGGGTGGAGGAAAAACTGGATTCCGTTCACGGGCTTATCGTGGACTCCGGTGAAGCGGACGCCGAGACTACGCTTCCATCCAACGCCAAGTCCTTGACTCCCATGCTCATGGTAAGTAAAGATGTCACCCTGCCCGAAATCGAGCCGGATACGCGGTCGCTGTGCTATTTCCCGAGGGGTTCGTCGGAGCCGGTGGAAAAATACCGGCGGGGGGAGACCTGGAACCGTGCCGCCTCTTCCGCCGGGGAATCCTTCGAGCAGGGGGAGAAGGTTCTCAACACGTTGGACCTTCTTGACCCCGAAGCGTCGCTGTTGGGGGCGGTGTGGCCCTTGTTGGCTTATGCCTCAGTGAGGCTTACTTCGGCAAAGGATGAAGGATTGAAGGAGCTGACCGGGGAAGGTGCGGATACGGCAATTGTGGACAAGGCTTGGGCGGCTGAGCTCGCCAATTGGAAAAATACGGTTTTCAAAAGGGTTCTGTATAAGGGTGAAGATGCCGAGGGAGAGGCGAAAAAACTGGCCGACTTACACAAAACTGAGGCCCGGGCTTTAAAAGAAGCGGTTGACGACGCGGAATTTCTATCATAATCACCCCTCCAAAGAGACTTGAAAAAAACATCCATAAAATCTACATTAATTCGTAAGCAAGGAGGACACCATGCGCAGCAGAACTCTGCTTTGGGCGTGCATCTTCATTATTATGACAGGCTGCGGGGGGGATGAGAACACTACCGGTACGGAAAGCGACGGATGGACGTCCGGTGGAAAGCTCGAGGTGAACCTGGTTCGACCATCCCCGTGCAAAAGAATTTCAGGCGACCTGGTTATAAACGTCGAGGTTAAAAGCTCTTTATCGGTAAGGAAGGTTTATATTACCCTTAACGACCAGGTGAAGGCGATTTTTGATACTTCCCCTTACGCCGTAGTCATCTTCGCTTCCGACCTGCCTCCCGACGGGACCTATACAATTAAGGCTATTGCAGAGGACAGCGGCGGAAACGTGTCCAGCGACGAGACGGAAATCAATATCGACCTGGCTTTGCCGTACAGGATGAGTGTTCTTGTCGTCGACGCCGACGCCGACCCCTATGGGTTCGGTGATAATCCGGGAGCCGTATTTCGCATAAATCCGCTGTCCGGTACCGTGTGCACGCTGGCCGCAAGCGAAAAATTTGCGAACCCGATGTCCATGAAGGTAGGAGGAAGCAGTAAAATCGGTGTGACCGACTTGAGCGCATACAAGGATGATGAAGGTGGCCCCGGTACCGGCGCTGTCTTCGAGGTGTGGGGAGACAGAAAAGACTATGTGGAACCGGTGGCGATAAGCGAAAAATTCGAAGCGCCGGTGGGAATGGACTTAAGTCCTGCAAACACCATTTATGTAGCCGATTTCAACGCCAACCCGAAAGGTTTTGATTTGGATAACCCCCCGGGAGCAATATTTTCAGTGAAAGGGGGTATTGTAAGTACCGTAGTGAGCGAATGGCCGATGGTGTCCCCGATTGGAGTTACTCAAAAATCCGGCGGAGGTCTATGGATAGTGGACTCCGACGCCGAACCGTTATCCGGTAAGCTGCGGGATAACCAGACCCGGGGCTGCTTGTTTGATTATGACGGTGCAAACCTGAATGTCGCCGCATCTTCGAGCGGCTTTATTACGCCTTGGCATGTTGAGGAAAACCCCGATGGAACCCTGACAATGACCGATAGCGGCAATAATGTAACTCCCGGTCGGATGTTTACCGTTGACCCGGGTCTCGCAGCAGCCAGCGCGGCCACCGTACTGAAAAGCGGCGCCCCCTTCCGGAAGCCTTCCGGCTTCATCCGGCTGACCGATGACAGCGGCGACCCATACTATCTCATAGCCGACAGGGCTGCTCAATGCGGCGCCGGCAGCGGAGCGATACTCAGGTACGAGCCAATAGGAGACAAGCTGACCTGCGAGTACTGGAGCGAGCTTTTCGTCGCTCCCATGGATGTGGCCATATCGCCGGAATAATTCAGACAAGGGGCTTAAGCTTCTTGTCCGGCATAACTGCCGAAATAATGGAGGCTTAACCATGCCGGAGCCGGTAACTTACGAAGAAGCGGCGGAGCTTTTCGACATATTGTGCCTGACCGGCGAGCCGATGGGGGTTTATTACTCGGAGGCCGCGCCGGAAGGCTGCCTTACGCCGAAGGAGATGGAAACGCCTTCATACGAGAAGGAGCAGCGCGGCGAAATCGATTTCCGGCAACTTTTCGGAAATTTCTCCTGCATTTTCCAGAAGATATGGATGGCACGGAAGAGGAAGGCCGTGGCATGCTTCGATAAAAACCGCTTCGGCTGCCTGGGCGGAGCCTTTGCCATGGGTTACGTCAAGCCGCAACTGGATGTTATCGTACATTACGTGTCCACCGGGATTCCGGGCCAAATGGAAGGTGAGCATTACGTGGACTCGCCGGAACAGACCCGGGAGTTTTTCGACACGGTGGACCCTCGCCCGGCCCCGAAGCCTTACCTGGTATGGAAACCCGTCAGCATGTTTGCGGAAGGGGAGGTCCCCGAGTTGGTGGTGTTTTTCGACAGGCCCGAGTCTGTGGCGGGGCTTCATCAGCTTGCAAGCTTTGTAACCAACGATATGGAGGCAGTGAGGTCCCCCTGGGGCGCCGGTTGCTACAACGCCGTGGCGTGGCCGCTGAAGTACCTCGAACGCGGCGAAAAAAAAGCCACGCTGGGAGCGTGGGACCCTTCCTGCCGGAAGTTTTTCCGCACCGACGAGATTACATTCACGGTACCTTACGAGCTTTACGCGGACATGGTCGGGCGCTGGAAGGAATCTTTCCTGGCGCATGAAGAATCCGCATGGAGCGGGGTGCGAAAACGCGCCCGCCGTAGTCGTGAAAGATGGGGCGAAGAAAAGCCGGAGTGGCTGAAAAAAGAGTGAAATCCCCGGCCTGTTTCACCAGCCGTCCTCCCATCCCTCGGCCCCCACAAGACTGACGAACCGGAAACTGCCCAGGTCTTCCTCCCTGAACTCCTCCTCGGAGACCTTCGTTACCCGGGCCATGTTCTGCATGTAGCGGTCTCCGACGGGCATCACTATCCTTCCGCCGATATTCAATTGTTTTTTCAGTGAGTTGGGCACAACCGGGGCGGCAGCCGCCACCAGGATGGCGTCGAACGGGGCTTTTTCCGGCCACCCCCTGCTGCCGTCGCCGACGCTGAGCTCGAAATTGCTGTAACCGAGCAACTCCAGCGACTTCCGGGACTTTTCGGCAATGGAGTTTATTCGCTCGATTGCATAAACCTCTCGCGCAATTTCCATAAGTATGGCGGTTTGATACCCGGAGCCACTGCCGACGTCGAGAACTTTTTCGTCGCCTTCGAGCTTCAGGGACCGGGTCATGAAGGCCACGGTGTAAGGCTGTGATATGGTTTGTCCCTCCCCGATGGGAAGGGGATAATCTCCGTAAGCGCGCTCCCACATGTTTTCATACATGAAAAGATGCCTGGGTACTTTCAGGAAGGCATGCAGCACTTTCGGGTTGCGGATGCCCCGCCCGCGCAACTGCTCCTCGACCATACGGCGCCGAAGCTGTTGCATTCGGGGCGGGTCGTCTATCTTTCCGTTGCCGGTTTCCATATTACCTTTAGAATTTAACCGTTATATTCGCCGATGGCGAACTTTCTGTCCTTCAGTTCATCTATGGCCTGATAGGCTGTAAAGTCGAGGTTCAGTGGTGTCACCGATATTATGCCGCGTGCCACGCAGTCCAGGTCGGTGTCCGGCTCCTCCACCCGGTCGGGCTCTTGGCCGCCTATCCAGTAGTAAGTCATTCCGCGAGGGTCCTTGCGGACTTCCACGTCCGTTTTGTAGACCCTTCGCCCCAGTCTCGTGGCTTCCCACCTGTACCCGTTCCGCTCGGCGGTTCGGGGCACGTTCACATTAAGGAAAAGCCCTTCCGGCAGCGGATTTTCGAGCACACTTTCGGCCAGGTGTTTCGCGAATTTGGCCGAGGGGCCGAAGTCGAAGTTGTCCCGCCCCTCCAGGCTTATCGCTATGGATTGAATTCCCTGCAGTGTCGCTTCCACCGCTCCGGCTACGGTACCCGAATATATGACGTCGTCGCCGAGGTTCACTCCGCGATTGACGCCGCTCACCACCAGCCGGGGGCGGGTTTCCACGAGCCCCTTGATTGCGAGGAGCATACAATCGGTGGGGGTGCCGTCAATGGCCCACCAGTTTTCCTTTACGGACTCCGCCCGGAGGGGGCGGTGCAGGGTAAGGGCGTGGCTGACCGCGCTGCGCTCGGTGTGCGGGGCGCATACGCTTACCCGGTCAAGCTCCTCCAGAGCTTCCACAAGCCTTTTCAAGCCTTCCGATTCGATGCCGTCGTCGTTGGTTACCAGTATCATTCAATACTCCGTTGAATAAGTTTCAAATTTCATGGTGTATGCCAGGGCCCAGCCTATAATGGCCACCAGCAACAGGACGCCTCCCAGGAATGGCCATATCGCCGCAAGGCCGAACCGCTCGCCCACCCATCCGGAAATGGTTGCCGAGAAGCTGCCCATTCCGAAGGTTGTAAAGAAAAATATGCCGTAAGCCCTTCCACGCAAAGTCGGGCTGGACAGTTTGGTCAAAAGCGAGTTTCCCACCGGTTGATTGGCGAAGTATATGAATGCGAACAACCCCGCCGCTGCGGCTGCGGTTCCGATATTGAGCAGCCCCAGCACAATCAAAATGGGCGCGGCAAAGGTAAAGCTTGCCGCATAAAGGATTTCCTCCCGGTAGCGGTCGGCCAGCCTGCCGCCGGTGTATTGCCCGAAAACCCCGATTACCAGCACCGCCGTGGTCAACAGCCCGCCCCTGAATACCTCCGCGGCTCCCGTGGACCCCTCGCCGAAGAAGGCGGGGAGAAATGTTACCATGCCCCGGTAGCAGAAGCCGTTGAGCATACCCAGGATAAACAGGAGCACAAGCGGCAGCCATTGCGTGGGATGGACATGTTTCGGTGTTTGTTCCCCGGCGGAATTTTTATCCTTATCGCTTGATACGTTTCCATTTCCGAAATTGCGATGTATAAGAAAGTATACCGCCAGGGCCAGCGCGGGTATGGCCAGCACGGCGTAAGCCGGTCGCCAACCCCATGCCGCCGCTATTGCCGCTGCAATCATGGGCGAAACCGCCAGTCCCAGGTTGCCGCCGACTCCGTGCATCCCCAACGCGCTTCCCACCTTTTTCACGTTATGTGAAATAAGGGTTACTCCGGCCGGGTGGTACAGCCCTGCCGCCACGCCCATAAGAGCAAGGAGACCGGCGATAACCCACAGGCTGTCAGCGAGCGTAATGGCGCCCGCCGCAAACGCGCATATTACAAGGTAGGCGATTATGGTGCGTCGGGGGCCCCACCGGTCCACAGCCATTCCGGCAGGAAGAGCGCCCAGCCCGAAAAACAGCGGGAACACGTTCCCGATTCCGCCGGCTCCCGTCAGGCCCAGGCCGAACTCCGCCTCCACCAGCTTTAAAACCGGGGGAAAGGTCTGTTCATAAAAGTGAACCAGGGCATGGGAGGCCATGGTGAGCGTTACTATTCGTCTTTCAGCGGAAGTCATGGCAGAGGAACCTGCCTGGGCGCCCGGTTTTGAAACAAGGTCAGCTCCCTGAAACCGAGTCTGCTCAACATTTCCACGGCCTCTTCCAGTCCCCTGCCAAGCTCACCGGGGCGGTGAGCGTCGGAGCCGATTACAATCCTCCTGCCTCCCAACTCGCGGTATAGCTTGAGAATAAAAGAAGAAGGATATATTTCTTCCACCGGATGAAACAGGCCGGCGGTATTCACTTCCAGGGCCATGTCCCTTTTTATCAGCCCCTCGAGGATTTTCCTTACCGGCCCGTAGAATTCGCGTATCTCGAACGATTCCGGCTGGTCGCCGACGGCTCCGGCGAATTTTTTTATCACGTCCATGTGCCCGAGGGCGTCGAACAGGCCCGATTTCACCACTCCCATGACGGCTTCAAAGTAGGGCCCGTAAACCTCCAGGGGCGAGAATTTATCCTGAAAGTATTTTTCGGCCCCCTCCTTTTCGGTGACGCAGAAACAACCATCGCCGACTATGTGGACGCTCCCCAGCACGTAATCCAGCTTCAGTGCGTTTAAGGCTCTTCTTATCAGGTCTTCCAGTTCCGGCTGGTAGGTGATCTCGACGCCTATGCGCAAGGTGATTTCGGGGTACTTTTCACGGGTCTGCTCGGCTTCCGTCAAGAAGCTCTCATGGTCGTATTTACCGGCATGTGGAAGGGAAGGATGGAAATCCATGTGATTGGCGAATCCCAGCTCACGGAACCCGACCGCCGAAGCTCTCAGGCAATACTCCTCCAGGGAACCCGTCCCGTCGTGGGAGGCATCGGAGTGAAGGTGATAATCTATCCCGGGATGGCTTGAGCTCTGATATTCCATGGGTTAATCGGAATCATGGGATGCTAGCATATAAATTCCTTCTCAGGTAATACGGGGAGGCATACGAAATGTATCAGCCGCCTTTGCGATATAGCGCCTCTATTACTCCTCCGGCGCCCATTATCCATTCGGTTAAGGCAAACAGGGCGGCAAAAGGTGTCAATACCCCGGACGCGGCCTTTAGCGCCGTGCGAGCGGTCAAGGAGGGGACCACTTCGCTTTTGTCGGCGGCCATCATGGTGTCGTAAAGCAAATCCCTTCGCAGGCCGAGGGCGTTCCATAAGCTCTGCAAAGCTCCGAAGGGCGGGTACTCAAGGTTAAGGGTGCTCAGTTTTTCCCGCCTGAATCCATGTTTCATGCAAAGGCGGTCGAGGCACTCGAGCGGAAAAAGGCAGGTATGGCGAGGGGGGTCGAGGTGAAACCAATCGGGTCCGGACAACGCGGCCTGAAAGCTCGCCGGGTTGGGCACTTGTAGCAGCATCCGGCCTTTTTCTTTCAGAAGTCTGGCGGTTTCCGCAACCGCGGCGTCGGGATTTTCCACGTGTTCCAGCACTTGCCAGAAGGTTACCATGTCGAACGATTCGCTTTTGAAGCTTATGTTTTCGCCGTCACTTACTATAACTTTCGCCAATTGCGCCGCGTCGCGCGCCGCCGGGTGGTATCGCTCCGTGCCGAAGCACCTGTATCCTTTTTTTTCGAGCAGGCTGATAAATACGCCCCGGCCGCAACCCACGTCCAGGAGGTAGCCGCCCTCCGGCATTAAGCGCGAAGTCCGCCGCGCTCGGGCTTTTCTGAACGCCAGAACCGCCCCCTCCACGTTTTGCCTGAACCTTTGATGCCCCGGCCCGTAGTAGGCGCGGTCGTAGTATTTTTCAAGCTCCCGACCTTGGGGCCGGGGATTGAGAAATATTAATCCGCATTCGCCGCACTTGTGATAATTCCAGGAAGACCCTGAGGCATCGAATGCACTCCACAGATATTCGATATGAATTGAGCCGCAGACGAGGCAGCTTTCGGTATATACGGTCATTCAGACCATTGTTAACTCCGGCGGGCGGGTAGTCAAGTATAGGGGGAGGCGTTGACGGGGAGGGGAGGGGCGCATAAAATGGAGTCATGCCGAAAATACAAGCGGTTTTGTTCGACCTGGACGGTACACTGGTGGATTCGTTTCAGGATATCACCGACAGCGTAAACTTCGTTTTGAATAAGCGGGGAAAAGGCCCCAAAGCCCTGCAAGAAGTAAAAACCCACGTGGGACTGGGATTGAGGGAAACTCTCAAGAGGGCTCTCGATGTGGAAGACGGGGATTTTCTGGAAGAAGCGGTGGTTACCTTCAGGGAACATTACTGGGAGCATTGCGTGGATAACACTTACGTTTACGAAGGCGTGGCGCAGTGTCTTGCAGACCTCGATGGTTATCCGAAAGCGGTAGTCACCAACAAGCGAAAGGCTTACGCGGATAAAATACTCTCCACCCTGGGCATAAGCGATTACATGGACCGCGTTTTCGGAGGGGAACTCTATCCGGCGATGAAGCCGGATGCCGCCGCGCTAATTTACTCCTGCCGGGAGTTGGGAGTCGAGGTCGGCTCCACCGTAATGGTAGGAGACGGCTTTCCCGATATCCGCTCCGCCTCAAGCGCCGGGGCGATACCGTGCGCCGTAACTTACGGAATAGGCGGAGTGGAGGAATTGAAGAGGGAAGGGGCTCAATATTTGGTGGATTCACTGACTCAATTAAAAGGGGTGATTGAACGGATAGAAGGGGAATGAAATTACCCGGGTCTCAGGCCCTTCGATTTTTATCCAGCGCGTTTTTCATATGGAGATTCCCATGGCCTTCCTGATTTGCCTGATAAGCTGGTCGGGAGGCACCGGTTTTTCCAGGAAAATGTCCACGGGAACCCATGTTTCATCCGGGCGGTATTTAAATGTAAAACCTTCCCCGACGCTGGTGAGCATGATTATGGGTATCAGCCGGGTTTTGTCGCTGTTTTTCAGGTTTCTGGCAACGTCAAATCCTTCGTTGGGAGTGCTCATAATAACATCCAATATTATCAGGTCGGGTATAAGGCCGTCGGAAAGCTTTTGCATGCATTCGGCGCCGTTATATGCCACCTGAACGTAATAGTCGTGCTTTTCCAGCAGTAGTTTGTGAGTTTCGACGAAGTCCTCGTCATCGTCTACCAGTAAAACGGTGGGCTTTTTCATGTTTCTCCCTCCCCTTTGATTGCGTTCACGTGCGGTTGTGCTTCAGGGGCAGCTCCACTTTGAATGTGGAACCTTTACCCTCTTCACTTTTAATCTCCAGTCTTCCCCCGTGTTGTTTAACAATTTCCTTAATGATTCTCACTCCGATACCGGTTCCGGCGGGTGCGAATTTTTTGGCGTTTTCGCTTCGATAGAATTCTTCCCCTATTTTTTCCACGTCCCGGGCCGGTATTCCGATGCCCGTATCGGATACCGTAATCGATGCCGACCGCCCGTTTGTGCCCAACTTTAAATCAACTTTACCCCCCTCCGGCGTATATCTTATCGCATTGGATACCAGGTTATCCACCAGCTGCTCCATTGATTGGGGGTCACTAAATGTGACCACCGCCCCCTCCGGAAGCTCTACCCGGAACTCCAGGTTTTTGTCCTGTGCCTGGCTATTATATAGCGCCTCTATATTTTTCACCACCTTGTTGAGGTCGGTTTCAGCGAACGAGCGCTCTCCGGGACTCAGGGTTGTAAGCCGGCTGAACTCCAGGAGGTCGCGGGTAAGGCGGTATAGGCCGTGAGCCCTGTCGGCGGCGCGTTGAACGCTGCGGCGGGTGCTCTCGTCCATGCAGCCGTCTTCCAGGTTTACCAGCACCCCCAGGGAGCTCTGAATGGCGGCGATGGGCGAGCGCAATTCGTGACTTACCATCCTCATGAAAGCGGATTTCTTCTCCTCGAGCCGTGAAAGCTCTTCCCTTGCCCTTTCCGCTTCCTCTTCTTTCTGTTTCAGTTGCAGCCGGATGCTGGTGGTAACATAAGCGGCGATGAAAACAGTGGCGCCGAAGGCGAATATGACGCCCAGCAGGTATTTGTTACCCGCTTGTACCGGTTCGATTATAGGATATAGCGGTATCCAGCCCATTTGCTCGAAGAGAATAAGCCCCGAGTACAAAACCACTGTTATGAGGGCGTATGCGTAAGCCACGCCTCTCGGTAACAGAATACTGGAGATAATGACATGGAATATGTAGAAAAAGCTGAACGGGTTTTCCAGGCCGCCCGAGTAATGAAGCAGAAGGGTCAGCAGCACCAGGTCCAGTAGTATCTGTATCTGGGCGAAAATATAAGCCCGCCGAAGGTCTTTTTCTCCCATTTGCTCTCCGGCGGGGAAAACTTTCGTCAAAACTCCGACGTAAATCAGGTTGAGTGCCGCTATCACTCCCACCAGTATCAGCAGGGAGGACATGGCAAGTTTATCGAAGTCGAATACGTAACGGGCGGCGAGCACCGTGGCCATAACTCCAGCCGCAGCGACCCACCTGAGCCGGATGAACCACCTCAGCCGGTCAATCAACTCCAACTGGAGGGGAAGCAGAGGAATTTGTTTCTTTGTGGCTTTTTCCTTCTCCATGAAATTCTTTTTATATTTCGAGGCCTTAAGCCGGTTATTCCAATTATTTTACCGGATTGGTCGGAATTTGCTATTTGCATGGATGGACGGTCCGGCCTTGCTCTCGCCGGGTGCTTTTTCCGCCACCAGCGAGTTGCGGGTGTATTTTATGGCGGCGGGAAGGGTGTTTTTGTCCGCGCCTTCTATTATGCTTACCCGCCTGCCGCTCAGGTTGAGCCGGATGATTTCATCGGCGCCGTTTATGAAGCATTTGCCTTCGGAGATGCCCGAAGGGCAGTCCGTTTCCTCTGGATTTTTGTACTTTACGGAAAGTAAATCACGATAAGCGGCGTAAAACTCCCCGGCATCCTCCGCAGAATCCCAATCGGTCACCCATATCCACAGGGTGTGTTTCCCGTCCGTCGTTCCCACTACCGAGTATCGGTCTCCACCCCAGCCTTCAGCGGCTTCGCCGGCCCGGGGTACGGGCAGGTATCTTTTCAGCAGCGCCGTTACTCCCAACTGGCCGAGCGTGTTCGTTTCCAGGGATTTCCAGTTTTCTCCGAAAGTCTCGGCCCTTACGAGAAGGGTAACATTCGAAGGCGGGTCGCTTTTATCAATGAATTTCTGCGGAAAATACACCTCTTCGCTGGAAGACGGCGGCTTTGAGTAGGCTGAATTTACCTTCTTCCACCCATCGAATTTTTTATACAGGTATCCCACGAACTCGGAGCCGTTTATGTAAGCGAAGGCCACCGAATCCACCAGCACCGAAGAAACGTCCCCGGCGGCCATGCTTATCAACTTGCGCAACGTTTCATTGTAGCGCTCCATAGCTTTTATTGCTTCCCCCATGTCGGTTTCCTGCCGGTAGAGAACGGCGAAGCTCACCAGCGTGGCGGTACCTTCCTCCAGGGCCTGAATGGCGAGGAGAGCGTCTTCATTGTGCTCGTGCCGTTTTTCGAGGGCTCTCAGGTCGTAATGCTGGTCGTCGAGGGCGTGAGTAAGCTCGTGCGCCAACATCAATTCCCCGCTCAAATCCCTCTGAAATATGAACTCGATTAACGAGAATTTCTGTACAACTTCTTTTATAAGGTATAAGTCTTTTGTTCTCGGGTTATAAAAGCCGGCTATGTTGCTCTCGTAGAAATCGAGCATTATTTTCTCGATGTCGGTGCCGGGCTTTATCAGCCCCATTCTGACGTAGGCCCGCTGCAACTTTTTTATCTCTTCGACCGGCAATTGTTCCCGAAATTCCTTTTTGAGCAAATCCCCGACCTCGGAGCGTGGTATTACCTGCGCCTCCACCGGTTCTTTGAACTCCAACCCCCTGCGCTCGCTCACTTTTTGCTTTATCTCCTTTGCCAGCGGGCGGTTCAGTTTTCCCTTTCTTACCAGTTTGTAACTACAGCCGGCGCTGAGTAGCGCAATTGCCAGTGCTACCGCAGCGATAACTTTCATCCGTTTCATTTATGCCGAGCCCCGATGTCAGGTTTTTGTATGTCGTTTGATATGGGCATTTACCGTTTTTTCCGAGTGCTGTAGGCTGGGAAGGAAGATTATGAACATGACCAGGCTTATGCCGAGGTAAACCAATAAAACGTCGCCCGGTCGCCCTATGGCGAACAAAAAGGTTCCAAATAAAGCCGGGAGGGCGGAGAATAACAGGGTCACCGACTCGTATACTCTTATCCTGCTCAATGCCGCGGAGGCCAACTCCGTTTCCGTTTCGGCGCGGGTTGAAGATGGTGATGGGTTCGATGGCGCTGATTTAGGAGTGGTTCCGGCCCTTTTCATGAAAAATTCCATAATAATTCCGACCACCACGCAGCCCACGGTGGCCGAAAAGGCCGTCATGGACCATGTTTGAAGCTCCCAATATGAAAAATATGACCGGACGGGCTTTAATATGCCCATGCGCTCGTAGAAAATAACGACCGCTGCAATTGCCAATACCACTCCCAGTATCGTGAGCCATTCCCATAGCCTTCGAATATAGTTGTTGAGGATAAATATCTTTAAGCCGTCATCGTTCATCAAGGTTTGGGTAACACAAATAAAATGACCGCGCAAGCTTTAACCCGCACGGCCTTTAAAAGATTGGGGTCTTGAGGCGCCCTTAAAAAGGAGGAATATCGTCGTCTATAATTTTCCGCTCCCGGATTTTTTTCAAAATATCCACCCGCTCCTCGGAGGAATTTTCGCTGTTTTCCTCGCTATGGGAGGATTCGCCGGAAGACTTTTCCTGAACCCGCGAAAGGAGGTCCCGCAACGATTGCACTTCTTCCTGAAGCTTCTTTATTCGCTCTTCTTTTTCCATGATTGCCTTTAACCCCCTTGGGCAGCAAGATTTATGCCGCCCCCGTAGCCCTTCTTGTCTCTCAAGATAATAACTATAAGCTACAGTTGCAAAAATCTTTTTCCGGCCGATTTAGTCCACCCCACCAAACGTGTGCGGAATTCAGCAAACATTTTAACACATTGTGAAATTTTTTCCTGTTACTAATTGACGTGAATTCACCTTATTTCTTCACCCGGCCTCTTTGTTCGGAAATGTCGCCTGCTTATCGGGGAACCGTTTGAAGACTGAATTCGATTGTAGTAAAATGAAAATACGGAAATGTTAGATAACGGGAGGTTTTTATGAAAAAAGCAGGTTTACTAACGCTGGCTGCGATATTCCTGGTGATGGCTGCTCTTAACCCCGCCGAAGCCTGGGAACAGAAGCGTATCGAGTGCAAAAAGCCGGAAGCCCAGAAGCTGGCCGACCAGCTTTATGAGCTGCTCAGCAAGGACGTCGGCAGAGAGGCCTACAAGAAGGCCATCGAGCTTATGGAGAAGGCGGTTGAAATCGAGCCGGAAAACGACCAGTTGTGGGTGGAGCTTTCGGGGGATTACTGGGAGTACGCCGATAAGCTGCCCAAGGAAACCGACGAGCAGAAGAAAGTTCGTATCGAATGGTTCACCAAGGGCCTGAATGCCGCCGAAAAGGCCATGGAAATCGAGGAAAGCGCCGGCGCCCATTTCTGGTACGCCACAAACCTGGGAGCCAGGGGAGAGATGAAGGGTATAATCAGAAGCGTGCCGCTTTTCCCGGACCTCGTTAAACATATGGACCGTTGCGACGAACTCGACCCCAACTACCTGACCGGCGGCACCGCAAGGTTCTGGTCGGAAGTTATCACCCGCGTGCCGAACCTGGCGCTCAGGCTGGCGGGCATGAGCAAGGAAGCGGCCATTGATGACCTCAAAAACGCCATCAAGAAAAATCCCCTGTATTTCAACAACCGCATCTTCTACGCAAGATACCTTCTGAGGCTGGATGAGAAGGATAAGGCTCTGGAGCGGCTCGAATTCGTCCTCAGCCACGACCCGGAGGCAATAGATAACCCGGCCCTGTATTCTCAAAACCATGCCGATGTCACGGAAGCTCACAAAATGTGGGTGGAAATTACAGGCAAGCCGTATCCCAAGAGATGACGACTCAGGGGGCCGGGAGTGCCCCCTCCTTTCTTACCGCGTCGCAAAGATTTTTATACTACCACCACAGTTGTGGGAGCGACCTCCAGGTCGCGATTGTCGGGAATTTTTATGTCGAGACCAAAGGTCTCTCCCACCCTTTGCTTAATAACTGAAATCATTTTATTTTAACCCATCACCACTTCCAACTGCTCCAGCTCCTTTATCCGGTCGCGAAGCTCGGCCGCCTTTTCGAAATCCAGGTTGTTGGCAGCCTCCTTCATCTGTGCCCGAAGCTCCTTCAACAACTTCGGCAAATCACCTTCCTTAAGTAGCTGTTCTTCCTTCTCTTTTTGAGTCCGAACCGTGACGTAGTCCCCCTCATAAACGCTCTCGCGGATGGCATATATCTGCTTCTTGATGGTCTCCGGTGTAATGCCGTGCTCGGTGTTATAAGCCTGCTGCTTGGCCCTGCGGCGGTCGGTTTCGTCTATAGCCTTGCGCATGGAGTCGGTGATTTTGTCGGCGTAAGGAATGGCCTTTCCCCTGACGTTCCGGGCGGCCCTGCCGAAGGTCTGAATGAGCGACCGCTCGCTCCTCAGAAATCCCTCCTTGTCGGCGTCGAAAATGGCCACCAGGCTCACCTCCGGCAAATCCAGGCCCTCGCGCAGCAGGTTAATCCCCACCAACACGTCGAACTCGCCCATCCTCAGCTCCCGCAGGATGTCGAACCTTTCGAGCGTATCTATTTCGCTGTGAAGATACCTCACCCGGACGCCCAGGTTTTCGTAGTACTCGGTCAAATCCTCCGCCATGCGCTTGGTAAGGGTGGTCACCAGCACCCTGTCTCCCGCCTGCGCCCGCTCGCGTATCTCCTCCAGGCAGTCGTCCACCTGTCCCCGGGCGGGTCGAACCTCCAGCTCCGGGTCCATCAAGCCGGTGGGGCGGATGACCTGCTCGGCTATCACCCCGCCCGAGCGCTCCATCTCGAACTCCGCCGGAGTGGCGCTCACGTATGTCGTCCGGCCCACCCGGCGCCGGAATTCGTCAAAAGTCAGGGGCCGGTTGTCCAGAGCGCTGGGCAGGCGGAAGCCGTATTCCACCAGCGTCCCCTTCCGGGACCGGTCTCCCTTGTACATGCCGCCTATCTGGGGGATGGTGACGTGCGATTCGTCTATAAAAAGCAGGTAGTCGTCGGGAAAATAGTCCAGAAGCGTCGGCGGCGGCTCGCCCGGCGCCCTGCCGGTAAGGTGCCGGGAATAGTTCTCGATGCCCTGGCAGTAGCCCATCTCCCGGAGCATCTCGAGGTCGAACTGGGTGCGCTGCTCCAGCCGTTGCGTTTCCACCAGCTTGTTACCCTCCTTCAACTCCCTCAGCCGGTGCTCCAGCTCGTCTTCGATGCCCTTGATAGCCCGCTCCATCTGCTCGGGAGGCGTGACGTAATGGCTTCCGGGGTAAATGACAGCCTTTTCCAGGCTGTTGATAACCCTTCCCCGGAGAGGGTCTATCATGTGAATGGCCTCGACCGTATCCCCGAAAAACTCGATTCTGACCGCCCGGTCTTCCTCGTAAGCCGGAAACACCTCCACCACGTCCCCCCTCACCCGGAATGTGCCCCGGTGGAAGTCCACGTCGTTGCGGCTGTATTGCAGCTCCACCAGCTTTTTCAGCACGGCGTCGCGGTCGTATTCGTTGTTCACTTCCAGTTGCAGGAGCATCCCTGCGTAAGCCTCCGGGCTGCCCAGGCCGTATATGCAGCTTACGCTGGCCACTATCAGCACGTCGTTGCGCTCGAGCAGGGAGTAAGTCGCCGCGTGGCGCATCTTGTCTATCTCCTCGTTAATCGAGGTATCCTTCTCGATGTAGGTGTCGGTGGTGGGGATGTAGGCTTCCGGCTGGTAGTAGTCGTAGTACGAGACGAAATACTCCACCGCGTTATTCGGAAAAAGCTCCCGGAACTCGCTGTAAAGCTGTGCCGCCAAAGTCTTGTTGTGGGCCAGCACCAGGGTAGGGCGGTTGATGCGGGCCACCACGTTGGCCACGGTGAACGTCTTCCCGGAGCCGGTAACCCCGAGCAGCACCTGGTTTTTCAGGCCTCTTTCAAGATTACTTGCAAGCTCCTCGATGGCCTCCGGCTGGTCGCCCCTGGGCGTATATTCGGTTACAAGCTCGAACCGTGACATGATTACCTGAAAGGATAATATTCCGGTATGTCATCAACAAGCTGCTGCGGATTTGAAATGAATTAATCGCGACCGGGAGCTCGCTCCCACGCTGAAAATGTGGCTCCTCTTATGTGGGAGAGACCTGTGGTCTCGACATGAGGAAGGGCGAACCCCCCGGCTAAAATGTGAAGCTCCACGGGCCTTGCCCGAAGGCCCCGCCCGAGGGATAAATCCCGTGGTTTCTCTGAGGATAAATGAAACCCCGACCTTCAGGTCGGGGAGGTTCACATATAATTGCAAGCCCCGGACTTCAGTCCGGGGAATACGCCATGCGCTGAGAATGCCTCGCCGGATGCCCCGGTCATTTGCCTTCCCGGAACCCCCGGGTGCCGGGTGGCCCGGACGTTATACGTCCGGGTTGCGTAAGCAACAAGAAACTTCAGCCCTATGCTGTTTGCGCACGGGGAGTGTTACCCGCTATAATCATGCATATCGTCATTTAAGGGAGTTAAATCGTGGAAACGGCTTATAAAGCGGTGATAAAACAGGAAGGCGAATGGTGGCTCGGCTGGGTTGAAGAAATTCCCGGAGTAAACTGCCAGGAGCGCTCACGTGAGGAATTGCTGGAAACCCTGAAGGTTACTTTAAAAGAGGCCCTGGAAATGAACAAAGAGGATGCCCTCTCCGCCGCCGGTTCCGATTATTCCGAAATAGTTTTGCAGGTATGAAAAGACACCGGCTCCTGGCTCACCTGAAAAACAACGGATGTAAGCTGTTAAGAGAGGGCGCGAAGCATTCATGGTGGTGAAATCCCGAACTGAATAAAAGGTCGTCAGTCCCCAGGCATTCTGAAATAAACGATAACCTTGCGAAGAAAATCTGTAAAGACCTTGGTGTTCCATTAGTCAAATAAAGAGATACCTGTAACGCCTAACTGCTACCTCTTTAGTCATTTGCCTTCCCCGAACCGCGCCTCTTCTCTCGAACATCCAAAAAAACCCGGAACACCGGCTCTAAGTATAATTGACTCGGGTTTTTTATATCGTTAATCTAAATTGATTCAATCATGCTTCTTCCTCACCAGATAAAAAGCGACCTTTCCGGCGAAATACGCGGCGAAGTGGTCATTAATGACGCCGTCCGGCACGTTTACGCCACCGCCGCCTGCATCTACCGGATAATGCCGCTGGCCGTGGTCAGGCCCGTTGATGCCGAAGACGCGGCGAAGGTCGTCAGATATGCCGCGGAAAATGCCATCCCGATAACCCCGCGCGGGGGCGGCTCGGGAGTGGCCGGGCATTCCGTCGGCCCCGGCATAATACTCGACTTCGCCCCCCACATGCGCTCGATTATCTCGGAAGGTGAGGGCTGGATTGAAGTTCAGCCGGGCGTGGTGTTGGATAAGCTCAACGCCCATCTTGCGGGTAAGGGGCGGAGGTTCGCTCCCGACCCCTCCAGCAGCCCCTACTGCACCATCGGCGGGATGATAGCCAACAACTCCGGCGGCGCCCGGGGAATGAAGTACGGCTCCACCCGCGAGCACGTCATCGGCTTGGAGATTATAACCTCGGAAGGGGAGATAATCCGCACCGACTCGGATAATCCCCGGCTGGGCGCTTACCGGGATTCGTTAGACGATATTCTCATGTCAAATCAGCGACTTATAGACGACAAGCGCCCCCGCGTCACCAAGACCTCCAGCGGCTACAACCTGTGGGGACTGACCGGCGATGACGGGAATATAGACCCGGCGAAGCTCGTGGTGGGCAGCGAAGGCACACTGGCGGTGGTCACCGGAGCCCGCCTGCGCACCGTATCCGTTGCCGCCCGGAAGGGGGGAGTGCTGATAGCCTTCGAAAGTCTGGCCCGCGCCACCGAGGCGGCGCCTTACTTGCGGGAAACCGGCCCCTCGGCCATCGAGGTGCTTGACGATTACTTCCTGGAGCTTGTCCGGCAGCATCGCCCCGACCTTTCCTCCATGCTGCCGGGGAGGGGTCAATGCCTTCTGCTGGTGGAGCAGGAGGCTTCGGGCTATGACGACCTCGAATCGCGCATCGCGTCGGTAAAAGTGGCGGCGCGCAAAGCCGGCGCGGAAAATATAAGCTCCGCCGCCGACCCCGAAGGCGCGGCCCGGCTGTGGGAGGTGCGCAAGGCCGGCTCGCCCATCATCTACAGCATGAAGGGGCCGAAGAGGCCGGTAAGATTCGTCGAGGACATGGTCGTTCCGCCCGAGAGGTTTGCCGAGTTTGTCGGCAAGTTCCGGGAAATATTGAAAAAACACGATTGCGAAGCGCCGGTGATAGGCCATGCGGGCGACGGGAACGTCCACGTCAACCCGCTGCTCGACCTCTCCGACCCCGCCGGGAAAAGAACCCTCAAGCGGGTGGCCGACGAGGTTTATTCAACGGTTTCCGACTTCGGCGGCTCCCTTACCGGAGAGCACGGCGACGGGCGGCTTCGGGCGCCGTATTTGAAAGCTCATTTCGGCGAGCTTTATAGTGTTTTTAGCCATATTAAGCGCCTTTTTGACCCGAAGGATGTGCTCAATCCGGATATTATCCTCGGTGACGGCGAGATTATTGATAACCTGCGCCCCGGGCCGGTTTTTGTGGATACGGGAGGAGAACTTGACCGTTTTGGCATCCGGGAATACATGTTCAAATGCCACGGCTGCGGCCTGTGCCGGTCGGTATGCCCCGTATTCGATGCCACGGGGGTCGAGGAGCTTTCGCCACGGGGCAGGGTGGCGCTGGCAAGGGCGGTGGCGCAGGGTATAGCGCCGGAGTGGACGCTTCGGGGGGATGATAAAGCCCGCCGGATGCTGGAGTTGTGCCTGGGTTGCCATCGTTGCGACGAAGGTTGCCCTACCGGCGTGAATCCTCCCGCCGTGATATGCAGGAGCATGGGGGACGCCGGCCCCCTCGAAGACAAGGGTCTTCCGGGATGGATGCTGAACGACCCGCGCCGGTGGATGCCGCTGGTTTCCCGGCTGGGAGTCGCCGGGAGGGTGTTGCAGCGGCTGGGGACTTCATCAGACTCGCTCTCGCGGCTGGCCGGATTGAACCCGGACGTGAAGGCGCCGCTCGTGGCGCCCCGGTCATTGAAAAGCGTGGCCGATGATTATAAAATCAACCATTCGCCGCTGGATGCCGTTTATTTCCCGGGATGCTACGCAATCTTTATCGACCCCTCCGGAACGGGAGCGGCCTCGCTTAATGCGCTGAAGGCTCTGGGAGTCAGAGTCGGGATTGCTTCCTTCGCCTGCTGCGGGCTGGGGCTTCTCGCCGGAGGCGACCGCACCGGGGCTATGAAGAGGCTGGCGCAGGTCATCGAGGATATCAGCCATGTACCCGGCGAAGTTCCGATAATTACCTCCTGCCCCAGTTGCGAGATGATGCTGAAGGGAAAAGCCTTCGGCATGGAGTTGATGCCGGGGCAGGAAGATATAGCCGACAGGGTGGTTGGAATCGAGAGGTTCCTGGCGGATAAGCTGGAAGGAAAGAGCCACGCGCCGCTCGCAGAGCCTGTCAGGGCGGCTTATCATACGTCATGCCACCAGAAACACGCCGGGGATGCCGACGCTGCACCGGAGCTTTTGAGGGCTATGCCCGGCCTGGAGTTGGAAGTGCTTCCCGACGCCTGTTGCGGCATGGGCGGCACTTTCGGGATGAAATACCGCAACCGTGAGATTTACGACAAGGCGGGTGAAACGGTGCGGGAAGCCCTTCGCACCAGCGAGGCGCAGGTGGTTTTCAGCAGTTGCGGCGCCTGCAGGAACGCCTTCGGGGCAGTCATGAGAACCGCTCACCCGGTCAGCATAGTGGCCCGTGCTCTGCAACGGGAGGAGATAAGGAAAAAAGATGAGAAGCACCCTGCCTGAAGAATATAGAGGCGTAAGTGAAGAGGGGTTGCTCGGCAGAATCCGGGCGGTGAAGGACAAGCTGGGCGCGGAGCTGGTAATCCTCACTCACCACTACCAGCGGCAGTCCATAGTGGACGTGGGGGATTTTCAGGGAGATTCCTACAAGCTTTGCGTCGCCGCGAGCGAGCAGCCGGACGCCAAGTACATCGTTTTCTGCGGGGTGAATTTCATGGCGGAAAGCGCCGCCATCATCTGCCGTGGAGACCAGCGGGTGTTTCACCCCGAGTTTTCCTCCGGTTGCCCTCTGGCGGATATGGCCGACTTGGAGGACGTTGCATCCGCGTGGAAGCAACTGGGGGAGGTAATAGATACTTCTCGTTTGATTCCGCTTACTTACATGAATTCGAGCAACGATATAAAGGCCTTCTGCGGGGCTCGCTCGGGGGCAGTGGTTACCTCCTCGAACGCTCCGGCGGGTTTTAAGTGGGCCTTCGAGCGCGGGGACAGGGTGATGTTCTTTCCAGATGAACATCTCGGCACGAACACCGCCGATAAGCTTAAAATCCCGGACGATGAAGTAGTGGTGTGGGACCCGAGCGAGGAAATGGGCGGGCTGGACGCCGAGAGGATACGGAAGGCGAAAGCCATACTCTGGCGGGGCCATTGCCACGTTCACACCTTTTTTACCACGGAGCACGTTGCCGAGGTGAGGGACGAGCACCCCGGCGCGAAGATAGTCGTTCACCCCGAGTGTCCCCGGGAGGTGGTAAGGAAGGCCGACGCCGACGGCAGCACCGAGTTTATCATCAACTATGTCAGCGAGGCCGGGGCCGGCTCGGAGATAGCCGTAGGCACTGAAATCAACCTGGTCTCACGACTGGCGGCGCAATATCCGGACAGGCGGGTTTTCGAGCTTGCCCGCTCGCTGTGCCCGAACATGTACAGGATAAACCTGAATAACCTCTGCTATACCCTCGAAAACCTGCCGGATGTCAACCTGGTGGAGGTTGACCCGGCTACCGCACAGGACGCACTAAAGGCGCTAAGAAGAATGTTGGAGATAAAGTAAAATTGTCTGAAGAACAGGTAAAAGCGGATTTGCATATTCATACCAATTACTCGGACGGCTCATACTCGCCCGAGCAGGCTGTTGCGATCGCCCGGTCAAAAGGGCTGGGAGCCATTGCCATAACCGACCACGACGCCGTGGGGGGCGTTGAAGTAGCGCAGAAAGCGGCCGAGGGTTCGGAGCTTACCGTGGTTTCGGGTACCGAGTTGAGTTCGTATGTGGAGGAGAAGGGCTATCACATAGTGGGTCTTTTCATCGACCCCGAAGATTCCACATTGTTGGAGCACCTCGAATTCTTCCGGAAACACCGACACGAGCGGGGAGGGATGATAGTAGATAAGCTCCGCAAGTTCGGTGTTGAAATTGCAATGGAAAATGTGCTCGAGGTAAGCGGTTACGGGAGCGTCGGGAGGCCTCACATAGCCGAGGCCCTGGTCAGGGTGGGGGCGGTTAAGGATTTCTCGGAGGCTTTCGACAGGTATCTGGGGAACGGAAAGCCCGCCTACGTGCCCAAATACAAAATTGACCCTGGTAGGGCGGCGGAGGTTATTCATGCCGCCGGGGGACTGGCGTTCCTGGCCCACCCGGGAGTAAGCGCAGACTCGTTCTCGGAAGTCGTGAATATCGTGAAGATGGGCCTGGATGGGATTGAAACCGTCCATGCGAAGCATTCACCGAGACAAACCGAAGATTTCAGACGGCTGGCGGAAACTCACGGTTGGCCGACCAGCGGAGGGAGCGACTGCCACGGGGAAAACAGCGATGGGTTTGCGGAAATCGGCGATTGCACAATTTTTGTTCAAAAAAATGGAAAAAACTTGAACTTTTCGGGTTGAAATCAAGAATCCGTTGACAATGCGCGATTTTGCGAGCGAAGCTGTGATGCTATATCATTAAAAGGTGGAGTATTGTTTGAGTGATTTTCTTCAACGGGTACGCGACCTGATAGACGCCGGCGAAATACTGATATCGGAACACGGATACGATAAGCTGGCGGAAGAAGATCTCACGGCAAGAGAGTTGGTTGACGGTGCTCGGGAAGCGGCGCTTGTCGAGGAATACATGAACTATCCTAAAGGGCCATGTGTCTTGGCCTTACAGGAAGACAATCTGGGCAATCCCATCCATGTGGTGTGGGGTATCTCAAAGGGATTTGATAGGCCGGTGGTGTTGGTTACCGCGTACAGGCCTGACCCGGAGCGATGGGATGGAAATTTTTTGCGGAGGCAAAAGTAATTTATGAAAAAGCGGAAAAAGACAAAATATGTCCATGAAGGAAGGTACGTGGCTGAAGTTGATGTGGAACTGCTGGAGGATGAGTGCGAGTGGTCTCCGTACATCAGTGTCAGCGATGCCTATAAGTTGGACGATGTGCGGGAAGCTCTCCGCAGAGGCGACGTTGAATCCGCGTCCCGATATGGTCGAATTTTCGAGCTTCGGCCGGTAACGCCTCAATGACATTCGCCACAAAGCTTGCGTTGGGGAGTAGTGGCTCGCCGATTCTCCGGAGTCATGTTTTCATCGGGTACGCCTCACGGGAAATCGGCGATTGCACAATTTTTGTTCAAAAGAAAACGGAAAAAAGTGGAACTTTTAGGGCCTGACTCTCATCTATAAAAAGTGAAAAGAAAACGCGGGAAAAATCTCGAAATCCATTGACAACCCATAACTTACGAGTTATAATACCTTTTTTAAAGTGGGAAAGTGTGGCTTGATATTCGGCGTTCGCGGGATTAAGTCATGCGCCTGTTTATCTCACAAGTATACCATTCATTCCACTTTGTTCGGCAACCGCGAGAGGAAACGCAAAACTTCAAGGTCACGTTATCATCGACCGCGCAAACAAAGCTTAGATAGAAGCTATAATAATGTTACAGTCGGCCAGACTGTGCTCTAAAAGGGGGTTCTTTTTTGGCGGAAAAAAAGAACAAAAAGCAGGCAGCCCGTAAAGAGGAAACTGCGGTAAAAACCCGGAATCAGGCCTCCGAGGCCGAAGAAAAGCCCCGTCGGGGAGTGCCCTCCTGGTCTATAGGAAAGGCCTTGAGGGGGGCGCAGAGGGGCATTTCGCCCCAGGTGAAGGCCGAAAGAAAGAAAATGCGCGCCAAGGAGAGGAGTGTTACCCGCCAGTTTGGAGAGGAAAAATCCGAGGAAACGGATAGCGACTCCGAAGGCGAGCAGTTCTACGACGATGTCGGCATCATCCAGACGGTGAAGGACATTGCGGCAGAGGCGGGCGAAGAGGAGGAAGGGCTCCAGGAGACCGTCCCGGGGGATGAGTATTACGACGTACTCAAAATGTACCTGCGGGAAATGGATTCCAAGAGTCTTTTCACCCCCGAGCAGGAAATAGAAGTCGCCAGGGAGATGAGCGAGTATGCCGAAAAGCTCTGGGACCTGTTGGAGAGGTTGGGTATCTGCGAAGAGGAAGTGGACGAAACCAACGAGCAGTACTACTTCAACCTGCTCCAGGATTTGATGGAGCGTCTCGAAAAAGAGGAAGAGCAAATCGACCGCGCCGAAAACACTCGCTCCAAAACCGAATCCGGAATGGCCCGAGCCGAGGAGAAGGCCAAGGACGCTCGCAAGAATATCCGGAGGCTCGAGCGCGAGGCCGGGATGGGCGTCAATAAGCTCAAATCGCTGTATGAAGAAGCCTGGCACGCTCACCAGCTGGTCAACATGAAGCGCAACCAGTTCGTGGAAGCCAACCTGAGGCTGGTGGTAAAAATAGCCAACAAGTACCGCAACAAGAGCCTGACCGTCAGCGACCTCATCCAGGAAGGAAACCTCGGATTAATCAGGGCTGTGGAGAAGTTCGATTACCGCAAAGGATACAAATTCAGCTCCTACGCCACCTGGTGGATTCACCAGGCCATCATACGGGCGCTGGCGGAGAAGTCCAAGACCATTCGGGTGCCCATTTACCTGTCTGAGAAAATCAAGCGGGTGGACAAAATAGCCACCAAGCTATACCAGAGCAAGGGCAAGGAGCCAACTCCCGAGGAAATCGCGGCGGAAATGGACCTGCCCCTGGACGAGGTCATCAGCCTGATTAAGATAGCCCGCGAGCCGGTGAGTCTGGAAAAGCTTATCGGAAAGTACGAGGAAATCAGCCTGGGCAACCTTATCGAGGATAAAAGCGTGCTTCCTCCCGAGGAGGAGGTCGTGAACTCTCACCTGTCCCGGCAGGTGGAGGAGCTTTTGGAGAGCCTCAGCCCGCGCGAGGAAAAAATCCTGCGAATGCGCTATGGCATCGGCGAAAAGCACGACCATACCCTGGAGGAAATCGGCGAGGACTTCAAGCTCAGCCGCGAGCGTATCCGGCAGATTGAAAAGAAAAGTCTCAAGAAGCTCAGGCATCCCTCCAAGAGCCGGCTGCTGCGCAGCTACTTCGAGAGCTGAAATTCAGACAAACATATCGCACTGAAAAGCCCCTGGAAAAGGGGCTTTCTTTAGTTTGAATTATTTCCCTTGGGCTCTTTTTCACCCGCCAATTCTTTTTCCAACTCTTCCAGTGGAGGTAATATGGTGGAAAGGGTGGATTTTAATACGGGTAGGTCATTTTCGATGATATGCCAAACCTGATTTAAATCCACACCTTCATAATCATGGGCAAGCACGTCTCGGAATGCGGCCATCATCCGCCAGGGTATTTCTGTGTGTTGCTCTCTATATTCCGTGGGTATTCTTTTTGCCGCTTCTCCCATAATCTCAAAATTTCGGATAACGGCATCCTGGATAATTTTCTGTGAGTGGAAAGCGGATTTCCCCTCACGTGTGAATTCTTCAATCCATCCGATACTTTCTATGATATGAGCCAGATAAACCCGCGGGTCTTTCTTCACAGCGGCACGGCCTCTTTGAGAATCCGGCGACGCAAAAGCCAATAAATTGAATCCTCCGTTACAACCTCCACCTTCCGTCCAAGTAATTCTTCAAGGTCCGATACCAATCCACCCGGGAACCACGGGGTGGTGGGGCCATTGACCTCAATTAAAAAGTCTATATCGCTATCGGAGGTATCATCTCCACGAGCGGCCGAACCGAACACACGTATTTCGGATACGCCATGCTTGGCGGCAATGCGCAGTATTTCTTCGCGGTTTTCTTTCAATAGTCCGGCCAGACTCATAGTTACGCTACCGATTTTAATTTTAGCATGGATTTTGAAATCTTTAAATTGCACCACATTCAGGGCTAACGTTTTGGATTTATCACCCCGGCCAGATTCTTTAGGCGGTCTCGAAGTAGCTTATTTTTCCTTCCGCCATTATGGCGGTGAAATCCCCCGTTCGCGCCGTCTCTTCGGAGCGGGTGGCGATAACTATTGTGTACTTTTTCCTGAGGTTTTCTATAAGTGCCCGGATTTGTTCTGCTTCCTTGTCCTCCAGCCCTTCCATCGGGTTGTCCAGCAGTATCACTTCGGGGTCGTTCAATAGCGTTCGCGCCACCGATAGCTTCCCGGCCTGCCCCTTGTCGAGGTCGCGGGTGCTCGTTCCGGGTTTTTTCTTCAGTTCCTCCCACAGCCCGACTTCTTCCAGGCATGACTCGATTTTCCGCGCCCTGTCTTTTTCCTTTTTAAGACCGGCCATTTTCAGCCGCCGGGCAAGTTCTTCAAAGATATCGGGAGCATAGGGCGTATACCTCCGGAACACCATGCCCACCTTCCGCCTCAGGGATACCGGGTCGAACGTTTCCGCATACACGTCCTTTCCGTCGAGCAGCACCTCTCCCGAGAGCTTATGGTCGGGGATGGTGTCGTTCATCCGGTTGAAAGTGCGCAACAGGGCGGATTTACCCGACTCTGGAGGACCGAGGATGGTGGTGATGCGCCCTTCGGTGACATCGAGGTTCACACCTCTCAGGATGTGTCGGCCTTCAATATAAAGATGAAGGTCACGGGCGGATATTTTCTCAAAACCGGGCATTTACCTGAGGGTACAACCTGAACATTAAGTTGTAATCCCACTGCATCGTGGGAGAGACCTTTGGTCTCGACACCCGTCGTGACCGGGAGGTCGCTCCCACCAGACATTATAGGATGTGCGATAGGATGTGCGACATGAGCGTCGCACCTGCCATAAGGTAGGCCCGGCACTCTTGCCGGGCGATGAATTTCGGTACCCGACTATATCCGGGGCGAAAAAGCCGGCAAGCTATCTTGAAAAATCGAATACCGGCCTATATGCTCTATTTGCCCTTAACAAAATTTCTGAGAGAGATTCATCATGGACTGGGTAATGTTTAAGGACATAGTCTTCCCCGTTATCGGTGGCCTGGGGATGTTCATCTTCGGCATGAGGATGATGAGCGAGGGGCTCAAGAAGGTCGCCGGCGACAGGATGAAGAGCATCCTGGAGATGCTCACCCGGACACCGGTCATCGGCCTGCTGGTGGGAGCGCTGGTCACTTTGCTCATTCAAAGCTCCAGCGCCACCACCGTGATGACGGTGGGCGTCGCCAACGCCGGGCTGTTGAGCCTCAGGCAGGCGATAAGCGTGGTGATGGGGGCCAACATCGGCACCACCTTCACCGCCTGGCTGGTCAGTTTCTTGGCAATATTCAAGATTACCAATTATGCCCTCCCCGCCATCGGGGTGGGTTTGTTGATGACCTTCATAGGAAAGCGGCGCACCCAGAGGTTCTGGGGCGAAGTCCTCATAGGTTTCGGTATATTGTTTCTGGGCATCCACTTTATGAAAGGCGCTTTCGGGCCGCTGGAGCAGAGTGAAACCGTCAAGCATCTTTTCGTCACCTTCGGTAAATATCCCATTCTCGGAGTGCTTGTCGGAGCCGCCATCACCATGATGCTTCAAAGCTCCAGCGCCACTATCGCCATGGTGCAGGTGCTGGCCCTGCAGGGACTGATAAGCTTTCCGGATACCATACCTCTCATACTAGGAGACAATATAGGCACCACCCTTACCGCGCAGATATCCGCTATTGGCGGAAATCGCATAGCGCGCAGAACGGCCCGGGCCCACGCCATTTTCAACGTGTTGGGGGTATGTGTGATGCTGATTCTGGTGTACCCGGGGTGGTACGCGCAAATGATAGATTCGCTTGTACCTGGGCCGGTAGCCCGTGGTAATATTATGGTCTATATAGCACTCGCTCACAGCGCATTTAACGTGGTGAACGCCGCTATTTTTCTCCCGTTGATAGGGGTTTTGGAGAGAATAGCCGTAAGGTTCGTGCCCGAAAAGCCGGGCGAGTTGGACGTGGCCCCCCGTTATCTCCAAAAGCACCTCCTCCCCACGCCGGTGCTGGCTTTCCAGCAGGCCATTCGCGAGACAGTCAGGATGGCCAGGTTGGCGCAGGAGTCGTTGCAGCACGCATATCAGGGCTTCGTGTCTCAAGAACCGCAATGCTTAAAGGATGTGGTGCAGACCGAGGAGGCGATAGACAACCTGCAAAGGGAAATCACATCCTATCTCATACAATTGTCCCAGCAGGAGATAAGCTGGGAAATTTCGGAGTCCTTGCCGGTGCTGTTGCACGTGGTGAACGACCTCGAAAGGATAGGCGACCACGCGGAGAATCTGATGGAGCTGGCGGAAAGGCGCATTGACGACAAGATGCAGTTTCCGCCCGAGGCCATCAAGGAAATTCAACGGATGTACGTCGCCACCCAGGCAATGGCCGAAGACGTGATGCTGGCGCTTTCCGACAGTGACGCGGAAGCCGCCAGAAGGGCTCTGGAGAGGGAGGAGGAACTCAATCGACTCCAGCTCGTGCTCAACGAGCATCATATCGAAAGGTTACAGAAGGGTAAGATTCATCCGCTGGCGGGGGTGGTCTTCCTGGACTTCGTGGATAATCTCGAAAGAGTGGGAGACCACATGACCAATATAGCTCAATCCGTCCTGGGAGAACTCAGATGGGGCGAAAAAGTGAAGCTGGACAGCGCGGATTAACGTTTCGATAAATGATTTCCGCGCCGGATTTGAGGTTGAAAATCGCCCAGTTGGCCGATACCCTTTTTCGGAATGCTTCGTAAGTTTTACGACTGGGTTCTTCACTGGGCCGAAACGCCTTACGCCGAGCCGGCGCTTTTTTTTATTGCTTTCGCCGAATCGAGCTTTTTCCCCATTCCTCCCGACGTTTTACTGATAGCGCTGGCCATATCCATACCCGCCAAATCGTTCCGGTACGCGCTTATCTGCTCCATAGGCTCCGTTTTCGGAGGCGCCTTCGGATACCTCATCGGCTACGGTCTGTGGGAAGGGGTGGGGCAACCGATATTCGAGTTTTACGGGTACATGGATAAGTACGAATGGATTCGGGAAAAGTACAACATTTACAATGCATGGGCAGTCAGCGTGGCCGGGTTCACTCCCGTTCCGTACAAGGTTTTTACTATCGCCGCCGGCGCGTGCCACATAAATTTCGTTGTGTTTGTGGTGGCTTCCGCCCTGAGCCGCGCCGCCAGGTTTTTCCTGGTGGGCGCTCTTATCCGGGCTTACGGCGAGCCGATACGCGGGTTCATCGAGAAATATCTTAACGCGCTTACCGTGGTTTTTGTGGTATTATTGATAGGAGGGTTTATACTCGTAAAATGGCTGGCGGGTTGAAACATAAGGGAATAATAGGGATATGCGGCTCCTCCGAAGTCGACCGCAAAGCCGCTGCGAGGGCGGAAAAGGTGGGACGACTGGTGGCCGAAAACGGATGGGCGCTGGTATGCGGCGGCTTGGGCGGAGTCATGGAGGCCGCATGTCGCGGAGCAAAGGACGCCGGCGGGTTGACCGTCGGGATTCTGCCCGGGGCGAGCAGTCTCGAGGCCAACCCTTACGTTGACGTGCCGGTCGTGACCGGCGTGGGCCATGCCCGCAACCTGTTTATCGTATATACGGCGGGGGCGGTTATAGCTCTTCCCGGCGGAGCGGGCACTATGTCGGAAGTCGCACTTTCCCTGAAAACCGAAACCCCGGTGGTAGGGTTTGACGCATGGGGAGATATTGAAGGGGTTATCGCCGTCTCGTCACCTGAAGAAGCCGTGGAAAAAGCCATAAAGGCGGCTTCAGGACGAAGATAACAAGACCGTTATGCTCGCAGTTAAGAAAAAAGCAATCCTTCCGGTTATAGCCGTTTTCGTGGTATTGACGATGGTGTCCGGTTGTTTTCTTCCCGTGCCCGGGTTCAGGGAAAATGATGACGACGGAACCACCTCTCAAACCTCCAGTTCACAACCCGACTCGCCGAAAAGGAATAAAAAGGGCGTTTATCATACCGTTCGCCGGGGGGAAACGGTCTACAGGTTGTCTAAGAGATACGATATTTCCCAGGACGAAATAATCGAAGCCAACGATATAAAAGATGTTACGAAGGTGAGGGCGGGGGAGAGGCTTTTAATTCCCGGCACCGATAAGGTGGTGAACGAGCCGGGCGGGCGGGGCCGCTCTTCCGGCAAAGATACTTCCCCCGGCGCCCCTTCGAGGCCTCCCCGGAACGTATCCGCCGAGTGCCCCACCGATGCGATAAAGTTTATATGGCCCGCCGAGGGGCAGCTTACCTCCGGGTTCGGCATCCGTAACGAAAGGCAGCACGACGGAATCGACATAGATAACGACATCGGCACTCCAATTCATGCCGCGGCGGATGGGGTTGTAATATACGCGGGAAGATTGGGGGGATACGGGCTTATAGTAATTCTGAAACACGAGGGCCGCTTCAAAACAATATACGCCCACAATCGGAAAATAACGGTTAAAAAGGGTGATACCGTAAGGCAAGGTGATGTTGTCGCAGAGTTGGGCAACTCCGGCAACACCACCGGCCCGCATCTTCACTTCGAGATACGATGCGGGCAGGAAGCGGTGGACCCGATGCCTTATCTGCCGAGCAGGTGAAAGTACGAAAGATTTTCATAGAGGAGGGATGAAATGTACGAAGAGGAACTTGTCAACAGCATCCGCACCATACCCGATTTCCCGAAAAAGGGAATCCTGTTTTATGACCTTTCGACGCTCTTTCACAACCGCAGGGCCTTCACGCTGACCGTTGACCTTCTGGCACACCGCTACATCGGAAAACGGAAGATAGACGCGATTATGTGCATAGAGGCCCGGGGGTTCGTGCTGGGCGCCGCGTTGGCTTACCGGCTCGGAACGGGCGTCATAATCGCCCGCAAGCAGGGCAAGTTGCCGTGGAAAACCATAGGCGGGCGCTACGAACTCGAATACGGCGCCGACATGATAGAAATACACGCCGACGCAGTCAAGAAAAACGAGAAGATACTAATAGTGGACGACCTGCTGGCCACCGGAGGGACTGCATCCGCGGCCGCAAAACTGGTAGAAAAGTGCCAGGCGAAAGTGGTCGAATGCGCTTTCGTGGTCGAACTCCCCGAACTGGAAGGGCGCAAAAAGCTCAAAAAATTCAAGGTTCACAGCCTGTTGCAACTGGAAGGCGGGTGATAGGGCACGCTTTTATTATTCGCCGGATTGCCCTCGTTCCTCGGAGCGCTCGAATTCCTCCTCGTCCACTTTGAACCGGCGGATTTCGTCGTTAAGGCCGGAGGCGAGAGTCAGCAGGTTTTCCACGCTGCTCTCCATCTGCTCTACTCTCTTGACGTTCTCCTCGACTATCTGGATGTTCCGGGCCACTATGTCGGATACCAGTTGAGCGTCCTGGCGGTGGTTGTCGGTTTTTTCGTTCACGTGGGAAATAAGGTCCTTCACTTCCTCGCTGGATTGGGAAATGGACTTGGAGCCCTCGTTTTGCTCGCGGATGGCGGTCTGGACCGACCTGACCACATCCCGGATTTTTTCGATTGATTCCATAATTCTGGAAGTGCCTTTCGCCTGCTCGGTGGTGGCCTTCGATATGCGATTGACTTCGCTGGACACTTTTTCTGAGCCTTCCGCCACCCTTTTCACCACTTTCGTCTGTTCGTCGGTGGCGCGGGCTATTTGCTGAATCAGCGACTTTGCGTCGTTGGCCCCGCTTACTATGTTTTCCAGTATCTTGGCGGTTTCGGAAGTCAGTTCCTCTCCGCTTCCCACGCTTTTGAGCACTTCCTGCACCCGGTTGATAGAGCTACGGGTTTCTTTCTGTACGTCCTTTATGAGGGTGTCGATTTCCTTTGTCTGGAGAGTTGTTCTCTCGGCCAGGGTTTGGATTTCGTTGGCCACCACGTTAAAGCCCCTGCCGTGTTCGCCGGCTTCGGCGGCGATGATGGCGGCGTTGAGAGCCAGCAGGTTGGTCTCCTCGGCGATTTTATTGATCACGCCCAGTATTTTTCCGATTCTGCCCGATAACTCGCCCAGGCGATTGATGCTTTCGGAGGCGCTTTCCGCCGCTTTCCGGATGGCCTGCATACCTTCCTGAGCGTTCTGTATACTGTTAATCCCGCTTTCGGCGGTTTCGGCGACCTGGGCGGAAAGGTCGGCGCTGCGTGAAGTGCCCTCGTCCACCTGGGAGAGGCTGGTGTTCATCTGGGAGGTGCTCGATGCAGTGCTTTCGGCTTCCCGGGAAAGGCTCTCCACGCTCCCGGCCACCTCCCGGCTGCTCTGGTTGATTTCGAGTATCGAGCTGGCAATATCGTCGACCATAGAGACCAGGTTTTCCACGTTGGAGTCGACCTCGGAGATGGAAGCCACCATCTCCATTATGGATGCGCTGGTGTTCTGGCTCAGGTTGCTAAGCTTTGCCGTCTCGTTGGATATTTCCTCGACGTTGGACTCCATTTTCCCCACGGCCTCACTGGCGCCGTTGAGAGAAGACATCTGCTGCCGGCTTCCCTGATTGAGGTCGCCGCTGATGCCGAACAGCTTGCGGCAGGTTTCGGTGGTGTGGTCGGAAACGTCCCTTATTTTGGATACGATTCCCCTCAGGTTTTCGGCCATGTTATTGAAAGCCGTTGCCAGTATTCTTATTTCTCCGACGCCCTCTGTCGGAGCTTTTCGGGTCAGGTCGCCTGAGCTGAGGATTTCGGTCTGAGAGGCAAGGGCCGTCAACGGCTTGGATACCTTACCCACCGCCATAAAGTCAATCATCACGTACACCACCGCCAGACTCGTCACCACCATGACAATCAGCCATATCACCAGCCTTTTCATGGGCTGTGTAAATTCATTCGGCTCGAAGTTCAAAAGAAGATAGGCCAGTGAAGCACCTTCCTTGTCTTCTATGGGAAGAATCTGGGTGTACCCCTTGGCGGTCCTTACCGGCACGAACTTTCTCTCGGAGATATGTTCCATGACTTGTGCGGGAGCGCTCTGTTTCACCATTTCCCGCCGGGCGTTATAGGCGTACATGCCTTTCAGGTTTATAATACCCGCGCCGACCAGGTAATCGTAATCATCCACCAGTTTGCCCAGAGACTTGTTGAACACCCACGAGTGCTTTTTGAAGGACTCTTCCTCGGTAAGGGCATCCCGGGCGTTTTCGACTATATCCTTGCTTATATCTCTTGCCTGAGCCTGAATACGCTTGACGAATTCGGTTTTGAAAAAATATCCCGATATTGCGGCGTTAATGACCAGTATGGCGAAGACGATGGCCCCGACCCTTATCATCAACATCCATTTGAGGTTTCTTTTCATACGTATCGGCTCCCTACAGCGTCCATAAAGTACTTTTATAAAAGCGCATTGTCAAACCGAGGCGTATCAATCGCTGAATATGCTGGGATGTTTGTAAAATTCCCGGTTGTATTCATCAACCAGCCTTTTCACCAGGTTTTCCGCGTCGGTGTCGATGAGTATTTTAGCGCCGGTATTTTTATCGATGGCCGACATGATGGATTCCATGTGCTCGGTAATGCCGCCGGTGCCTTTCAGGATGCCGATAAGCTTTCCTTCATCGTAGGCTATGCTGAACTCCCCGAGCGTTCCGGAGCGGCCTCCCATGAAGATTATTATATCACAAGACCTTACGGCGGTGACTTCGCGCCCCATGAGGCCGCTTCCGGTGAAAATGAGCACGTCGTAAAGGTCGTCGGGGCTGTGGTATTTATTCTTGTGCTCCCAAAATGAAAGGCCCGGGCTGATTCCGACGCTTAGCCCGTCGGCGTCTATGCACCCGCGGGCCGTTTCATAAGGCAGCCCGGGGCAGGCGCCGGTTATAAGCACGCAATCGTTTTCGGCGATGGCTTTCCCCAGGGTGTATGCCTTTTTGAGGTTTTCGCGGGTGTAGGTTCCCGACGCGGAACCCATGACGCCGACTTTCAGCTTCATGGCGCCATCGGTTCTCCCGGATTTTCTGCTTTTCAATACGTACTTCCTCCGAATTCTGCGATATACTTTGATATGTCCGTGAATTTAAATAATAACACGGCCCCGGGCCGGTATCCACAACAGGTTGGTTAAGCTCCGGTTTTCGGTGGTTTGGGGGTTTGAATTTCAATGCCCTGTTAGATTATAATGTTAACATTCACTTAACGGACAGGAAGGAGGAGCACATGGGTGATTTGAAGGTAATGGGCATAGCCGGCACGGGCTTCATGGGTCGGCAGATAGCCCTTCATTGCGCTTACTACGGATACAGGGTAAACGCCTACGATACTGATGAGGGGGCACTGGAAAAGGCGGTGACCGAAAACCGCACCGCTTTCGACTGGGGCAGGTACCGCGTCGAAACTGAAAGCGAAAAGGAAGAAATACTCGCCAGAATCAACTACACTACCGATTTCGACGAGGCTTTTAACGACGTCGACATGGTGGTGGAAGCCGTCCCCGAGCGGCTGGAGCTGAAAAGGGAAATGTGGGCGCGGCTGGACGAAGTATGCCCTCCCCATGCCATCTTCGGCACCAACTCCTCCTCAATGAAAGTGTCGTGGCTGGAGGACGCCACGTCCCGCCCGGAAAAAGTGCTCAACACCCACTTCGCCTCCCCCATACCCGAAAGGTACTACGTGGAGCTGATGGGAGGCTCGAAGACGTCGCCGGAGGTCATGGATAAGGCGAAAGAATGGGCGGCCGGCATAGGCTGCGTGCCGCTGGTGGCCCAAAAGGAGCTTATGGGCTTTGTCGTAAACAGGCTGTGGCACGTGGTGAAAAAGGAAGCGCTCAAAATGTGGGCCGGCGGATACGCCGACATCGAGGACATAGACAAGGGGTGGATGATATTCAGCGGCATGAAAGCCGGCCCGTTCGGCGGCATGGACTACGTGGGGCTGGATATAGTATACGACATCGAAATGTCATACTACCGCGAATCCGGAAAAGAAGAGGACAAGCCCCCCGAAGCTCTCAAAGAGAAAGTCGAACGCGGCGAGCTGGGCATAAAGGCCGGAAAGGGCTTTTACGACAACAGCGACCTCAAATACCTCAAACCCGATTTCCTCAAGCCCAAAAAGGACTGAAGCTATGAGGATTTAGAAAAACCTTTCCGCACCTGTTAGCATCATAAATGTAAGTAAGGTTAGAGGAGAGATGGTATTTGGAGCAGGCGCTTAACATAATATGGCAAATAATTTACGAGTCATGGGAAGTCCTCCGTGAAATGGCCCCCTACCTGATTTTCGGTTTCCTGGTGGCGGGGCTGCTGTCGGTGGTGGTCAGGCAGAGCCTGGTGGAGAAGCACCTCGGCGGCAGCGGCTTCCTGTCGGTGCTAAAGTCCACCGTCTTCGGCATTCCCCTCCCTTTGTGTTCCTGCGGAGTCATACCGGTGGGCGCATCCTTGAGGAGGCAGGGGGCAGGGCGCGGAGCCACCGGTTCCTTCCTGATTTCCACTCCCCAGACCGGTGTGGATAGCATACTGGTAACACTGAGCCTGCTGGGGCCTGTGTATGCCGTGGTCAGGCCCCTGTCCGCCCTCATAACGGGCATTACCGGCGGCGCCCTGATTAACTTGGGAAAGAAAGAGAACCCCTCGAACCCCGGCAATTCGCAGGAAACATGCAGCCTGAATGAATGTGAGGGCAGTTGTGCGATGCCCGAGCCGCAGGGGAAGGCCGGAAAGTTTGTGGGAGCTTTGCGGTATGGTTTCGGAACGCTTCCGCAGGATATAGGCAAGGCTCTTATAGTGGGTCTTTTGGCCGCCGGTATAATAGCGGCTTTGGTGCCGGAGGATTTCCTGGCCGGACTGATGGGCGGCGGAATAGTGGCCATGCTCATAATGATGCTGGTGGGATTGCCGCTGTACGTATGCGCCACGGCGTCTGTGCCCATAGCCGCCGCGCTTATCGCCAAGGGCGTATCGCCGGGCGCGGCGCTGGTGTTCTTGATGACCGGCCCGGCTACCAACGCGGCAACCTTCACCACCATCTGGAAAATTATGGGAAAAAGGGCCACCGCAATATACATGGCCACCGTCGCCGCCGGAGCCATAGCCGCCGGGTTTGTGCTCGATTACATTTTCAAAGTCACCGCAGCCACGCCGGGCACGCCCACTCACTGGAGCCTCCCCGGCCCCCTCAAAACCGCCGGGGCGGTGGCGCTGTTGGTTGTGCTGGCGGTGGCGATGCTCAGGCTTTACTACGGAGGTGAAACACAAATGGATACCGAAAGCGGCGAAAACGCAATCCAATTGAAAGTCGAAGGTATGAGCTGCAACCACTGCGTCAACGCGGTAAAGCGAGCCATCGAGGAAACCGCCGGCGTCGAAAAGGCAGAAGTGGACTTGAAAGCCGGAAGGGCGAGCGTTACCGGCGAGGGCGTGGACGTCCCGGCGCTGGTGGACAAAATAAAGCAGCTCGGCTACAACGCCAGGCCGATACAGTAATTTCACGTTCACAAATTAATTGTCGGGGCAAGTGGGAGAGACCTTTGGTCTCGACGTCTGTCGCGACCCGGAGGTCGCTCCCACGAAAAGAGAATGTCGCTACCATCTCCATAGACACGCAACCTTGGTTTTGATTTTTCAAATGCAATGAGTATATTCTTCCTCACCGGCCACTACACCGGAGACATCAGTCATTCATATAAAGGAGGAGCCATGGACGAAAAGATAAGGGATGCTTTTCATCAGTCATACGAGGGTGAATCGAAGGCAGCGCTCAGGTTGAAAATCTACGCCAAAAAGGCCGAGGACGAAGGTTATCCGCAAATTGCAAGGCTCTTCAGGGTTATATCCTTCTCCGAGGAAATCCACGGCGAGCGCTCGTTGCGGATGCTCAAGAAAATCGGCAACACCGAAGAAAACCTTCAGGCGAGCTTCGAGTCGGAAACCCAGGTGGCGGGGGTTGCATATTCCGAATTCATAAAACTGGCCGCGGACGCCGGAGACAGGGCCGCGGCCACCATCTTCACCCAGAGCAAGGACGTGGAAGAGGTTCACGGCAAGCTCTACAAGGAAGCCATGAGCCACATGATGGAGGAGAGGGAAACATCGTACTACGTGTGCGGCGTGTGCGGTTACGTATCCGACGGCACGTTGCCGGAGCAGTGCCCGGTTTGCGGGGCCGGGAAGGACAAGTTCGTGGAAGTTTCCTGATACGGGCGGAAAGAATAGTGTTCGCTAAACCAAGGCGGCTGTCTTATCGGGGGCGGTCGCTTTATTTATTTCCAAACAGGACGTTAAATTTTTTGTATCTTTTTTCCGGTTTCGTCATCCGCAACCGAAAATGGTCACCGAATGCGATTTCCTGAATCCGCAATGCGATGGAAACATCCAAATGGCAAGTACTTGACGGGCCGGATGCCAATGCTTATTAAAACCCTTATCGAGGGGGTTTGAATAAACACTTCAGCGAAAGGAGAAGAAATTATGACTGTCCATCCGATGACTGCCGCCAACCTTCGCAGCGCTCACGGGGGCGAATCCATGGCCCACATGCGATACAAGGTCTGGGCGGCCAGGGCGGAGGAAGAAGGGTATCCCAACGTGGCAAGGCTCTTTACGGCGATTTCCTTCGCGGAACAGGTACACGGCTCCAACCATTTCAACGAACTCAAAAACGACGGGGGCGCTTTCCTGGTGGCGTCCATGGCAGGGTTCGGAAACACCACCACCCCGGAAAATCTCGACGGCGCCATCGAGGGCGAGGAGTTCGAGATTAACGAGATGTATCCGGTCTACCTGAACGCGGCGCAGTTTCAGAAGGAAAAGGGCGCCGAGCGCTCCTTCCACTACGCCCTCGAGGCCGAAAAAATACACGCCGCCATGTACCGCGAGGCCAAGCAGGCCGTCGACGGCGGCAGCGATATCGAGCTCGGCCCGGTGCAGATATGCGACAACTGCGGTTATACCGTGGAGGGTGAAGCACCGGACAAGTGCCCCATTTGCGGGGTAGCGAAGGACAGGTTTAAAAAGTTCGAGTAATAAGAAGCTTCGTTCATAAAAAAGGCGGGTTTCAGGGGGTAAGCGGAATCCGCCTTTGTTGTAATGGAAGCGTATACTCAGAGTATGTCAGGGTGGCGCGTAACCTTGATAAGGCGAAAATTGTTTTGAATCTGCCTTGATTAGGGACTTTCGGGGCATATATTTAGCGGAGTAATAATATTTTTGCGGTTGATGGACTGCAAAACAAACCAAAAACCGGAGAAATCGGAGGAATCGGTCTAATGTTGAGTGAAAAGATGCAGGAAGCCCTTAACGGGCAAATCAACGCGGAGCTTTATTCGGCATATCTTTACCTGTCGATGTCCGCATACTTCACCTCCATAAATCTGCCCGGCTTCGCCAACTGGATGAGGGTGCAGGCCCAGGAGGAGATGTTTCACGCCTCAAAGTTTTACGACTTCGTCAACGAGCGCGGCGGCCGCGTAATTTTAAAGGAAATCGCAGGGCCTCCCGCCGAGTTCGATTCGCCCCTGGCGGTCTTCGAAGCGACCCTGGGCCACGAGCGGAAAGTCACCGGCTTGATTAACGAGCTGGTTAACACCGCCATAGAGGAGAAGGACCACGCCAGTCATATATTCCTGCAATGGTTCGTTTCCGAGCAGGTGGAGGAAGAATCCACCGCCGAGGGCATACTCCAGAGGCTCAAGTTGATAGGAGACGACAAGAGCGGCCTGTTTATGATAGACGCGGAACTGGGGCAGCGGGTGTTTACCATGCCCGCACAGGGGCAGGAATGAATGGTCGCCGTCTTTGAAATTCGTTTGGTCCAATCCGATTGAAGGGGGAAAAAGAAATGGCTGAAGAGTCGCAAGGAAGTCTGGAAATGTTGAAAACCGCCCTGGAAATGGAAAAGAAGGGCGAAAAATACTATGCCGAAGCCGCCGAGAAAACCCAAAACCCAATGGGGCAGGAAATATGGAAAATGCTCCGCTCGGATGAGCTTGTACACATGAATCGCATCAAAAAGATTTACGAATCAATATCCGGCGGACAACCGTGGTCCGAGGAACTGTTTGCGGAAGCTACGCAGCACACCGACCTCAACCAGGTCTTCGGAAACCTCACTAAAAAGCACGGCAAGGACATTAAGGCCGACACCCCGGACCTCAAAGCCATCGACGTGGGAATCGACCTCGAGCTTAACGCCATCAACTACTACGAAAAACACCTTACCGGCGCACAAGACCCCATGGAAAGGAAATTCCTCAACCGGATGATAGACGAGGAAAAGAGCCACTACCTGGCTTTGAGCGATATGAAAATGTATCTCATTGACCCCGTGGGGTGGTTCAGGGATAAGGAAAGCACTCACCTGGACGGATATACGTAACCTGAAGACGGTTTTTCAAAAAGGGGGAAATGAGTTTTGCCGTCAAGTGTACTGATTGGAGGAGAAGCGGGGCAGGGGCTTGTTACCGTAGGGCAACTTCTTGCCAAATGCCTGGTAAGAAGCGGCTACTACATAGTGGTGGTCGAGGATTACCAGTCCCGCATTCGCGGCGGCCATAACACCTATTACGTGCGATTCGGCGACGAAGAAATTCACGCGCCCACCGAAAGCGTCGACCTCCTCGTGGCGATGAATGCCCGGAGCGTCGAGCTGGACGCCCCCCGCTTGAGTGAAAATGGTAAGATAATCGCCGACCGAAACATCGAAGCCCGGGACGAACGGGTTATCAGCGTCCCTTTCGATAGCCTTACCGAAAAGCAGTATTTCAACGTCGCCGCACTGGGAGTTGTCGCCTCGATGCTGGGGCTCGACGACGACCTGGTGAAGGATACCGTACACGGCTTCTTCGGTAAAAAGAAGGAAGAAGCGGCACAAAAAAACGAGGAGGCGCTTAAAAACTCCTTCGAATGGTACCGGGAACAGTCCATCGAGTTTCCTTCTCCCGAAAAGGTCGCCAAGCCCCCGTCCCGGCTGATGCTCACGGGCAACCAGGCGGTCGCGCTCGGCGCCGCTTCCGGGGGCGTGAAGTTTTTCTCCTTTTATCCCATGACCCCCTCCACGGGAGTGGCTCTGGGACTGATAGCTCACGCAGACAAAACGGGAATAGTGGTGGAGCAGGCGGAGGACGAAATAGCCGCCATAAATATGGCCGTGGGCGCATCCTTCGCGGGCGCTCCTTCAATGGCGGCCACCTCGGGCGGCGGATTCGCGTTGATGACCGAAGGCGTCAGCCTGGCCGCCATGACCGAAACGCCGGTGGTGATAAACGTGGCTCAAAGGCCCGCTCCGGCGACCGGGCTGCCCACCCGCACCGAGCAGGCGGACCTGGAGTTCGTACTCCACAGCGGCCACGGGGAATGGCCACGGGCCGTATACGCCCCCGGCGACCCGGCCCAGTGTTTTCACCTGACCCGGAAAGCCCTCGAGATGGCGGAAAAGTACCAGGGCCCGATGTTCATCCTCACCGACCAGTTCATCACCGACTCGGCCCGGGCCGTGGAGCCTTTCGACATCGAAAACCTCGAACCCGTAAGGGCGGGGGCGGATGAAGCGAAGGCCCAAACGCCTTACAAGCGTTACAGGTTCGTCGAGGACGGCATATCCCCGCGGCTTCTGCCCGGGGGTAGCGAAAATCTGGTAATAGCAGACAGCGATGAGCACGACGAGACGGGCCATATTACCGAGGACCACGACGTGAGAAACCGTATGGTCCAAAAGCGCCTGAAGAAAGGGGAGGGCATTCGCGCCGAAGTTATACCTCCCGACGTTTTCGGGGATGAAAACCCGGACGTTCTGCTCCTCTGCTGGGGCTCGACCCTCGGTGTCGTAAGGGAAGCGGTCACTCACCTGAAAGAAAACGGCAAAACCGCCGCCGGGATGCATTTTTCACAGGTGTGGCCGCTGGTTCCCGGGCAATTTATCGAAAAGCTGGAAGGCGCGAAGACCGTCGTTTCCGTCGAAAGCAACGCCTTCGCCCAATTCGCAAGGCTCATCCGCCGGGAAACGGGCTTTCATGTAGAAAAAACGGTGCTTCGATACGACGGATTGCCGCTTACCCTGGAATATGTCACGAAAAAACTGGGAGGCGAGGTTTGAGATGGTATCTGTTGAAGACTATGGAAGCTACGAGACCGCGTGGTGCCCCGGGTGCGGTAACTTCCAACTACTCAAAGCGGTAAAGGAGGCGCTTGCCGAATCGGACATCGCCCCGCGCGACGTTCTTTTCGTATCCGGAATAGGCCAGGCCGCGAAAGCTCCGCATTATCTGAACGCCAACCTCTTCAACGGCCTCCACGGCCGCTCGCTGCCCGTGGCCACCGGCGCGGTGGCCGCCAACCACAACATGCGCGTGATAGTCGAAAGCGGCGACGGGTGCAACTACGGCGAAGGTGGCAACCACTTCCTGGCGGCCATCAGGCGTAACCCGAACATCACCATGCTGGTGCACGACAACCAGATATACGGCCTTACCAAGGGGCAGGCCAGCCCTACTTCCGAAGAAGGGTTCGTCACCAAAACCCAGCCTAACGGAGTGATATGGGAGCAGTTCAACCCGCTTGCGGTGGCTGTCGTTCTGAAAGCGCCTTTCGTAGCTCGCGGTTTCGTGGGAGAAACGGAACACCTCAGCTCGTTGATACGGCAGGGTATTGCCCATAAGGGTTTCGCGCTCATAGATATTCTGCAGCCGTGCGTGTCGTTCAACCACGTCAACACGTTCGCTTATTACAAGGAGCGCGTCTATAAGCTGGGCGACGATTACGACCCCACCGACTGGAGCGCCGCAATGCAAAAATCAATGGAATGGGGGGATAAAATCCCCATCGGAGTAATATACAAGGGCGAACGCCCGACTTTTGAGAAAAGGATAGGGCTGAAAGGGGATGAGTCATTGGTGGATATAGAAACGAACTCCAAAGCCCTGAAGGAAATGATGGAGTCGTACAAGTAACTCCACCGGAACACAAAAGAGGGGTAGAACATGGAACTGACCAGAACAGGATTGATGACGCTGGTGGGAGCAGGCGCGGGAGCGGCGGCGCTGGGGCCGTTGTTGCGCCCCGATTCGAGCTTTGCGGCAAAAAAGAAAAGTATGCCGCCGACGGAGGAGTACACCCTTCCCGACTTGCCGTACCCGGCGGATGCGCTGGAGCCGCACCTGGACGAAAGGACCCTCAGGCTGCACCACGACAAGCACCACGCGGGCTACGTGAAGGGACTCAACTCCACCCTGGAGAAAATACAGGAGGCCCACAGCGCGAAGGATTTCTCGAACATCGCCTCCTTGTGCGGCGACCTGGCTTTCCACGCCTCCGGGCACGTTCTTCATACACTCTATTTCGCGGGATTGTCGCCGAAACCGGGCAAGCCGCGCGGAGCTTTTGCGAAAGCCGTAAAGGCTCAGTTCGGCGGTTTGGAAAAGATGCAAGCCGCACTGGTGGCCGCCTCGAACGCCATCTCCGGCAGCGGGTGGGGGCTGCTTGCATACGAGCCGACCGGCGGGCGGCTCCTGGTGCTGGGGCTGGAAAAGCACGAAAACCGGATGGCCGTCGGGGCGTTGCCCCTGATGCCGGTGGACGTGTGGGAGCACGCCTACTACCTCAAATACCGCAACAAAAGGGGCGAATACACGAAGGCCGTCATGAACGTCATAGACTGGAAGGAAGTTTCAGAAAGGTTCGGCGAAATCGTCGGATGATTAAGCAATCACTATCAAAACATCACAAAAGGAGGATTCGGAAATGACAAGGATAGGCGATGTAGTTACGCCGCCGGAAAAGGAAGGCAAGGAAAAACACGTGCCTCACATCGAGGCCCCGTCCAAGGTGAAAGCCGGAGAGCAGTTCGAGGTCACCGTTATCGTGGGCAAAGAAACGCCTCACCCCAACAAGATAGAACACCACATCAAGTACGTGAACCTGTTTGCCAAGGAGGAAGGCGACAGGCCGGTGGTTACCGTCGGGAAGGCCGACTTCGGCCCTACTTTCGCCGAGCCGAAGGTGACTTTCAACGTGATGCTCCAAAACACTTCCGACCTCATAGCCGTTGAATACTGCAACATTCACGGCCTCTGGGATAACTCGGTCACGGTGGAAGTGGAGTAGTAAAGCAGCCTGCAAGTTTTCTACAACGGTTTCTACAAAATTGTAGAATATTCTACAGAGTTGTAGAATATTCTACAGGAGGTGCAACACATGCAACACCTGAAGGGCAAGAAGGCGGCTGTACTGGCTGGCGAAATATATGAAGACCTGGAGTTGTGGTACCCGTACTACCGACTCAAGGAGGCAGGAGCAACCGTACACACAGTAGGTGTGGCCGGAAGCCCGAAAACCGTCAACAGCAAGCACGGCTACCCCGCGCCCGTCGAAAAGACAGCCGACAAGGTGAGGGCCGGCGATTACGATGCGGTAATAATTCCGGGGGGTTACAGCCCCGACCACCTGAGAAGGTGCGCCAAAACCGTCAAGTTCGTGGCCGATATGCACAAGCGGGGCAAGGTCGTGGCCGCCATCTGCCACGGCGGCTGGATGCTCGCTTCAGCGGGGATTCTCAAAGGGAAGAACGTCACCGGCTTCTTCGCAATCAAGGACGACCTGGTCAACGCCGGCGCCAAATGGGCGAACAAGCAGGTCGTGGTGGACGGCAACCTCATAACCTCCCGCACCCCCGCGGATTTGCCGGCCTTCATGGAGGCCATAGTCAGGCATCTCGGGAAGTAGGGAAGCTCCACGTGCCCGATGAGCTGATTTGGAGGCTTATAGCCGCTTATGAGTAAGCGGCGGCGGTGAAAACTATGGAGAGGGAACGGAAGAAAAGCCGGAACCGGCTGGGTTCGGAAAAAAGCCCTTACCTGCTCCAGCACGCCCGAAACCCGGTGGACTGGTATCCTTGGGGCAAAGAGCTTTTTGACAAAGCTTCGGCGGAGGACAAGCCCGTCTTCCTCTCCATAGGCTACTCCACCTGCCACTGGTGCCACGTCATGGAGAAGGAGTCATTCGAGAACGAGAAAGTGGCCGAGCTTCTTAACGCCGACTTCGTGCCTGTGAAGGTAGACCGCGAAGAAAGGCCGGACATCGACGCGGTTTACATGGACGTGTGCCGGATGATGACCGGCAGGGGCGGGTGGCCGCTGACCGTTATTCTCACCCCCGGCGGGGAGCCGTTTTTCGCAGCCACTTACATCCCCCGCGAAAGCCGGATGGGCATGGTGGGGATGCTGGATTTGCTGCCCAAAGTTGCCGAGTTGTGGAAGTCACAGCGCCAAAAGCTGAACGACATCTCACGGCAGGCGGTGGGAGCTCTCGGGGAAATCAATGAAAAAATCTCCGGCGAGGTATCTTACGAAGAAGTCACCGCGAACGCTTACACCCAATTGTCACAAATGTACGACCAAAAGAACGGCGGTTTCGGAGCCGCTCCAAAGTTTCCCGCGCCGCATAACCTGTACTTCCTGCTCAGGCAATACAAGCGCAACAAAGACCCGATAACCGTGAAGATGGTGGAAAAGACGCTCAAAAACATGCGAAAGGGAGGAATGTACGACCACCTGGGCTTCGGGTTCCACCGATACTCGACCGAGGCGGGGTGGCTCCTGCCGCATTTCGAGAAGATGCTTTACGACCAGGCCCTGCTCGCCATCGCTTACCTGGAAGCTTATCAGGCCACGGGCGACGAATTCTACGCCGGGGTGGCGAAGGAAGTGTTCGAGTACGTTTTAAGGGATATGACCGACCCCGGCGGCGGTTTTCATTCGGCGGAAGACGCCGACTCGGAAGGCGGGGAAGGAAAATTTTACGTCTGGAGCGAGCGGGAAATTCGCGAAGTGCTTGGCGAGGAAGAAGCTCGTTTTGCAATAAGCGTGTTCAACGTTAAACAAGACGGAAACTTCCGCGATGCGGCTACCGGCGAATCATCGGGTGAAAACGTGCTTCATTTCACCGAATCCGGAAGAGACATTGCAGCACGGATGAACGAAAGCGCGGAGGCTATCGAAAAGCGCATCGAGGATGTCAGGCAAAAGCTTTTCGATGTCCGCGAAAAACGACCCCGCCCTCACAAGGACGATAAAATACTGGCCGACTGGAACGGGCTGATGATTGCCGCAATGGCGATGGGCGCCAGGGTTCTCGACGATAAAAAACTCGCCGACGCCGCGGGCAAGGCCGCCGATTTCGTGCTGGAAAACTTAAAGGGCGAAGACGGGGAGTTATTCCACCGTTACAGGGACGGCGAGGCGGCTATAAAGGGATTCCTGGACGATTACGCCGCCATGGCGTGGGGATTGCTCGAGTTGTACGAAACCACGTTTGAAGTGCGGCATCTTAAGGATGCTCTCGAGTTGACCCGCAGGACTATTTCCGCGTTCCGGGACGAGGAAAACGGAGGATTTTACATTTCGCCGGTCGATTCCGAGGTGGTTATCGTGAGGAAAAAGGAGGCCTTCGACGGCGCCGCTCCTTCCGGCAACAGCATCGCCATGATGAACCTCGTAAAACTGGCAAGAATAACGGCGGATACCGAAATGGAGAAGCGGGCGCTTGAAATTCCCGACGCCTTCGCAAAGTACCTGCAAAACAGCCCGTCGGGTTTCTGCTACATGCTTTCGGCGATGGATTATATACGCGGCCCTTCGAGCGAAGTGGTAATTGTCGGAACGCCCGGAGCGGAAGATACGAAAGTTCTCCTGGAAAAATTGTGGAGCGAGTTTATACCCAACAAGGTCGTGGTGTTTCGACCTGCGGATGAAGAAAATCCGGAAATCGCCGACATTTCCGGGTATGCCGCGCGGAATACGGCTGTCGACGGCAAAGCCACGGCTTACGTCTGCCGGAATTTCAGTTGCGAGCTGCCGGTGACCGAACCGGATGAAATGCTAAAGCTTTTGGAAGCACAATAAAAAAAGGGAAAGGGGGATAAAAGATGAAACCCGCGCATTGTCCCGGTTATGAAAAATTCAAACACCTTTCGAGCTTTACGTGTAACTGCCAGAACTGCGGTCAGGAAATCGAGATATTTTCCGACGAGTTCGAAAAGGAGCACGTGTGCAAAAACTGCGGGGAAAAGATAGACTTCACAAGTTGCTCCATTTACGGAGAAGGCGGAGAACCTATACAGGTAAAAGGGGCTTGAGTTATATTTATGCAGTGCGCAATAAGCATGTGCGCATTGGCAATTTGAGACAAGGGGCTTAAGCCCCTTGTCCGGCAGAACAAACCAGGGAAAACATGAATTGGCTGCGCAGTTACTTGTTGCGTCGAGTATAATTCCAAATATGAAAGGAGATTAAAAACATGAAGTACGTCTGCCAGGTGTGCGGTTACGTTTACGACCCCGATAAGGGAGACCCGGAAAACGGAGTGAAACCCGGAACGCCCTTCGAGGAGCTGCCCGATGACTGGGTCTGCCCGGTTTGCGGCGCCGAGAAGACCGAGTTCGAGCCGGAGGGCTAGAGGGTAACATATGAGGCGGTAGCCGTGGGGAGAGATGCCGACGCCGGAAATCTCAAGCGGCAGGTGAAGGAGCTGCTGGAGAGGAATGATTTTGAAGGCGCGCTCCGGGAACTTCGGAAGTTTCCGGCTTCAAAAACGGTAAATTATCTGCTCCAGGCGCTGTGCGACGCCGGCGAACGGAAATGGAGAGCTGTGGAGGCCATCGGTGAGATAGTCGCCGGCGAGGCGGAGCGGGATATGGAGTTTGCCCGAAACTTCATGCGAAGGCTGATGTGGTCGCTCAACGACGAATCGGGCGGAATAGGGTGGGGCGCGCCAGAGGCGATGGGCGAAATAATGGCCCGCAACGAAGCGCTTGCCGCCGAGTTCGCCCACGTGCTCGTATCTTATATCCGCCCGGACGGTAACTACCTGGAATACGAGCCGCTTCAGCGCGGAGTCGTTTGGGCTATTAGCAGGCTGGCGGAGGAAAATCCCGAGTCGGTGAAAGACGCGCCGGTTTACCTGAAGCCGTTCCTGGAATCGAATGATGAGCAACTGAGGGAGCTCTCGGCGTGGGCCCTGAAGCTTGTGGGCAATGATGACGAGGAACAAGAATAGCTCATGGTAGGCCCGGCACTCCTGCCGGGCATCGCTGAGTAAGCGCGACTGGTAGGCCCGGCACTCCTGCCGGGCACGGCGCATGGTAGGCCCGGCACTCCTGCCGGGTGTTGCGGAATAAGCGCGACAAGAGTGTCGCGCCTACCATTTATTGAAGCGATGTTCAATGGGGTAATAAACAGAAAGAGGGGGTAGGCGGTATGGATGTACTGTTGTTGTCGCGGCTTCAATTTGCCGTAGCCACTTTGTTCCATTTCATCTTCGTGCCTCTCACCATAGGTCTCGGGGTGCTGGTGGCGATAATGGAGACGATTTACGCACGCTCCGGGAACGAGGACTACTTAAAGCACGCCAAATTCTGGGGAAAGATATTCGTAATCAACTTCGTCCTCGGCGTGGTTACCGGCCTTACGCTTGAATTTCAGTTCGGTACCAACTGGGCCGGATACTCGGCCTTCGTAGGCGACGTGTTCGGCTCGCTGCTGGCCATAGAATCTACGGCGACATTTTTCCTCGAATCGGTGCTTCTGGGACTCTGGATATTCGGTTGGAAGAAAATATCGCCGAAAGCCCACGCAGCGGTGATGTGGCTGATAGTGCTCGCCTCGATAGGCTCCGCCTACTGGATACTTGCTGCAAACGCATTCATGCAACACCCGGTGGGTTACGTCATAAGGGATGGCCGGGCGGAGCTGGAAAGCTTCACGGCGGTGGTAACTCAGAAGTTTGCAATCATCACGTTCATTCACGTCCTGGCAGCGTCGTTGCTTGTAGGCGGGTTTTTCGTGACCGGCGTGAGCGCTTACCACATCCTCAGGGAGCGCAACGTCGATATTTTCAAGAAGTCGTTTAAAATCGGCGTGACTTTTTCGCTGATATTCGCCCTTTTCGCAGTGTTTACCGGGCACCTCAGTGGCGAGGAGGTGGCTTCCGAACAGCCCGCCAAGCTGGCGGCCATGGAGTCGCATTGGGAAACTCAAAAGGGCGCGCCGATGTATCTGCTCGCGTTTCCTGACGAGGAAAACGAAAGGAATTACTTCCGGTTTATTGGAATTCCTGCGGGGTTGAGCCTGCTCGCCCACTTTGACCCTAACGCCGAAGTCAAGGGGCTGCGGGACATTCCGGAAGACGAAAGGCCGCCTGTAGCGGCAACGTTTCTATCCTTCAGGGCCATGGTGGGGCTGGGTTTCCTGTTCGTCCTGATAACAGGGGTAGGATTTATCGCCCGTAACCGGATAGAATCCGCGCCCGGGTGGATGTTGTGGGGCTTTCTCGCGGCTATACCGTTGCCTTACCTGGCGGCGGAGCTTGGATGGATAGTTACCGAAGTGGGCAGGCAGCCCTGGATTGTGTACGGGGTGATGAAAACCTCCGAGGGGGTTTCAAACATAAACCTGTCCCAGGTAGCCGTCAGTCTGGCGGCCCTGTTGTTGCTGTACGGTTTGCTGGCGCTGGTGGACTTTTATCTCATTTATTACTTTGCCAAAAAGGGCATAGAAGAAACCGGAGAAGGCCGGAAGGTGGGGGTGAGCGAAAATGCTTGAAGTAACCTGGTTTGTAATATGGGGAACCTTGTGGGCGGTTTATTTCATGCTGGACGGTTTCGACCTGGGCGCGGGCACGCTGGTGCCGGTGCTGGGCAAAACCGAAGCCGACCGGCGCGTAATTTATCACTCCATAGGCCCCGTATGGGACGGTAACGAAGTATGGCTGATAACCGCCGGCGCGGTGAGCTTTGCCGCCTTCCCGGGAGCTTACGCGACCATGTTCAGCGCCCTCTATTCGCCGCTGATGCTTATACTCGTAGCTCTGATAGTCAGGGGCGTGTCGGTGGCTTTCCGGACGGAGCTGGATACCCCGCGCTGGAGAAAGGTGTGGGACGTTACAACGGTGTTATCAAGCACCCTGGCGGCGTTTCTTTTGGGCGTGGCTTTCGCCAACATCTTCAAGGGCGTGCCCGTCGGGGCGAACGGCGCGTATCACGGCAACCTCCTTGGCTTGCTAAGCCCCTACGGCATTCTCGGCGGTCTTCTGTTCGTCTTCCTGTTCGTCGTGCACGGCGCCTTGTGGATAGCGAACAAATCCGAAAGCGAGCTACACGAGCGGGCGGCTTCGCTGGCGGGTAAGATGTGGGTTTTGCTGCTCATAATCGCGGTGCTTTTCCTGATTACGACCGCGGTATGGACTAACCTTTACGCCAACTATCTCGCAAGCCCGGCGTTGTTTATCATCCCGCTGGTTACGGTGGCGGCGTTGATATTGACGCCGGTTTTCATCGCGAAGAAGAGTTACTGGAAGGCGTGGAGCTTTTCTTCGGCGACCATATTCACCGCCGCGCTTTTCGGGGTAATAGGCATGTATCCGAACCTGCTGCCGTCAAGCCTGGAGCCGGCGTTCAGCGCCACCATAGCAAATTCCGCCTCCAGCCCCAAGACGCTGAAGATAATGCTAGGGGTGGTGATGGTGTTTATCCCGCTGGTCATAATCTATCAATCGCTCGTTTACAGGGTGTTCAAGGGGAAAGTAACGCACGAGGAAGCAAGCTACGGAGGCTACTGAAAGGGATTGCAAAAGAAAAACGAATCATCGGCAGACAGGGGGCTTAAAGACAAGGGGCTAGACAAGGGGCTTAAGCCCCTTGGCCGGGGCAGGGCATCGCTGAGCGGAGAGGTTCTGGAGGAGCTCTATCGCAAGTACAACAGGAGGGAGTTCGTCTACCCCGACCCCTTGATTTTTTTATATGACTACGAAAACCCCGCCGACCGGGAGATAGCGGGCATTATCGCATCCGGCCTGGCTTACGGGAACGTGAAGCAGATACTCGCAAGCGTAAGCAAGGTGCTCACCGAAATGGGACCCGCCCCGCGCGATTTCCTCGATAACACCTCGGAAGCTGAACTGAAACGGATTTATCGCGGCTTCAAGCACCGGTGGACCACCGGAGACGACGTCGCTTCGCTGCTGGCGGGAGTTAAAAGCGCGGTCACTGAACATGGAAGCCTCCGCGCCTGCTTCGCGGCGTGCATGAACGGCGACCGCGGGGATGTTTTGAGCGCGCTCGATAAATATGTCGCCGAAATCAACTCGGCATCGGGCGACGGATGCGGCATTCTGCCGATTCCTTCGCGGGGAAGCGCCTGCAAGCGGCTTCTGCTTTACTTGAGATGGATGGTGAGGGAAGATGATGTAGACCCCGGCGGGTGGAGTGAAGTGTCACCGCGAAATCTGATTGTGCCGCTGGACAGGCATATGTACTCCATCTCCCGCGCCCTGGGTATAACGAGTAGAAACCAAGCGGACATGAAGACCGCCCTTGAAATAACCGATTTCTTCCGAAGATTAGCCCCGGAAGACCCGGTGCGCTACGATTTTGCCCTGACCCGGCTGGGAATAAGGGATGATACCGACGCGGCGGAGTTCATCGCTCGTTGTTCCTGATAGCTGCAATCAATCAGTAAGGCAAAAACGGTATCGGAGTAAAAGTCGCCAGCCACACAAGCAAGCAAATTATCCCGATGGCCGTGCGTGGTTTGTCCAGGCGAACGCCGGAATCCAAGGGCGGCGGATGACCCAGGCCGATAACCATTATCAGCACACCCCACACTACCCAGCCCGGCCAAACCGGAAGCATGACTCCCATTTCCGGAAAAACGAGCGGCAGAAAGCCCGGCAGGCCGAGAATTATGCAGAATCCGACGACTATCTTCGCCAGCCGCAGCGCCCATTTATCGCCCAGCACCGCGTAAGCTATGTGACCCCCGTCGAGCTGTCCCGCAGGCATGAGATTGAGGCAGGTGACGAACATACCCAGCCAGCCCGCGTCCATGAGGGGACTGACTATGAGGTGTTCGCTTCCTCCGCCGGAAGGGCCGAAAACCTGCCCGAGCATTGCGAAGGTCAGGTTAGGGCCGAAAGCTATGCGCGGAAACCACCAGTGACCCTCGGGTATCTGCGAAATATGGACAACCTCGGCATGGCTCAGTCCCCACGCTGCCGCGATTACACTGAGCACGAAACCCGCCAGCGGCCCCGAGGCGCCGATATCGAGCAGTGCGCGGCGGTCGCGGATGGGGGATTTCATCTTGATTATCGCTCCGAAAGTGCCGATGTAATTGGGGAAGGGGATAAAATGGGGCAGGGTGGCGTGTACATGATGCCGGCGGCTTGTCACATAGTGGCCCATCTCGTGGGTCAGCAGTATCACCATCAACGGTATCGCAAAAGGCGCGCCTTCCCATAAAAAAGTGGGGTCGGAAAAAATCTGCGCCGGGGAAATGAATTGCATTAACGCCCCTGCAAAAAAGGTGGTGAAGAGGGTTGCGATAAAAAGGATGAATGGAAGGTATCGCGAAATCCGTTGTCTCAAGCTCTTCTTCTGCGGCGTAACATCAAGGTAATAGTTGAAGTCGCTCATCCCTAAAAGGGTAAAGGCAGGGTATAGCTTTTCAATACACCCTGCCGAATAGGGGCTTCCCACACTTGGGCTTGGGCAGGTTGTCCGGCCCCGTTACGGGTCGGGGCACTCTATCATATATCTCCTATCCACAAAATATGTTTTTTATACCGGCTGTTTCTGACACCTTCATAGAGCTTGTGGTCGGCGGTCACCATTCTGGCGTTCAGAAGGGCTGCAAGGGCAACGTAAAGGCTGTCGTATACGCTTTGTCTCACCTGGTTGGCTATTGCGAAAGCCGAATCACGAAATGATACGAATGGATGATATTGGATGGGGTACCGGCGAAACGCATCCCTTAATTCGCTTCCTTCCTCATCGCAGACCACACCGCGTCTGCTCCACTTCCAGATTATGTTGTCCATTTCCAGGAGTAGAAAATCGGGCGCATGCAATGAGTTCATTTCCTTTAAAACCGAAAGCGCGGCATTGCCATGTTCTTCCTCGACAAACCATTTCGCCACAACACTTGCGTCCACTACAAATGAGCTCACCGCCGACGGTCCTCGCGAATGAGTTCCCCGGAGTCGGGAAACTTGCGCCCCTTGAACCTTCTACGAAAGTTTTCGGATATTTTCCGGGCCGTTTCCATATCCACCCGGGGCTCCTTCGCCACCTGCTCCAGGATAAACTTCACCTCTGCCTGCAGGGAACGTCCATCCTCCCTGGCACGCTTTTTAAGCCGTTCCACAAGCTCCTTATCCAAGTTGCGAACAAGTATCTGTGCCATGTATGCCTCCCCCGTTACCTATGATAGCGAAATGATAGCATAATGTTGGGCTTTGTCAACTACGGGTAAGGGGAATGCGCATATTGTAAGTGGTGCCTTCACCGGGGGATGACCGGATGTCTATGCCGCCCTTGTGGGCGCGGGCTATTTTGTTGGCGACGAACAGTCCGATACCCGAGCTTTCGATGCCCTTGGGGTTGAAAAATAGGCTGAATATTTTCTCCAGAGTGTCCGAATCCATGCCCACGCCGTTGTCGCTAACCTCGAATACGACCCATCCGCCTTCCGTTTGCGCACTGAGCCGGACTGCGTGCTCCACCTCGCGCGTGTCGGAGCGGCAGTCTTCGATGGAGCTTGCCACCAGGTTCGACAGCGCCGATTCAATTGCGCGGAAGTCGGCGTTTACCTTCAGGTTTTCGGCGGGTTCGGTTACATTTATTGTCGCATTCGATTGCCGTGCTTCTTCGGCGAACGAGCCGGCGACCCTTTTCATTATTCCCGAGACATCGAATTGTTCATATTTAAAATCCCGACGACGGATGTAATATATTATGTCGTGTGCGAAGTGCTTGAGTCGGTGGAGGTTGCGCCTTACTATGTTCAGGCCCTTTTCCATCCGTTTCGCATCGGATTTATCCAGCCCGGAGTCCCACAGGTACATGCCGCCGTCCATCGAGGTAAGCAGGCCCTTTATGCCGTGGCTGACAGCGCTTATCTGGCTTTCGAAAGCCAGGACGTCGTGCTGCAGCGTTTCGCCTTTGCCGGCCTGCACGGACATGTGCAGAACACCGGCCACTTTACCCCCCTCGTCCTTTATCGGCGCGGTCCGGCAGAATACGTTCACCGGGTTACCCGAGCGGTCGGTCAGCACTTCCTCGCTGTCGAAAATGCGGGACTCTTCGATGGTTATTCGGGCCGGGCAGTCGGGGCATATTCCGTCCTTATCCTTGTATGCCTGGTAGCAATGGCGGGTGTACGGTGTGGCAAAATCTTCCCGGCAGCGGCGGTTGGCTTTTATTATCTGAAGCTCGGGGTCGAGAATGGACAAGTAGCAAGGGGCTTCCTCGAATAGGAGGTTTGCGAGATTATCCGAATCGAACCGGTCAAGTATCCGTTCCGGTTGTTTTCCGTTTCCTCCCTCTTTTCCGGCATCTTCCACGCCGAAGGTCACCCCTTTCGAGAGGTCGAGGTTACTTTCCGAGCATCTGCTTTATTTTTTTGAGCGTATCGGAGTCGGCTTCGTCCAACAGGTGTTTCAGGTCGCTCTTTAATTTGCGAGGGTCGCCCGTTTCTCCGGCTTCATCAACCTCGATTCCGAGCTGTCGCTTGACCATGTCCACGTAATCCTTCGGTTTGACGGGTTTTTCCAGGTAAACTTGGGGGCCGGTGATTGTCTTGCCGCTGAATATTTCCTCGAAATCGGATTTTCCCATTTCGTCGCGGGCGTGCCCGGTAACGATTACCACCGGGATGCGAGACCATTCCTTGTTATGACGCATCTCGTAGAGGAACTTTATACCGCTCTTCCGGGGCATCACCAGGTCGAGGCTGATGAAGTCGACCTTGTTTTTCTTCAGCTTTTCCAGCGCTTCTTCGCCGTTGCCGGCCGTAAGGACGTTGAATCCTTCATCCTCAAGCACCGATTTGAGGTAGAAAACAACATCGGGCTCGTCGTCCACCACCATCACGGTCTTTTCTTCCGGCTTGGTCATATTTCCTGCACTCCTTTCAGGTAGGTACGTTTTATGCGCATTAATTCCGAAAATTTCCAGACAAACTTGCTATCCTCACACCCTGACCGGCCCCGGGGGTTTCAGGGGAACCGGCTTGTAATCCTGAAGATGAAAGGCCACATCGAGCATTTTCAAACTCAATAACCGCCCTCCGCTCAGGGTGTGCTACCCATGAGAAGGAAATCAGGCTTCCACGCGTTCGCCTGTTTCAGTGTTGACCCCGGGCAGCCTATCCCGGGGGAAAAGCAGGCGGAAAGTCGTTCCTTCGTCGGGGATGGACGAGAAGTCTATCTTCCCACCGTGCTGCTGCACGATTTTGCGGGTTAACAAAAGCCCCAGGCCCGTTCCCCCGGTCCCCTTTGTAGTAAAGAAGGTAGTAAACACCTTCTGTTTGATGTCATAATCCATTCCACAGCCCTGGTCCGCAACTTCGAAGACCACCGCTCCCTGTTCTTCCACGCAGCGCACCGTCACCTTGCAGCTTTCCTTCTCGCTCATCTGGCAGGCGTCGATGGCGTTGGAGACGAGGTTGGCAAGGCACGAGTGAATGCCTTCTTTGTCTATCGGGGCGGGCGCCACTTCGTCCGGAGCTTCCAACATGAGGGCTATGCCCGCTTCCTGCGCGGCGTCGCTGTACAGGTTCACCACCTCTTCTGCCAGCTTCACCGGCTCGACCATGCTGACCTCCGGCTCGTCTCCCTTGGAAAAGCTCAGCAGGTTCCGCACCAGGCCGGATATGCGCTCGATATTGCGCTCCAGCATGTGCCAGCCCTGGTCGATTCTGTTGCGGTCGTCCTTTTCCAGTCCGCCCCGGAATACGTACATTCCGCCTTCGAGTCCGGTGAGTATGTTCTTTATCCCGTGAGCCAGTCCGGCCACGGTTTGCCCGACCGCGGCAAGACGCTCGGCGTCTATCTTTTCGTTTTGCAGACGTTTTATTTCCCGCAGGTCCTGCAGGAAAGCCGCGGCGCCCAGATTTTTGCCGTCGTGTTTAAGACTGATACCCGCGAACCTCACAGGCGCCTTCTCCCCGTCGCGGGCGGTGAGCTCCGTTTCCCTCAACAGGCAACGGTCGCTGGAGCCGCTTATCACAGCCTGGAAGGCTTCGGGGAAGAGTCCCTCCGGAGGTTTTTTGCCGAGCACCTGTTCGGCGTGGTAGTGTGAGAGTTTTTCCGCCGCCGGGTTAAAGAGGAACATTTTTCCCTCGTTGTCTACGCCCATGACTGCGTCCAGAGAATTTTGAATCATTATTTCCCGGAACTCGTTGGCCCGCTCCAATTCCGACTCCAGGTGGCGCATCTGGGTGACGTCCAGGGCCATTTCGATGACGTGGCTCACCTTTTTTTCTCCCTTTGAGAGCGGGCTGGTGGTCACTATGTAGTTTGTGTATTCCCCGCTCTGCGAAATGCCCACGTGCTCGGAGGTATGTATCTTGCCGTCCTCGAAGGTTTGCGCGGCGGGGCAGTTTTCGCACTTGTCCGGGCGCTTTTTGAGCACCTCGTAGCAATGCTCGCCGGTGGTGTCGCCGAAGGTGTCCCGCAGCCTTTCGTTGGCCCGGACAATCCTCAGGTCGCGATTGAGCACCGCCACGTAGCACGGCACCCGCTCGAAAAGTATCTGGTACTCTCTCTGGAGGCGGCGGGTTTCGGTAACGTCGGTGCTCATTTCGATAATATAAGGTATGTGACCGTCCGGGGTGATAACCGGCGCCATGTGGACGACGTAATAGGCCGTGCGGCCGTTTTTGTCCACGCCCACTTCGTCGTTGACGTGCACCTGGCCGTCGGAGAAGCTTTTCTGGGCCATGCAGTGCTCGCACGGGCTTGTGCGGCGCTTGTATACCTCGTAACAGGGCCTGTCTTTGCCCTCGCCGAAAACCTCCGCAAAGTTGTCGTTGTTATCGACGATGGTGTAGTTGCGGTCTATCACCGCTATATTGCAGGGCACCAGGTCGAAAAGCTGCTGGTGAACGGCATGGCGCCAGTCGTTTTTAAGGTGTTGTGTCATGATGACTCATCCTATCAGGGACCTTACGGTTTCTATCAGCGAGCCCGGCGTTATGGGCTTTTCTATGTAACCCTGGGGAGGGGATACCTCCTCGCTTTCCCGCCGATAGTTCATACCGCTTATTATTAGCACCGGGACGTCCTTTATGTCGCTGTCGTTTCTTATCCTGCGATACAGGGACATTCCGGTTTCTCCGGGCATCAGGATGTCCAGGCAGATCAGGTCGGGTTTTACCCGCTTGATAAGGTCAAGGCCGTCGCGCCCCCCTTGAGCCGCGTACACTTCGTAGCCGTTGTCCTTCAGAAGCGCATCCAGATAGGTGACTACGTCTTCCTCGTCGTCTATGACCACCACCTTTTTGCAGTCTGCGTTTTTTTCGACGGCCATCCGCAATCACCCTTATTTCTCCCGTGTAACCGAGCTTTCCCGGGGATACGGCCCGAACTTTCTGACTGTCTCCATTCCCAGCTCCTGATGGCAGGCGCCGCACAGCGGGAGGTTCTCGTATTTGACGGGTTTCCGTTTCTCCTCGGTTTTGTGGCACTCTATGCACAACCCGTGCATCGCGTCCTTATAACCCGGAGCCTCGTCCAGCACCGGTTTGTCACCCGCCGAAACCAGGGTATCCTTTTGCGTCATTTCCTTGTGGCATTCGAGGCATGCCTTGGCTGTTTGTCGGTTTTTGACTTCGCCCGGGTCGGTGTGGCATTCGATGCAGGCGGAGTTTCCTCCCATTTTTTCCACGTGATAGTCGTGGTTGAAGGTGTCGGTGGCGCTGAACATGTCGCGATGGCATTGGTAGCAGGGCGTGGCCCTGTCCAGTGGCTTGTTCATGTGGTGGCATTTGGCGCAGGATTCTTCCCCTTGCATCCTGTCCTGGTGCGCTTCGTGGGGAAAGAAGACCATCCGTCCGTCCCTGTCGGCGTCCAGGAGGAGCACGTTTATCACCTTTCCGTCGGCAGGTACTTCCTCCCTGGCCCGGTCTATGAGCGAGAAACGATTACCCTGCGTTTGGGGCCCGGGAAATTTAACCGCCTTTATCAGGCGCGGGCTTTCAGCCGGCACGGCCCTGGGTTGCGCGTCCTGGGTAACCGCTTTGGGCAAGGCCGCAAAGGAGAGGCTGGCGGCTATGATGAATATCATCGAGTACTGCCTCCACGCGGGCGACCAGGGATACCCGAGCCTGACGTTGCTCACCGGGTCGGGCTCGGGCAGTTCGTCCACTGCGCCCGGCTGATACGCCTCGGTTTCCCATACCCTGAAGTATTCCACGAAGAACAGGAAGGCCAGGGCGAAGCCGCTTACGATGCCCACGCTTATGGCGATTTCCATCCAGCTTGGAACGTAATTGGAGTTCACGTTGGATATGGTGGCGATGCCGCCCACGCTGAGACGGTTTATTACGAATCCTAAGACTCCTGAAAATGCCCCTACCATAAGAGCGGTACTGCTCTGTCTCATCCGACGCATGGAGAAGAGCGCAATGGGGATAATGGCGCTTATCAGTATCTCGAAGATGAACAGGGTGCTTTCCCACGAGCCCTGGAGGATGTAACCGAGCTTGCCGTGATAAGCGAGGTCTCCGAAACGGATTACGAGGTATATGCCGAGCACCCACGCGGCGGCCCTGGCCAGTCCCGCGAGGAGGTCGTGGTCGGCTTCCTTGTTATACAGCCAGTGGGATATCGATGATTCCACGCATACCATGCACAATCCCAGCCCGACGGCGGATACGAAGAACAGAATCGGCAGTATGGGGGTGTACCATAGCGGGTGCAGGCGGAAGGGCATTATCAAAAACAGGGTGCCCAGGCTCGATTGATGCAGGGTGCTGAGCATAATTCCCAGAATCACCAGCGGGATGGTGAGCTTTTTCATCAGGTTGAGCAGCCGGTGGAAGGGCGTTTTTTCCAGAACCACCGGGCTGAATTCCAGCGCCAGCACCGTCAGGTACAGCATCACGCACCAGGCCACCTCGAAGAGCGCCGAATGATGCTGCCAGAAGATTACCGGGTGCCAAATGTGCCAGGGCAGGCCCAGGTCGAAGATTAGCCCGACGGCGACCGCCGCATACCCCAAAAATGCGGTCAGTACGGCGGGTCTGAGGATGGGGTGGTATTTTTCCATGTGGAATATGTACACTGTCGCGGCTATGACGAAACCGCCCGCGGCGAGAGCCACTCCGCCCAGTACGTCGAACCCTATCCAGAATCCCCAGGGGGTGGTGTCGGTCAGGGCGGTGCTGGGGCCCAATCCCTTGACGAACCGGGCAACGGCCACTGCCGCCGCTACTCCCACCAGGAACCACAGTACGCTTTTAACTATTCTTATTCTCTTGGTCATTGCTTTCCGCCTCGTCTTTGGTTTGTTCTTCGGTTTCTTCTCCGGAAGTTTCTCTGTCCCATTGGGGCGACTCGAATTGTCCGGCCCGCTTCATTCTCCGGTCAATGACCCAGTATGTCGCGGCCATTGCCAGACCCACGCCTAAGAATACCGGGGGAACCATTTTCATGGCCGGACGGGTTTTGAGCGGGAGGGGTTCGTCGCCGAGGTTCGAGCTCCAGCCGAGGAAGCTCAGGTCTATGGGGGAGACGTAAAGTACGTTGGTGCCGCCGACCTGATGCTCACCCCAGACCCTCTCCGTGTATTTGCCGGGGCTGCTTTTTATGCGTGCATGAGCTTCCTTGAGCAGCTTTTCGCGCTCGCCGTAAATGGTGGCGCCGGTGGGACAGGCGTCGGTGCAGGCGGGTTGGCTGAGCTCGCCGCTCTTTATCTTGTGGTAGCACATGATGCACTTTCTCACGTAAGGCACCGGCTCCGACCAGGTGTAGCGGGGTATACCGAAGGGGCAGGCCATCATGCAATAGCGGCAACCCATGCAGATGTCGCCGTCGTAAACCACCGGCCCTTCGGGCGTTTTCTGCAAAGCTCCCACCGGGCATACGGAGACGCAGGCCGGCTCGGCACAATGGCGGCACTGCTTTCTCACGTGAGCGTTTTCCGGTTTGTTGATGATTGTTGTCCACCGCGAGGCTGACAGGTCGGTGACGTCGTTCTGCCAGCGCCACGGTTTATCGGGCGGCAGGTTGTAGGTGTCCTTGCATGCCTGTACGCACTGCTCGCACCCGATGCACCTGGTCACGTCGGTAAGTATGGCCATTTTCTTAATCATATCGGCTCTTCCTCTTTATGAAGCGCTACGCAAACGTTTTCGCCGCTGGTGGCGGGAAAGTGCCATCCCACCTCGGCTATAACCTGTGTGGCCGGCATGAGCACAACGTGGGAGAGCTTGGTTATCGGAATGAGTATCAAAATCAGGTCCGCGCTCAACACGTGTATCAGCATGGCGCCGGAGTAGTCGAACGGGTTAATTGCCGGGTGCATGGCCAGGTATCCGCTGATGAACGGTACGGCCAGGAGCACCAGTATGGCGTAATCCTGAAATCCGCTGATGGCGCGGGCGTCCCTGCCGAATATCCTGATGGCCAGTATTGCGAACAGGGCGGCGATGGTTACGAGGGTTAACACGTCCGCCGCGCCCATGCCGATTGCGGGCCAGCTTATGCCCAGCCCCCTTTCCCACAGCGCTACGTGCGAAAACAGGAATATGGGCACCACTATCAGCCCCACGTGCATGACTATCGAGAGCAGGCTGAAACCGATGCTTCCCTTCAGTTTTCTTGCCGGTATGAGCCAGTCCAGCGTCGCCTTTGCCATAGCCTTTACGGGGAACTTTTTATCCCCGGCCCGCCATATGGCGATGCCCGTGTTTACCGTAGCGAGGGCGATGTGCCTGAGCAGCCCGAGAATCATGAAGATGAGGGCGAACTGGAATATCGGTCCTCTGGCTAATTCCAACCACGTTTCCATTTTTCAGGCCCTTCCTTTCCTTAACCGTTATTTTGCGCCTGTTGATGGTGCTCGGGGAAATCTATGGCTTCCATCACCAGGTCGTGCAGTCCCACAACTTCCACGTCTTCCAGCTTGTGGTCTTCCACTACTTCCTTGAGTTGCTTTTTGCAGTTAGCGCAGGGGGCGACCACGTATTTGGCGCCGGTGTCCTTTATTTGGTCGGCCTTTTTCTTGCCGGTGACCAGTGTTCGGTACTTGCGGATTTCATCTATGGACACGGTTCCGCCTCCGCCCCCGCAGCAGTAGTTTTTGGGGCCTTTCGGGGTCATGTCCACGTAATCCTTGCAGACCGCTTTAAGTATTTCCCGGGGCTGGTCGACTATCCAACCGGAGCGTGCGATGTTACAGGGGTCGTGATAGGTAACCCTGTCCTCGATGACCTTGCCCTTGATTTTTAGCTTACCCTCCTCCATCATCCGCAGGGTGTACTCCATGATGTTTATCACCGGAGGAGCGTCGGGGCCGCAGAAATTGGCCACTCCCACCTTGGCGGAACGGGAAGCATGGCCGCATTCTCCTATGAGAATCTTCTGAGCGTTCAGCCTGCGGACTTCGGCGACTTCGTTTTTCACTATCCTGTCCCACATCCGGTCGCTGTAAAAGAGGCCGTAGTCGATTCCGTCTATGTTCCCGGTGCCGATGGTCCAAGAGCCGTTAGTGGCGTGCATGACGGCGGCGTTGCCCATCAGTGTGTCCGGCTCCAAGAGGTAGTCGCTGACCGCCGGGAAGAAGACCATCTCCGCCCCTTCAACGTCGATGGGAAACTTTATGGGAATGTTGAATTTCTCCATAAGCTCGTCTTCGAGGAACTCGCAGGTATCGTTGAGTGCGGGTATGGGAATGGCGCTGGTGTTCTTGGTGGCGCCTTCGAGCTGCTCGCGGGTGGCCACCACCAGAGCCTTAGGAGCGATGCCTATCTCTGCAAGTACCCACCGGGCGAAGTGGGTGAGCAGGCCGTGGTCTATGCCCATGGGGCAGCCGAGCTTGCACCGGCGGCACGCGGTGCAGTTGTACAGCCGCTCGGTCATGTCGTCGAGAAACTCGTCGGTCAGGTGGAAGCCGCCGAAAAGCCTGGCGTGAAGTCTTCCACCCGGCGTGAAGTAGCGTCGGTAGATTTTGAGAATCATGTCGCTGCGGGCGCACGGAATGTCTCGGGGGTCCCGGGTGCAGTCGTAAATCTGGCACTCCACACTGCACCGGGTGCATCTGGCCCTTATCCTGGAGTAGGTATCCAGCACCAGGCCGTAGTTGGAGTGTTTGAGTATTGCGGCCATCGCCTCCAGAAACCGTTTAGGCCGGTCGGTTTCGTCGAACGGTTCGACATAGAAGCTGTATTGGACTGCTGCCATTGTTTCATCCTCGCTTTTATTGGTTTGAGTTTGTGTTACATTAATTTGTGTAACATGTTAGGAGCAATATCCGGGCCAGAATTTCGGGGATAAAGCAGAATAAGGGGTTATTCTAAATATAACTTACTGATATATAATGATAAAACAGACAATTGATTTCATGGGATATAAGGGGTTTGCTTGTCCCTGTGTTTCATTTATGTAACACCGGCATGTCATACGTGTGACATGTCACATACCGGATGTTGCAAGAATTTAACGTTTATGTTATTGTGTAAGGGACAATAAGCGGAGGTTAAGCTCATGGACGTACAATTGGATAACCGTTTCTTTCCCCTGATTTTCGATACCATATCTCACGGCATTTTCACTATAAATTCCGGGGGGTTGATTACCAGTTTCAACAGCGCCGCCGAGGGGATTACGGGTTATTCGCGGGATGAGGTTATCGGTCAGCCGTGTTACCGGGTGTTCAGGGCGGACATATGCCAGGTTGAATGCCCCCTCAAGCGGAGTATCCAGACTGGCGAGCGCACCGAGGACCGGGAGGTTTCCATAATTACAAAGGTTGGGAGGAAGCTGCCCATCGCCATCAGCACCGCGGCCTTGTGCGAGCAGGACGGGAAAGTCATCGGCGGGGTCGAGATGTTCCGGGACCTGAGCACCATTCAGGAACTGCGAAAGCGCCTGTTCGGCTCCTATGTTTTCGAGGACATCGTGGCCAAGAGCCGGGCCATGTACAACATCATCGAGATGTTGCCGTTGGTGGCCAACAGCCAGAGCACCGTGCTCATAGAGGGCGAAAGCGGCACCGGCAAGGAGTTGATTGCTCGCGCCGTTCATAACCTGGGACCGAGGAAAGAGAAACCCTTCGTGGCGATAAATTGCGGCGCCCTGCCGGACAGTTTATTGGAGAGCGAGCTGTTCGGCTACAAGAAGGGGGCTTTTACCGACGCCAAGCGGGACAAGCCCGGGCGATTTTCAAGGGCCGAGGGCGGCACACTGCTTCTGGACGAGGTGGGAGAGTTGAGCCAGGCCATGCAGGTCAAGCTGCTCAGGGTGCTCCAGGAGAGGGAATATGAGCCGCTAGGGGCTACGGAAGCGGAGAAAATGGACGTCAGGGTTATCGCCTCCACCAACCGCGACCTGAACCGGGAGGTGCATAAGAAGCGGTTTCGTCAGGATTTATTCTTCCGGCTGAACGTGGTGAAGCTGGTTATTCCACCGCTCAGGGAGCGCCGCGAGGACATTCCGCTGCTGGTGCAGCATTTTATAGACAGGTTCAACGCCCTGCAAGGGCGGCGAATACAACGGGTCAGCGAGCGGGTGATGGGAGTTTTGATGTTCAATCCGTTTACCGGAAACGTGAGGGAGTTGGAAAACGCCATCGAGCACGCTTTCGTGGTTTGCGCGGGGAACACCATTCAGCTCGAAGACCTGCCGCCTAACATGGTTACCACAGCCCGGGAGGCGGAGCAGAAGCCGTCCAACGTTCCGGCAAGTCCGCTGAAAAATGCGGAAGTCGAGGCCATAAGGGAGGCTTTGAAAAAGCATGACGGAAATCGGCAGGAAACGGCGAAAGAATTGGGAATTTCCCGCAACACGTTATGGAGAAAAATGAAGAAGTACGAAATCGATTATTAATTGGAACGGATTCAATCTGAAAACAGAGGCCGTTGCAGAATGGAAAATCGGAACGCCGCCGTCCCTGACAGGCCGTATGGCTCGGCGGCATCTCGTAAGTTATTGATTTTAAACAACTCTCTTTTGCCCGTCCGGGCGCTCCGGAAAAAGCAATTCTGCAACAGCCTCAAACATCAATTTACCCCCTTGACCTGAAGGAGGATTTTGGTTATATATATAGACTAAAGAGCGCGGTTAACTCAGCGGAAGAGTGCTACCCTCACACGGTAGAAGTCACTGGTTCGAATCCAGTACCGCGCATGTAAAAAAGCCGCCGGAGGGCGGCTTTTTGGGTTCAAGGTTCAACATTTAATTGGAAACTTGTTTCGGTATGCTAAAATTATAGTCATACGAGGGATTGGTATGGCATATCATGGTGTCAATATACCGGAAGAACAAATTAAAAAAATCTGCAGGAAGTATCATATCTCCCGGCTTTCTTTGTTTGGTTCAATCTTACGGGATGATTTCGCCCCTGATAGTGATGTAGACATGCTTGTAGAGTTCGAAAAGGGGTATAAACCCGGTTTGTTGGGAATGGTTCGTCTGGAGATGGAATTGTCGGAAATACTTGGGCGCAAGGTGGATTTGCGTACTCCGGCGGAGTTGAGCCGTCATTTTCGGGATGAAGTCTTAAGGGAGGCTGAAGAGCAATTTGTCTCGTCGTGACGATCTTGGCCGTTTAAACGACATGCTGGATGCCGCGCGGGATGCTGTAAATGCGGTTCGGGAACGCGAGGAAGTGGAACTTGCGCAAAACCGAATTTGGGCTTTAGGGTTGGTAAAATGCATCGAAATTGTCGGAGAGGCGGCAGGTAACATAAGCCCGGAAATGCGCAATCGTTATCCGGACATTCCATGAGCCGAAATAGTTGGAATGCGGGATCGACTCGTGCATGCTTATTTCGAGATTGACTATGAGCAGGTGTGGAAGAGACTGTTACTGAAGATTTGCCGCCCCTGATAGAAAAGTTAGAATCCATCCTGGATGAGGAGACTTAATCCAAACTACGTTCACTGAAGACACTCCCGAGCCGGCTATGTGCCCGGTAATGGACGTTTAAACGGGACATTCACTTTTAGGCTCAGACAAAGTAGACGAAGGTCACTATCACAAAAAGCGGCCCCAGGATACCCATGCTCCAGGCCATGTACCCGAAGAAGCTGGGCATCCTTATGCTGTTCTCCTCCGCGATGGCCTTAACCATAAAGTTCGGCGCGTTGCCGATGTATGTGTTTGCGCCCATGAAAACCGCCCCCACGCTGACCGCCATTAGCAACTCGTACTTCACTCCCGCTATAAGTGTGCCGCCGTGTGAGATGGTTTTGGCCAGCTCGAAGAAGACCACGTAAGTGGGCGTGTTATCGAGGAAACTGGATAACATGCCGGTAATCCAGAAGAAATGCCACGGCTCGGTGACGCCCATGGTTTCGCCCTTGATGTGGAGCACCATAATCGCCGGCACCATGGTGATGAAAATGGCGAGAAACAATACCCCCACCTCGATGATGGGGTGCATGGTGAATTTCTGAGCTTCCCTGACGCCTCGGGGTGTGCTCTTCCAGCTTATCAGGCACATCGCAAACATCGCGACTTCCCTGAATGGAACCTTCTCGAAGCTTTCGCCGAACCAGTTGGCCACGTTCTCCGGGGTGAGGAAGTAAATGCTGGCCACCACGCCCACCAGCCAGAGGAAATTTATCTTGCCTTTCAACGCCATCGGCACGAGCTGCGACCGGTCCCAGGCGATGGCTTCCGGCTTTTCCCTCTTGTAGTGGTAGGTGTCCAGTATGAAGTAAATTATGAGGAGCGTTATGCACATGGGCAGCCAGGCTATCCACAGGTTGAAAGTCCAAGTGAACGGGACGCCCCTCAAGTACCCCATGAACAGGGGCGGGTCGCCCATGGGGGTAAGGCTTCCTCCTATATTCGCCACCAGGAAGATGAAAAATATGACGGTGTGCATCTTCCGGTCACGTTCGGCGTTGGTGCGGATAAGCGGCCTGATGAGCAGCATCGCCGCCCCGGCGGTGCCCACGAAGCTTGCCAGCACGCTGCCTATGGCCAGGAATATGGTGTTGTTGCGGGGGGTGGCCTCTATATCCCCCTGAAGGAATATACCGCCGGATACGTAAAACAGTGACCCCACCAGCGCCATGAAGCTGACGTACTCCATCATGATATGCGCCAGGTTATGAGGCGCCTTGATAATCAACAGCACCAGGAACGGCGCGCCGAATATGGCCGAAACGTAGGCCTTGTGAAGGTTCGGCTCCCACCAGTGTTCGTTGACCAGCGGGATGACGGCTATACTCAGCAGTATCCCGATAAAGCCGATGATGCTCCAGTAGGGTGGGTACCACTCCGGTTCATGCTCGCCTTCCCCGTGAGCGGCCTCGGATTCGTGAGCCGCGGCTTCAGCCGTAGCGGTGTCGTATTCCGCGGAGGTGTGAGAGGAGGCTTTTTCCGCTTTCTCGCGGGAAGTGGAGTTTTTCATCATTTCAGGATTATCGGGCGTAGAGGCCAGGGCGGGAGAAAGTTGGAGGGTTATTAAAAGCGTCGCTGATAATAACAAGAAATGCCTTAAAACCGACTTTAACCGTTTATGCGAACGGGAGACGTTCACCGGCGTGACTCCTTTCATCAAATCCCTCTGGCGGGACTCAAAAGAATATTGCATGATAGAATCAAAGGATGAGGTTGTCAAATTGTTCAAAGGCGGATTTCCGTTTCAATGAAAGTGGTGATAGACGGCTACAATCTTATCCCGGCCATTGAGGATTTGAGGAAGTATTTTCCCCACGACCTTCAAACCGCAAGAGCCGAGTTCGCAAACCTGTTGAGGCGTTTCAAAAAGTTAAGGGGCCATGATATTACCGTGGTTTACGATGGAAGGGGAGGGCAGTGGGATAAAACTCAAACGTACAAAACCGGCGGCATCAGGGAGATGTTCACGTCTAAGGAGGAAACCGCCGACGACCGCATAATCAAAATTGCCCGCAAATCTCCAGAAGGGCTGGTGGTGGTGAGCGGCGACAGAGAAATAGCCGATAAATGCTCCAAGGCGGGGGCGGCGGTGCTTTCCCCGAAGGAGTTTGAATCGCAGTTGGTTAAAGCTCTAATGATGGAAGATAAAGGCGAGGTTGACGAGTCCGAAGATAAGTCCCCAAAATCGTCCGTTAAAAAAGGCCCCTCCAAAAGGTCCAAAAAACGCGAGAGGCAAAAGCTGCGCAAGAAGGACAAGTTGTGAAAAGTTCGGGAAGGCGATTTATGGCAGCATTTTAAGAAGGTCTTCAGATTCGGCTTTTTTGCCCTTTTTGCCTCTTACCTCGCTGATGGCGCGTTCGAGGGCGTCGAGTATTTCCGCCCGCTTATCCGGAGTGGTCGTTCGCTGGTCGTAGACGAACCCCTCGAACACGAAGCCGTGTTCGGTAAGAGTGAAAATTTCCGGGCCGCTCCGTGCCCTTTGCAGCAGCTCGGCATGTTCCTCGGGGTCGAAGTTTAATTCGTCCACGGTCCAATAGCCGTCTTCTCGAACCACCTTAATCAGGTTGCTCATCGTTTCGCCCTCTATCCGGGGTGTTTTTATCAGGTTCTTCGCCTGGGCGAGCATGCCGCTCTCTTTCCTGTACAAGCCTGTCGATACGTTTTTCATGTTGTCTCCGTGCCACGGAATCCAAAGGGGAGATTCTATGTGGTAAGAGTACTTATCCTCGAATCCGGCGCCGTACTTCAGCCTGAGATACATTCTGAACATGGAAGCCTTGGCCTTGAAATCCTCCAGCGGTGTTTTTTCTTTCGACGGTTTGGAAAAGAGGGAGTAGGCCCCTTCATAATTTCTCTGTGCGATACGCTCTATAAACTTTCGGCCGGTGATATCGATTTTCTGGTTTTCTCCGGCTATGGCCGCGGCAAACGCGACGGCCGCCAGGACGATAAAAAACACCGTCAGAACGGGGCGTATAGGTAGATGAGTCTCTGTTGATGGTTGGGATTTGCTCATACAAAAAGGCCTCCATTCGGATGATATTCGACGGAAAAAGTATGGCCGCCCGAGGGCGGATAATGGCCGGAAGTCTACTTCTCGGAAGTAACCCTGAGAACCTCCTCGAAGGTGGTAATGCCGTTGCCCAGCTTCCTTATGGCCCCCTCCCTCAACGTTGACATGCCGTCTTCGAGGGCCGCCTTTTTGATAACGGCGGAATCCGCGCCGTCGAGGATAAGTTTTTTTATCTTGTCGGATACGTCAAGCACCTCATATACGCCCGTCCGGCCGTAGTAGCCCGTCTTTCGACAAGTGATGCACCCTTCGCCGTAGTTGACGGTGTAAGTTACGCCGGGGCGGGGCACAATGCCCAGGGCCCTCAGGTCTTCCTCCGAAAGCGTGGTTTGTTTTTTACAGTTGGGGCAGATTTTCCTGACCAGCCTTTGTGCCACCACGCCCAGCACCGTGCTGGCGATAAGGAACTCCTCCACACCCAACTCCTGCATGCGGGTGATGGCGGTGGCGGCGTCGTTCGTATGGAGGGTGCTGAACACCATGTGTCCGGTGAGAGCCGCCTGCACGGCGTTTTCAGCGGTTTCCCTGTCCCTTATCTCGCCTACCATCACTATGTCCGGGTCCTGCCGGAGGATGGTGCGGAGCGAATTGGCGAAGTCCAGGCCTATCTTCGGCTGCACAGACACCTGGTTGAAGTCCTCGTAAACCATCTCGATGGGGTCTTCTATAGTCACCACGTTAACCTCCGGCTGAGCCAGCACTTTGAGAGCCGAGTATAAAGTGGTGGTCTTGCCGCTGCCCGTGGGGCCGGTGACGAGAATAATTCCGTGCGGGTTGGATATGAACTTCTTGAAAAGCTCGTAATCCTTGGGATGAAAGCCCAGTTCCTCCAGCTCCTGCATCAAGACGTCCGGGTCGAATATGCGGATAACCACCTTTTCGCCGAAAGCAACGGGCAGGGTGCTGACGCGAAGCTCGACCTCCTTGCCGGAGTGCTCCGTTTTTATCCTCCCGTCCTGGGGACGGCGCTTTTCGGCGATGTCCATGCGCCCCAGCATTTTTATCCGGCTGGTCACGGCGCTGTGCACTATCTTGGGGATGCGGTGCACCGGGTGCAGGACGCCGTCTATTCGCAGCCTTACCGAGCTGTATTCCCGCTTGGGCTCGATGTGTATATCGCTGGCGCGCTGGTCATAGGCGTACTTGAGCAGGTACTCCACCGCGTTCACTATGGGCTTGTCGGAAGGGTCGAACGAACCTTCAGCCTTCATCTGCACGTATTGCTCGAGGTTGCCGATGTCGAAAGTGGGACGAAGCTCGGCCTCCGCAGCGGTCACGCTGGTACGAAAACCGTAAAACTCGGTTATGATCTTGCGAATGTCCGTGCGGGAGCTCAAAACCGGCTTTACTTCCATCCCGGTGGCCCGTCGAATCATGTCAACGCCTTCGAGGTCGGTCGGATTGTCCAGGGCCACGGTAAGCGTGTCCCCCTGTTTGCCGATGGGTACCATGACATGCTTCTGGGCAAAGGGTCGGGTTATGCTCTTGGTTACCAGCTCCATATCCAGCTTCAGGGGGTCTATCTTTATGTACTCGTAACCGGTGTAATCGGCTATTTCCTGCATAATCTTGTCTTCGGTAAGAAGGCGCCCGTCGGGCGTCTGGAAGTGGAAACTGGCTACGATTTCAGGGTTGCTGGGCTCGAGCTGTATCTGCCGGTGCCGGTCGCCCGCGGCTTCCCGGGCGGCTTTTGCCAATCGGGCGCGTTGTTGTCCGTGCTTTACCTGCACTTCCCGCGCCTGCTCCGGGCCCATGCACGCTCGTTCGACGAGAAGGCCGGTAAGCTCTTCCATGGTTTGAGGAAATTTACCCGGCCCCTGCGTCTGCTCGGATGATGTCTCGACGTTATCACTCATCTATCCCTCACCTCGACTCGAAGGTTCGAGCCTCCGCATTTCTTACATACTCGATGATACTTGCTTACCTCGCCCTTCCAGCCGCAGTCGACACATTGAACGTATTGATATACATCCGGGCGCTCCTTTTTGCTCAGCGCCTTCCATATGAATCGGGCAATTACCAGGGCTATAACCAGACCGACTATATGGGCCACGGTGATGCCGTCGTAAATCTGGTAGTTCAAAATGTGGAGAATTTTATCCATGGAGGCGCTTATCCTTTAAATTAAAAGGTATTTGAGAGCCTGATTTTTTTCAACTGGCGAATTGGTGCTATGAATTCCCGGATAATGAACCCGACTTATTCCTCGGTGGGTTCCAAAATTCTTTTCTCCTGCGCCTTCTGTGGCTTCGGCTGACGCCTTACGGCCACGGCCGGGCTTATACGCTTACGCTTTAAGCCCGTCTACCCGCTATCCAACCGGAAAACGCCATGGCAGGCGAGGCACTCTTGCCGCGCATCTCACGGCGCCTCAGGTTCAGCCCGACAAGAGTGTCGGGCCTACCATCATATGGAGACCCCGGACTTCAGGCCGGGTCTCCCAATTCATAAGGATGCGTTTAACCGGAGGGGGCGTAGGTGTCGATTTCCCTTTTCAGGTCGCGGCCCATGAGTTCGAAGACCACCTCTTCGGGACTCTTGTCCTCGTATATTATCTGGTAAACCGACTCCACGATGGGCATATCCATCTCCTCCCGCCGGGCCAGCTCATGAGCGCTCTTGGCGGTTTTAACCCCTTCCGCAACCATCCTCATTTCGTCCAGAATTTGTTCTATTTTCATTCCCGAGCCGAGTTTCAGTCCCACCTGGCGGTTGCGTGAAAGGTCTCCGGTGCAGGTGAGCACCAGGTCTCCCAGGCCGCCGAGGCCGGCCATTGTCAGCAGGTGCCCGCCCATTTTGACCGTAAGTCGGCTCATTTCCGCCAGCCCCCGGGTTATCAGCGCCGCGCGGGTGTTGGTGCCGAAGCCCAGCCCGTCGCTTATGCCCGAGGCGATGGCCATCACGTTCTTCAGGCTGCCTCCCAGTTCCAGGCCGATAACATCATCACCCGTGTAGATGCGAAACCGTTTGTTGCTGAAGGTGGACTGGATGAGCGACGCAACCTCTTCGTCCTCGCAAGCCACGCTGACGGCCGTGGGATGCCCCCTGGCCACCTCCTGCGCAAAGCTGGGGCCGCTTAAAACCGCGATTTTGTGCTTTTCTCCCAGGATTTCCCCCAGAACCCGGGACATGGTTTTTACAGTTTCTACCTCTATTCCCTTGCTGGCGCTCAGAATTATGGCTTCATCGGAAAGAAACGGCTTGGCATCGGTCATCACCTTCCGGACGGCGTGGGACGGGCTGACGGAGACCACGATATTCTTGTCAGAAGCCGCCTCCTCAATATCCGTAGTGGACTTGATGTTGTCGGAAAGGGAAATTCCCTTCAGGTAAATCTCGTTCTCGCGCTTTAGCTCGATGGCCCGCGCTACTTCCTCCTCGTAGCACCAGATGGTTACTTCCTGGACGGCTCTGGCCAGAAGGTCCGCCAGGGCCGTTCCCCATCCGCCTGCGCCTATAACTCCAATCTTCATATCAGGCTCTCCTTGATATGTTTGAGGATAACATAATCGGCCGTCGGATACTTTCCAACGATTCTTTCATTTTTCCGCGCGAATAGTGCATTTTTCGGCGGTATCCTTCACCCGGCGGCAGTTTAATGGACGGTATGATGGGTTATTTGACTGGAACGCCGACGTCCTCGTCGGCATTATCCAGAAAGTCGGTGTGCCGCCGGGACGGCGGCGTTCCGATTTTCAATTCTACAACGATTTGAAAATTTTTAAAGAAACCTCACCAAAACTATTGAAAAAAGACACATGTTGTCTATAATACTCCAAACTCGAAAGGAGGTAATAGATATGAGCGGAGACCTTCCCCCCAATCAGCCACCCGGCGGAGGTTCATCCTCCGGCATGCCGCCCGGCGGAGGCGGCGAACCCCCAAAAATGCCCCCGGGATGGGCGCCCCCTGAAGCCCAGACCGGACAGAAAAGCGACCAGGCCAAAACCACTCCGTGGGAAGAAAGGGGCACTCGCGGATGGTTCGACGCGCTGGTGGAGACAATAAAATCCTCCCTGTTTTCCCCGGGGGAATTTTTCGGAAAAATGCCCACCTCCGGGGACATGGGAAGCCCCATACTCTACATAGTGGTACTTGGCTGGATAGGAGGCGCTATCGGGCAGATATGGCAGTATCTCCTGGGTAGGAGCATGGGAAGTATACTCCATAACATCAACCCTCAGATACCGGTGGGGGGTTCAACGGGGCTGGGGATGGTAATCGGAATGATAGTTGTACTGCCCATTCTCATCCTCATAGGCCTTTTCATCGGGGCCGCGATTTTTCACGTGTGCCTGATGATAGTGGGCGGAGCTAAAACCGGTTTCGAGTCCACCGTACGGGTGCTCGCATACTCGGGCGGAAGCACCAGCCTTTTCCAGATTGTTCCGTTAATAGGGCCTCTGGTGGGAGGAATATGGGGGCTTGTTCTGTACATCATCGGGTTCTCGCGGGCGAACGAAATCAGCGGAGGAAAAGCGGCCCTGGCGGTTTTCCTGCCCATAATAGTATGCTGCGCTTGCGGCATCGGGTTCGCCGTAATGGCACAGGGCGGAAAATTGATGTAATATGCTCCGATGAGCTTTCATTGGCGAAAAATATCCGGCAGCGAGCTTCCGCTGGGTCTTATCTATGCCGTCATCTCGATATTGGCGGTGGCGGGAGCTCGCCTTGCCGTCGATGGGGTCGCCTTCGACGGGTACTTCTGCCCGTTCAAGCTTATTACAGGCCTTCCCTGCCCGACATGCGGCCTTACCCGGGCTTTTGCCGCGGTGTCCCACTTGGACTTCGCCACAGCACTCGCCCAGAACCCGCTGATGGTGATTGCGCTCGTGGGGGTGTGGATATGGGGGCTGGTCAGCTTAACGGGGGTCGTTCACGGGGGCAGGGTGCCGAGAATCAGGGCTAACAAAGGCGCCGCAACCGCCATGAGGATTTTTGCCGTGGCGGCCATCGCCGCCAACTGGGCCTACCTGATAGCGGCGGGTGTGTAGAGTTTGTTTAAAGAGGGTTTGTAAGGGGGAGAACCTCGCAGTTCTTTTACTGAATTTGATTGATACTATCCTTTGTCTCCAGCATTTCCTCCAATGCCGGCGGAAGTTCAATGGGCACAAAGTAGTCCGATGGATAAAGGTAATCCTCCCCCGATTCGTCAATCACCCGGACAAGCTTTTCTTCTGCGGCGCGAGAGTCCGGAATTATCCTGTATATCTTACGAATTTCCAGCGACGCCGGATTATCCTCATTTTTTACGCATACGGCAAATTGTGCTTTCATAGCTTGATATTCCCTTGATTTTTACCGGAAAATCCGCTTGATTTTCATTTCCTTTTTGCCGATGCCATGGGCTTCATACCAGTGAAGCTCCGCCTCATAAATATTTCCCGAAGAAAGACGAACCTTTGCTTTTCCCTTCAGCTTTCTCCAGTGACCGGCCCCGTATATCTTTCGTAAACGCTCAATTTCCCGGATAGAACTGCCAACCGCTATAGTTTCCCCATCTTCAATTTCTCCGATAATTTCAATACCGGTTGGCATTTATATATCTCATAAACTATGTATGTTAAAGAATAACATTAAACATGAAAGTTGTCTATCTTATCGTCCAAATCGGTGATTTTTGTGTCGAATCGCTATGGCGAATGTAATGAAGTCGTGTTTCCATTCGTGAACCGGCGAACACGATGATTATCGTTCATTCAGGGAAATCTTTCCAAGTCAAAGAAAAAGAAATCTTAGGATGGTTTAGTATAATTAGATATAATTTGAATAAAATTTGCTATAACTATTGACAATTTTGCTAAAATGTGCTTAAATTAGAAGTAGTGGCAGAGAAAACACTCAAAGAACGATTCGAGGGTTACCTGGTCGGCGAGCGGAACATGACCGCCAACACCGTTCGCAACTACACCCGCGAAATCGACCGCTTCCACGACTACCTCGCCGGTGAGCAGGGTCTCGATGAGGGCGAGGAGCCGGACATCACAGGGGTGAACCGCCGCCGGGTGCGAAGGTACATGGCTCAATCCACCGAGGGGATGGAGTCCTCCAGCATAGCCCGCAGGCTGTCGGCCCTGAAAACGTATTTCAAATTCCTGGTCAGGGAAGGCATACTCGCCGATAACCCAGCCTACGGGATGAGAGGCCCCAAGCTGCCCCGGCTGGTGAACGAGCGCTTAAGCCCCGATGAAATGGCGGCGCTGATGGACACCCCCGATACTTCCGCGGCGCTGGGCAAGCGCGACCGGGCGTGGCTGGAAATACTATACGGATGCGGTATCCGAATAAGCGAGTTGGTGGGGATTAACATCGACGATGTCGATTTGAACCAGGAACTCCTCCTTATTCGCGGCAAAGGCCGCAAGGAGCGGCTGACGCCCCTTACTCCCAAGGCAATAAAGGCGTTGCGGGATTACATGGAGGCGCGGGTCGAACTCGTGCAGCCGGAAACCGACACCGAGGCGCTGCTGCTCAACTACAAGGGAGGAAGGCTGACCGCAAGGGGAATCCGGAAGCTGCTCGACCGCTACATAATCAAGTGCAGCATGACGCGCCGCGTAAGCCCTCACGCACTGCGGCATACCTTCGCCACTCACCTTCTCGAAATGGGCGCGGATTTGCGCAGCATTCAGGAGCTTTTGGGACACGCGTCGCTCTCCACCACCCAGCGATACACTCACACCAACCTCGATTACCTCACCGGCATCTACGACAAAACACACCCCAAGGCTAATAAACGGTAGGCCCGACACTCCTGTCGGGCACACCCCGGGGCGCCGTGGATTACGCGCACAAGGGCCGCGCCTACCATGGTTGTGTTCCGACGCTTGCCCCGGGCGTCAATGCCGTTGGGAATCGGGAAAAAATCGAATATTATTGAAAAATACTGCTCCGAAAACGTAAGTGGAAAGGGAGAAGCTCATGCGCATTTCAAGGGTTCTGCATCTACTGTTAACAATCATCCTTTCGGGCATTGTAGTTATAGGCTGTGAGCCGAAGGAGTCGCCGCCGGCAATCCATGACGGCGCCTACCTGGAATACACCAACGAAATGTCGGGAATGATGGGCAAGGACAGCTTCTCGATACGCTATAACTTCTCCCGCGCGGGCGAAAACAGAATACACGTCAATATGGACGTGGCAAAGGGGGAAAGACAAGAGAAGATGGACAAAGTCCTCTTCCTCGATAACTACCTTCGGGATGACCAGGGCGAACGTCTGAATATACTCAAATTCGCCGATATATGGATACCGCCCGGCGAGTTGGAGGTGGGAAATGACACCAAAGTGGGAAGGATAGCCGAGCATAAGCCTTACAAAAAATGGCGGGCCGCCGTCATTAACGCTTCGATGGCCGGAGTGAAAGGGTTTTACTACTACGAGCTGAAAACCGGCTTCCTGCTTAGAGTGAAAGCAACCCACATGGGCGCGGGCTGGAAAACCGAACTCACCGACACCAATTTCCCGGAATTAAAGCCGAACGGCCCGTAGGGGCGCACGGAGTGCGCCCGATACAAAACCGACGCCCCGCGTCCCCGGCTTAAAAGCCGGGGCTATAAATCAAATGTGAAGCTCCACGGGATAAATCCCGTGGTTTCCATATAGTTGATAGCCCACACAACTTGATTGTGTGGGTGAGCGAAGCTCACGCGAAACCGGTGTGAGTAGCCCTTCAGGGCGGGTGGCCCATCCACCGGCAGGTGGATGGGTGAACAAAGTGAACAGGTTTAACGTGAAACCGGCTTGTGATGATTCTTCCCCGTAAACCCACCCATCAACGATGGGTGGGCCACCCGGCCTGAACCTCACCTGGGTGGCCCGGACGTTATACGTCCGGGTCCGAAGGACAAGAAAACCGAGCTACCCGCTTGGGTATGGCATACCCCCGGACTGAAGTCCGAGGCTGTGGTCATAAATGTGAAGCTCCACGGGCTGAAAGCCCGTGGTTTCAGAGATACAGAAGCCTTACAACCCCAACTCCTCGCCGACTATAATCACCGTCATGTCGGTCAGCGACGGGCGGCGCTCGTGGATAATCGCCGCCCGGCATATACGCTGCGGCACGTTGCAATCGGTGCATTTGCCCTTTTCGGCGCACGGCGTTTTCACTCCGAGCTCCTTTGCGCGAGCCGGCGCGGCGACGTTGCGGATACGGTCGAAGGCCGCGTCCACGTCGTCCACGATTTTATTGACGCCCGCCACCACGATAACCTTGCCCGGGCCGAAGGTCATACCGTTTATCCGGTTGCCGATGCCGTCCATGTTGACCAGCTCGCCCCGCATGGTGACCGCGTTGGAGCCGCTCAGGAACAAATCGGCGGTCATCTGGGCCTTGCGGACGGCCAGCCCGTCGGCGGGGTTTTCCACCGTCCAGTGGTCGAATATGTCCATTCCGCGCGAGCGCAACTCATCCAGCACTCCGGTGGCGCGCACGGTGGCCGAGCCTCCCACTCCCACCGTCGAGCAGCCTTCGGCGGCTTCCAGTATCAGCTTTGCCGCTTCTTTGGTGTCGGTGGCGTAAGCGGTTTTGAAATCGTGCTTTTCCAGCCCTTTCAGGGTCTGTTTTACCTTTTCATCCATTAATTCTTCCTCCACCAGTTTAAGACAAGGGGCTTCAGCCCCTTGGATTTCAAGGGGTTAAAACCCCTTGTCCGTTTTTGCAGGTGCGGAACTTAAGCCTTTTACCGGTTTTATGGTAATCAACCTTCGCGATGAAGGGTTACTTCCGGGATTGATATGAATTTCCACACTATCGTCATGGCTGCTTTTTGCCCATGCTGTGGCGTCTTCGCCCACTTTCTCGAACGCCTCCGGCCCGACGCGCATCCTCACCGCCACACTTCCATCGCCGCTGGTGCGGGAAGCCTTGGTTACCTCGCCGACTTCCTCGCCATCCATTAGCACGGGCGTTGCTTTCGGGATTTTCATATTGGTTGGCAACTCGCTCAACAATAGATACTCCCCGCGTATTCCGCCGGAACGGCCGCCCAGAGATACGGCCAGAAAGGCGCCGATAATCAATGCCGCCACCACCAGCCCGACGTACAGGCGCTTTTGCTCGGTGTCGTTCATTCCGGCCTCGCGCGACCTCCGTTTTCGGCGCTTCGGTTGGCGGCAATCAGCAGCTTCAAATCGGCGACGGCGTAGTCAATGCCGGTAAATCCCCGGCCCCCGTCCTCGATGCCCCTGACGAAAACCTTAGCAGCCCGCATGTACGCGGCAATGGGGTCGACCATGACGTCCGCGCCGAAGCTTATCATGCGCTTGTATCGCCTCATAACCACAGGTGGCCTGTCCGCTATCGGGCCCCAGAACCCGTTGACCCATATTATCCCGGAAGTGCCCGATATTTCAATCGATTCGTCCCACGGCCTTTGGGCGAAAGGAACTATCAACCCCGGCGACAGTACCGCCTCGAAATTACCGAAGCGGTGCTCATCCGCAAATTTGAGCACCGTGACGCTTGATGCCGGGCTACGGTATGTTTCGCATTCCTCCACATCTCCTGTTATCCAACGAGCCAGGGTCAACCTGTCCAGTGGCTCGTTCAGCCCGTCGGAATCGAATTGACTGACGTCACCGGCGGCGACTTTTATGCGGATGCCATTGAGATAGCCTATCTCTTCGTTGAGTGCCAGCTTACGGGCCAGGGCGTGGGGGGCGTGATGGTGGAGCGGGTCGAGGTACCTGTAGAATATTCTACAACCCTGTAGAATATTCTCCAATGTTGTAGAATTCGTTGTAGAATTTTCGACAACTCTGGAGACCGGCGCCCTCACGCTGATATGCTTACCCGCCTTCGCCGCCGATATGGCATCCTTGCAGCGGCGTTCGAGCGGCGTAACCACCTCCACCGCCTTAATTTTCTTGTCACCGAGCAACTCGTCCAGGTCGGCGCATGACCGGGCGCCCAACTTGCCCGCAAGCGCCTCTGCCGCCGATACGTCAGGGTCCCATACCGACTCGATATCGTATCCGCCCGATATATAACCGAAAGCTATCCGGCGGGCTTCGGCGTTCGCCCCGATTAGCCCGATGCCGGGCGTTCTGGAGGCTTTTTTCTTTACCACGGGTCTATTTCCTCCAGCGGCGGGTCGCCTCGCATGGCCTCGAAAAGCACCTGCGCCACCAACTGAGGGTCGCTTTTGAGAATGACTCCGCGAGCGGAATCGGCCGGCGGCGGGCCGCTTTTCATGGCGTCCCGGATGTCGCCGATGTCGGAAACCACTTCGGGAGGCAGGCCGGATTTCTGCGCCAGCCGGTGTATCGGTTTGAAGATGCCCGCGACGGCCCCGTCCGGCAGGCGGAATATCGCCCTCAAGAGCATGACCGCCGCCTTTGCCGCGATTTTCAGGGCGCGTTGCTTAAGCATACCCCCTCCACATCTTCGGGCCGGGTGGGGCGGCCATAGTAAGCCGCCTGGTGAGCGGCCATGGAGAACGCCGTAACTTCCCGCGCCCGCTCGCCCGTAAGTTTCGGCTCCCGGTCGTTGACGATGGCGTCTATGAAGTCGCGGGTGCAATCGGTGAAGCCGTCTTGCCAGTCGGCGCGAAGGTCGCTGAAGCCGAAGGTTCTGCCGTCCCGGTAAAGCACCAGCGGCGGCTCGTCGTTGAGCCGGCCTGTGCAGCGGGTGACGACGATGCTGCCCCGGTCGCCGGTGATTTCAATCCGCTCGTCGGCGGGATAGTACTTGCTGCGGACGCTCATGTTGGGATGCATGGTCACTTCCATGTGTCCGATGCGGCCGTTTTTGTGTTTCCATGCGAACGAGGCCGGAGAGTCTATCCTTCCGAAGGCCCAGTCTATCCAGCCGGAGACGGTTTCGACGGGGCCGAACATTTCGATTATCGTGCTGAATTTGTGGTAGCCGTCGTCCCACAGTGTAGGGCCGCCGCCGCACTCGGAGTAGCTGAACCGCCACAGCCACACCGACAGCGGCACGTGCCACCCTCCGAAGGCGCCGGTGCCCATGTGCACCCTCAAAGTGCGCGGCTCGCCGATTTCCCCGGCCTCCATAAGTTCGATGGCCTTGCGACAGGGCGGGTAGAAGACGAAGTTTTCGTACACCCGCAGCTTTACCCCGGCATCGCGGGCGGCGTCTATCATGGAGTCGCATTCGTCGAGGGTCATCGCCATGGGCTTCTGGACGCTGACGTGCTTTCCGGCGCGGACGGCTTCGAGTGTCATGCGGCAGTGCAACTTGTGTGGCACGAGTATTTCCACCATGTCTATATCGGGGTCGTTTATGAGTTCCGTGTAGTCAGTGCACCATTTGCGGCACCCCCATTCGGCGCACCTGGAGCGGGCGACGGCTTCGTCGGAGTCGCAAACGGCGACTATTTCGGCGGTATCGAGACCGTGATAGCCCGGTATGTGCAAGTCTGAAATACGTCCGCCGCCGATGATGCCGACCCTTACTTTTGACCCGCTTTCGTGGCTCATGGCGCCGATAATGTAATCCCTTTTCGGGGGGAGGGCAAGCAGCCGGTTTCGGGAATTTCCGGATAAGAAGGCGGGTTTGTTTCACACCTTAACCCTGCCTTGCACAGCCGAAATATTGGTGTATAATCATGGCGGCGTTTTTGGCAGGCAATGGAAGATGGAGTCGGCGCTGTAAAATCGGACTTATAACTGCCCGTAAAATAAGAAGAAATTAATTGTAGGGCAGGCTGAGAAAACAACTCGTAATCCAAAAAATTTACCTGTATTCCAAGCCGATTCGCAGGATAGTTTTAGCCCGTTAATCGAAATCCCGAATAAGGGGCGGCATCGACAAGACGACCATGCTTTTTAATTTTGCCACAGTAGGAGCCTTTCTGTTTCTGGCATTTATCTTCGTATTTGTGTCACTTGTGGCCAGCCGCCTGGTGGCGCCTCACAATGTTTACCCCGAAAAAACGCTAACTTACGAATGCGGCGAGCCTCCCGTAGGGCCGAGTTGGATACGCTTCAACAACCGCTTTTACATCATTGCAATGATATTCCTTCTGTTTGACGTGGAGATAGTTTTCATCCTGCCGTGCGCGGTGGTTTTCAGGGAATGGGCCGGGGGGGCCGCGGGGTGGTTCATCTTTCTCGAGATATTAATCTTTGTCCTCATACTCCTGGGCGGGCTGGCCTATGTCTGGGCCAAAGGCGATTTGAGCTGGGTAAAGACCACTCATACCCAGACGGAAGAAGGCCAGGCGGTCTCGGTGGACGGCGAGCTTTTGCCGCCGTCGAAGGGCCCCATACTCGACGAAACGCCGGAAAGGGAGTGCCGTTCAAATGAATGAAATACTGCCGGGCCGGTTGCCGGACAACGTGGTAATCGGAAAGCTGGACGACATCATCGACTGGTCTCGCAAGAACAGCTTGTGGTGGATGCTGTTTGCGCTGGCCTGCTGCGGCATCGAGCTGATGCAGACGGGCGGGCCGCGCGCCGACATTGACCGATTCGGAGCGGCGTTCAGAGCCACACCCCGCCAGAGCGACGTGATGATAGTGGCGGGTACGGTAACACTGAAGATGGCCCGGCGGGTGAAAATGCTCTACCACCAGATGGCGGAGCCGCGGTGGGTGATTTCGATGGGTAGCTGCTCCAATTGCGGCGGGCTGTTCAACCTGAGCTACTCGGTGCTTCGCGGCGTGGACAAGGTAATACCGGTGGACGTTTACGTGCCGGGTTGCCCGCCCCGGCCTGAAGCGCTTCTCCAGAGCCTGATGGAGCTTCAGAAGAAGGTTTCGCAGGAAAAAGTGTTGAGGAAAGCGTAAAGATTTGGCTGAATTTACCGACATAGTCAAGGCCATCGGGGATAAATTCGAGGGGGCGGTACTCGAGAACCAACCGGAAGGGAAGATGCCCTTCATCGTGGTCGATTCTTCCCGATTGGTGGAGGTTTGCCGGTTTCTCAAGGAAGACGGCGATATGGCTTTCGACTTCCTCAGCGCTATCGCCGGCTCGGACAAGGGCGAGGAGCTGGAGCTGGTTTACTTCCTCTACTCCTATCCCCGCCTCCATTCGTTGAACATCAAGGTCAGGGTTCCGGCCTCGGCGCCGTCGGCGCCGTCGGTGGCCGGGATATGGAGGGCCGCCGACTGGCACGAGCGGGAAACTTACGACCTTTTGGGAATCCGGTTCGAGGGCCATCCGGATTTGCGCAGAATTCTCTTGCCGCACGACTGGGAAGGCCATCCCCTTCGCAAGGATTACAAGTATCCGGAAAGCTACGACGGCATCGAGTTGCGCAGGGACGAGGAAGGTTGGCCCGACCCCGGCGATAAAGAGCTTTACGAATGAGCGCTTTACGGACAGATACATGGACCCTGAACATGGGGCCGCAGCACCCCAGCACTCACGGGGTGATACGGTTTGTCTTGCAGACCGACGGGGAAGTTATTGCCGACGCCGACCCGGATATCGGGTATCTGCATCGCGGCATGGAGAAGATAGCGGAGCTGGCGCCTTATCCCTCGTTCACCCCTTATACCGACCGGCTGGATTACCTGGCGGCGGTAAACATGAACTGGGGTTGGTGCATGGCGGTGGAAAAACTGGCGGACATCGAGATACCTCCGCGGGCCGAGTGGCTCAGGGTGCTCTCCGCCGAGCTCAATCGAATATCCAGCCATCTTATCGGAATAGGGGCTTTGGCCAGCGACATGGGGGCTTTTACGCCCTTCCTGCACGCCATCGGCTACCGCGAGCGGATAAACGACCTGTTCGAGGGGCTTTGCGGCAACCGGCTTACCTACCATTACATCCGACCCGGCGGCGTGGCTTATGATGCCACGCCCGAGTGGCTGGATGAACTTGCCGGGTTCCTGGACTATTACGAGCCTATGGTGGACGTTTTCAACGACCTGATTACTTACAACAAGATATTCATGGAGAGGCTGAAGAACGTCGCCCCGGTTTCCCCGGCCATGGCGGCCTCTTACGGCCTGGTGGGGCCGAACCTGCGAGGGTCGGGGGTAAAGTTCGACCTGAGAAAGGACGAGCCGTACAGCGTGTACCCCGAGCTGGAGTTCGACATACCGGTGGGGCAGGCTTACGGCAACGGCACGCTGGGTAGTTGCTTCGACCGCTACATGGTGCGAATCGAGGAAATCCGGGAGTGCATAAAGATACTGAGGCAGTGCCTGGAGAAATTGCCCGACGGCGAGTATAAGGCCAAGGCGCCCAAGAACCTTAAACCGCCCGAGGGGGAGATATACTGCCGCACGGAAGCGCCGCGCGGCGAGGTGGGGTTTTACGTGGTATCCAACGGGACCAACAAGCCCGAGAGGGTCAAGATACGGACAAGCTCGTTCGCTTCGATGAGCATTATCCGGGAGCTCAGCAGGGGCTGGATGATAGCCGACCTTGTGGCGATTATCGGCAGCCTGGACATCGTGGCCCCGGAGATAGACAGGTAGCAGGCAGGGTTTTGAACTTATGCAGGAGCTGGCGGACCAGGTAATAAACCAGTTGCCCTTCATCCGGGACTTGCCCACGTGGGTGGCTTACATGGGCTGGATGTTCTCGGTGGGCTCCGTCCTGCTGGGCGCGGCCAGCCTTATCGCGGGTATAACATCGTGGGTGGAGCGGCGTATCGCCGGTCGCATGCAGGCCCGTTACGGGCCCAACCGGGTCGGGCCGCGCGGCTTTCTGCAGTGGATAGCCGACGGGCTCAAGTGTTTCCTGAAGGAAGACGTAACTCCCGGCATCGTTGACAAGCCTCTGTTCCGGCTGGCGCCGTACCTGGTTTTCGTGGGAATGTTCGGCGCGTGGGCGGTGTTGCCGTACAGCGCGAGGTATTACGCCGCCGATTTGAACGTGGGCATTCTGTACGTAATGGCGGTCACCAGCCTGGTGGTCATCGGCATATTGATGGGCGGTTGGGGTTCCGGCAACAAATGGGGCCTGTTGGGCGCCATCCGCAGTTCGGCGCAGATAGTCAGCTACGAGGTCCCGGCGGGGCTGGCGGTTACCACGGCGGTGGTGCTGTCCGGCACTTTGAGCATGCAGGGTATAGTCGAGGCCCAGTCGGGGCCGGCGGGGATACTTGGCTGGAACATTTTCAAAAACCCCTTCGCGTTGGTGGCGTTTTTCATATATTTCATTGCCGCAATAGCGGAAGGCAATCGCATACCTTTCGACCTGCCGGAAGCCGAGAGCGAGCTGGTGGCCGGTTACAACGTCGAGTACTCGGGCATGAGGTTCGTTTTCTTCTTCTTCGCCGAATGGGCCAACATGTTCGTTATCGGCGCGGTGACGGCCACCCTGTTCCTGGGAGGCTGGCACGGGCCGTTTGCCAATCCCGATACTTTAATCGGGGTGTTTATAGGCGGCGGTTGGTTTTTCTTAAAAGCGGTGGTTTTCGTGTTCATCCTGATATGGCTGCGCTGGACCCTGCCCCGGTTGAGGGTGGACCAGTTGATGGGGATGTGCTGGAAGTACCTGGTGCCGATAGCTTTCGTCTGCCTTATCGGAACGCTTTTGTGGATGAGTATTTTCGGCGACCGGGCGTTTTTCGGAATAATAGCGGCGGCGCCGATGGGCGGTTAACAAGGTATGGGCTATTTCAACAACATAAAGGAAGCCGTAGTAAGCATAGCCAAGGGTATGGGGGTGACCATCCGGCAGTTTTTCACTCATCCGGAGACGATTCAGTTTCCGGAAGACAACGTGCTGGATTCCCCCATGGAGGGTTATAAGGGGCACCTGAAGCCGGTGGCCGACAGATTCCGGGGATTTCTCACCGTGGAGCCGGAATCCTGCATAGTGGACATGATTTGCGCCCGGGCCTGCCCGGTGGACTGCATACAGATTGAAGGGGCCAAGGGGCCTAAGACCAGGGCGCCGCAGGCGCTTCCCGAGAAGAAGGAAATGCCCAAGTCGCGGTACCCGACCAGGTTCGACATCCACCTGGGGCGATGCATGTATTGCGGCCTTTGCGTGGACGTATGCCCCACCGGGGCCATACATTTCACGAGGGAGTTCAGGGGAGCTACGGGGGAATATGACGAGTTGATAAGGCGATGTATACCGGAAGAGGAGAGGGAGAAAGTCAATAAGATGGCCGAGGAACACGCCGCCGGAGAAGCCGAAGAAAAGGCGAAGAAAGAGGCCGAAGAGAAGGAAAAGAAATCCGAATCCGACGAAGGCGGTGAAGATAAGAAACGGAACGCCGGTAAAACGGAAGGGGAGAACGAATAGTGGAGCTTACGCCCGCATACATAGGCTTTGTGCTGGTAAGCGCCTGGGTGCTGTTATCCGCTATTTACGTGGTTACCACCCGGAAGATAGTAAGGGCCGCCTACGCGCTCCTTGCCACCCTGTTCGGAATAGCCGTGATGTACGTGATATTCCAGGCGGATTTCTTGGCCGCCGTGCAGGTGCTCATTTACGTGGGCGGAGTTAACGTACTGATAATATTCGGCGTGATGCTTGCCGAGCACATGGGACCGATAACCTTCCGGAAGGTAAGCTTCAACGTGATACCCGCTGCTGTGACCTGCGGCCTGATAGCGGCGGCGCTTATACTGGGAATGCTCATGTATCCCTGGGCGCAGGAGGTGGTTGCGGGCGAGCCTACGACCGCCGAGATAGGGAGGATGTTTTTGACCGATTACATATTGCCGTTTGAGGTGGCCAGCGTGTTGTTGCTGGTGGCCCTGCTGGGAGCCGTGGCGGTGGCCCGCAAGGAGGTCAGGGACCAGTGATACCGATAAGCCACATACTGGCGGTGGGCGCGGCGATGTTTTGCATCGGGCTTTTCGCCCTGCTCTCGCGACGCAACGCGGTGGCGGTTTTCATGGGAATCGAGCTGATGCTCAACGCGGCCAACCTGAACTTCGTGGCCTTTGCGCATTACCACGGGCACGAGCTTGACGGGCAGGTGGCGGCGATATTCGTGATTATGCTGGCGGCGGCTGAGTTTGTGGTGGCGCTGGGGTTGATACTCTCGCTGTACCAGACCTTCCGCAGCGCCAACGTGGACGAGGCGGACGAGATGAAGGGTTGAGGCGATGGAGTGGATTGACACACATCTGTGGCTTATCCCGCTGATGCCGCTGTTGGGCGTCATAAACCACCTGTTTTTCAAGAGAGCGGTGGGCAGGCGGGCCGTCGGGATAATCGGCTGCATCGCCGTATTCATTTCGTTCTGCCTGGGCGTCTGGGCCTTTATCAGGCTGCTGGGCATGGCCCCCGAGAGCCGCAACCTGGTGGACACTTTCCTCCCGTGGATACACGTCGGTTCTTTCAAGGTCAACTGGGCCTTCCGGATGGACCCGCTCAGCTCGTTGATGGTGCTGGTGGTCAGCGGGGTGGGATTTGTCATTCACGTTTATTCCACCGGATACATGCACGACGACCCGCGATATACGCGCTATTTTGCATACCTGAACCTGTTCGCCTTTTCCATGCTCATCCTGGTGATGGCTTCCAACGCTTTTCTCATGTTCATAGGCTGGGAAGGCGTGGGGCTTTGCAGCTATCTGCTAATAGGTTTCTGGTTCGAGAACATAAATAACGCCAAGGCGGGTTTGAAGGCCTTTATCACCAACCGTATCGGCGATTTCAGCTTTATAGTGGGGATACTCCTGCTTTTCTGGGCGATGGGCGAGATAGCGGGGGTTTATTCGCTTGATTTTTATGATATAAACGAAACCGCGCCTCATTTGCCTCACTGGGTGGCGGTTGCCGCGTGCCTGTTGTTTTTCGGGGGCGCCACCGGCAAGAGCGCACAGATACCTTTGTATGTATGGTTGCCGGACGCAATGGCCGGCCCGACGCCTGTCAGCGCGTTGATTCACGCCGCCACCATGGTGACGGCGGGCGTGTACATGGTGGCGCGTTTGAGCGGCCTATACATGGCCGCGCCCGAGGCAATGATGGTGGTGGCCGCAATCGGCGCGGCGACCGCTATTTTCGCGGCGATAATCGCGGTGGGGCAGAACGACATCAAGAAGGTGCTGGCATACTCCACCGTAAGCCAGTTGGGCTACATGTTTCTGGGTGTGGGAGTGGCCGCCTTTTCGGCGGGTATTTTCCATCTGATGACCCATGCCTTTTTCAAAGGACTGCTTTTTCTGGGCGCGGGAAGCGTCATTCACGGCATGCACGGTCAGCAGGACATGCGCTACATGGGCGGCTTGCGAAGTAAAATGCCCATAACATGGCTGACCTTCGCGGCGGCGTGGCTTGCCATATCAGGATTCCCGGGCTTCAGCGGCTTTTTCAGCAAGGACGAGATATTGTGGAAGGCCTTTTCCGGCTCCCACGGGCACTGGGCCCTGTGGCTGGTGGGGTTCCTTGCCGCCGGTTTGACGGCGTTTTACATGACCCGGCTGGTGGTGATGACGTTCCACGGTGAAAAGCGATGGGAGGAGGGCGTGCATCCGCACGAATCCCCGCCGAGCATGAGTGTGCCGCTCATCATCCTGGGGGTTTTGAGCGTTATCGGCGGATTTGTCGGAGTGCCGGCCATACTGAAAGGCTCCAACCACATCGAGCATTGGATGGAGCCGGCGGTGAGCTGGGGCGCCGCCGGTCACGGAGCGGCTCACGGCGCCGCGCACGCCTCCCACGGCGTCGAAGGCCTCCTGATGGGCGCTTCGGTGGCCATCGCCATTCTGGGAATAGCCGTAGGCTGGTGGATGTACACCCGACGGAGGGATATACCCGCGAAAATCATGGAGAAGCTCCCGAACGCGCACAGGTGGCTGTATAACAAGTTCTACGTGGACGAATTTTTCTGGCGGGCGGTTTTGAATAACGTGCTGCGGCTGGTGCGTTTCAGCGGCGCTTTCGATAACAAAATTATAGACGGACTGGTCAACGGCGCCGGGTGGCTCACCCGGCTGGTGGTAAGGATTACCGGCTGGATAGACAACAACTTCGTGGACGGGACGGTGGACGCCGTTGCGGACATTATAAAGGGCGTCGGCGAACGTCTGAGGGTGGTTCAGTCGGGCAGGGTGCAGCAGTACCTGACGTTTGCGGCGGCGATAGTGGCCCTCTTCGTGGTGGGTTTGATACTGTGGCCCTCGATAGAGCCATGGATAAATCAGCTGGGCACGCTGTGGCAATAGACGGTAACAAATATGGAAAGCTGACCGGATAAGGAGAGGTATCGTGGAGACCTCGAGCAATATTCTAAGCTGGATTACGTTCACCCCCCTGATAGGGGCGGCGATTGTGCTGATGGTGCCGAAGGGCAGGGAAGACCTGATGCGGTGGATATCCGTGCTGGCCACCGGCATGACCCTGGCCCTTTCTGTGGTGATGGCGGGCTTTTTCGACATCGCCGGAAAGGGAATCACCGAGTTCCAGTTCGTGGTGCAGACCGACTGGATAGAGACGTTCAACATCCAGTACTACATGGGGGTGGACGGTCTGTCCATGCCGCTGTTGGTGCTGACGGCGCTGTTGAGCTTTTTGTGCATTTTTGCGAGCTGGAACATCGAGCGAGGCGTGAAGGCGTACATGGCCCTTTTCCTCTTGTTGGAGACGGGCATGATGGGCACCTTCTGCGCGCTGGACCTGTTCCTGTTTTACGTATTCTGGGAAGTCATGCTGCTGCCGATGTACTTCCTCATCGGCGTCTGGGGAGGCCCGCGTAGGGAATACGCGGCCATCAAGTTCTTTCTGTACACGCTACTGGGCAGCGTGCTGATGCTGCTGGGAATACTGGCTCTTTATTTTGCCAGCGAGCCTCACACTTTCAATCTGCCGCACTTGATAATGACCCGCTCCGAGTGGGCCCAGCCTATACTGGGTCTGGCTTACTTCTGGAAAATAGTGTTCATACTGTTTTTCATCGGTTTTGCCATTAAGGTGCCGATTTTCCCGTTCCACACGTGGTTGCCGGACGCGCACGTTGAAGCGCCGACGGCCATCAGCGTCATCCTGGCGGGTATCCTTCTGAAGATGGGAGCCTACGGCATCCTTCGCGTGAATTATCCGCTTTTCCCCGAAATTGCGCACTGGTTTGCGTGGTTCCTGGGGCTTCTGGGAGTGATAAACATCGTGTACGGCTCGCTGTGCGCGATGGCTCAGAGCGACCTGAAGAAGCTTGTAGCCTACAGCTCGGTGGGCCACATGGGGTACTGCCTTATCGGCATGGCCGCCATGACTTCCCAGGGGTTGCACGGCGCGGTGCTTCAGATGATAAACCACGGGGTGATTACGGGGATGTTATTCCTTCTGGTGGGCGTGGTTTACGAGCGCGCACACCATCGGGACATCGACGGTTTCGGGGGGTTGGCGACGTCCATGCCGGTCTACGCCGGTTTCGTTTCTCTGGCTTTCATGGCGTCGCTCGGTTTGCCCGGCCTGGCGGGTTTTGTAAGCGAGGCGCTGTGTTTCCTCGGAACCTGGCCGGTATATCCGATATACACGGCCATCGGCGTCAGCGGCGTGGTGCTCGGAGCGGCTTATTTCCTGTGGGCTTATCAGCGCATATTCTTCGGCCCGCTGAATCCGAAGTATGAGAATATAGAGAAGATAAACGACCGCGAGATATTCACTCTTGTTCCGCTGTCGCTTATTACCGTGTTCATCGGCGTGTATCCGATGCCGGTGTTGAACTATTTAACCTCCACGTTGAATCATCTGCAGAGTATACTCGGCACGACGATAGGAATGTAAAGGTCAGGGGAGTAATACTGAATTGGAACTTGTCAGCCCCCGAGAGCTGAGTTTAATCATACCTGAGCTTATACTGGTCGGCGCCTTCCTGGTTGGGTTGGTGGTCGAGCTTGCGGGTCGCGGACGGGCGAAAAACGCCGTGGCGGGGATTACCGTTCTCGGTTTGGTGGCGGCGGCGATGGCCGATGTGTTTCTGTTGAGTCGGGCCGGTGAAAGCGGCTTCGGGGGCATGCTCCTTCGAGATGACTTTGCCATTTACTTGCAGATTGTCGCGGCATTGGCGGCACTTCTGACGATTATCGTCTCCCTCTGGACATCGGAGGTTAACGACAAGCCTTCAGCGGGGAAGGGCGAGTATTATCTGCTGATTTTAGGCGCCACCATAGGCATGTTTTTCCTTTTGGAAGCCACCAACCTGCTGTTGCTTTATTTGTCCATGGAGTTGTTGAGTCTTCCCAGCTACCTGTTGGTGGGGTGGCTCAAGCGCACTCCCCGCTCCACCGAGGCGGGCATCAAGTACATCATCTACGGCGCCGGCGCGAGCTGCTCAATGATATACGGCATCAGCCTGTTGTACGGGCTGAGCGGCTCGCTGTATTTCGGCGGCTTGAACGATTTCGTCGCGAGCCTGACAACTCATCCCGGCCTTCCCGGGGCCACATTCGTGCTGGCGCTTTTGTTTACCCTGGCCGGATTTTTCTTTAAAATCGCCGCCTTCCCGCTTTACCAGTGGGTTCCTGATGTTTACGAGGGCGCGCCGACGCCGATTACCGCTTTTCTGGCGGTTGGAAGCAAGGCTGCCGGGATGGGGGCGCTTCTGCGGTTTATCTATTTGTGCCTCTCATCCCGGGCGGGGCCGGATATGTTTACAGCGCTGGGGGATATAAACTGGCCGCTGTTCATCGCCGTGATAAGCGCGGTTACCATGAGCGTGGGCAACCTGGTGGCGGTGGTGCAAACCAATATAAAGAGGCTTCTGGCCTACTCCAGCATCGCCCACGCGGGCTACATTCTTATGGGTATTCCCGTGCTCAGCGTGTTGGGATTGCAGGCGATGCTGTTTTACCTGTTCATCTACCTGATAATGAACTTCGGGGCGTTTTTATCGGTCATCGTCTTCGAGAATCGGGGCATAGCGCCGGAGTTGAAGGAGTATCGGGGACTTGGCCCGAGAGCTCCGGGGATAGCCGTGGCGTTTGCTATTTTCCTTTTCAGCCTTACGGGTTTGCCGCCGCTGGCGGGATTTATTGGCAAAGTTTACCTGTTCGCCGCCCTGATAAAGGGCGAGTTGTACTGGCTTGCCGTCATAGGCGTGCTCAACAGCGTAATAAGCCTGTACTATTATGCCAATGTGGTACGGGTGATGTTTTTGCAAAAGGGTTACGTTGATACGCGGGTTGAGCCGGTCGAGGTGCTTCGGGCGGTAGTGTGGGTGCTGGCCGTTCCGACGGTTATACTGGGGGTTTACTGGCAGCCGGTGATGGACATAGTGAGCACCGCGGCCCGAGGCTTCGGGCTTCAGTAAAAACTCGGCTGATTACCCCTCAATAGCTGCTACTGTGGTGTCCCGGTTCCCGACGGCAATCCGGGCGGCGGTTGGGTGGTAGAATCTTTTTACATTGTTGACAGAATCGCCCTGATGCTAAAGAATATTTACTTTAAAAAGGGATAACTACCTTGAAAGGAAGGTTTCTATAAGGATGAAGCGGACTTACCAACCTCACAACACAAGGCGCAAGCGCCGGCACGGGTTCATGGCGCGCAAACGCACCTCGGGAGGACGGCGGGTATTGCAGCGCCGGAGGTCAAAAGGGCGCAAGCGCATCGCCGTATAATACCGGTGTGGACCAGACTTTCCCAAAGGAACACCGACTCAGGCTTAATTCCGATTTTAAGCGGGTTTTTGATGAAGGAAAGCGCGCACATGCGCCCCATTTTACAGTCATCGGCGCTCCCGGCCCCGACCTTGGGCATCACAGAATAGGTATAATTGTGGGTCGAAAGGTAGCCAAGGGTGTATCCAGGAACCGGCTTAAGCGGAGGGTTCGGGAGTTTTACCGCACCCGGAAAAAGGATGTTCAGATGGAAAATATGCCGGAGGGCGCCGACATAGTGGTGCTGGCCAGGGCGGGAGCCGCGGCTCTCGATTTCAAAGGGATATGCGAGGAGCTGGAAAATTGCTGGCAAAGATTATGAAGCTTCTTATCCGGTTGTACCGGGCGGTAATATCGCCCATATTGCCGCCGGTGTGCCGGTTTCACCCGAGTTGCAGCGCTTACGCGCTCCAGGCGTATCAAAAGTACGGTTTCATAAAAGGTAGCTGGATGTCTGCCAAGAGGATATTGAGGTGCCATCCATTCAATCCCGGCGGTTACGACCCCGTGCCATAGGGATTATATAGAGGCAAAATGGAAGAGAGAAGACTCCTACTGGCCGTTATATTGAGCGTGGCGATACTTGTCGCATGGCAGTTTTTCTTCAAGCCGGAAAAACCCACGCAACCGCCTCGTAAGGAAGGGGAAAAGGTCACCGATACCGCTCAACCCCAACAGCCCGGGAAAGAGCAAAAGGCCGAAAAAGAAAAAAAGGAAGAAGAGAGGCTGGTTGAGGAAGAGTCCCTCGGGGAAGCAAGAGGGCTCACCTCCGCCGACCTTGAGCCGGTCTCTTCCATCGGGCCGGAAGAGGTGGTGGTGGAGACGGAGTTGTACCGCTGTGTGATTTCAGCCAGAGGCGGCGGCATCAGGGAGTTCATCCTCAAAAAGTACAATAAGGCCACCGCCCCCGATTCGGGCCCGGTAAAATTGGTCAAGGGCAAGCTGCCGGCCTACATGATGCCCCTGACCTCCGAGATAATGCTGGATAACAAGTTGCTTGCGCCCGACGCCGGTTATATGGCCGAAAAATCGAAGATAGACATTTCCTCGGATAAAGCCCCGAAAGAAGCTGAGTTAACGATGTGGCTGGAAACCGCCGGGGGCTTGAGAGTGGAAAGAAAGTATACCTTCAGCAAAGGCTCCTACGAAATCGGCCTGGATATTTCGGTGAAAGAGTCCGGCGCTTCGTCCGAGGGAGGAATGTCCGGGGCCGTGCCGGTGGAAACCACGCTGCGGTGGGCCACGGCCGTCGACCCGGAAGAGGCGGGAAACAGGTTCAGACCGTACGGTCTGGTGGCGCAGGCCGGTAAGGATTACATAGACGAAGGCGTGGGGGATGTACGCGACGACGGCCCCCTGAAATACAAGGATGTCCTGTGGGCCGGTTTTTCCGAAAACTATTTCCTTTCCATATTGATACCGGAAGATTCGGCGGGTGTCAGCCTTGAGAGCGACATCTTGAAAATTGAGCCCCTGGAAGTCGTCAGGACCGAGATGAGGTTTCCCGGGGGCGAGGTTGAGGCCGGGAAGCCTTACCGCGTAAACCTCGATTTCTACTCCGGCCCCAAGGATTATGGAAGACTAAGCAAGAAGGGCAAAAATATAGAAGCTTCAATAGGTTACGGCATGGTGAAGGTCATCGTCGTGCCGCTTATGTGGGTTCTGGAGCAGTGCCACAGGCTGGTGCAGAACTGGGGACTTGCCATCATCCTGCTCACGGTGTTGGTCAAGATAATCTTCTTCCCGCTTACCCGCAAGAGCTTCGAGTCCATGCGTGCCATGCAGGCTTTGCAGCCTCGCATCAAGGAGATACAACAGAAGTACAAGAACGATAAGGAAAAGATGAACCAGGAGATGATGGCCTTGTATCGTACTCACAAGGTCAACCCCCTGGGCGGCTGTCTGCCCATGTTGTTGCAGTTGCCGGTGCTGTATGCCTTGTACAGGGCGCTTTATGTCAGCATCGAGCTGAGGCATGCCGAGTTTATATGGTGGATTAACGATTTATCCAGCCCGGAGAACCTGATAACCCTGCCGATTATGGGCGGCGTAGGCCTCGGCGTGATGCCGTTTCTGATGGGTGCCAGTATGTTCGTGCAGCAGAAGATGAGCACCACCACACCCGGCGACCAGTTCCAGCAGAAGATGTTTATGGCGATGCCCCTGGTGATAACCGTTATCAGTTTCGGGTTCCCCACCGGGCTGGTGCTGTACTGGATGATAAGCAACCTGCTTACCATTATTCAGCAGTATGTAATCAACCGTAAAGGCATTAACACGTGATTTAACGGAGAGGAAATCTGAGACAATGAGCGCGGATACGGACCAATCGGCCCGCGGCGAGCGGGCGAAGGAAGTTTTGGGAAATATACTTTCCCACCTGGAAGTGGAAGCCACTATGGAGTTGAGGGAAGAAGATGAGCATCTTCTGGTGAACATAGATACTTCCGACTACCAGATGCTTATAGGTAAAAAGGGCCAGACGCTGGAGGCGCTCCAATTTCTGGTAAACCGGATGGTGGGAAGAACTCATCCCGGAAACAAGCGGATAATCGTGGATTGCGCCAATTACCGCGCAAGACGCTCCGAGCAGCTTAGAAAAATGGCCCTGGAAGTGGCGGAAAAGGTAAAAAGGGAAAGAATCCCATACGCCTTCGACTCGTCGCTTACCCCTGCGGAACGGAGAATTATTCACATGGAGCTGGTGGACGAGGAGGACGTGTTTACTCGTTCGGAGGGTGAGAGCGATGACCGCCGCCTGGTGGTGCTCCCCGGCTCCGGCGACGAATAATTTGCGCCAGGTGAGAAACCTCTTCCTGGCCTAAAAGATGAGCGACCGCAAAGAAAATTCCCGCTCCCGCCACCGTGGAGGCCAGAACGGCTGAGATGTTGCCTGGCCCGAGGCCGCCGGTTTTCCAGTCAGCCCAGCCCCACCAGGCCAGGGCGGCGGCAACAGCCGCCATGGGAATACAGGCAAGGGAGGTTTTTATGACCGAGGCGGCTATTTCCCTGGTTCCCAGCGGCCCGATTTCCTTGCGCAGCTTGACAGTCAGGGCCAGGAAATTGTACCACGATGATAAGGTGGTAGCCAGGGCTAATCCTATATGTGCCAGACCGGGGTAGGCCAGCCACTGTTTGTACCAATGAGGAGCTTCCAATCCGGGGACAAGATGCCAGAGCGGTTCGAGAATGTAATGCGGACCCATCAGAATAACGCTGGCTATGATGTTTATGCCGAAGCTGACGGCGGCTATTCGGACGGGAGTTCGTGTGTTCTGGCGGGCGTAAAAAACGGGGGAAGTGATGCGGATTCCCGCTATTCCCAACAGGCCCGGAACATAAGCCACCAGGGCCAGGGCGGCCATTTGGGCATCGTGGTGTGTGAAAGCGCCCCTCTGGTAAAACGTGCTGAAAATGGGCAACGAAAGGATGGCAAGCCCCACCGCGCACGGCAACATCAGGAAAAGCACCATTTTCAGCGCGAACCGGTAGCTGGCCTTAAAGCCTTCGCTGTCACCTGCGGTAGACTGGCGACTCAAAGACGGGAGAACGGCGGTGCCGACGGCCACCGCAAACAGACCCAGAGGCAGCTCGGTGAACCTCTGGGAGTAAAACAGCCAACTGACGCTGCCTTCCGGAAGAAGGGAAGCGAATATGGTGCTGATGAGCAGGTTGAACTGGTAGACGAGCATACCGAAGGCCGCCGGGCCCATGAGGTAAAATATCTTCTTAACGGCGGAATGCCTGAAACGGAAAATCATACCCGGTGTATACCCTCGCTTTACCAGGAAGGGAATCTGCATGGCGACTTCAACGATTCCGCCTGCCAAAACACCGAGAGCCAGTCCGTAAATGGGCTCTTCGAAGAGGTTGGAAAAATAGACAGCTCCTCCTATCATGAATACATTAAGAACAGCAGGAGCTGCTGCCGGAGCCAGAAAATGGCCGAGGGCGTTAAGTATACCCTGCGACAGGGCTACCATGCTTACCAGAAGAAGAAACGGGAACATAACGCGGGTGAGTGTTATGGTAAGCTCGGCCTTGGAGGGGTCGTCGAAAAAACCGGGGGCAAACACCCATACTATGTAGCGGGCCAGCAAAATGCCGAGAATGACGACCCCGGTAAGAATCAGCGAAAGCAACGCGATGCTGATGCGATAAACGCGGCGGGCTTCCTCGGGGTCCCGGTGAAGCACTTCGGTGAATACCGGCAGGATGCTTACGGTAAGCGCCCCTTCGCCGAAAAGCCGGCGCATGATGTTGGGAAGCCGGAACGCCACGAAAAAGGCGTCCGTTACCCCCGGAGGGAAACTCCAGGCGATAACCATGTCCCGCACGGCGCCGAGTATTCGGCTTGCAAGCGTGGCGGTGCTGACGGTGCCGGCGGCCTGGAGAATGCGCTTTCTTTCGCTGGAACTCATGGCTTTCCCGAAACGAGAATTGAGGGTAAGGTATGAAAATAAGACTTAATAGTCAAACGACGGAAAAGGAGGGAACCCGATGACGAGCAAAGTTGTGGGAGCGATTATCCTGATAGGTGTAATTCTGGGCGCCATTTTCCTGATCAAGTTTATACCGGCATACACCGGCGCTCATCGATTACACAGGTACTTCAACGAATGTATGTCCAATTTTGATAATTACGGTTACAGGCAATGCCGCATAGACATGAAAAACATTATTGAAGAAGAAAACCTGGACCTGACCGTAGATGAAATTTACATGGACATGAAAGTTCTCCATCCCGACTCCGTGGTTCGCGCCGAATGGGATGAAACTCTCGATTTTTTCGGAGTTTTTCAGTATGAGCACCATTTCAAGCTGGAACATAAGGGCAAACCGCCCATGCGAGACTGACCGGAGGCGGGTCTGAACAAGGGGCTTGTTAGTGATTAAAAAAATTAAACAGTATTTCCTCACCGGCATTATTATAATCGCCCCTCTGGGCATAACGGTATGGCTACTGTACTGGATTGCGAAGTTCATCGTCAGGTTCCTGCACGTCCAGCTGCTGCCGGTGGAGATGGTGCAATACGTGCCGGGGCCGATATGGTTGAGGGGAGCGCTTTCCGCGGTTTTCCAGTTCAGCAACTTCCTGGTAGGCCTGGGAGTAGCGCTGCTCCTTACCATGCTCGTCGGCGCACTGGTAAGGACTTACCTCGGAAAAAGGCTGTTCTCATTCGGCGAGTCGATTATAGACCGCATTCCCTTCATCCGGAGCATTTATAACGCCGTAAAGCAGCTGACGGAGGCCATATTTATTGCCAGGGAAGGGAGAAGCTTCAAAAGGGTGGTGCTCATCGAATACCCGCGAAAAGGGGTTTACGCCATCGGTTTTGTAACAAGTGAAACAAGGGGCAGGGTGGGGGATCAGTTCGAGGGTAAGACAATGCTAAATGTATTTATGCCTTCGACACCCAATCCGACTACCGGATTTTACATGGTGTTGCCGAAAGAGGATACCATACCGATGGACCTGACCTCCGAGCAGGCCTTCAGGCTCATTATTTCAGCGGGATTGGCTACTTCCGAGGATGAAAACGATACCTCGTCCGGCAAAGGTCGAAAAGACACGTAAATAGGAGCCTCAAATAAGGGAAGAACTCGACTTGAATATAATCGCAATGAAACGCTCCAGCGGCGAGACGGTCACCAACCCTTCCGGCGCTACCACCATACAGCCCGGCGACATTCTCATTACCGTGGGTACCGAAGAGGAAATCAACAAACTGGAGGAGCTGCTTAACGCTCAAAGAACCGTTTGAAACCCGTCGGCCACCAACATAATAATATAATGGAACCTGATATTCTGGACAGAGTGAGGTCCCCCGCCTCTTACCTCGGATGCGAGTTCAATGCCCGCGCCAAAACTCCACCGGAAGGCGGTGTCCACTGGGTGCTGCCGTTTCCGGATGCGTACGAAGTGGGCGCTTCTCACCTGGGATTCCAGGTAATCTACGATGTCCTCAACAACCACGAACACTCGGCCGCCGACCGCGTCTATGCTCCGTGGCATGATTTCGACCGGGAGCTTCGCGAACGAGGCTTGCCCCTTAAGTCGCTGGAGAAGGACATCCCCCTTAATCGTTTCGACATTATCGGGTTCAGCCTGGCTTACGAACTCAGCTACACGAACGTGCTTCGCATACTGCACCTCGGCGGCATTCCCGTGAGAAGCGAAAATCGCGCGGACTCGGACCCACTTGTAGTGGCGGGAGGAGTATGCACCTCCAACCCGGAACCTATGGCTCCTTTTATCGACGCCTTTATTCTAGGGGAAGGCGAAGAGGGGGCCATAGACATCACAACCGCCGTTAAGGAAAGTAAGACAGCGGCCGAAAGCAGAAAGGCGCTGCTGAAAAGGCTTGCACAAATAGAGGGCATGTACGTTCCGGCAATCCAGGGCCACGACTCCTCCATAAGGGCCCGAAAGATAGCCGACCTCGATAGCGCGCCGTTTCCTGTTTGCCAGTTGGTATCGCTCAAGGAAGCGATACATGACCGGGCGGTGGTTGAAATCGCCCGGGGTTGCCCTCACGGCTGCCGCTTCTGTCAGGCGGGGTTTGCTTACAGGCCGCTGAGAGAGCGCTCGCCGGAGAAGATAATCGAACTTTCCCGGCAGGTTCTCGAAAACACCGGTCATTCCGACCTTACAATGTTGTCCCTGTCGGCCGGAGACCATCCGGCCATATTCGAGGTAACAAGGCGGTTGATGGCGGAGGGTCACGCTTACCGCACCGCCATAAGCCTGCCCAGCTTGCGGGTGGGGTCGTTGTCTTCCGATGTGATGGAAGTTATCAGGGCCGTCAAGAAAACCGGCATCACCATCGCTCCCGAAGCCGGAAGCGAGCGGCTGCGCAAGATAATCAACAAGAACATAACCGAGGAGGAGATTCTCGAAACGGCCAAAATCGCCTTCTCCGAAGGATGGGACACTATCAAATTGTACTTCATGTTCGGTCTGCCTCACGAGGAGCCGGAAGACGTGAGGGAAATAGGCGAGCTGGTCAGAAAAATCCGGCAAATGGGGATAGAAGAGGGTATAAAGCCGAAAATTAACGTCGGCCTGAGCGCATTCGTGCCCAAGCCTCATACCCCCTTTCAGTGGGAGCCGATGCTCAACATGGAGGAAATCCGGGAGAAGCTGGGTTATCTCCGGAAAAGGCTCAAGGTTCCCGGGGTGAAAGCGAGCTGGTCCGACCCGAAAATAAGCTTCTTGGAAGGGGTAATGTCCAGGGGAGACTCCGGCGTAGCGGATGCAATAGAAAGAGCCTGGCAGCTCGGAGCATCGTTCGATGGGTGGGGAGACCATCTTAACTGGCAGGCCTGGGAGCGGGCTTTCGCCGAAACCGGCATAGATGCCGAAAAAATGGCCTGTGCTCCCCGAGACCCCGAAGAAAAGCTGCCTTGGAGCCATATAAAAATCGGGGCCGGTGAAAAATATCTGCTGAAGGAAAAGGAAAGAGCCCCGTCGGGGAGATATACCCCGGGTTGCTCGGCCGGGCCGGATTGCGAGGAGCTTTGCGGAGCGTGCGGAGGCGGCCTGACAGCTCAAAAGGTTGACACACCGCCGAGCCGGCCATGGATTGACGAAAAGCCGGTGGAAATAGAGCGGCGAGATTTTTTCCGCTACCGGCTTGTATACAAAAAGCTGGGTCCGGCCCGCTACATAGGTCATCTCGATACCGTCCGGTTATTACAACAGGCTATGAGAATGGCCCGACTGCCGTTGCGATACAGTGAGGGGTATCACCCGAAACCCCGTATAAGATTCGGATTGCCCTTGCCGGTGGGAGTGGCTTCGCTTACCGAGTTGATGGACATTGACCTTGTTCAGGAGATGAAGCCGAAAGAGATTGTTGAAAAGCTAAACAGAGGTCTGGTCAGGGGCATGGAAGTGACGGATGCCCGCCGGATTTCTACAAAAGCCGCCGCTCCCCAGCAGGCGCATCAGTCGGTAACTTACCGCTTTGAAGCCCCTGAGAATGGAAATCTGGATATGGACGAACGCACCGGGCGGGTTGAGAGGTTTCTCGACGCGGACACTTTCACGGTGGAAGTAAAAAAGAAGGGTGCGGTAAAACCGGTTGATTTGAAAGAAAGCGTTTTGTGCCTGAAAATATTGGAAGGCGCCACTGTCGAGGCGACAATAAGCTGTAACGAACAGGGGGCATCGGTTAACCCGGTGGTTGTATGGGAAAATATCTTCGGTCCCATGCCCCCTTATTCCAGAATAATAAAAGTCGACGCCGAAATAGGGGGTTGGGATAATCCCGAAGAGGAAAACGCAGTCTCATCCGGAAAATCGACCCCGTAATTTCCTTTTTTGATACGTCGGCTTTTGCGAGGTAATACAAATGTCAAGCGATATTATCGTCAACGCAGCGCCCTATGAAACAAGGGTTGCGCTGGTTGAGAATAATCAGCTCATGGAGCTTCACACCGAGCGGCATTACGACCGCGGAATCGTTGGAAATATTTACAAAGGCCGAGTGGTCAGAGTGCTTCCGGGAATGCAGGCTGCCTTCGTGGATATCGGTCTGGATAGGGCCGCTTTCCTTTACGTGACCGACGTGCGCGAAGATTTCGATGAGTTGCAGATGGAAGACGTCAACGGATTTCCCAACAAGGAAGAGGTTCCCATCCAGGACCGCCTTAGGGAGGGGCAGGAAATTCTCGCCCAGGTCAGCAAGGAGCCCATCGGACTGAAAGGCGCTCAAGTGAGCAGCCATATCAGTCTTCCGGGCAGGTACTTGGTGTTGTTGCCCGCCGCAATGAACAGGATCGGCATAAGTCGTCGAATTGAATCGGAAAAAAAGAGGCAAAAGCTGCGCAAAATGCTGGAAAAGCTGTCAGCGGGCATAAACGGGGGGTTTATAATCCGGACGGCCAGCGAAAACCGCACGGAGAAGGAACTCAAGATGGACCTCGATTATCTCCTTTCCATCTGGAACGAAATCCAGAGCCGCAGACAGAAATCTCCCGTGCCGAGTCTCGTGCACAAGGAGCAGTCGCTGGTTATACGGGCGGTAAGGGATTTGTTCACATCCGACATAGACCGGTTCATAATAGACAGTGATGAGGTTTATGAGGAAGTGCAGGAGTTTCTGGAGCGCTTCCTTCCTCAGCTCAAGCCCGCATTGCAGCTTTACGAGTACGAGGAGCCTATCTTTGAGCATTTCGGGATAGAGATGGAGATTAACAAGGCCCTCGACCGGAAGGTATGGTTGAAATCGGGGGGATATATAGTAATAGACCAGACCGAAGCCCTTACGGCGATAGACGTCAACACCGGGCGATACGTTGGCGGGCGGAACTTCGACGACACAATACTCAAAACAAACATGGAAGCCGTCAGGGAAGTAGTGTATCAGCTAAGGCTGCGCAACATCGGCGGGCTTATAATCATCGACTTCATAGACATGGAGCGCAAGGATGACCGGGAGAAGGTGTTCAACGCGCTCGAAAAAGCTCTCAATGCCGATAAAACAAAGAGTACCATCCTTAAAATAAGCGAGCTGGGACTGGTGGAGATGACCCGGAAAAGGGTAAGGGAGAACCTTACCCGAACTTTGTGCGAGCCTTGCCCTTATTGCGAGGGGAGGGGCTTTATCAAAAGCAAGCTGAGCATTTGTTACGAAATATTCAGGGAGCTGGAGAAGGAAGTCTTTGACCATCGGGGAAAAGAACTTATACTCTACCTGCACCCCGACATAGCGGAGATTCTTTACGATACCGAGAGGGAACACCTGGAAGGGATAGAAGAAAGCCGTAACGTAAAAATTGTCGTCGAAGCGGACGCCAACTTTCACCAGGAGCAGTACGAAATTACCGAGAGGTGACCTCATGGCCGGGAATTTTGTCCAGGTAATCTGCGAGAATTACGTTACCACCAGCTTCGGGATGGTGGGCGAGCACGGGTTCGCTGCGCTGGTTAGCGTGGGTGGCCGAAAGGTTCTTTTTGATACCGGTCAGGGAATGGCCTTGGGGGCAAACTCCCGAACCATGCAGCTCGACCTTTCCGGCGCCGAAGCCGTCGCGCTGTCTCACGGACATAAAGACCATACCGGCGCACTGATGGAATTTCTAGATACCTTTGGGGGTGTAAAGGTAGTCGCTCATCCCTCCGTTTTCGAGCGGAAGGTGGCCAGGCGTAACTTGAGCGGCAAGCAGGTTGATATACCCATCGGGATGCCGTGGCCGAGGGATGAGATGGAATCGGCGGGAGCTTCTTTCGAGCTTGGGGAAAAACCCCTGGAGATTGTGCCGGGCATCTGGTTTTCCGGGGAGGTGCCCATGACAAACGATTTTGAAAGCACTCAGAAGGAGTTATTGGCGGAATCGGAAAGCGGCCTTGACTCCGACCCCTTCAAAGACGACGCGGCGCTTTTCCTGGTTACCGACAAGGGTGTTACCGTTATATCCGGTTGCGCTCACAGGGGAATCGTAAATACCATGACTTACGCGAAAAAGTTGTTTAAAAACAAAAAGATCTATGCGGTAATGGGCGGCGCTCATCTCATGGATGCCCCGCAGGAGAGGATAGATAAGACAATCGAGGCCTTAAAAGAAGAAAATGTGGAAATAGTCTCACTCGGACATTGTACCGGCCTGCCCGCCGTTTGTAAAATGTCCGAAGCCCTCAAAGACCGCTACCAATTTATGTGGGTGGGAAGGAGATACGATATATGATACGCCGACCGGCCCCGGCGGTTACCTCCGTTCTGATAATTGCGGGATGGCTCATATTCGGCCTGAGCGCCCCCTCTGCCGTGGAAAAAGACCACATTATCGTTGAGGTCAAGCAGGGGGATACCCTGTGGGGCATCGCGGTTAAGCACCTTGAAGAACCGGCTCGGTGGAAGGAAATACTCGAATACAACAACCTGGAAGACCCGAATGTCATTCACCCGGGCATGAAGCTCAAAATTCCCCGCCACCTTCTGAAAGGAGAAAAACCTGCCGTTTCGGTACAACCCGCCGGGCCGCAGCCGGAGAAATCCGCCCAACCGGAAGGAAAAGATAAGAAGAAAACTCCGGATACCTCCAAACTGGGGGCTGTCGTTCACGTGGCCAGGGACGCCGTACAGACCAAATCCGACGGAAGCGACGAAACGCTGCGGGTGGGCGGGGTGCTCAAAACGGGCAGTAAGGTGATTACAGACGATATGTCTTTTTGCACCATAAACCTGGGAGGAGGATTGATGGTAGTAGGCCCCGCTACACGCCTTAAAGTTGCGCTTATAGAGCAAAGCGGCTCCGGGGCCGGCTCCAGGGCCTACATAAGGCTGGTAAGGGGCATTATAAGGTTCGACGCCGCCACCGACCTGGATTTGAGAGCCAAAACCGACGCCGCTCTTGTCAGGGCCAACGGCGCTTGTTTTACGGTGCGCAAGGAAGAGGAGGGCAGAACCTTCGTGGACGTATATGCCGGTAAAGTGGACATATCCAGCGGAAACGTCAAAAAGAAAATCCCCGTTGGAGAAGGGATGGTTTTCAAGGGTGAAGGGGATGTAATCGGCCCGGCCGGGTTGCCTCCGGCCCCAAAGCTTTCCCGTGAAAGGGTGACCGCGGGCGGAAGTACGCATGTAGGCGCCAGGTGGAACCACGTAGATGAAGCCTCTTCTTACCGGGTCGAAGTGGCATTGGACGAGGACTTCACGCGACCCGTTTACTTCGGCGGTTACGCGGGAGATTCCATTGATTTCGATTTTCTGGCCTCTTATCCTCCCGGTGAGTACCGGTTGCGGTTACGGAGCGTTAACAAAAAGGGGTTATGGAGTGCACCGTCCAACTTTTTGAGTTACGTTTCTCAACCCTAACGGGCTGTTGAAAAAGTCTGAAACGTAACGCCGCCATCCTTGGCGGCACTCGTAAGTAGCTGATTTTATTAAGGCGCCTTTTGCCCGTCCGGGCGTACAGTTAAATGCATAGAACCTTATTTAAAAACAAATAGATTGAAGGGAGCAGGGGAGTGGCGTTCACGTATCAGACCGAAGAGACCTTAAGTGGCTTATTCTTTGCCCAGGCGGAAAAATTCAAGCACGACGTTTTCCTGCGGGCGAAGATACGCAACGGCAGCCCCGCCGACGAATGGGTGGATATGACATGGAGCGATTGCGCTAAAGAAGTACGTCGGGCCGGAGCCGGTCTATTGGATTTGGGTGTTGAAAAAGGTGACCGCGTTGCAATTTTCGCCGACAACCAGCCACGGTGGATAATTTCCGACCAGGCAATTCAGGGCAGCGGCGCGATGGGTGTCCCCATTTATCCCACCAGCACCGACAGGCAACTGTCTTTTATACTGAACGATTCCAAAGCCAAGGGAATTATCACCGGCGACGAAAAGCTGATGGAGCAGGCATACCGGGTAAAGGAGGAGGTGCCGTCTCTGGAGTTCATAGCCTGCATGAGCACCGTGGATGACCCGCCGGACGGCGCGGTGCTCGGATTCGATGAATTGATGGAAAAGGGCATAAAATCCGACGGCGGCCCCGAAAGGTTCGACGAAACGCGAAAAAACCTGAAACCCGACGACACGGCGGCTATTATTTATACCTCCGGCACCACCGGCGAACCCAAGGGAGCGGTTCTTACTCACAAAAACTTCATGAGAAATATCGACCAGGTGCTGGAGGCCACGCTCGTACAGAAAACCATGGAGCGGGGTGTCCGGTTCGAGTGCCTCTGCCACCTGCCACTTTGCCACGTTTACGGTCGCACCACCGATTATCATACCCAGATGGCCATGAACGGCATCGTTACCTTCGCAGAAAGTTATCAGAAGGTGCCGGAGAACCTGCTCGAGGTACGGCCCAACATGATAAACTCCATACCCCGTCTTTACGAAAAAGTGTACGAAGTGGTTCAGATGCAGTCTGCGAAGATGAAGGGGCCTCAAAAGAAAGTTTTCGACTGGGCCATGAAAGTGGGCCGCAAGGTGGTGGACTACATGGCCGAGGGCAAGAGAATAGACCCCGCCACCTCCGTTCAGTTCGTCCTGTCGGGTTTGCTGGTGTACGACCGCATTCGCAAGCTGGCGGGAATGGACAGGCTGGTAATGGCCACCAGCGGCGGAGGCGCTCTCTCAAAGGAGATAAATTACTTCTTCAGAAGCATGAATATCCAGATAGCCGAAGGTTACGGCCTTACCGAAACATCGCCCGTGCTTACCTGGAACGCGCTGGAGTTTTCCGAGCCCCTCCCCGATACCCGGTTGCACAAAAAGGCTCTCGACTGGCTCCTGGATACCATGGTTGTCGCCCAGAGCAAGGGTAAAAACCCCGCCGGCAACCCGCTTAACGCCCTTAAACTTGCCACGGCCTCCAACCTCGTGATTCATCACATGGTGATGAAACCGGGAACGGTGGGCAGGCCGTGCAGGGAGACGGAGATAAAAATCGCCGCCGACGGCGAAATACTTGCGCGAGGCCCGCAGGTTTTTGACCGGGACAAGGGTTATTTCAACAGGCCCGACCTCACCGACGAGGCCTTCACCGAAGACGGGTTCTATAAAACCGGCGACATCGGCTACTTCGACAAGGACGGCTTTATGGTTATCACCGACCGCAAGAAGGAGCTTTTGGTCACCGCGGGCGGAAAGAATGTAGCGCCACATCCCATCGAGCTGGATTTGACGCTCGACCCATACATTGAACAAGCCATCGTTGTAGGCGACGGCTGCAAGTACCTGTCGGCGCTTATCGTGCCCAGTTTCGAGAACCTGGAAAAATGGGCGCACAAAAGCGCGATAAAATATTCCAACCGTGAAGAACTGGTAAATAAACCCGAAGTGCGGGAGATTTACGATGAAAAGGTGAAAAAGGTTAACGAGGAGTTGCCCCGCTACGAGCAGTTGAAGAGGTTCAGGTTGCTTCCCGTCGAGTTCACCGAGGAGGGGGGCGAACTTACTCCCACCATGAAAATGAAAAGGCGGGTTATTTACGACAAGTTCGCCGACGAAATAAACAAGTGCTACGAATAATAAATCGACTACTCAAAACTGATGCAGGAAAAGGGGTCGGCTTTTGCAAGAAAAGGTCGGCCCTTTTTATTAACCATTTCCCGGTAGACTTTGAAAGGACATAGACAAGGGGCTTAGACCGGACAAGGGGCTTAAGCCCCTTGTCTTCTTAATAGGAAAGAAGTTGAAGACCATACTGCGCATCGGGGTTATAGGTAGTAAAATTGAGGGGCGAAGCGTTGTTAAACATCCGGCGCATTTAATGTATCCTCATGATTTAAAACACCGGATGGCCGGGGAAACCTCTGTCGGCCGATAATGTCAAACTGTAGCAATGTGATGGAGACGCGAAAGCTCAGACTGCCGCCCCCCGGGCGAACCTTTATTGCTGGCGCGATACTCGCTCTCCTGGTGTTCGCTCATACCGCCGGTCTCTCCGAGCGGAACTACAATGTATCCACCACCTCGTTCATAGACCCGGCGGGCGTAATCCAGGTAACGGCGTGGGATTTATTCAATGAGTCGCGCTTTGAAGAAGGCGCTTTCCCGTTATGGAACCCTTACACGGGCCTCGGCCAGCCTCACCTGGGCTCCATGCAACCGGCGCCGTTTTATCCCCTGAAGATACTTTTTTATGCCATAGGAGGGCTGGAGGGTCACGATTTCTATCTCATGGCGCGATTGTGGCTGATGGGATTCGGGGCGTTTTTATTACTGTATTGTCTGGGAGCCGGTTTCGGAGGAAGCCTTTTCGGCGCTATAACCTACGGATTTGGCGGCTATTCACTGTGGTTTATAAATCTCGTAGACCTCAACAACCAGCTTCTGACGCCGTTTTTAATGGTGTCTTTCGGCCTGCTCGTGGAGAAATGGACGCCACGGCGCTTTGCTATGGCCTGCATCTTGATAGCCGCCGATATGGCGGGAGGGCACCCGGAAGCTTTGTTCGTTTCGTTGCTGTTTTCCGGTACCTTTGCGATATTCTGGGCCGGGAGGAGGCAATTTTTACACGCGGCGGGCAAGCTGGCCGCCGCCGGGGTATCAGGGTGCATAGCCGCCGGTGCGGTGCTTTTGCCGGTCGCCCAGTATTACCCCAAAGCCTGGCATTTTCACTTCAAAGGAATGGGCTTCGTTCATATATGGCCGAAGGCGTTGATTACGGTATTTTCCCCGGTATTCCGCCCGTTGGCTGCGGGAAGGGAATGGGCCTTACCACCGGCCATTAATCTGTTTTCCCTTTTCGATATATACAGGCTTCCCTACGATATGCTTCTGATGAAAGCCGGGTTTCCGTATTTGGGTTTTATCGGGGCGGCATTTACGCTATGGGGTATAGTCCGGCTCAGGAAGTTGCCGCGTAGCGGTGTTTTTTTTCTAATATTTTTTCTTTTGGCCGCCGGTCTGGCCATGGGCCTTTTCCCTTTCAACCTCATATCCTTCCTGCCGCCGTTCAACGTGATGAACAACGCAAAATTTTTCTTCTGCGAAATTGCCCTCTCCCTGTGCGTACTGGCGGGACTGGCTGCCGGGGATTTCATGAAAAACAGGCGCGAGGCGGGGGCGATTTTAATTGTGGCGCTCGTGGTCGAGCTTGCCGCCAGCAGCCTTACCGTGGCGCCTTACGTGCCCGTGGAATGGAAGAACGCGATGAAAGCCGAGTGGGCCGAGGAGATTGACCTTTCCATGAAAGGATACCGCTTTCAGGCCGGGGGATATTTTCTGTTTCCCCCGAATTTCGGGGTGGTAAAGGGTTTTTCCGACATACGCTCCAGCGACGCACTCTACCCGGAAGATTATTTCTACCGGCTCTACGAGATGGGCGGTACGGAAAGAAAGTACGCGATTTATGACTTCTATCCCCGCTACTTTACACGCCTGAACCGACGGGCGCTGGAAAACCCCGAGACCCGCCTGATGAGTCTCAAGTACTACGTAACCGAAAGGCAACCGTTCGAGCCACTCGACAATTTCGAGCTGATAAGTAGTAACGGTTATTATCTATACAGCAGGCCGGACGCCTGCCCCCGTGTTTTTACCTCTTCGGATATATCCCTGAATTGCGAAGCGGAGCCGGATTGGGAAAGACCCGGCCCGGAATCGGTAAGAATTCGGCTCGACGGAAACTGGCCGCTGGTGGTTTTCAGCGAACTCGATTATCCCGGTTGGAAAGCCGAATTTAACGGAACCACGATAAAGCCACTCGAGCGGTATACTCCAATGCAGGTCTATGATGTCGGAGAACGGAAGGGCGAGTTGACTATCCGATATGAGCCTGAAGGTTTCAAGGCGGGGTTGTGGAGTTCGCTTGCCGGATGCGCGTTCCTTCTGGCTCTGGTATTTGTCCGCAGGAAGGGTGGGGAATGAAGGTCTCCCGCGCCATACTCGTCAACCTGTTTTTTCTGGGAGTAATTGCGGTTTATTACCTGCCGGATGTTATCGCACGCGAGGGAGCGATAATTTTCGGTCACATCCAGGACATCACTTCGGTTTACGGCTTTTACCCGTGGGACGTGTTCAGCCTGCGCGAGCTTGCTTCGGGATATTTTCCACTCTGGAACCCGCACAACGCCCTGGGCGAGCCGCACATAGCTCACATGCAGTCGGCGATATTCTACCCGCTTACATGGCTCAAACTCGTCTTCGGAATGAAGCTCGTCGCCCTCGACCTGGTGCTCTTACTCAGGCTTTTCATGGCCGGAGCGTTTACCTACCTGTTTTCAAGAAAGATGGGCCTGAGGACGGCGCCCTCGATGGTGGCGGCGTTTTCGTTCATGCTTACCGGCTACTTCACCCGCCACATTTACATGAGCCACCTCAACGTGGAAACGCTCATCCCGCTGGTAATGCTGGTATTTCTCTGCATGGCCCGAACCGGCGGCTTCAAGTGGCTGATTGCCTCTGCCGCCGCGGTGTGGTTGACCGTAGTGGGAGGTTTCCCGGAGGCGACCTTATATACTCTCGGACTGGGAGGGCTGTTTTATCTGTGGACAGCCCCCGCGCGCAGATGGCCGCTGTTATTCGCCGCCGGAGCGCTTGGGGCGTTGGCATCTGCGGCGCAGTTATTGCCGTTTATCGAGTATTTATCCCGGGCCTGGTTTTACCATCCCGCCGGAATCGGCAGTATTCACCGGGACCTGGAGTACATCTTCACGCTTTGGGCGCCATGGTTTTTCGGCGCCAACGACAAATCGCCGCTGGTTCCTTTCCTTGTCCCGTACTTCGGGCTTCTGCCGATAGCGTTAGCGATTGTATCCCTGAAAAGGGAAGGGACTCGGGGCCATGCGTGGTTTTTTGCCGCCTTGAGCGTGATATCTTTGGGGTTGATATACGGCGTGCCGCCGTTCAGTTGGCTTGGGCGGCTTCCCATGCTGGACATAACCCTTAATTACAAGTACGCCGCCCCGGTGGCCGCTTTTTGCGTATGCATAATGGCGGGAGAGGGTGCTGGAATGCTACTGGAGGGTAGGGCGGCTAAAAAAGCTGTCCTCGCCGTCTTGGCGCTCGCGCTGGCGATACCGCTGGCCGTCATAATAGACCATTACGGGGGATTCGCCCCGTTTTCCCGGCGTGCCGGATGGCCGCTTTTCATTCAGCCTCTGGGGCAGGCGGGGGCTTTGATTATCGCGGCGGCGCTGGCTTCCGGAAAACGCCTGAAGACCGCGGCGGTGGTGACGGTTCTGGCGTCGGCATGGTTGCCCGTCGAAGGGAACCGGCCCATATACAACCCTTCGGCAGTGGAGGTGAAAAAGTCCCCCGAAGCCTCGTTTCTCTCAGAAAATAGCGGGGAAGGGAGGTTTGCCGCCGAGGACCATATCCTTTTCCCAAATCTCAATCTTTTGCTCGGGCTTGATGACCTGCGCTACTACAGCCCCGTTTACGCGCAGGCTTACGCTTCATTCATGCAAGAGGCCAACGGCATAGCCGGTCGGGATGAGCTTATCGAGCATTTCACCAATCATTCGATGCTTACCCCTGAAGTGAATTCCCTTGGCGATAAGCTGTGGAGATATGCCGATTTGGAGTGGTGGCTGGGGGAGGGGCCACCGGGCACTGCCGCTCTCCTGCCGATGCTAATTTCGCGAGGGGATTGGGTTACACCTTACGAGGACCTGATAGGCCGTAAGCGGGTGAAGTACGACGGGGCCGAAAGGCCCGGCCTTTTCATGCATGCGCCGGGGAAGGTGTCGTTGGAGGTGGAAGCGCCTGCGGAGGCTTCGCTGAAGTTTACCACAGTCATGCTTCCGGAGGCCGAAGGATGCTCCGACGGTATGCGTTTAACATGCACCCTGGAAGAGGGCGAGGCGCAAGAGGCAATTTTCTCAGTGTTTTTAGATAGTTCGAGACACAATTTCAAGGAATACATTATATCTCTGGATAAATATGCCGGAAACAAAATAAATATTAGTCTTTTGGCCACTCCCGGTTCCGTTAATGACAACAAGTGCGACTGGGGCGCGTGGCTGACTCCTTACCTGGGCGATATGAATCCCGAAGGCTGGAAAAAGCTGCCGGTAAAAAACGGGAGAGTATGGGAGAATACCCGCGATACTCAAAGGGTGTGGAGTTCCGGATGCGACTCCGGCGATGTTTCGTTCGGGAGATTTTCAAGCCAGGTCTACACCGCCGAATCGAGCTTCTGCCCGAACGGCAAGACCGTGGTCAGCCACGTTTACTATCCCGGCTGGAAGGCTTATCGAAATGGGCGGGAGGTGAAGATAGAGAGGGAAAAGGGCATATTCCAGGCCGTTGAGGGAGGGGACAAAGTAAAGTTTGTTTACAGCCCAGAGAGCTTTGCGGTCGGGTTGTGGTTTACCGTAGCCGGTCTTCTGATATGGCTGGGTTTGCTTTCGGTCGGGCTGATTAAATCACGAGTTTCCGCCGGCGGGAGATGATTCCGGCTCGCCAAGCACCTGTTTCACCTTTTCCAGCACGTTGCTCATATCGAATGGTTTGGCGATAAAGAAGGTGGCGCCGCTCTTGCGGGCCCGCAGTATGGTCTCCTTGTCCACCTGGCTGGATATGAATATGAAGGGAATGTTTTCGTATTCCGCGTTTTTCCGGAAAGTTTCGCAGAACTCTATACCATTCATATTCGGCATATTAATATCCACAAGCATTAAAGAAGGGTTCAGGCTGCCCAGCGATTTAAGCGCCCGGATGGGGTCATCCAAGGTTTCCACCTTCCAACCGGCTTCGGTGAGGGCGTCGCTGAGCATCTCGAGGGTGAGCTTGTCGTCGTCCAACGCCAGGATATCCACTCTGCCCCGCTCCTTTTCCGAGTTAAGCAATTGTTCGAGCAGCGCCACGCTTTCCGGCTGGAGGTTGATGAACTTCAACCCCGCTCCTTTTCCCCCTTCTTCTTCCACCGTCCTGACCACTTCTCCCATCAACCTGATAGGCTCGGCATCGGGTTCTTGTGCGGAGTAGAGGAAAAGCTCCACGGGGTTGCCCACCTCGAGCTCCTTCTTGGTTTTTACGAATATGCCGGTGGTTGATATGTCGCTCGATTCGCCGTGGAGAAGCTCATCCAGCGCGCGGTATCTCAATTTTATGGATATGGGTAGACGGTGGTCGGACCTAACGGTCTCATTCAGGAAGCCGCTGACCTTAAGCATAAGCTGGTCGATGTCTATGGGCTTGGTAAGGTAATCGCCGGCCCCGGCTTCCTTTAATTCGCTGATTTTTTCCATGCTTTGTTCGTTGCTGATAATGATGACGGGAATATCCAGATACCCTTCGGCCCTCATGCGGGCAATAACTTCCATCCCGTCCATTTCGGGCATGTGCAAGTCCAGCAGAACCAGGTGGGGATTATGTTCACGGATTGCCTCCAGGGCTTCCTGGCCGTTTCGGGCCTCGAATATATCGAAATGCTTCCTCTGCAAAAAGGAGCGCTCAAACTCGATGAAAAATTCGTCATCGTCGACCAGCAGGATTTTCTTTTTCTCTTCCGATGGAGGCATTCATTTCATTATATAAAAAAAATCGCTTCCTCTCAATCCTCTATTACGGATTGGTGCGCGGATATATGCCTCCGTTGCCTCGTCTCCGTCTTCATTGTAGTTTAAATAAAGTAATGGAGAACACCGGAGCGCACAAGGAAAACGCCCCTCACGAACAAATGGCATGGGCCGTCATTCAGTCTTTTGAAAAGCTCAGGGAGGGGCTGATACGAGCTATGGGCGAATCGAACACCCCCGCACTGTCCCGGGTGATACGGGAGGATAAGGACGACACCGTCTACTCCATCGACCTCATAGCCGCCGAGCTGCTGTGGACCCTGCTGGAGGAGCATATCGCGCCGCTGGGTGGAGCGGTGCTGATAGCCGAAGGGGTGGGAGAGCGGATTATCGAGCCTGCGGGGGGCGGAGCGCCCCGGTGGAGGATGCTCGTGGACCCCGTCGATGGCACGCGCTGCCTGATGTACGGCAAGCGAAGCGCCTGGGCGCTGGCGGCCATAGCCCCGGATAAAGGCGATGGAACCATGTTGAGCGATTCGGTGGCGTCGGTGATGGTCGAGTTGCCGACGCCGCGGGCGGCGCTGGCCGAGACGTTGTGGGCCGTCAAAGGCTCTGGCGCGAGGGCCGAGACGGTCAACATCATTACGGGGGATAGGGTGGAATACACGCCCCGCCCATCGAAAGCCGCCGGCATATTGGACGGTTACGCCATGATAAGCCGGTTCTTTCCCGGCGGGAAGGACATCATCGCCGCCGTGGAGGAGAATTTTATGGAGCGCGTCATCGGGCCGCCAAGGCGGGGTAAGGCCACCGTTTTCGAGGACCAGTATATATCCACCGGCGGGCAGATGGCGGAGCTTGTGCTCGGCAGAGACCGGTTCTGCGCGGACATCCGAAAAACGGTTTATGATAAACTGGAGAAGGAGCGGGGGCTGGAACCGGGTCATTGCTGCCGCCCTTACGATGCGGCGGGGTTGTTGGTCGCCTCCGAGGCGGGCATAATAATCACCGACCCCGCCGGCAACCCACTGGATGCGCCCTTCGACACATCCACCGACCTCGACTGGGCCGGGTACGCCAACGAGGAATTGAAAACAAACCTTGAAAGGCCCTTTCAGGAATCCCTGAAAGCCTTCGGACTCATCTGAAGGGGAAGTTACCCCGATTGACCTTGGAGAAAATAATGGTTATCTATAAGAACAATCTCGAAAGGAGTTAAAAAATGAGCGCCGACGAGCAAGGAAAAATCCCGTGCGAGGAATGCGCAAAGCACATCCCCAAATCCGCCGCAATAACTTTCGAGGGCGCGGATTACACTCATTATTTCTGCTGCACCGAGTGCATGGATTACTGGAAGAAAAAACACCCGAACCAGGTGCTCGAGGGAGATAAAAACGAATAACAATTCCGTAACTTTTTAACCGGGTTTTACACTCTTCAGGAATTCCTCCACATCCCGCTTGTCTTTATCGGTAATTTGAGGCAGCGGGCTTCTGACCTTTGGGGTTATCGGGTGGCCGAGTTGGCGGAGCGCCTCCTTTATCACCGCGTGCCGTGACCGGGCGCCGGCGCCGGTGGAAAAGGGCAACCGACTGATGGCTTTGATGCCGACCTTCTGTAAGCTCCCCGGTACGTCGAAAGTGTTAAGGAGGGGTACGAAGTTCAGGATTCGCTCCTGCAGCCTTTCGGCTTCGGCCACATTGTTCTTTTTGTAGGCATCGTAGCAATCCAGCACCAGCTTCGGCGCTACAGACGGGATGGGGCATATTACCCCGCAGCCGCCCATCCTGAGCGTTTCCAGCAGTAGCAGACTGGCGCCGGAAAATATCGCGGTCTCGACTTTTGCGGCTTTTATGTGAGATTTTATCTCGCGGAGGTTGAGCGAGCTTTCCTTGATGCCCACTATCTTGTCCAGTGAAAGAATTTGCGCGATTTGCTCGGCTGTAAAGCTCAGACCCGTAATCTGCGGGTAGTGATAATACAGGAGAGGTTTCCGGGCCGTTTTGCTTAGCTCCTCGTAAAAGCGGAAGGCGCTCTCGAAGTCGACGGTATAGTAAGTGGGCAGGGCCACCAGGAATCCGTCAGCGCCCCTTTCGGTTGCAGCTTCGATGAACTTAGCCGCCTCGACCCGGCTGTAGAATCCCGCGCCAACGACCACGGGGAACCTTCCCTCGGCGGCGGTGACGGCGGTTTCGGTTATATTGAGCTTCTCCTCGAAGGTAAAGTACGGATACTCGCCGCCCGAGCCTAACACCACCACGCCGTGGCAACCGACATCGGCGTAGTGCCCGACGAGATGGGCAATTCCCGCCTCGTCGAACGCCTCCGACTCGGTTAACGGAGTGGGCGCTACCGGAAATATGCCGCTTAATTTGGTGCGCTCGGTCATTTAATCCATCCCTTTCAATATCGGAGATTTACTTATAATATGACCGTTGTCGAACGGATGCAAGGAAACTTTCTCCGGTTCACTGATAAAAGTGCAAAGGTATCCCACATCCTTTAACCGGGAATCTTGGCTGACCCCGGGAATTATAATTGGAAAGTTTTTTCAGGGATGTTAATATTAGAAAAGAAAGATGGATTTTAACTGATTAATTTTTGAGGATTTGGATAATGGGAGTTAACGCTCTTCTGAATGATAAACGGGAAGAGATTTTGCTTATCGCCAAAGAGCATGGCGCCCGCAATGTTCGCGTTTTTGGGTCGGTAGCTCGTGGCGAAGCTGACGAGAAAAGCGACATAGACTTTTTGGTGCAGCTCGAGCCGGGCTCAACGCTGCTCATGCATGCCGCCATGATTAGAGAGCTCGAAGCACTACTCGGACGCAGAGTGGAAGTCGTTAGTGAGCGAGCCTTGCGTCAGAAAATGAAAGACCGGGTATTGTGCGAGGCGATTCCGCTATGAGAGATGACCGTGAGAGGCTTGAGGATATCCTCGAAGCAATTGCGAAAATAGAAAAATACGCAGCTAAAGGCAAAGAAGCCTTCGATAATGAAGAACTGATACAAATTTGGATTGTTTACCACGTTCAACTTATAGGAGAAGCTACTGCCAGGCTTTCTCCCGGAATACGCGAACAGTTCCCGGATACTCCTTGGACGGATATAGTTTCCATGAGGAATGTGCTTGTTCACCAGTATTTCGGCATTGATATGCAACAAATCTGGGACACAGTAACAATCGACCTGCCCAAATTGAAAAATGAAATCAATATCCTTCTGGAGAAAATAGATTCGAGTATCAGTTAAACCTGGCGATTCTCCCTACACCTACCGGATTTTACATTTCGGCTTGCTTTAACCCGGATTTTGGAATAATGTTTCCATGTCAGCCTTGTGCCCAAGGCAAAAGGGGGAAGAAACATGGAAAATCTGACCGGCGCGGAGCTTTTGGTTCGGTCGTTGAAAGCTGCCGGGGTCGAAGGGGCTTTCATGAAGGAGCATCCCGAGCTGGAGGCGATGGAGGAGGCTTTCGCCACCGAAGGCTCCATAAAGCTCATATCTCCGGTAAGCGAAACCTCCTGCGTGCCCATGGCCGACGGCTACACCCGCTTCTCCGGCAGGCCCGCCGCGGCAATATCGGCCAGCGGCGGTCATGCGCTCAACCAGGTGGCGGGTGTGGCCAGCGCGTGGGCCGATAAGTCGCCGGTAATATCCATCTCCGTCGGCCCGGAACATGGCGAAAGCGCATCGCCCATATACGACCGGGTCAACTGGAGACAGGAGGGGGCCTTCGAAGCCGTTACCCGCTGGACGTCGGTTATTGACCGATGGGAGAAAATTCCACACATAATCCGGCGCGGCGTGCTCGAAGCCGGCAGCGCTCGCGGCGGACCCGTGCATATCGAAATACCTGAAAGTTTGCTGAAACAAAGAAGGGAGTTGGACTCGACCGGCGCGGCGATGTTGAGAGCGGCGTGGAAACCGGCTCAGGCCGAATCGCCTCCCATGGGGGATTCCTCGAAGGTGCGCGAGGCGGTTGAGCTTTTAAACAAATCGGAAAGGCCGCTCATCCTGGCGGGCGGCGGAGTTATTCGCTCCGGCGCGGTGGATGAAATCAACGAGCTGGCAAGGAAGTACAACGCGCCAATAACCGCCACCATGGGCGGGATGGGCGCCGCGTTGCCGGACAACCCATGCTTCATGGGGCCTTCCAGCTACTTGAGCGGTGAGGCCTTTCATACCGCTATAAAGCGGGCCGACGTGGTGCTGGCGGTGGGATGCTGTTTCTCCGGCCTGGACGGCTTCGGGTTGCCGCCCCTGTGGTCTGCGAAGATAAAGTTCATACAGGTCAACATCGACCCCGAAAACATCGCGCTTAACCCGCCCGCCGCGGTGGCCGTGGTGGGCGATGCCGGGCAGGTGCTGCGGGCAATGCTGGATTCGGCGCCCTCAAACGCCGCCAAGTCGCCGGAATGGCTGGAAAAACTTAAAAGTCTCAACCGGCAGCATCACGACAGGATAATGGAGGAGGCAAGCCGCAATTGGGAGCTTATCCACCCCGCGCAAGTTCCGACCACGATGTACGAGGTCGGCGCTCACGAAGACCCCATCCTGGTGCTGGACGGCGGCAACACGGCGCTCTGGGCGGGGATGATGATACCCGTGCCCGGTCCCCGGCGGGGATTTTTTCCTATGGGGATGGGGACGCTGGGGTTGGGTATACCCGTCTCCATCGGTGTGAAAGCCGCTGCCGGCTCCAGGAGAGTGGCCATACTCTCCGGCGACGGCGCTTACCTGTATAACGTCCACGAGCTGGAGACCATGAGAAGGTACGATATGCCCATCGCTTCAGTAATAATCAACGATTCCGCCTGGAACATGATTCGCGCCGGGCAGGCGATGGCGGGCGAGGTTTTCGGCACCGACCTGGCTTCCCAGGATTACGCAGCGGTGGCACGTAGTTACGGACTTTTCGGCAAGCGTGTCACCCGGCTGGAAGAGCTGAAACCCGCCCTGGAAGAAGCGTTCAACTCCGGTAAGGCTTCGGTGGTAGACGTGGTTACCGACCCGGACACCGTGCCGGATTCGCTGGTGAGCTTCGCGCGGGTCGAGTTCGAGGGGGCTAAAATGCCGCCGATGAAGTTGATGAAGGGGTTGAGGTCATCGAGCATGAAGCTCGACGTGCGGGCCTGGAACCTGATGAAGTTCATCGCAAAGTCGAGGTAGGAGGGCGAACATGGCTACAATGACCGGCGGCGACCTGCTGGTGGAAGCCCTGGCACGGGAAGGCATCCGGAAAGTTTTCAGCATTCCCGGCGGCCAGCTACTGCCCATATACGACGCCATACGCGAGCATCCTTCCGTGGATATGATAGTACCCCGCCACGAGGGCGCCGGCGCGATGATGGCATGCGGCTACTCTTTTGCTACCGGCAAGCCCTCCGTGGTTATGAGCACGGTGGGCGCGGGTGTTATATACGAATCGGGCGGGCTTTTATACGCATGGCGGGAGCGGTTGCCGGTTATCTCCATAGCGCCGCAGGTGCAGAGTTACAAGATGAAACCCGTTCAGGAAAGCCTGCAGGCTTGCGACCAGGACGAAATATACCGGCCTTTTACCAAGTTCCGGGCGATAATGTACCACTACAAGCGGGCGCCTCAACTGCTGCGACGCGCCATAAAAATCGCCCTTGCCGCCGAGCGCGGGCCGGTGCACCTGGATATGCCGGTGGACGTGATTTTCCAATACCGAAAGCTGGCCGAAGATGATTACTCGAAGTTCTTTCCCGAGGGAAATTTCAGGTTTGAAGGCGAAATACGTGCCGATTCCAAAGCTTTGGACGAAGCGGCTTCGCTGATTAAAAATGCCAAAAGGCCGCTTGCACTGGCGGGCAGGTGCATAAGAGGGAAAAGAGTTGAGATGCTGATGAAGCTGCTTCGGGAAACGTCCGTCCCCGTGCTAACGTCGAGCGCCGCTTTCGGCAGCGTGGCGTACGATTACAAGAACAGGCTTGGAGTCGCTGGTAACATGAATAACGGCCGCGCTATGGAAGCCCTGTCGGGCGCCGACCTTATGTTGCTGTTCGAGGCGGACGAGGAAACCGCGAGCTTGGCCTCGAAGGCTTACGAGAAAAACCCGCAAATCAAGGTTGTGCAGGCGGCCGAGTGCGCCGCTTCCGTCGGGTCGGTAATACCGGTGGATGTGCCGCTGGTCGGCACACCGTCCGGCGTGCTGGGTGAGCTGAGTGAGCGTGCGTCTCAAAGCCCGCCGGAAAGGTTGGAGAAAGAATGGCTCGATGAACTTTTAACAATCAAAAGCGATGTCGAGAATGAGCGCATTTATTCTTTAGGTCCCGGCCCGAGGGTTGAAGGAGTAATGGGGACACTGGATATCATTAACTACCTCTTGTCGCCCTCGGATTACGTGGTGTGTGAGGGGCCGATAGCTGCTGCTGCGGCCATCGTTAAGCTCAAGCATCCGGGCCTGGCCCGGACGATACTTATAGGCGACGACTATGTCCCGGGGGCGGGTTTGCCGCTAGCGCTGGGGGTAAAGTCGGCAGCTCCGGCGGCGAAGGTGTTCCTGGTTACGGATACTGTGCGCCTGAAGCGGCATTCGCGGGAGTTTCAGACGGGTAAGAGATACGAACTGCCGGTGACAGGTTTTGTCTTCCAGGGGCAGGAGAAAAAACCTCCGGAGGAGGTGAACTTTGCCGAGCTTGCTCAGAGCTTCGGCGTGGAATCGCTCACCATAAGGGAGCCGCTGGAGGAGATAACTTCCGAGGCGGTTACCAAGAGCTTCCCGTCCCGGAGTGGGAGTTTGTTCGACATCTCGGAGTTTTAAACTCCAGACGGGGCTTGTATTTTAAGGTTCATCCCAATAATGCGTACCTGATGGACGAAAGTTTTATCCCGAAGGGATTGTATAATTTCAGCCCGGGGCAGCGCCCCGGTTAATTTCGGCCACACCGGCCATTATACCCTGAAAGGGTTACATAAATTATGCAACCCCTTCGGGGTAGGGGGTGTGGGGGGGCTTCCTTGTCCCGGGGCGTTGCCCCGGGCTATTTTATTCAGCCCTTTCAGGGCTGTTTCCTCATTTTTTTACATCTCAATTGCGCCATCCTTCAAGCAGGGGGGCCATCAGCACTCCCTCATGAACCGGGTACTCATTTTCCAGATGAGCCTAATTTAATAACCCATTTCTTCGCGGATAAAGCGCACGGCTATTTTCATGGCGGCTTGAGCGCGGGCGGGTATGGAGCCTGAGTCCACCGCCAGCACCACGAAGTAGCCGTCGTGCACGGGGGCGGTGAAGTAATCCAGCTCTTCGGTACGCACCATAAAAAGCTCCGGGTCGCCCGTGCGGGTGGTCTCCGAGATTTTCTGCACGTTCTGGAGCAGTATTCCGTGATGTGCGCCCAGGAACTTGACGTGGTCGGAATCGCCGTTTCGGGTTACCTGGTCCACCGCTTCCCCTTCCCAGTCCGCGAAGATAGCTCCCATGGAGCCGGGAACGGAATGCATCAGGTCGGTAAGGATTTCGCGGAACGGCATATCACGCGGCCTCCTCGCTCGAGTTTTGGGAGCCTGCCAGCCTGACGGTGACCAGTTTGGATATTCCCTTTTCCTCCATGGTGACCCCGTACAGTGTATCGGCAAGCTCCATGGTGCGCTTGTTGTGGGTAATGATGATGAACTGGCTGTTTTTACTCAGCTCCCGTATCAGGTCGTTGAACCTGTCTATATTAACGTCGTCCAAGGGGCTGTCCACTTCGTCAAGCACGCAGAAGGGGCTCGGTTTCACCAGGAACAGGCTGAATATCAGCGCCACGGCTGCCAGCGCCTTTTCACCTCCGGAGAGCAGCGACATGTTCTGAAGCTTCTTGCCGGGAGGCTGTCCCTCTATCTGTACCCCCGCATCCAGTATGTCCTGGGCGTCTTCGAGCACCAGCCGGGCGCGGCCTCCGCCGAACAGGCGTGGGAAGATGTTCCGGAAGTTCCGGTCAACAAGCTCGAAGGTTTCGGAAAAGCGCTTGCGGCTTGTGCGGTTGATTTTCCTGATTACCGATTGCAGGTCTTCTATGGATTTCACCAGGTCGTCCCGCTGAGAGGTGAGGAAATCGTACCTTTCTTTCAGCTCTTCGTATTCCTTGATGGCGGTGAGGTTGACTTCTCCCATTCGGCCGATAAGCTCGCGCAGGCGGTTTCTGCGCTGCCTCTTTTCGTCCCGCAAATCTTCGGAGTCGATGAACTTCGGCCCGATTTCCAAAAGGTCCTCGTCGTACTTGTCCTGCACGTCGCCCACCAAGTGCTCTATTTTGAGGGAGTATTCGTTGTAGGCTACGCGCAACTCGTTCATTTGTCGCCGTATTTCTTCGACATTTCTTCTCTTTTCCTTGAGATTTTCTTCGAGTTGATTCTGATGCGCGAGCAGTTTCTGGTGGTTGTCCCTTTGTTCCGCGAGCTTTTGTTCTATTTCCATTCGTGTCGAGTGCATGTCTTCCAGTTGTTGTTTCTTTGTTTCTATTTCCTTTTCCAGGCGGGAGACATCTTCCGCGCCGCGTGCGATTTCGGCCATTTTTTCGCGCCGCCTCTCGATAAGCTCCTCCCGGCGGTCTGCCAGTTCCGTTCGGCGCTTTTCCAGAGACTCCAGCTTTTCGCAACTGGTGGCGTGGTCGATTTTGAGGTTGGTGATTGCCGATTCCCGCGAGGAAATATCTTCCTGGAAAACCCTGAGCGTCTCGCTGGATTTTTCGATGACTTTATCCAGGTCTTCCAGCCGCGCTTGCTTTGTCCGAAGGTCCTCTTCCAGCTCTGATATTTTCCGCGCACACCTTTCGGCTTCCCTGACCAGCGAGCTTTCATCTTCCGCAAGCTGGTTGAGGTCGCGGTGTATCCTTTCGGTATCGTTGTTGTATTTTTCGATTTCCTTTTCCTGTTGCAGGATTTCCATCTCGCGCTTGTGGCGGGTATTTTTGGTTTCTTCTATCCATTTTTCGGTTTCGTTGATTCTGCTTTCGAGCGACGAGCATTCCCGGGATGCATCTTCCACCTTGCCGCTCAACTTCTCGATTGCTTCCTCCAACTCCTTCATTTCGCGCTTTTTCTTGAGGATGCCCGAGCCCTCGACGGAGCCGCCGGTCATCACACCGGCGAAATCAAGCACTTCCCCGTCCAGGGTGACCATGGTTTTTCGATTTCCGTTGGAGTTGAGCATGTCCACCGCCGCCTGCATATCGGTAACCACCAGCACATCGCCCAGCAGGTGCTCGGCAACCCGTTGATATTGGTCGTCCACGGCGACCAGGTTCATCATCTCGCCGAGTACCCGGTTGTCTTCGATTTCGGGGGAAGGGGAGGGGGTTCGGGAGTTGACTCCCACGGGTATGAAGGTTCCGCGACCGTTGGCGCGCGACTTGAGGTAATCTATGGCTTCCATTCCTTCCTCGTGTCCCCGGACGATTATGTGCTGAAGCCGCTCGCCCAGCACCGATTCGAGGGCTTTTTCGTACTGGGGGGAAGTGGATATAACGTCGGCCACCATGCCGTAGATGCCTTCCTTTTCCTCCTTTTCCAGCATGATGCTGCGAACGCCTTCGTTGTAGCCTTCCAGGTTGGCCTCCAGCTCGCGCAGCGAATCGAACCGGCTGAGGCGCTGGTTGTACTCGGTGCGAAGCGATTCCAGGAGCACTTCCTTCTCCGAATACTCCTCTTTCATATTCTCCAGCCGGGTTACCTCGGACTCCAGTTTCTTTTCCAGTTCGTCCTTCGATTTCTGCATCTGGTCCAGGTCTCTGCTGAAGTCGAAGGAAAGCTGCTTGAGTTTTTCCAGTTCCTCGGCGAGCATGGATTTCGCAATCTTTTTTTCGGAGAGGCGGCTTTCGTAATTGTCCATCTGCTCCCGGCGTTCGGCTATAGCCTGCTTGAGGCCGTCAACGGAGGCCTTGATGGAGGCTTGTTGGCTGAGGGAGTCCTCGTGGCTGCGGCGTATGGCTTCCATCCTCTCGCGTATTTCGGACAGCTCATTTGCCCGCACCTGCAGGTCGGCGTCGTTGGAAGCGACTTCCATAGTCAATGTTTTATGAGAATTTTCCAGTTCCTCCAGTTCCGTCTCGATGCTCTCAACCTGACCGGTAATGTCCTTGATTTCGGTTTCCGCCTTTTGCCTTGAGTCGGTGATGGAGTTGATACGGTCGGTCATCACTTCCACGCGATTTTCGGCTTCCTGTAGCTCGCTTTGAATCCGGAACTGTTGCTGTGAGGAGTTTTCGATTTCCTTTTCCAGCTCGAGCAGGTTGGCCTTGGCGGTTTCCAGGTCGGCTTCGCGGGCTTCGATTTCGTTTTCGGCGTCGGATTCCTTATCTTTCACTTCCCTCAGGCCGGTTTCCCGGCGATTGAGCTCCTCCCTGAGCTCTGCCAGGTTATGAGAAGCCAGCTCCAGGTCGAGGGAGCGGAGTTCTTCCTTGTAGTCTTTATACCTTTGGGCTTTCCTGGCCTGCCGGTTGAGGCTGTCCAGTTGGCGTGAGATTTCGCTGATGATGTCTTCCACGCGGCTCAAATTGTCCTTTGTGGACTGCATTTTCCGCTCGGCGGCCTTTTTGCGGGCTTTGTATTTTGATATGCCGGCGGCTTCTTCGATAAACGAGCGCAACTCCTCGGGTTTCGCACCGGTTATCCTTTCGATTTGTCCCTGTTTAATGATGGAGTATGCTTTGGTGCCCACGCCGGTATCCAGAAAAAGCTCGATTATGTCCCTCAGGCGGCAGGGGGTTTTGTTTATCAGGTACTCGGACTCGCCCGTTCGGTAAAGACGGCGGGTGACCATGATTTCGGTATGCTCGGAGTACTGGGTGGGGGCGTCGCCGTTCGAGTTGTCGAGTATGAGGTTAACTTCGGCCATACCCACCTGTTCGCGGCTTTCGGTACCGCCGAAGATGACGTTTTCCATGGCGCTTTCACAGCGCAAGCTTTTGGCGCTCTGTTCACCCATCACCCACAGCACGGCGTCGACGACGTTGCTCTTACCGCACCCGTTCGGCCCCACCACGGCGCTGATGCCGGGCTGGAAAACCAGCTTGGTGCGGTCAAGGAATGACTTGAAACCGCTTAGTTCGACTTTCTTGAGGCGCATGTGACATTACCCCCGAAATTGCCCGGCCGGCAGCTCGTGCCGCCGCTTCGAGCTTGTTGAGCAAAATCTAGCACTAATTATCGAGCTTGTAAAGCGGAAAATACAATATAATGATTAAATTTCAAGTCGGGCATACCATATCTTGTGCTCACCTGGTTGAGAGGACGGAAAACAGGGATGGCGGCAAAAGGGATTTTTTCGTTAAAAATCGCCCGCTTGGCCAAAGATTATAACCCATGAAAGCGAAGGGAAAAAGTATGCCAGTTCAGTATTTTTGGTCAGAAAATCGGGTTTTTGTAGCCGACGGCCTTCTCGAAGATACTGCTAATCCACCTCCAGGTGAAAACCCAGCGCAGCTTCCAGACGGGCGAGTGGGTATCTTCCAGGCGCATTTTGCCCGTCCACAGTTCGCTGAGGGCTTCGGCGCAATGGCCGGAGAGGGTGTCGAGTATTTCCTTTCCGATTTTGGCGTCGGCCATGTTGGGGGCGCCGGTATAGGTTTCATCCTCGAAGTATTTCATGGATGCCTTGAATCCGGCCAGCAGTTGGGGCAGGGATGAGCGCCCCGGCTTGTGGGCAATGGGAGGTTTTCCTTCCTCCCGGCGCTTGAGGTCTATGTTCCTCTTGTCCAGTTGCTTGTATCTCTCGTCCACGTATTCGCCCAACAGATGCAGCATCATGGAGGTTTCGATAACGCCCGCGTGAGTGTCTCCGTCTAGCGCCTCCGGAGTAAGGCCCTCTATGTGCCCGAGGATGTTGGACAGTTGAGGGGTGCCTTCGGTGAGGCGGTTGACCAGCAGGGAAAAGAGCGACACCATCCGCGCGCCGTACTTTTTGTTGGTCTTGTGAGCCGCGACTTCGATGGGCACGAAGTGCCTCGGGCCGCCGTGGAAGCTGGCAACCCATATATGCTTGAAACCCTGTTTGGCCAAGGTCCTTCCCAAGTCGGAAAGCACCCGGATAATGGTCGAGCTTTTGAACATGAGCGAGCCGGTGTGAGGCAACACGTCCGCGGCAACATATATCGTAGGCAGGCGCAGGAAGAGTATTTCCGGGTGTTTTTCGGCCATCATTTCGATTGTGCGGCCGGCTATGCCCTCTGCCTCGAAGTTGTCGGTTATCACGGGCAGGTGAGGGCCGTGGACTTCGATGGGAGAGCAGGTAACCATCACAACGGCCTTGGTGCGGTCTATCTTTTTGAAATCCTCGCCGGTGAGGTTTTGCCAGTACTTTACGTTACCTTCCGCGTTCAAATATTCATCGGTCATTTTCGACCCCTTTCAACTTAAAATTCCCTGGAATATGCCATCATACTGCGAGTTTAGACTGATGTCAACAACGGCGGAAAGATTTTGATAAGCTAATCGTAGCAGGCTAGTTCGATGGCGGGGGAGGGGTGGAGGAAAAGTATAAAAGCTTCGCTCACTTCCATGCCCGTAGCTTTTTCGAGCGCCCGCGCGTAATCGCGCCCCTGGCGGGCGTATTTGTGCTTCATCAGTTTCTGTGCTTCCTTTTTGTCGTTCACGGCGTCGGTTTTGTAATCGGCCAGCGCCAGCTTGCCGTTCTCCTCGAAAACCAGGTCCACCACGCCGCTTATCATTTCGTCGCCGTCGGATTTTACCATGACCGGAAATTCCTTTTTGAGCTTTCCGGCCGACATCGCTCTCTTAACCACCGACAACTCCGTCGCCCGCATGGCCATTTCCACGGCCGCCTGCAACTGACCGGAAGGCAGGTCGGCATCCTCTCCAAGCCGTTCCGCCAGTTCCTTGATGGCTTTGATATCCGGGTTTTTCGAGATGTCCATCTTTTCCATGAGGCGGTGGACGAAGATTCCCAGGTTTCTGCCGTACGAGGGGTCGGGGGAATCCGGCGAGCCTTCAATCGATGCCATCTCCGATTCCTGCCCGGTGACCGTTTTGAACCGGGACTGCCGGGAGAGCTTATCTTTTATATCCTCGCGATGAGCCTCCCATTCCTGCAGGGAAGCAATCCCCCCGGGTTCCATCTCCACCGGCGCTTTGGAAGAATATTCGCCGGCTTCGGGAGGGGGTTCTGCTTCGAGCGTATCCGGCTCGGGAAAAAATGTCTTATCCTCCCATTTCTCCCGAATATGCCTTATCGCGGGGGATGTAAATTTACCCGTATCCCCTTCTTCGGGCATGGGCACGACCAGGTAATCCCGCGCGCGGGTGCAGGCGACGTACAGCAACCGGGCTTCTTCCTGTTGCGATTCCTTATTTTCATTATCCTTCTGTTCTTCCCAGTTGCCGGAAATCACGTTATCGCCGATTTTTACCGAAACCGAGCTTTCCCGGCGGTTAATAATGACGCTTTCGTTGTTTTTATCGTCAACTGTCATATCCCCGAGTATGACAACCGGAAACTCCAGCCCCTTGGCCCCGTGGATTGTCATCAGGCTGACGTCGTTGCTCTCCTCCGTCTCGACGGGCGCTTCTTCCGCCTGTGATTCCGATTCGAGCTCGACCAGGTAATCGATGAATGAGCGCAAACCGCCTCCCGCCGAGTAATCGAAATCGCGGGCCAGTTGCTGAAACCTGGATATAGTGGCCATGCCGGAGAGGCCGCGTTTCTTGTCCGAGTACAAGGCCAATGCGCCGGTTTCCTCCAACAACTTCGATATAAGCTGAGCCTTTGAAGTTTCGTTTCTTTGCAGATGCAAGTTCCTTAGAATATCGAAAGCCTGGGCCATTTGAGGAAATTTTTCGGAGTCCGGTTCGAGCAGATAATGCAATTTCAACCCGTTAAATCGGGCCATGGCGATTGATTCGTCTGTAAACCCGAAGAAGGGCGACCTCAAAGCCCCCACCAGCGCCACGCCGTCGTCGGGCCGGTCTATTGCCATCAGGCACGACAGCAGCGAGCGGGATTCGGGTTGAGAAAACAGGCCCGCCGCGCCGGGCGCCACGTAGGGTACGCCTAGCTTGCGCAAGGCTTCCGAGAAGTAATGCAGTCCGGTTCTTTTGCGGAAAAGGACGGCTATGTCGCCGTAGTTAACATCGCGCCAGCCGTTTTTATCCCTGACTTGCCATTCTCCGTCGACGATTTGCTTTATGAAACGCGCCACACGGCCGGATTCCATGGGTCTTATAACGTCGACCTTCGGGCCATTTTTTTCGGAGCAGTCCAGACCGGCTATCTTTAACCCCACCACACCGGGTTTTACTTGCTTGGCCGGAGGAGGCGAGTATTCGGGCGGGGGCTCGAGTTTTTTATAATCGATTCCTCCACTGTTTTGGGGATTGGAGTTAAAATGCTCATCGAAAAAGGAGTTGAAAAACTCCATGAGAGGCCCGGCGCTGCGGAAGTTTTGCGCCAACTCCCTCTGGGTCAGGACTTTACCGCTGAAAGTTTTGACTTGCAGGTACGTATGAATGTCCGCCCGGCGGAAACGGTAAATACTCTGCTTGGGGTCGCCCACAATAAAGAGCTTCCCGTCTGTCGGCTTTACTTCATACCAATTCTCGGCCTTCGGCTCCGCTTCGGATAAAAGCAGCGCCACCTGTATCTGCAGCGGGTCGGTGTCCTGAAACTCGTCCACCAGTATCAGGTCAAAAAGCTTCTGGAAGTCGGCGCGGACATCCTTTTGAAGAAGCAAGTCCCGGGATTTTATGAGCAGGTCTTCAAAGTCCAGGCAGCCTTCTTCCGCTTTTGTTTGCTGATACCTTTCAATGAAATTATGCAACCACATGGTGGCAGAATGGGCGAGGCAGTCTTTAATCCGGTTATTGTATTCATTAATTAAACCTTCGATTTCAGTCAATATCTCCGCAAATTCATTTTTTTTATCTTTTGGTTTCCAGTTATTCCGATTTCCCTTGCTGCCTTTTATTTCAAGGGGAAAGAATACAACCTGCTCATCCGGTTCCGGGTTAAATTCGTTCAGAGCCTTTTCTTGTGATTTTAAAGCCTTAACTCCGTTATCATCGTCCGGTTTTTTGCAATATTCTTCGGCCAATTGCTTGGCATCTCCCATAAAGGAAGTAACTTTACGTTTAAGTACATCTAACTCGGGGAGTTGGGGGCGGGAAGGGGATTCATTAAAATAAGCCTGCAAAACCTCTCGCTTTTCTACAAACTTAAAAGCCGTTTTCCTGACCTTCTTCAGGGTTACTCCTTCCTTCAACAATGTTCTTACCAGCCATTCCCATTCGTTGTTGAAGTCCAGTTGCCGCTCCAGCCATTCCTTCCATGCATCCTCCCTCAACCTTCGTGATTTGTAATCGTCCGCCACCTCGAAGTTCGGGTCGATGCCCGCTTCTATGGGCCTTTCCCGCAACAGTGATGCGCAGAAGGAGTGGATGGTGCCGATATGAGCCCGCTCGAGACTTTCCCGGGCATCCTTCCATTTCCCGGATTCGGAGGAGTCGTTGATATTCTCCTCGATTTTCTGGCGAACGCGCAAGATTAGCTCGCCCGCCGCCTTTTCGGTGAACGTCACCGCCGCCACCTTTTTCAGGTCGTATCCGGCTTCGATGGCCCCTATAAGCCGGTTCACCAGCACCGTGGTTTTGCCGGCGCCCGCGCCCGCGTCCACCAGGTAGGAGCGAGCGAAATCCCGCTTCAACTCATCCCGTACGTTCTCATCTATAAGTTGCTTATCTTCCGGCATTTTATTCTATTTCCTTCAACCGGTTCCACAGTTCCAGCACGGGGTCGTCGTGTTTTTTTCGTTTCAAGTATTCCGCCCGGTATATGCAGGCCCTTGCATAGTCGCAAGTGGCTTCGCAACCGTACTTTCCCGTATTGGTGGAATACTGATGAAACAATCCGGACTTAATGCAATCGATTATAAGGGAGACGGCCTCGTCCAGGTTATTTAATGCTTCCTTAACATTCTTTATTTGAATGTTTCCTTTATTTTTCGTCTTATTGATGAAATAATAATATCCCTCATTCACCTCTTTACCCGAGCTTTCCAACAATTTTTCAGCCATTTTTATGTAGAGCGCCACCTGGATTTGTTCGCCTTTCTTGAGTTTATCTACGATATATCCATAATCGGAACCGCTCTTGTAATCGATAATCCTGGCGGATTTTCCGTCACCGGAAACATCTATCCGGTCGATGCGCCCGGTAAGTCGCAGTTCGATGTCATCCCCGAACCGCACCGGCACCGGCTCTTTGCCGGCCAACTCCTTTTCATAATCTTCATCCGGGCCTCGCCACCCCACCGGCACTTCAAAAAAAGCGGGCGTCCACTCGTTGTCTTTGATGTCCTTATCCAGAAGGGCCCTGGCGTCTTCCAGGATTCTTTCCCTGTGGAAATTCCACATGAGTCCCTTTCCTACCATGACTCCCTTTTCCTCTACCGCTCTGAAAATCCTGTCGGCTTCATCATCGAGTATCCGGTGATATTGTTCTACATTTTTTCCGTCGAGCGGAAGAAGGTTCCCATCCCGCATTCTGCGGTAGAAAGCCTGCAACACCCGATGGTAAAGCTCCCCCAAATCGAGCGCCGTCATTTCCTCCACGTCCTCCGGCTCCTCGGGAGGGCCTACCTTCAATACATTTTGCAGGAAAAAGCTGAAGGGGCATTCGGCGTATTTCTCGATCTTGCCCGGAGAAAACCTCAGCGTACCGTTCTCGATTGCTTTCCGTATTTCATCTTTGACTTCATCATCTTTGATTACCGCATCATGGGCGGTAAGCAGATTCCGGTCATGATTATCGAGAGCCCGCTCGGCGGCTTCCAGAAAGGGAAACTGCGGCAACCCGTCGGGACGATGGATGGCCAGCCACCTCAACGCTTCCTCACGTGTAATAACCCGCTCGAGTTCTTCCGGAACCTGGACACCCGACAGGGGCTTCGCTTTCAACCGCTCCAGCTCGTCTTCGATTTTTAACGATGTGCCCTTAAAAGCTTCAAGCGCCTCGATGAAAAAACTGGAAGGGTAGGCGGGCTTTCCGTCGGGATGATAACCACGGGGGTAGCTTAACGCCACCGCGTCGCTACCGGAACCGGTGGCCGCAAGGAACAGGAACTTCTCCTCATCCGGCCGCCGCTCCTTTTTAAGCTCCGGCGCATAAGTTTTATCCCTCAATTTCTCGTGCAGGCTTTTTCTTTCGTAATCAAGAAGCAGCGGGTCTTCCCTGATAGGTCCCGGGAACCGACCCTTGCTTAGCCCCGGTATCGCCACCGCTCTGAAGCAAGCGCCCCGGGCGTGCATGACGTCTGCGACCACCACTCCGTGAGCGGCGTTCTTTTCGGGGGTGACGTTCGTCTCCGCCGCTTCGCGGTTGAGGGCGTCTATGAATTCTTCGGCGCTCGATTGCGGCAAAGCGTCGGACATATCGGCCATCCTGCGCAATAAGTCCAGCGACTCGCTGACGCCCCGGGCGGATTCGTCAAAGCAGAAGGAATAAATTTTCTCCAGCCTTTCGGCGATTGTCTTCCAGGTAGCGTTACGGGGTATCCTGTCCAGCTCCGATAGAAAACCGTCCATGTACCCGCCCAGCTTTTCGGCATGGTGAATGTCATCCCGGACGGTTTCGGTGTCCGTTTTCCATTTGAGCTCATTCTTTAACTTGTCGATGTGCAAATTCAGCCGGTTCCGGTATTCCTCCGTCCACTTTACGATGCCCGCCTCCCGCGCAACGCGCATCCACGAGCTTGCCGGGGGGGTGCGACCGTCCGACAGCTTTTTCAACGGTGACGCCTCCAGAAATTCCGCCACGTTGGCGCTCCAGCGACGGCGGGGGATTATCAGCCGGGCCAGGTATGTCAGCGCCCTCCCCCCCGGGGTGCGGGTAAGCGGGTAACTCACGGCGTAACGATACGGCACATCCGCCTCTTCCAGAACCTCCATGATAAGCGGCCCGTATTCGGCGCCGTTGCGCAGGATAATACCGGCCTCGTCGAAAGGTATGTCCCGCTCGCGGCACCGCTCGATAAGATGCCGCACGGTTTCCCGGGCTTCATGATATGGGTCGGTTGCGGTGAAAAGCCGGATGCGGCCTTCACCCTCAAGGCCTTCCACCTGCCCCTCCATGTTAAACAGGCGGTCATGGAAATCCGACAGGGGGTCATCTTCGGCGCCGGAGGAGCTTCCGGCTTCCACAAAACCGGCATCCTTCAATAACTCGATAAACGGACGGGTAAATTCCACCGCAGGTTTCTGCTCATACCACGGTATGAAAGCCACGGCGGGATTGTTTTCGACGTACGAGCGAAGCAGCTCGGCCTGAAGGTAAGTGGCGTCGTATACGCCATAGATGAACAGGGGCGCTTCCAACCGGGGCGGGTCGTCCTGCAATGCCTCCAGCGCAAGGTACTGCCTGTCCTTATCATCGCAGAAACCTGAGCTTTCTTTATCTTTCTCGTACCCCGCCCAGACCCCGGCAATCTCCTCCACCTTGGCCGGGTCAAGCATTTCCTTCGCCGCTTCCGCCAGCATATCCGGGGTGATGCGGGCTTCCTTGAGGTCGCGGATGGTACTCCACAGGGCAGCCGGTAGACCCCGGAAGGGCAGAAGCGCCCCCAGGCGGCTGTACGATGTAAGCTCCCGCTTTGCCGCCTGCTCGAGCATTATCATTGCAGCCCGGGAGGGGAGGGGTTTGAGTGAGCGCGCGGCCATGGCCGATGAGGCGGCGCCTTCGGCCAGCCCGTCGAAGGTGACGAACTTCAGCCCCGCCGCGCCGCCGCCGACATCTACCACCTTCCTAAGAAGCCTCCACCCCACCAGGTGAGTCGGCGCCAGCACCGTCACTTCGTCAAGCGGGTGCCGCTCGAGCGCGCTAATCTCCCGGACGAAAGCTTCCTCCAGGTATCCACGCGGCGGGCCTTTGTAAAACCTTTTCGTCATTAAAACAATAAAACTGGTCATTACTGTCCAAAATAACCTGAAAATAGCCATTTTGGACGGGTTAAGTCCCTGATTTTATTAGAGTATGCAAATAATCCAAAAACCTGGTTCACTCTGTGTGGCATATGCTGTCCAAAATAGGAGGTCATAGCAAATTCCTGCGATTTCATTCAAAAAACTTCTCGAAAAGCCCCGGACAAGGGGCTTAAGCCCCTTGTCTGTTCTCCTTGTGAAAAATGCTCATGCTCGAAACAGGCATATGCTGTCCAATTACAAAACCGTTTTTGGACAGGTATGAAAACTGGTAATTGAATAGATGTTAACCTTTTGCGATTCCCGCTTTTTCCTCAATCAATCTGATTAAGTTCCATGCAGTCTCCAAGTCAGTTTCAATTTCTTCGTATTCATATTGTACAGGTGGGCCCGGAGGATAACGCTCCTCGATATAATATCTTGAGGATTTTTCACATAACTCCAGAAAGTCATCTAAACTCGTGTCAAAGGTTGATATGTGCGCGAGTAAGGTGTCAAGTTCGTGGATTTTCGGTGGCTTTTTCCCGTCCAGTACAAGATAACCCTTCAAATATTTTTCGATGGCTTGTTGGATGTGGTAGGCTATAACATCCGTGTAACCGCGTTGCTCATATAGAAATTGAGCGGTTTCAATATCATGGCGGCCTCTTTCAAACCATTCATCAGCCTGTCTTTTGAAAGCCTCATCCATGCAGCACTTCCCCGTTTTCGAGAATCTCCTCTATGAAAAAGTCTTTTACAGCCCTTCGGTCCTCTATTTCCTTTTCAGTGTACACAAATGGGGAGACGGGGAGGGTTCGGTTTGTATCCCTGAGCAGCCGCTTCACTTCGCTCCAGCGGTCTATAGGGCGCTTTTCCGTGTTCTTGATAATCAACAGGTCAATGTCGCTATCGGCGGTAGGTTCGCCGGATGCGTAGGAGCCGAACAATATAATCTTTTCCGGCCTGTATTCGGCTTTCAGCTTCTCCACCATCTTCATTATGGTGCTTCGTATTTCTTTGTCGCCGGTCATATCCGTTTCCAGATAATAATATAGCACAGCTTAAAGCGAAGCGTAAGCTGTGTTGCGCAAGCAACAGGAGAATTATGGAAGAATTTCATTAGTTCCATGCATTGTTCTTATTTCTCATGCGCCTTCGGCGCCCACACAACGAGTTGTGTGGGCTATCCACTGCGGCTTCGCCGCTATCCACTATCCAACTCGGGCTCTAAGCCGGGCTACCCGCTCAATAATATAAGGCCGATTTCAAATCAATGAAAACACTGCTCCCCGAACTCGGAAAGCCGCTCCATCGAAGCCACCCTCCGATTCTCGAAAAACACCAGTTCCCCCAGCGGCACTCCTACGTCTCGGGCCACCGTCTCGCACTTGGTTTTCAGTATGATAAACAGCTCCCGCCGGGCGCCTTCCAGGGTCTCGTAATTGGCCTGGCCCTTGGCAATCACCACCTCCGCCGACTGGAACAGTTTCAAGAATTCCTTCGAGCATGTCTCCAGGTCGGTGCCCGCGTTATCCGAGCCGGTCTCCACCACTTCGGTAACCTCGTCCATGCCCACCTCGCGGGCGTCTTCGGCGGTGGCGTCGTTCAGGATGGGGCCGGACTTTACCCCCACCGTCACCTCGTGACCGTTATCCATGAGTTTCCGGACGAACAGCTTATCGAACACAACCTCCCCGGCGTTGTCCACAAGGTACAGCACCCGCCGGGGCCGCTCGAGCAGCTCCATCAGCCGGGCGGACCTGTCCAGGACGAACCCGGCCCCGAGCACCTGCTCGATGGTGGCGTCAATGTTTATCTCCGAGCGGATGCCCAGGTCGATGATGTTGCCCACCACCGACAGTTTCGCCGCCGTCTCCAGCGGGTTTTCGGAGGAGTCGGCTATGTTTAGCAGGCGAGGGTACAGCTCCAGCGCCATGGCGTTGTACTTTTTCTTTTCGTCCCGGTAAGGGTCTTCGACGCCCATGATTTTGTTCGCGGCCTTGATGACGATGCTCGAGTTGTGGGCCGGGGTGGCGTTAAGGCCGAGGTCGGGCGCCAGCCGGGCCACTTCGTGCATCATCGCCAGCTTCGTCTCCTCGCTCGCCCCCATGAAATCGGCGCCTGAAAGCGCCTGTTTGAAATAACACGGTATGCATGTGACTTTGGCCAGCATAAATTACCTCACATTTCGCTCCTCGTAGGCCCGACACTCCTGTCGGGCACCCCAAGGGGTGCCCTGGAATGCGCGGCAAGAGTGCCGCGCCTACTTGAACAGCTTCTCGTAAATCCTGTAGGGCATGAGGCTTTTGACCTTGCCCGCGAAATCCTCCAGCTCGGAAACGTAGGCCTTCAAATGGCGTATCTCCTCCTCCCGGGCGGCCAAATCGTGCTCCAGCCCCTCGATTTTCCCCTCCAGCCGCCTCTGAGTGTCCAGCCGCGCCATTTCCACCAGCGTGTGGACATACTCCATCGGCGGCCACTTTGCCGGAGGGTCGGGTGATGCAATTTTGTGCAACCCGGCCCTCTGAGACTCGGAGAAACCGGCCCGCGACGCCACTATCGCGTGGCGGTAAGCCGGCTCGCGGTTGTCATGCGTATAGAAGTGATAATTCATATATTCCCGCAGCTTATCCCTTATTATTTCAAGCTTCGAGTCAATTTCGGAGGTATATTCAAGCAGAATCATTGATAACCAGTGCGGAAAGTACCCGTTGCCAAGGGTATGAATATGCCAACCCTCCTTGTGAAAATATTTTATTGTATCCTCGATACCTGGAAGCCCATATCTGATGTGCTGCTGTAAATATTCGTGCTCGTAGTCGTGATTTTCCCGCACAAACTCGAAAATCGCCTCCTCCGCGCCCGATATTATCCCGTTCCCGTCGTCGAAGGGAGCGGCGATGACCAGAAAAGACCCGGCCACCCGCGCCACCTCAGCGATGAATCCCTCCCGTTCTTCCGGCGGAATATGCTCGAGCACGTCCAGCGAAATCGCCCCGTCGAAGGATTTATCGCCGAAGGGCAGACTCATAGCGTCCGCCCTCATGTAACCCGGCTCCTCAGCCTCGACGGTGTCGGTCACCAGCACCTGGTCGTCCGGCAGGAAATGCCCCAGCCGGGGCGGGTATCCACCCACTTCGAGGATTTTCATGCCCCGGCGGCCCTCGCGCAGGGCGTTCACCGCGTCCGCCGCGATGCGGTAGCGCTGGTATTGGTCGACCGGTAGCCCGAACACGTTCATGATTTCACCAGAAGGTAGCGCCGCACCGCCAGCGCGTCCATGCCGCTGGATTCAAAAACCTCCACCGCGTCGGCGGGAGTGCGTACGATGGGCTTGCCTTTGAGGTTGAAGCTGGTGTTTAGCACGCCGTAAGTGCCCGTTTTTTCGCCGAATTTTGTTACAACATCGTAATAGAGCGGGTTTTCGTCCCGCCCGATAACCTGCGCCCGGTTGGTGCCGTCTATGTGCGACGCCCCCGCCAGCCGCTCCCGCGCTTCGGCTTTGACCCTGTAGCAGGTTATCATGAACCGCGCGTCGCCGGGTGATTCGAGGTATTGCGCGGCATGAGTATCCGCGATTGTGGCCGCGAAGGGCCGCCACGGCTCCCGGCGCTTAACCCGCTCGTTAACCGCGTCCTTTATTTCGATGCGGGAGGGGTCGGCCATTATAGACCTGCCACCCAGGGCTCGCGGGCCGGCTTCCATCCGCCCCTGCACCCATCCGACCACCTTCCCCTCCGCCAGCAGGTTCGCCACTTCCCCGGCCATGTCCGCCGGTTCGGAGAGGGCATGGCCGGAGCTTTCGGCGGCGAGGCGGGCTTCGGAGTCGCTGAAACCCGGCCCCAGGAAAACGTGCCGAAGCGGCTCGGGCCGCCTGCCCGTCCTTTCTTTATACACGTGATAAGCCGCCCCCACGGCGCAACCGGCGTCGTTGGCCAGCGGAAACACGTACAGTTCGTCCACGCAGTCCAGCTCGTATAACTCCCCGTTCAGTTTCGAGTTAAGCCCCACGCCTCCGGCGATGCAAAGTTTCCGGCAGCCGACGCTTTCGATAAGATTATGCGCCATGCTTTTGACAATGGCGGTCAATCGGGCCTGGAGGCTGCACGCGATATGCTCGTCGGCGCCGTTGCGCGGGTCGGGGCGGTAGGGTCTGGCTTCCCCGAAATGCTCCGCCAAGGGGTCCGGGTTGGAGAGGAAGCCGTCGGTGCGCGAGTTCCACAGGTAGCCCGGCTCGCACTCGAAGCCGCCGTTTTTTTCCCACGCGATTTTGTTGAAAAGTTCCGGGTAGCGGTCTTCGCCGTAAGGGGCCAGTCCCATGACCGTGCCTTCGCCGTCGTAGGGCCGGTAGCCGAGGAAGCCGGTAACGCCGGTGTAAAGCATTCCCAGCGAATGGGGTAGGGCGATGCGGTTCAGCTCGCTGATTTTATCCCCCTCGCCGACGGCGGTGACAGTCGAATGAAGCTCGCCCCTTGAATCTATGGAAAGCAGCGCCGCCCGGTCGAAATCCGAGCCGTACAACGCTCCCGCCAGGTGCGATGCGTGATGGTCCACGAAGACCGGCTCCGGCAGGCCCCGCTGGGCGCACCACGTTTTCACCCGAAGCAGGATGGAGCCGAAGTATTCTTTGAACCTCAGCATCGGCAGCCGGTCGCGGGCGAATTCTGACCGCCACGGCTCCACTTCCAGGTTGGATTTTATGAGGAACTCGTGGTCGAAGGGGTAGGCCACGGCGTCCACGTCCATCCATAACAGCCCCGCCTCGCGCAGGCAGTAATCGGCGGCGTTGTCGGGGAAGGAGCCGTAATCGTGCTTGACGCCGGTAAACCGCTCCTCCTCGGCCACCGCCACCACCTTGCCGTCGGCCAAAAGGCACGCGGCGGGGTCGTGAAAGCCGCCCACGATGCCAAGTATTATCACGCCTTTACCCCTTCGGCGAAGAAATCCGGCGATACCGCCGAGTCCAGCACCGGCATCCGCGCCGCCAGCCGGTGCAGTAAAAAACGTGACCGGTGGGGGTAGGGGCTGAACCGCAACGGCGTAACGCCCTCCCGCCTCATCCAACGGGCAATCTGCCGGTAAGAGTGACGGTTCTGAATGGGCGCCAGGTACCAGTCCAGAAGCGCAAACTCGAGCTCGTTGCGGAAAAGCACCGATTCGGGCGCCGGAAGTTTGCCCAGCCGGGCGAACTGGTAGCATATCTTGCGCTGCTTATCCCCGGAAAGGTTGCGGGTGGCGTAGTAGACGGCGTCGCGAATAAGGTTGCGCGGCCAGACTTTGCCGTAACAGAAAAGGTGCAATCGCCCGCCGGGCTTGACCACCCGCGCAAGCTCGCCAAATCCCTCCCGGTCATGCTCAACGGCGGGCAATACGCCGATGCCGAAGACCCGGTCGAAATAATCGGAGGGGAAGGGAAGGGCGGTGATGTTCGATTGAACCACCCGGGTCGTAAAGCGCTCCTTAACGTGCTTGAGGCTGTCCATGCTGATGTCGGCCCCGGCGTAGGAGCGGGCGTGTTTCGAGAGCGCCATCGTCCAGTTGCCGCGGCCGATGCCGACTTCGAGCACTCGCTGGCCGGCGAGGTCGCGCTCGGTCAGGCCCACCGTTCCGAGGAGATACCGGCCGATGAAGGGGTCGTCGGTCTCCAGGCCGTACTTGAGCTTATCGTAAAAGCGGGCCACGTCCCGCTGCCTGTCGGATATGCGGTTGATGGGCTATGTTCCTTTCTGTCGGAAGGATTTTATCTATTGGAAAAGCGACCGCGCGATTTTGTTCGTATCAAGTGTAAACCGCCCGCAATCGGGTAGTCAACAGGTTGTGGGAGAGACCTGCATACCCCCGGACTGAAGTCCGGGGCTGTGGGCATAGATGTGAAGCTCCACGGGCTGGAAGCCCGTGGTTTCCATATAGTTGATAGCCCACACAACTTGCTTGTGTGGGTGAGCGA